>JADJKB010000003.1:0-677709 GCA_016706225.1 Myxococcales bacterium
TCGCGAGCAGGTCGAGCAACGGGAGATGGCCCGCGTCCAACAAGGCTTCCGGGTGCAGCCGAGCAAGGCGCGCGGCGCGGTCGATGGCTTCGGTGATCGGCGCCGGGTAGAACGCCGCGAGCCGAGCTGCGCGACGCCCATCGTCGGTCACGCCGACAAGGTCAATCACCTCGTCGGCTTCGTGGTCGGGGCCGGAGTACCCGAGCAGCGCGCAAGCCTTTGCGTAGGCCGTTCTGGTCTCGGCAGCCGTTGTTTCGCTGGTTTCACGTTCCTGGCGAGAGTGCATCAGGATCCCTTTCCGGAGGTCATGCCGGTCACTTCGCCCAAACCGTGGTCGATCGACGGACGATGAGCATTCTGGACCACGATCTCGATTCGATCAAGCTTAGGATCGGATCCTCGCCTGTCGTCCGAGCAACGCCAGCGGGGGTCACTCCGTCGACCGCTCAATCGCGGGCTGCAAAACGAACCCGGAGATTTCAGTCCTCTTCGGCGCCGGCTGCGACCACATGGTCGCTCGCGTTGGACGAATCCACAGTGGCTTCCGCCGCTTCCCCACCTTCGCCGAGTTCAACTTCGCCGTCGCCGCGCTGTAGCCCGACACGCGATAGTTCGTGCAGCGCCGCCAGAAACCCGCGTTCGAGCGCGCGTTCGTGGCGGGCGAGCACCGTCAGCGATTCGCCGTGGGCGACAGCACGGACGAAGCCCAGGCCCAGCGAAATCTCCTTCCCCTCGGCGTCCACGCGCTCTTCCGAGAGCACGTCGGCCTCGATGCGCGACGCACGGCGCAAGCGCCAGGCCGTCGTCGCGAGCCTTTCGAGTAGCAACTGCTCGATCGCCCCGGTCGGCTCAACATCATCCGCCAGTGCTTGAGCAAGTCGGTTGAATTCTTCGGGGCTTTCGTCGGGCAGGACCACAGTCCTGGCGCTGAGCCCGTGTCTCACCGCGTTCATCGATGCCCGGCGCTTGCCGGACGCGGAACTCGGGCCTCGCGACGCTGACCCATTCCGCTGGCTTGCGCGCCGCTGTGCAGCAGACCTTCTCACCGTCATGTTCCGATTTTCGGGCAGAAAGCAGATCCGGTCAGGCGCGCGTGACCGCGCGAGTTTGCGGGAAAGACTCGGCCCTCGAAGCGGAGAAGCGCGCGACAATCTTGCTCGGGCGTTTCGAGTGCGAAGCGCCTACAGCTTTCGGACGGCCAGAACCATTGCGCAGCCTTTCCCCCTGACCTTCAGCGCATACGCCGATCCGCTGGCGGCCACGAAGGCCCGGCTGTCCGTGTGCTCCGATTGTGACCGTAGCAACCGTTCCCACACGGATCTGGTCTTGATCGCGTAGCCCTTCTCGTCGCGCAGGTCGAGCTTGACCGGGTCGAACCCGATTGCAAACAAGTGAAGCTCGCCGCCGAGCCAGGCGCTCAATTCCAGCGACGTGCCCTCCGGCGTGGCGACCACCGTGTCGTGTCCGAGGATCGTAAAGAGGTCTTGGCTGCTCCCGCTGGAAGCTCCGTCGAAGAGCTGCTTCACGACCATGAGCGCTTCTTGCAAAATGTTGTATCGAGCCTCTGAACACCGGCCGCTCGTGATCTCCGCTTGAAGCCTTTGGTCGCGGGCTGACTTTTCGCGTGCTTCTCGTTCGCGCTCGTCACGTTCTCTGGCCGCAAGCGCGAACTTTCTTAGCGCATTGACTACGCCGGCTTGCTGTCCATCCGCGACCACTTGCATCCCGTCGTTCGGTCCAATCTCAGACAGTTTCACGGTCAGTTCGACCCTTCCGCGAGTGTCTGTTTTCCCTTCCGCGAGCGCGCGCCCTTCTCCCATTACAGCAACGTCCACGTGCGCCGCGGGTTTCTCCTCGCAAGGCGAGGACGACCCGGGCGTTGAGTCCGCCTCGACTTCGCCCAAGTGCTCCGTGGAATCGCTGGCGGCGATGGCATTGCCTACGACAACACACTCGTCGTGAGGACGCCCAACGCAGTAATGCCGATTCCCCAGTTGCGTTTGCTCTCTGACCCGTCTGCGGTCGCGATCAAGTATGGGCCCGCGCCGAGTTCTGCGGCCGCAAACACCCAATACCAAAATGGGTCGTCCTTGAGCGTGCGCTCCGTGACCTCCGTGCGATCGACGATCTTGTGCTCCACGTTCCGGCACAGACGGCCGCGAGTGACGACGAGCACGAGCTTCGCGGAGTCTTCGGCGAACGTGCTATCGGCGACTCTGGTCGTGAAGCGCTCGCCGGGCTGTACCTCCCGCTCGCTACGAGTCCGAACCGGCACATCCACGTTCTTCTCGTTGGTCGTCATCGCCATGCACGCGGGCAAGAGCGCGAGCGCGACCGAGCCGGCAAACAACGACCGCACACGTGTGAAGAAGCATTCGGGCATCTGGCGCGCCTTTCTCGTTCTTTACTTGGCGACCTTCGCCAGTTGGTGCCGCTGTAGGTCGTCCAATAGACGGCGGCTTCGTCCACGGCCACGGAGCTGGCGCGGTCCTGACCGGTCGCCAAAGGCTTTCGCGCCTCCGGCCGACGCGCATTCCCTTCATCACCGTGCCGTTCGCGATCCCGGCCTGGCCGAAGGTCGTCCAGTAGACGAACGAGCCGTCGAGAGCGATGTCCGTCGGGTCCTTGTCCTCGCTCGCGAGCAGTGTCGTGGCGCCGCCTGCCTTGGCCGCCTTCTTGATCGCCTTTCGGACCGCTCGTCGACGCCCCCCAGTCCGTCCAGTAGAGGTTGTCCGCATCGACTGCCAGGTCTCGCGGTCCGCCGCCGTTCTCCTTGAGCACGTCGACAAAGAGGATCGGCTTCGCGGTCGGACCACCCACGAGCGGAATCCCCATGAGATAGCCGTCCCGCAGCTTCTTGAAGGGGTCCCCGCTGTTCGCCCAGAAGATTCCGCTGGCGTCGACGGCGATGCCACCCATCTCCGATGGGTTCACGGTCATCGAGCGCAGCTCTTTCGGTTGCCCGCCGGCCTTGGGCACGGCCATGATCTTCCCGCTCGCGTTGGCCCAGTAGACGTTGGCAGTGTCGAGCGCGATGCCGTTAGGCGAGAAGCCTTTCGTGGGCACAAGCTGTACCGGTGCTCCTCCCGACTTGGGCACACGAATGAGTCCGCCGAGGCCGCCTTTCGGTGCGAAGGGCGCAGCGACGTAGACATCCGTGGCGTCGACGGCGAGGTGTTGAGGATCGAGGAAGCCCGTCGCGAGTGCTGAGGTCGAACCGGACGCCTTGTCGAGCTTCATGACCTCTTTCTTCGTCAGCCAGTACACCGATGTCGCGTCGAGGGCGATCGCATGCGGATCCCTTTGGCCCGACGCCAGCGTCACGGGATCCTTCGCCGCGGCGAGGTTCGATGCCGTCGGTTCCGTCGCGTTGGGCGGCGGGTCGGGCATCTGCGACGCCGAGGGCGTCGGGGTCGCTGGTGGGGGCGGTGGCGGCGGACCGCTCGCTTCCGACGCGGGCCGACACGAGGCCGAGAAAGCGAAGATCAGCAGAACAAGCAGGAGCGAACGCATCGCAGAGCCTCCCCGTGCATCATAGCCCCATCAAGATGGGATTTTACAAGGATCCACTTCGACGCAGACGGAAGGCGTGCGGCGCCGCGATCCCGACCGAGTCGTTCGAGACGTTGGCCGGCGCGTGGCGGAGCTGCGGACGGCCCGAGGGCTTACGCAGGCCGAGTTCAGCGAGCAAATCGGGATCACGACGAAGCATTTGCAGAAGATCGAACTGGGCGAGCTGAACATGACAATCCGCTCCCTCACGAGGCTCGCCGACCACCTCGACGTTGGCATAGGCGCCTTGTTCGACGCACCTCGGAGCCGGCACGTGCGACGAGGCCGCCCGCCGCGGGACCAGGCACCATAGATGGGCGTGAAGCTCTCGCCGAATGCGAGATCTTGGCGTGAGGGATGACCGCGCAAAGTAGCGGGCCATCGAAGGGTATGTAACCGCTACTGCTAGCGGACACACCACCGGTATGCTGTCACTTAGGCTGTTTCCAGTGTTGCGATTACACCTATGCCCCGCCCTCGCCGTGTTGACCGTAGGACCGTCGCCTCCTCCACGTTGACGCTCAGGCTCGCCGGAGCCCGAAAGGTTGCGCCGCGATCAGCTCGTAGCGGCCCGGACGGCGGAGCTGGCCGGCGAGGGGTCGGGGAAATGACGGTTGCCGCCGTCCTCCGGTGGCTGATTCGCAAAAAGCCCAAGCCAGGGGCATTGGGATTCCGCGTTCGGCAAAGACTCCGGCGGCGAAGCGACGCCGCAAGTAGTCCTCCATCTTCTGGGCTTGCGCGCAGACAGTTACTGTATTACAGTTACTGTCATGGAAGATCCGCGGGCGATTGGGTATGCGAGGGTTAGCGGTGTTTCGCAGGTGACCGACGGCGACGGACTCGGGGTCCAGAGGGAAAAGATCGCTGCCTGGTGTAGCTATCAGGGCGTGCCTCTCCTGGCGATTGAGGAAGATGCCGCAGTCTCCGGGACAGCGACCAATCGGCCTGCATTGCGCAGGGCGCTCCGTGCCGCCATTCAGGGTGGCCAAGGCACCGTGCTGGTCACCTACAAGCTCGATCGCCTCGGGCGAAACGCCATCGACGTACAGGAAACCCTTGCAGTGCTCGTCGATGCTGGAGTCCGGGTCGTGTCCCTGGCCGATGGGATCGACAGCGCGTCCGGCATGGGGGCGGCGCTCTTTGAAGTTGCTGACCTCGATCCTCGCCACCTTCGCCGAGCTTGAGAAGGAGACGATTCGCACCAGGCTGCTCGACGGCCGGCGGCGAGCAGATTCAGCGGATCGCGTCTACGCGAGTGAGCCTCGCTACGGCCGCCGCTTGCGGTCCGGCGACTCCAAGGAACTGGTGGCAGCACCGGGAGAGATTGCAGCCGTGGCGCGCGCCCGAGCACTTCGATCCCAAGGGCTCTCCCTCCGAGCCATCGCCGGGCGTCTAACCGACGAGGGACACCGGCCCCGTCGGGCCGCATCGTGGTCTCCGGTCGTGGTGTCGAGGATGCTGAACGGCAGGCGCCCCGACCGAAGGTCAACCACGTCCGCACGCATCGCGCGGGCTCGGGCGGAACTGCTCGACGTGGCTACACCACTCGCGAAGTAAGCGGGTGCCACACTGCCCACCGGCGCCGCAGCCCCACAGATGTCCATTCCGGGCTCCCAGCTCGCATCAGGAAAGCCTTTCGCACACAGGTCGACATCTTGGGCCGGCTTGCCCGCCAAAGTCTCAGCGGGACGAACAGGTGCGCGACCAGCGCGACCAGCCGCGTGGCTGCCGACCCGCGTCGTCCTCTGGGCTATCTGGGGCCGCTAGCCCCAAGCAACCGGCAGCCGTCGCCCATGGAGGGACTGGACCACAACGGCGAGCGCCGCGGGACTTCCGGACCACGGGGCATCCTCGGTGGCGCCCTTGTGCATGTACCTGGCGATCCGCATCGTGTGCCCCGGAGCAATGTCGGGGGCCTGCCAGTGGATCGAGAACCGACCGCGCCCGTCCGTGGCCTTCGTGAAGGCCTTCTGCACCTCGTGCTCCCACATGTCGAGGTCGTCGTCGTCCACGTCGACCACGAGGTGGGCGTGCGCGTCCCAGAAACGATTCTGAAGGAGCTTGAACTCGATCGCGCCAGCTCCAGCCCGTACCGTCTTGAAAGCCCACGTGCGCCGCGCCCGCGAGATACCGGCGCGCAGCGGGTCCAGCGCTGCGCCGAGATCCTTGAAACCTCGGCTCTTGACGGAGAACTGGACGAGCAGGGGATCACGCATGGCTCGGATTTTGGCCGCCGTGCGTCGCGCGAGGCGCTCCCTTTCCCTCGACGCGCAGCAGGGGCAGTAGCGGCTCTTGCATGCGATTCGGCGGCCGGGTGGGAGGAGCGAACCGCACTTCCGGATCCTGGCTGCGATCATGACCTCGCCCGCCTTCTCCAGAGCGACGGCTCGAATCTCTTGGGGATCTGTCGGCTGCATGCACCTTGGGCCGTTTGCGCGGATCTTTCTTGGGACCCCCCTCTGTCCCGAGCTACCAGCCGTGAGGGGCGACGTAGCGCACCGGGCCAGCGACCACGTGGTCGCTCGGTCGGGAGGACCCGCGACGGCGGCAACGCGAAGTTTCACGCGGCAATGCGCACCGCCACCGGCAGGCGCAGGGCCGTATACATCGGGTGAATCGCCCCCGCGCAACCCGGAAGGCCCTGAATTCAGGGCCTTTTGCTTTTGTAGCTCGATTTGAACTTCGACCTCCGAGCCGGGATGAACCGCGACGCGAGCGTGAACGGCGAGAGCACCACGATGCAGCGCGCCGCGATCGACGACGGGATCGCCGAGCTCGATGGGGGGCTTGGTCAAGAGATGACCGTCGAGGATCTGATGGCCGAAGTCCGCGGCGAGGTCGGGCTGGTCGCTGGTGCCGCTCCGTCGTCGTAGGCCCCCCTGCCGCGTCAGCGCGCCAAGCTCACTCATCGTCGTGTTGAGGTCGGCTTCCTCCAACACGTCATCATGATCGAGCTTTTCATCCCGCCATCTGCGCGACGGCTGGTTCTCTACCCGGTGCCTATCAACGTCCGCTGGGGCGTCGACCGTCTCCGCGTCGCCTGTGAACGCGACCTCGGGCTGATGCTGGATCCAGCGACGGCCGTGATCTTTCATAATCGAAAGAAGGACACGCTCGTGCTCTACACCCTCGATCACACCGGCGATCGCTGCATCGCGAAGAAACTGGAGCGAGGCGCTTTTCTCCTTCCCGTTCCGGCTGAGGGTCAGAAGTACGTGGTGCTCGAGGCCTCGAAGGTCGCGAGTCTGATTCGCGCATGAGCACGCCGGTTGGGCCCATCCGATCCTGAGCGGGTATGGTTGCGTGGATGGCCGCCGCTCACGTGTCCGACAGCATCGAGCAGAGCCGCGCCGAAGAGCTCGTGCTCGAGGCGCTCGGGAAGACTCGGAGTCGAGCTACTGCCCCGCACGCTGCAGCTACCGGACGGCTCATGCGTCGAGATTGACGGCGGCGCGGACGGCCCTCCGCCGATTCTCGCGGAGGTCTACGCCCACCGGGGTCGGCTGAAGGGCAGCCAGTCGGACAAGCTGCTTGCCGACGCACTCGAGCTGGTGGCCACGCGCAGGCTCGCGTTGCCGTGCGGCCATTGCCTGCCTCTTCTCGTCCTAGGCTGCACACGATGGTGGCCGTTCCAGCGCGAATCGGGCATCCTTCCCATCATGCGCGCGCACGCGATCGATCCCTCGCCAATCCCGAGCGCCCCGTTCGACGACCTCGATCTCGACCGCCCCGCGGACGAAGAGGAGTGGGATCGCCGCGTGATGGCGCTCGCCACCGCGCGCATCGCAGCCGAACGCGTCCGCCTCGAGCGGCTCGGCATCATCGACGCGAACGGCGATCTCGTTTCCCGCGATCTCCCGCCAGACATGCTCCCCGACTCCGACACGACGCTCGAAACCGGCTGATCTCCGATGCCGCACCCACGCATGATCGTGGTCGCCGGCCCTCCCGGCAGCGGCCCTTGCGTTTTCGGCGTCTTCACACCCGACATGCATCCCCAAGGACCTTGTTCGCGATCACGATCCCGGTGCGCCGAGACCCATCGATCGGAGAGGGTCGACATCGACTTTCCCCGCGGCGCAGCAAGCAGTCGATCCGGCTTCATGCACGCAGCATGGACCCCATGCTCGGGTAAAAGGTCAAGGTCCGCCGGGCTCGAGCGTGGGTCGTAGGCGTTTCGGAAGACGATTGCGGCAAGGCGATGCTGACGTCTCGGAATTCCCAGATCACGTCGTACCTCCGGGACGACGCGCACCCACACGCGCGCCGCGGTGTCTCAATGCGCGATACGCGCCGAGAGCGACGACCGTGGTCGCCGAAGAGACGTAGATTGCGTGCATGCCCGCCGTGTTGCTGTCACTCCCAGCGAGCAGCCCGTGCAGCAGCGCGGCAACAAACACGAAGAAGGACGTGTAGTGGAGCCTCCGCCAAGCCTTCGCACCGATGCGTTTTCGCCACGAGAAACTCGCGTGAACCAGGAGCGCGCCGTACGCCGCCAGCACTCCCAACGCGACGGCGAACGAGCGGTACGCGGACACGAAGGGCACGAGCAGATCGAGCATGTCGAACCGAACGAAGCGATCCCCGATCAGCGCGAGCGCGTGCACCGAGACCATCGTCAGCGCTGCGGTCGAAAGCCAGCGGTGGGCGTCCACGCTTTGTCCTCGAGTGACGAAACGGTCCACCGCGCCCGTGGAGACGAACAGCCCGAAGACCACGTCGAGCGTCAGCGCGATGAACGCCGTGACTCCCGCGGCCCGCGACGTGATCCAGAGGGAGGTCCCGGCCAGCTTCGGGATCGCGCCCGTCGCGACGCCCATACGGACCGCGACCGCGTCGACCACGAGCAAAAGCGCGCCGCCGAGCGCAACGCCGAGCACAATGCGCTTACGCACGGGCGACCTCGCGGACATCGAGCTCGCCGATGAAGAGCGTGCGGCCGCTCTTCGGAACCAGGACGGCGCCCGTGCAGTCCTCTCGCCCCTGGAGAAAGTGGCGACCCGCTCGTGCGCCCAGCAGGAAGGCCGTCTTCGCGAGCACGTCCGCCAGCTCCGCGGTCGCAGCAACGACGGTCGCCTGCAGCAGATCGTTTGCCGACGAACTCTGCGTTCGCGGATCGATCAAGTGGTGAGCAACCCCGGATCCGACTCGCCACCGTCGACGGTTCGCCGCGCTCGTGGCGACGGCGGCATCGGAAACGGCCAGCGTGGCGAGCGTGCGGGCTGGATCTACCGGATCTTCGAGGTCCACCCGCCACCCGTCGCCGGTGGCTCCCGAGCCACGCAAGACCACATCGCCACCGGCATCGATGGCGCCCGAGCGACCCAGATGAAGCGCAGCGAGATCCAGGGTGGACCCCTTCGCCATGCCGCCCAGATCGAGCTGCACGTGACGAGGGCGCCAGACGGTGCGGGTGTCCTGTTCGAGCACGACGTCCGCGAACAGGCCTCGACGCGGCGGAGTATTCGCGCACTCTCGGTCGAGCGCTCCCGGCGTGAAAGACCGATCATAACCCAGGGCGCGGAGGGTTGCGCAGATCGCTGGATCGAAGAGCCCGTCGGTCATCTCCACGTAGGCGCGTGCCCGTTCGAGCATCTCGAAGAGCTCCCCAGAGGCGACGAAGGGACCCTCGGCCCGGTTCAGTGCCGACAGCTCGCTGCCGTCGCTGAATCTGCTGAAGCGCCTGTCCGCGGCGGCGAAGGTGGCAGCAACCTGCGCGGCCGTCACCTCTTCGTCGTCGCAAGCGCTCACCAGGACATCGGTGTTCATCGCCCGGAACGTGAACATCACGAGCTCCTGGTCCGAACGCGACCCGGGCGCGACGGTGAGACGCGCACCGGGCGCGTGACCGCGCGCGCGTCCGCCAACGACACCGCGCCGCGTTCGGCGATGTGCCAGCCGACCGGAACCTGCACGGCAGGCCTCGCCGCGGGCAAAAGGTCCTGGTACCACATCGCAACTTGCCGCTGGACGGTCGGAGCCGGCCCCGGCGCGACACGAGAACGCTCGGCAGCGCGTGTGGGTACGCGGGCGCCGAACGCCCACCATGCCAGGACGTAGACGCTCGCGAGGCAAGCGATCAGGTAGAGCCTCAGGTTCGGCGCTCCCGTCGACCGCTTGGGGGACAAGGGCCGCCGCTCAGTCCTCGTCGTCACGTTCGTCCTCGTCCCGGTGATCCCGATGGTGCCTTCGCTCGCCAACGTCGTCGCTGTCGTGCTCGTGCGGCTCGGCGGTCGCTGCGATGAATGCCTCCGATCCCGCCTGGGCCAGCGTGGTCTGCGGCGGCTCGCGCTGCGAGTCCGGGGCGATGGGAACGAACACGACGCCCGCCGCCGGCCGGGGAGTGGGCGCGGCTTCCGCAGTTTCTGCCGTCGTGGCCGGCTCGGTCTGGGCCAGTACGGCTGCGCGGTTCGGCACGAAGTAGCCCCCGAGCGCGGCCGCGGTGACCCCGATCGCCAGCGTGACGGCGGCCGTTGCAACTACCGTCACTGTGGTCCGACCACCTATTTGCTCTTCAGACATGTCGATCTCCTTTCGAGGTTTGGGCCGAATCCGACCCGCGTGTCTTCAACGTTCCACTTGTCGAACTGACGCGTTCACAGGTGTGAGGTCCTCGCGGTTTCAGCGGTTTGGCGGCCGCTCATCCGCCGGATGACGGAGCCGTCGGCATGCCTGTGACCCGAGAGCTGACCGGTGCGGCTGCGCCTGGAGCCGGAACTGCGGGCGCCGAGTGCACCCACAGGGAGCACTACGACGAGCACGCCAGCGAGCGGCATCAGGATGCCCGATGCCACCGGGACGTGAACCAGGTTGGGGTGAAAAAACAGCGCGTCCATCTTGGAACCGTCTTGCACGATCGCCGGTCCGAACATGGCAGCGCAGGCGGGCGAGAACCATCCGCTGTGCGTGATATGCTAGGAGTTCGACCGGTTGGAACGCCGAGAGCTCACATCCGAAGGACGACTCCTGGGCGCCGCGCTCGCGGCCTTCTTGGTGATCGCGCTCGTCGCGGCCATCGACCTCCTTTCAGACTTGGGCGACGGCATGACGATCGGTCACGTTGTTGCCGAAGGCGCAGTGTTCGGCGTCGGGTTGGGCGGCGCCATTTTCATGGCGCGCCACCTCCTGGGTGTCGTCCGAAACGAGCGCGCTGCCCGAGAAGACGCGCTCGCCCTGGCTAGGCGACTCGAGCTCACTGAAGCGGAGGCCACCCGGTGGCGGGACGAAGCACGCGCGTTGCTCGACGGACTTGGCGCCGCGCTCGACCGCCAGTTCGAACGTTGGGCGCTGTCGCCGGCCGAGAAGGAGGTGGCGCTGCTGCTCCTGAAAGGGCTCAGCCACAAGGAGGTCGCGGACGTCCGCTCGATCACCGACGCGACGGCAAGGCAGCAAGCGCGCGCCGTCTACAAGAAAGCCGGTCTCTCGGGCCGGAACGATCTCGCCGCCTTCTTTCTCGAGGATCTCCTGCTTCCCCGCACAATCGAGCCTCGGGACTGATGCGTGGTCGTCCGCTCAGACCCGCCCGACGGTGACCGGGCAACCTGCCATCGTGCAGGCTCGGTCCTGCGCTTTGCGACCGCGTGATCCGCGAGGCGCCGGGGATCACGCTGGACGTCCGCCTGCCTCACCGCGCCGACTTCTTCGGTCGGCTCGAGGCCGGCAGGGCGGACGTCGTGATCCACGCCTGCCTCGAGCCGCCGGCGGGCCTCTGCGGTCTCGGGCTCGTGCGCGACCGCTTCGCCTGCGCCGTGCGGAAGGGACATCCCGACGCGCCCAAGAAGAAGAGGATGTCGCTCGAGACCTACGCCGCACTTCCACACTGCCTGATCGCCGTCAGCGACGAGGCGCAGGTCGGCTCCGTCGATCTGGCGCTCGAGGAGCACGGGCTGCGCCGCCACGTTGCCTGCCGCGTACGCTCCTTCCTCGCCGCGCCGATGATCGTGGCGCAGTCCGATGCGATCCTCACTGGCCCCGCGCGGCTCCTGCGCTGGTTTGCCGAGCGCTACCCGCTCGAGGTGTTCGATGCGCCGGTCTCGGTGCACGACTTCGAGTACATCGCACTGTGGCACGAGCGCTTCGAGCGCGAGCCCGCGCACGCTTGGCTCCGCGGCGTGCTCGTGGCCGCCGCCAAGCCCCACCGACCCGACACTCGGGACCGCGACTGGCGCGAGCTCTGGGGCCACGCCGAGTCTCCGCGCCGACGCAAGATCCAGCGAGGCACAGTCGGCCCTGTCATCTGACGGTGTCTGTAATGCACGCTTCCCTCGGCCCTCGAGCCGGACACTCCGTCGTTTGGGTGATCGGGTCGGCGCGGCGAGGGGGCTTGCGAAAGAAAGTGAAGGGCGCCTGTAACGATCGGTCGGCCGCTCGCACATCCCTCCAACACCCGGCGCACGACGCGCCCGGCAAGCCAACAATGGAGATGAGCATGAGCAACCACGAGAACCTGGACACCGTGAAGCGCCTGTACGCTGCGTTCGGAACGGGGGACCTTTCGAGCCTTCTCGGTACACTCGACACCGCCATCGAATGGGCGGTGCCCGGAGCCGCGCCCTGGTCGGGTGAGGGGAGCGGGCACGAGCACGTCCAGCGCTTCTTCCAGGCGTTTGGCACGAACGCCTCGCTGAAGACCTTCGAGCCTCGGACCTTCGTCACCGACGGCGACCAGGTCGTGGTGATGGGCTACGAGGAGGGCACGGCGCGCAACACCGGTCGCGACTGGAAGGCCCACTTCACCCACGTCTTCACGATCGGAGGCGGCAAGATCACCGCCCATCGCGAGTACGTGGACACCCAGGCCATCGCCGACGCGTTCCGCGCCTGAGCCCGGATCAACGACCGGCGCGTCGCTCTCGCTCGGCGTCGTCGAGCGAATCCCACGGGCGGTGGTGGTAGTAGTAGGGCCCCGCCTCGTGAGAACCGCCCGGCCCGCGCGCGGTAAGGCGGATCTCGATCTCGAGCGGCGGGAAACTGCGGTTCATGGCGCCGGGTGCGATCAGCACGAGATCGCCGGTCCGCTGGTCGACGGGCGCGTCGGTGAGCTCCATCTGGATGACCTGATCGGTGGCCAGGACCGTGCCGTGGAAGTGCACGTCGACCGACGTGACGCCTTCGAGTCCGCCGTAGCGGGTGACCAGCAATGCGTCCGTGGGGCCTGCCGTGCAGTGTACGTGCTCGTTTGGATCGGTGCGGTACTCGCGCACGACGATGCTCTGGGCGCGCGCGCGCTCGACCATCGCCATCGTGGTGCTTGCCATGAGCTGGCCGCCATGAACCACGTCGCGAAGGCCCTGGTCGAGTCGCAACACGATCTCGAGCTGTAGGGTGCAGTGCGCGCACGAAAAGTAGTGGGCCTCGACGCGCTCGGCTTCGTCCTCCAGCAGCTCACGCGCGTGGTAGGCGATCAGCACATCGAAGGGGATCGGGGTTTGACACGGGAGGGTCATCGGAGCACCTCCTCGGCGCCCAGCGCCATGCAGCTCCGCAGGCGCGCGAGCGCGCGGTGGCGCGTGACCCGCACGTTGCCTGCCTGCATCCCGAGCGCGAGCCCGACCTCGTCGGCGCTCTCTTCGTGGAAGAAGGTCAAGGAGACGACCGTGCGCTCGCGCTCGGCGAGGCCTTTCAGGCACTCGGCAAGCCTCGCGAGCTCCAGCGGGTCGGGGCGTGTTTCGGCGAGCGGGCAAGGCAGCTCCGCATCGAGCTCGACGGGCTGCTCCTTCGGGCGCGACATCTCACGCGTCACCATGCGCGCCGTCCCGAGGACAAAGGAGTCGATGCGATCGGGCTCGCGGACCTGACCGCTGCGCAGCTTCGAGAGCACGACGAGCATCACTCGCTGCACCAGATCGTCCACGGCGCTCTTGTCGCGCAAGCGACTCCGCCCGTAGAGCCGCACCCGGCGCCCGAAGCGCCGGCACAGCTCCGCCTCCGCGGGCGCGCTTCCCAGAGCGCCGGCGCCGATGACAGCGCTCGCGAGCTCCGCGTCGCTTGCCAGCGCCATCGCGAGGTGGACGGCCATCGATTGGCACTCTAGTACGTGAGCTCGCGTGACCGCCACAGCGGCGGCGAGTCCCGGCAACCCCTCGCGCCCGAGGCGCGCCCGAGGTCGTCCGGGCGCGCTCGGGCGCGTCGGTGACAAGCCATGGCACTTTCGTCGTATCGTCTGCCCATGAAGCTTCAAACGAAGGCGCTCGTCGTCGTCATCGCGACGCTCGGAGTCCAGCTCCGCGTGGGCACCGCTCGCGCCGACGCCGTGCCGCCGCCACCGGCCAGCTGTCCCAAGGGGCAGGTCGGCATCACCGATCACGGCGGCCCCAGATGCGTGCCGGAGGCGCCCAAGAACTGCGCACCCGGCTATCGCGGCGAGCTGGGCGGGCGCTGTGTGCTCGCGACCTGTTCTTCGGACAACCACTGTGAGGGCGGACGACTTTGCTTTCAGATCGACACCTGTCAGGAGTTTCGCGAGCTACATTGGACGGGTTGGGGCTGGAGCGCACAGCGGCCCGCCTCGCGTGATTCCTTCCTCGCCGGACCTCCGCGGCCGCAGCCCAGCGGCCCGCCCGAGAAGGCTTGGGTCAATCTCCACATCTGCGGCCAAGACGGTCCCTGCAACGCTCCAGCCGAATGCCGTCCCACAGGGTTGTGTTATCCGCCCGGCTCGGTCGGCAAGACCAAGGCCAAGGTCGTCGACGGGACCGCGCCCGAAACTCCGGCAACATCGGGCAGCGCGGGGGCGGGAGGCACGCCCACCAACGAGACGCCTCCAGACGCACCTGCCGGCACGAGCGGCGCCGAGGCCACGCCTGACCCCTCCGCTCCGCGAACCCGACCTGACACGTCTAGCAACGACAGCGCTGGTTGCCGCAGGGGTTGTTCGATGGCGGCGACGCGATCTCCCGTGGGATGGCTCGGGCTGGCTGTCTTGGCCTTCCTCGGGTCGTTGCGGCGCGGGCGGCGCGTTGCGAGGCGTTCGCGACGACGCCCGACATCGCAGACGTAGAGGCGGCCCTCACCCGACGCGCTCGGATCGTTTTATGCTGGGCGCATGGAAGCAATCCGGGTCACTCACTTCAGCGACGTGCTCTGCATCTGGGCCTACGTGGCGCAAAGCCGCGTCGACGAGCTCCGCTCGTCGCTCGGCAACACGGTGGCCATCGACGTCCGATTCTGCTCCGTGTTCGGCGACGCACGCGACAAGCTCGCGAAACGCTGGGCGGACCGCGGCGGCTTCTCGGGCTACGGAGCTCACGTGCGCGATGTGACCGACGGCTACCCGCACGTGAGCGTGCATCCCGACATCTGGCGCAAGTTGCAGCCGGCCTCGTCGCTGGCGTGTCACCTCTTCTTGTGTGCCGTGCGACGGCTCGCCGCCGACGGCAAGCTAGAGGGCGGCGAGGAGCAGTTCAACCGTGTGTGCTGGACGCTGCGCGAGGCCTTCTTTCGTGATCTCCGGAACATCAGCACCCGCCGCGTGCAGCTCGAGATCGCCGAAGAGCTGCGCATCCCCAGCGAGCCGCTGCTGGCGTATCTCGACGACGGCGTCGCCCACGCGGAGCTGGCGGGGGACTATGACCTTGCGCGGGAGCACAATGTGACCGTCAGCCCGACCTTGATCCTGAACGACGGCCGCCAGCGGCTGAACGGCAACGTGAGCTTCCGGGTCATCGAGGCCAACGTGCGCGAGTTGCTGCTGCAGAAAGAGTCCGAGCAAGCCTCGGCTTGCTGAGCTAGCGAGCTCAGCGCATGGACACGAAGGCTCGCCACTGCTCGACCCGCTCCAGCGTGCCCGCCGCCGCCTGATCGACCGGCGGCGTCCTCAGGCGGAGTACGTACGCGTCCAGCAGCTGCCCGGACACACCAACCTGGCGCACGACCGGCTCGAGCAGATCGAGCTCGGTGACGTGCAGCGGCAGTGGCAGGCGAGTGGCAAGCTCGACCACGTAGTCGACCCAGCGAACGGAGACGAGCGCTCGGGCGAGTCGAGCAGCCTGACGAAGCGCCGCATGGTCTCCACCGAGCTCGCGCGGAGCGCCGGTCTTCACTGCCAGGAGCACCTGCGACAACCACCCTTCGAGGACGCGCTCCGCGAGCGGGAGCTGCCCCTGTTCGAAGAACGGGTCCGCCGTCGCCTGCAGAACCTCGTGGGCCTGCGCAGGGATGGTCTGCAGATGCTGGGGTCCATGTTGGCTGGCCCCCGTTGGGGGCGCCGACGACCGGCTGACCCGGTACGGCGCCATGGGCGCCGGCGGAACGGCAGGGGCCGCCAGCTCCGATACCCGCAGCGCTTCGATGTTGAACTCGAGCGCCACCTCCCCGATCACGACGAAGTCAGCGTCAGTGAGGGCGCGGCGCTCCGCGATGCGCGCGCCGTTCAGGAACGTGCCGTTTGGCGTCGTGAGATCCTCGATACTGGCGCCGCCTTCTTCCACGACCAAACGAGCATGCTGGCGCGACACGAGGCCACTACCAAGCACGACGGTACACTCGGGGCCACGTCCGATCAGGTAGATCCCCGGCGGAAGCTCGATCAATCCGGTAGGAGTGTCCAGTCGGACTCGCACTCTCGTCATGAGCAAGATGATCGCTGCGGTCCCGCGACCCCGACCACCGCAAGGTTCTACCAGAGCCGGCATCCGCTGAGAAATCTGGGGGAGAAACGGCGCTCCGCCTTGAAATTTGCGCTGCGCGCGCGCCCTGGAGCCGACGCCTTCGCGCAACCGCTCGTGTCGAGCTAACCTCCCCGCCGTCGTGATGAAGTCGAGGAAGACACTGCTCGGCGGCGCGCTGGTCATCGGCGCGGCGGCGGCGCTCGGCAGTTTCTCTTACGAGCGGCTGACCGGCGCCAGACCAAGCGCCGCCCCGAGCGCCAGCGCTCGCGCCCCAAGCGTACCGAGCGAGGTGCCCAGACCGGAAGCCAGCGTGGTGCCGGCCAAACCGGAGCCACAGCGACCGTACAACGTGCTGTTCCTGATGGTCGACAGCCTGCGCGCGGACATGCCGTGGGCCGGCTATCCGAGAGACGTTGCGCCCTGGCTGACGAAGTTCGCGGAGCGGGCCACGCTCTATCCGCGTGCGTATTCGATTTCGAGCTACACCGCGAAGAGTGTGGCCCCGACCCTCGCCGGCAGATACCCGAGTGAGATGAAGCGAGACGGGTGGTTCTTCACCCATTGGTTCAACGAGAAGACCTTCATCAGCGAGCGGGCGCGCTCGAGCGGGATCCGCACGCTGGCAGGCAACGGCCACGGCTACTTCACGCCCGTGTACGGGCTGAACCAGGGCTGGGACGACTATCGGCTGCTCGAAGGCACGGCCATCGATTTCAAGCTCGTCGCGGACATCAACAGTGATCGCCTGAACGCTTTGGCGAAGAAGATGCTCTCCGATCCCGCAAACGTGGATCCAGCGGGGAAGCGGCCGTTTTTTGCCTATTTCCACTTCCTGGATCCGCACTTTCAGTACAACAAACACCCCACTTCGCCGGACTTCGGCGACAAGGCGCGGGACCTCTACGACAACGAAGTCCATTTCACCGATCGCTGGGTGGGCAACCTGATCGACTGGGCATTGGAACAACCCTGGGGCAAACGCCTGGCCATCATCATCACCGCCGACCACGGCGAGGGGTTTGGCGAGCACGGGCACTACCGGCACGCCTATGAGGTGTGGGAGACCCTGGTCCGTGTGCCGCTCTTCATCTACGTGCCCGGAGCGCCGGCGCAGAAACTGAAGACCCCTCGCGGCGCGATCGATCTGGCTCCGACGTTCGCGGACCTCCTGGGCATCCCGCAAGATGAAGGGTATCGCGGGGAGAGCCTCGTACCCGAAGTCTTCGGTGCCCCGCCGACCCCAAGACCCATCCTCGTGGATCTGCCGCGCTGTGATCTGATGGACCGGCGTCGAGCCTTGATCGACGGCGACTACAAACTCCTGGTTCGCGGCGACGACTGGAACTTCAGTTTGTACAACGTGGGCAAGGACTTCGAAGAGGCGAACGAGCTGTCCAAGGTCGAGCCGGAAAAATTCGCGGCGATGAAGGCACTCTACACGAAGCTCGCGACGGCAGTCGGCAATCGGCCGGTGGTGGGCGACGCGCCCCTGCTCAACGCCCCGCCCAACCAGCGGTATTGAGCGACGCGCCCGCTCAGGCTGGCACCGCGGCGCGCGAGAGCAAGAGCTGGTAAACGACCTGGCGAGCGATCTGAGGCTCGTGACCCGCCTCGATCAGCTCGAGCAATGACGGTTTCCCAGTCGCGATGGCGATCACCACCGCCAGCTCGTCCGGCGAGAACTCGAACTCGTCCACCGACGCGCCAGCGGACATCGCGAGGGGGCCCGCCGCGGACTGCGCTAGCACGCGATCCATCGCCTCGACCTCAGGGTGCTCTCGGAGGCCGAGTGTCAGAGCAGCGCGCGGCGAGACTGCGGCTGGAATGCGTCCCCAGCGAGTCTGAAGCAGATCGACGTCGCCATAGAACGCAAACAGAGTATTGGGCGCGAGGGAGAACAAGAACTTGATTCGCTCGTAGACTTGCGTGCTCCGAACCTCCGCGATCTGCTCGGGCCGCACCAAGCCGAGGTCGATCAGCTCTCGCTCGAGCTCTGCCTCGTGTCCACCCGCGAGCGCGATGTCCTCGAGCTGCCCCTGCTCCAATGCGCCGCTGCCCACCAAGAGTGAGCCGAGGGTGGCGATTCGCCCAGCGACGTACGCTTTGAACGGCTTGCCTTCTCTGAAGAACACCGCGTGCTCCGTCGCTTCGAGCTCGGGTTGCTCCGACGGCTCTGCGAGAACGAGAGTGCCGCCGAGCGCCCGCTCCTCCAAGTAGAGCAGGAGGTGCGAGAGCGGTTTCTTGTGGAGCGAACCCTCCGCGCTCGGCGCAAACCCCTCGGCGAGCGAGGCGTTCCTGGGCGTGCTCTTCGGAGGAAGCGCGACGGCCCGCTGCCGCCAGTCGAGGGTCGGGCTGGTCTGGAACCTGGATCCGGAGCCGGGGGTGCTCGCACCCGACGGCTCGGACGGGGGCTCGTCGTCCCAGTCCTCCGAGCGCGGATCTCGGCGGGACGGCGGCGCCTCGACCAGCTCGACGGCCCCGCTTCCGCGTCCCGATCGCGGGGCTCGACCACGCCTGCTGTCTGGTGTCGACGAAGGCGGCGGTTGTTCCACCGACGGACTGCGCGGAGTCCGCTCGCTCACCGCACGCGCCGACGGCGCAGGTCGTTCGATCAGCGGGGCGCTGTCGGGAGGTCGCGGAGTGGGCTCGCTTGCCGCCCCGGTCGAGGCCGGCGGTCGGTCCGTGCTGTCGGAGCTCTGCAGAGTCCGCTCGCTCGCGGCGCCGGCCGACACAGGCCCCCGCGAGGAGGGCGCGCCAACCGAGATGAGCTCCTCGGACGCTCGGCGGAGCTCCGGATCCGGATCCAAGATCACGCGTGTGACCTGCCGCCCTGGATCCCGCGACAAGTCGAGCACCACTTTCGACCGCAGTAGCTGTCCGCTCGAGTCGTAGATGAGCCTCACGCTCGGGCGGGCATACTCGGCGGGATTATCCGGCGAATGGAGGACCACGGCGCGCTCCCCGGTCGACAGCTCGACGACGGCACCGCGGGGAAATACTCCCAGGGCGCCGACCAAGAGCACCAACATGGCGTGGTCCAATGCCTCTTTCGTCTTGTGTCGTAGGGTGGTGATCGTTTCGTCTACCGACGGTGTTCGACTCGCCCCGAGGTCCGGCTCCACCAGCTGATTGAACCGATGCGCGGTTGCGACGATGCGCGCCGCCACCATCGGACGGTGTGCGCCGTCGTAGAGCTGACCCAGCGACTCAATCTGGCGCAACCACTGCGCTTCGTAGGCGATCACCGTGCGCACGAGGCTAGCTTCGCGAACCTGACCGAGGGCCGTCAGCACCGTGGCCGTCGCCGCGGGCAGCCGCTTGGCTGCTTGGTCGGTCATCTTGGCCACGACGACCTGCTCCTCCCCCATGCCTGCCGCGCCCGTGACGAGGGGCACCGCCACGTCGAAGAACAGTGCGGACATCGCGATGCGCGAGAGCGTGGCGAGGTCACCGGTGAGCTGGCGACCCATGGAGACCGCCAAGATCGCCCGGTTCACCGCCCGACCGGCAGCGTCGTGATTCAAGTTGCGCATGCCCGTGACCCCCAAGAACGCGGGGGTGTCGCCCTCGGACAGCACGACCAGGCGTTGAGCCAGACGCTTGGCCTGGTTGGGTAACTGATACCGCCCGGCCATCAGGTTCTCGTAGACCCGACGCATGACAACGACCGTCGTCGCGTACGTACGGAGGACCTGCTCCTCGGGCGTGAGCTCGTTCTCGTTTTCGTCGAGCCGCGCTGCGTGCACGTAGCGCAAGCGAACCCGGGGTGATGGCTCGATGACACCATGCTCTGCTTTCAGCGCCGATCCGGGCTGAAAGAGCCGCGCCAGCGCCTTCAGATCTGCGCGATTGGCGTCGGCCTGCAGCGTGAGCTGGGTGACACCGAGCGCGCGCACCATCTTGCTCAGCTCGAGCGCCGCTTCGTACTCCGCGCGCGACGCCTTGAGCAGCTGCCCACACACGAACACCGTGCTCTTGGTGAAGAGCAGCGACAGGGGCTCGCCCGTCTGTGTGCCGAACACTCCGAGTGCCTCGACCGTTTGATCGACCTGCTGCAAGAACGCCATGTTGTCGAGGGCGTGAAACTGCGCCACCTTGAGCAGCCGAAACACATGGCGAGCGAGGGAAGAACCCAGCTCGCGCGCCTGCTGGCGCTGCGCGAGGTCGGCCACGTTCTGCTGAACGACCTGAGCCGCGTCCGCGGGGGGAGGTTGTGAGGTCATCGCCCCCTCAGGCGGCGTTTGATCGCCGCGCCCGCCTGCGCCGCGGCGTCACGGACGGTCTGTGAGTTGGTCCACTTACCCGCCGTCTTCTCCAGCTCTGCGATCACGCTGCGGTTGTCGCTCAGGCGCCCGAGCAGCTGGATCGCCAGCGTGCGTGTGTCGTCGACGGCCTCGCGCGTCAGCATGCCGGTCTTGGTCGCGAGATCCGTGACCAGGCTCTCGCCGCGCACCGGCGAGAGCTCCCACAGCGTCTCGAGCGTGACCCGTCGCTCGTTGATGTCCAGCTTGTGAAAGGCGTCGTCGGTGGCCATCTGCACCAGCAACGGCCCCGCCTCTTTCACCTTGTACCGCGCCATGGTGCCCAGCACCGCCATACGCACGAACTGATCCCGACTCGAGAGCAAGCTCGCGAGCTCGTCACGGAGTCCCTCGGTCGATGTTTGTGCGCGCATGGCCACCGCCTCGACCCTGATCTCGGGATGCACACTGGACTCCGCCGCTGTGAGCGCGCGAGCCGCAGCCTCGGTGCCAAGCGCGTGCAGGAGCCCCAGGACCGCGCGCCCCTTGGCCAGATCGGCTTCGCCCAAGATCGCGGCGATCTCCTGCTCGCGACCGGCACCGTGCCGCTCGAGAAAGCGCAGCAGTGCGTCGCGGATCGGCTCGACGTCGGCGCGAGCGAGCGCCGCCAGGACACTGGAGAAATGCTCGGGCCCGGTTTCGTCCAGCAGCTGTGAGAGGAGCGGAGCGGAGCGTTCGGCGTTGGCGCGTTCGGCCTCGGGAATCGGGCGTGCCAGCTCCTTGAGCACGACTCCGAGAGTTTCGGCGTCCACCAGCGCGCGTGTCAGCTCTGCACTCGAGGCAGGTCCTGCCCGCAGTGTCACCGCCTCGACCACAGCGAGTGTGCGTCGGAGCGCCGGCGCGATGGCCTGGCTGGCCGCTGCCTCGATGAGCCCGCTGCGCAGCGGCGCGCAGATCAGCTCCATCTGCTCGTAGGCCATCGCATCGACCGCGGCGTGTGCGAGCACCTTGACGTAGCGGGTCTCCCACTCCGCCTCGGGCATGTCGAGGGCGGCCGCGATCAGCGCACGGGTCGGCTCGTCGAGCGTCGCGGCTCCGGCGGATCGCACCGCACGCAGGGCGGACTGGCGCGCGGCGATCACTGCGGCGCGCTCCTCCAGCGACGCCGGTTCGAGCTCGAGCTCGCCTACCCCGGGTTTTCGGTTGCCGGAGCCTTCGACGACACCCTTGCCGGTCTCTACCAGATCGTCGAGCTCGCGATCGGCTTCCTCGGACGAACCGATCGTCAAGAACGAGCTCACCACCTGGTAGGACACGTGCTCGAGC
Organism: Myxococcales bacterium; assembly: GCA_016706225.1. Lineage (NCBI taxonomy): Bacteria > Pseudomonadati > Myxococcota > Myxococcia > Myxococcales > Myxococcales bacterium. The sequence goes on from JADJKB010000003.1 coordinate 21,728, forward strand.
TGCCTCTCCCAGAACGCCGTCGCCAGGTCGTCCTCGGGTGAGAAGTCCCGCAGCGGGTCACGCCGCATCAAGTCCAGCAGCGAGATCACCTCGTCGATGCTGACGCCGGCCGTGATGTCGAAGCTGCGAAATCCGCTCGCGAACAGGTTGTAGGGGATCTCGTCGAAGGGGTGCAGCGGTTCCCACAGCACGGCGGACTTCATGGCGAAGGAGTGGGGTTTGACCTCGAAGTGCAGGGGGCCCGGCACCCGAGCCAGGTACTCCGACATGACCTGGTGAATCGCCTGCATGTGACCGAGCGTGACCTTGTGGTCCCAGGTGTACTGACGTGCGGCGTTCAGGCCACGCTCCACGCGCCGGAAGATCTCCTGTAACTCGACGACGAGCGCCTCCTCCGCCGGTGAGAGCTGGACGTCCGCCTCGGGAGTCTCGACGCTCTCCGAAAGCAACGCGAGCAGCTGGGCCTGTCCATGCTGCTTCTGCGGCGCGCTCTGGACGGCAACGCCCCCCTCCAGGACTCGCTGCACTTCGGCGATGGCGGCGCGCATTTCCTCCGCGCTCTGGAACCGATTGCGGGGATCCCACTGCAGGGCGCGGTCAATCAGCTGAACCAGCTCCGGAATGATGTCGGGGGCGACCTTGGCTACCGACGGTGCGGGACGCGTCGCCGCGAGCACGAAGGCCTCCTCGTTGGAGCGCCCGTCGTGCAGGCGTTTGCCCGAGATCATCGTGTGCAGCACTGCACCGACTGCAAACAGGTCCGTGCGCGCGTCGATGCGGTCAGCCGACCCGAGCGCCTGTTCCGGAGCCATGTAGGCGGGGGTTCCGAGCGCGGTGCCGACCATGGTGGGATCGACGCCGACCTCGCGCTTTCGGGCTACACCGAAGTCCAGCACCTTCACTACCCCTTCCGTGGTGATGAAGATGTTCGCAGGTTTGAGATCTCGGTGAACGATTCCGGCGGCGTGGCAGGCGGACAGCAGGTCGAGCACCAGATCGGCAATCTCGAGGGCCTGCTCCGGCGGCAAGATGCTGTTGTTGTCTTTCCAGTGTTTGCTCAAGGTCCTTCCCCGGAGCAGCTCCATCACGAAATACGGATCACCCTCCTCGCTCTGCCCTTCTTCGTAGATCGCGACACGGCCTGGGTGCTCAACCGCCTGAGTCAGCTGCGCCTCACGCACGAACCGCTGACGCAGCGCCTGGTTGGCCGAGTAGTTTCCGTGCAGCAGCTTGATCGCGACGCGGTTACCGTCGGAGTCGCGGCTGGCGTAGACCGCCGCCATACCGCCCATGCCGATCAGGCGCTCGAGCGGCCAGCGGCCGCACAATACCGAGCCCACTCGCCGCTTCGCGAGGCCGAGTTCGTCTTGAGCCGACTGATCTGCCACGTTGCTCTCGGCCCGAGCGCGTACCAACACACCCGGGTCTCCGCGGGCTGGCGGTCACCCACCAGCTCCACTTCGGCGATGGTGCCGCATGCGGCGTGGCCCCGAAAGCCCTTAGCCCGCACGGTCGAGATCCCGCGCGAAGGCGCGATTTGTGCGGCCACCGCAGGCCCCGGGGTGTCGCCGTATCCCACCCGCGACAGGAGTCCGTGTCGGTACGGACCTGTTCATCGTGGGTGGGACGCGCGCCGGGGCGCGGCGTCAACGACGGCTCAGCGCACGCGGCGTCGCCGCACGATGAGCGCCGCGGCCGCGGCCAGGGCGATCGCTCCCGCGCCGGCCGGAGCGCCGACCGGCAGCGCGCCAACGGAGCACCCACCTGGCTGCTGGCAAGCGGGGTTGCCCACACACTCGGGCATCGGGACGTCCGCGAGCGCCTGGACACTGGTGAGACCGAGAGCAAGCGTGGTTGTGATCGAGAGCAGGATCTTGGTCGTCATGTTCCGAACCTCCATGGTCGCAGCTTGCCGCACATTGGCCCCACGATCAGTGACCCCAGCGGCCAATGTCGTGGGCGAAACGGCCAGACCGTCGTGAGGTGCGGGCGGGTCAGGCTCGGGCGCGAAACGCGCTCGGCGTCGTCCCCGTCCAGCGCTTGAATGCACGGTGAAAGGCGCTCGGCTCGGAGAACCCCAGAAGGAACGCGACCTCCGAAAGCGGCAGACGTTTGTCCCGCACGTAGCCCTGCGCGAGCAGCGCCCGCGTCTCGTCGAGCAGCGCGCGAAACGACGTACCCTCGGCCTCCAGCCGGCGCCGCAACGTGCGCTCGCTCGTGGCCATGCCCTTCGCGACTTGATCGAGTGACGGCACGCCCTGCTGCAACTGCTCGGCGATGATGCCGCGGATGTGATCGAGCGGCGTGTCTTCGGTCCCGCCACGCTTCTCGAGGGCTTGATTCGCGACCGAGCGCAGGTATGCGCCGAGCTGCTCGTCGGCCTTGGGCAGCGGCAGCGCCAGATCTTCCGCGGAAAACAGCATCGCGATGTCGTCGGCGCGGAACGTCACCTTGCAACCGAAGAACTCCTCGTGCAGCGAGATGTCCCGCGGCCCAGGGTGCATGAAGCGGACTTCGCGAGGCACGATGTGTTTCTGCGTGACCATCCGAGCCGCGTGGAGGATTTCCGCGGGCGTCGCCTCGGTGGCAAAACGCAGCCCGATTCGATCGGCGAACGGGGTTCGGTACACGATGCGCAGGGTCCCGTCGCTCTCGAGCGCCATGCCGGGTTCGTCGGTCCAGAGCCCCATGTAACGAACCGCATGTCCGATGGCTTCACGTAGCGTGCCGCTGTTCATCGCCACGAAGCCGACTAGCCCGTAGTCACCGGGTGAATATCGCTCCGCACCAAGTACGGCGCCGCCGGCCCCAGGCACCACGGCGAGCACGGCCTCCCACAGCGCGTGCAGAGTCTCCACGGGGATTCGGGCATCGACGTCGCCGAGCACCTCCGGCTCGACGCCGACCGAGCGGAGCACCGCCGCGGAATCACCCCCCGCCTCCTGGACCACACTCGGCAGATTGCGGATGGCGCCACTGGCGATCGTCGGCACGCGCGCTCGCACGCAGGCCAGGATAGACCCCCTCGCAGGGCGGGCAAGGGCAATGGGGTGAGTCGCGAATTTCTGGCAGGTCGCGCTTCGCGGTGAAGCTCGAAGAAACCCTTCCGCCGCGGTTATTTCAGTGCACGAAACCGCTCGGGTCGAGGCTAGGCTGAGCGTGTGGACGACTCCTGTTCGTCGCCGGCCCCTGGTCGCATTCCCTCCGAGTTCGGCTACTGGGCTCAAGTCGGCTCAGCCCGCGCCCAGCGACTCCGGCGTAGCCTGCGTATGCTTTTCAGAGTGGAGCCCAAGCTGCCCGACGATGTCGTGCGGACCTGGGCCACCACGTACTACGACGCTGATCCTGTAGCGGAGGCTTTTGTCGAGGAGGTCTCACTGCCGCGAGGGCAGACTGAAGGGCGGCGGTTGGTCGACCAAGCGCTCGCCTCGGGAGTCGATTCCGTCGCGGACGCACCGCGCTCGCTCACGCGTCTCTTTGCAGAGATGGAGACGGAGCCCGCCTGGCTCGATCCCCAGCAAGTGGCGCTTGGCGCTCGCGTCTTTCGCCGCTGGGGCACACACCTGCACGCCTTCGCCGGTGCGATCACCCTGGAGGGATACCGAGAGAACAGCGTGGCGAAGCCCCTGTGTTTCACCGGAGGCTACACGGGGTCGAGCGCCCAGCGACGTTTTCTCGAGACGGCGGCCTTCTGGGTCGATGTGGCGGAGCCGGGCGCGCTCGAACCCGGCAAGCCGGGCCGAGCTACGGCGCTCCGCGTGCGCCTGATGCACGTCTTCGTGCGCAAACGTCTGCTCGCACATCCGGACTGGAACCTCGACGCTTGGGGCGTGCCCATCAGCCAAGCGGACGCGCTGCTCACACTGATGGGCGGCAGCTTCGTTCCGGGCTACGGGCTGCGGCTCATCGGGTACCGGACCTCCCGCGAGGAAATCCAAGCGACGATGCATTTCTGGCGCTACGTCGGGCATTTGATGGGGGTGCAACCCCGCTGGTACCCAGAAGACGTCGACCAAGCTCTGGGCCTGATGTTCACGTCGATGGTCAAGGGAGTCAGCGCCTCCGGTGACGATGGCAAGCTGCTCGCGCATTCCTATCTCGACGCGGACACCGCGGCCGCGAGCGATTCACTCCGCCACACTCTGCTCGGTCACTTCGAGCGAGGCCTGCGGCGTGGATACGTGGGTTGTTTCGTGGCGCCGGCCACACACACGCACTTCGGGCTGCCGAGCCCGGGCCTCTGGCGACTCGCGCCGTTGTCGCAGGCGCCCCTGGTGTTCGCCCGCGAGACCCTGCGTCGGAGGTCCGCGCGCTTCGACGATCTGCTCGACCGTATAGCCCGACGCACGACCGCCCGCTGGGTCCGGTCCCGACTCGGTGAACGGCGAGCAGAGTACCGCGCGGCAGAGAGCTTCACGCGTTGAGCCATGCGTTCGTTAGGCTGTGCATTCGCGGCTCGCTGGCGGTACGCGGGACGTGAGATTTCGGAAATTTCACAGGAAGGACGGAAGAGGCGGAAGATTTTTGGGATCAAACGGAGCAGAGACAATCCCTCCGCCCTCCTGCAAAATTTCTCCGCCCTCCCGCCTTCCTGTGAAATTCTCAATTCCGAATTCTCAATTCCGCCCTTCCGCCTTCCTGTGAAATTCTCAATTCCGAATTCTCAACTCCGCCCTTCCGCCTTCCTGTGAAATTCTCAATTCCGAATTCTCAATTCCGCCCTTCCGCCTTCCTGTGAAATTCTCAATTCTCTCTTTCTGCCCTCCCGCCTTCCTGTGAAATTCCTCCGCCTCGAGCGCCTGACAGCCGCGCGCGCCGCGGTCATGAGCGCCCACGCGAGGACGTGATAACTTCGCTCGGGTGACGAGCGCGAGCGCTTCGCTGTCCGTGCCCGAGGCACTCGCTCCGCCTGTGCCGCCCGCGAGTCGAGGCGCCGCGCTGATCGAGTTTCTGCTCGTGGGTGGCGCCACGCTAGTCCTCTTCCCGCTGCTGTGGCTGCTTCGCCGCAGCGTGGGTCTGGACTCGGCTGAGCTGGCCGTGGGCTTCGTGGCGTTTCACGCAGGCTACGTGATCAACGACCCGCATTTCTCTGTCACCTACCTGCTCTTTTACCGGGACTTCAAGCGTCGCGCTTTCGGCGGTGCCTTTGGCCCGGGCCAGCGCATTCGGTATCTGCTCTCGGCGCTCGTCGTGCCGCTGGTGCTCCTGGTCTGGGCGCTCTTGGGTTTGTGGACGCACTCGGCAACGGCGCTGGGCTCCTTGGTCCAGCTGATGTTCTTGCTGGTGGGCTGGCATTACGTCAAACAGGCGTTTGGTGTGCTCGCGGTGCTGTCGGCGCGCCGCGGTGTGCGCTTCAGCCCCCGCGAACGGCTCGCGTTCCTCGTGCACTGCTTCGCCGGTTGGGCCTACGCCTGGTCGAGCCCATTCGACCCAGGGCGGGAGGTCGAAGAGAAAGGGGTCGTCTACACCACGCTCGGCCACCCGCATGGGCTCGAGCTCGCTACCGGCGTCGCATTCGCGCTCAGCACCGTCGGAGTTGTCTGGGTGCTCGCGGGCAAGTGGCGGGCCGAACGTCGACTGCCGCCGCTGGCGCCGCTCGCGGGCTTCCTGATCACCATCTGGATCTGGACGGTGTATTCGAGCGTCGACCCGCTGATGGTCTACGTGATCCCAGGCCTGCACTCGGTGCAGTACCTCTACTTCGTGTGGTTGCTGCGGCGAAACCAGGCGCGCGCCGCTGAAGGGCCGCCTCACTTCGGGCGTCCGGCCGCAGTTCAAATTGGCTTGCTCGCGGTGTCGGCGCTGGGGCTGGGCTGGCTCCTGTTGCGGGGCGCGCCCACGCTGCTCGACAGCCTGTTGATTGGCACGCCTCGCTCACCCGCAGCCCAAACGGACCTCGGCCCGACCCCCTATTTTGCCACGTTCTTCGCCTTCGTGAACATCCACCACTACTTCATGGACCACGTGATCTGGCGCCGCGAAAATCCGGAGACCCAGCACCTCCGTGCGTGACCTGTTGCCTCACTCGCAGCTGGAATTCCAGGCCGGAGCGACCGACTTGAACGCGCCGTACGCCGGCTTCTGCCCACCCGACGCATCGAGCACCCCGAAGGGCGAAACCATGCCGTCGCTCCAGCTCACTTACTGCCCGGATTTTCGGGGACTTCCGGCGGGTCGGGCTCAGAAAATGAAGCAATGCCCCAGTTGTTGCGTCATAAAAGGCAAGCGTCATGCACTCGCGAACCCTCGTGCTCACGCACTGGTACTTCCCCCACAAGGTCATCCGCTGGGAGGACGCGATCACGCTCGTCTATCTGGACAAGGTCGACGTCGTCGTTTCGTACACGGACGAGCTGCGTTCCCCCTCGACGACCATTCGCATGCCGGCGGTCGTGCGCTTGCGCCGCAGCTTCGCCACGACCAAGCGTGGCGTGAAGTTCTCGCGGCAGAACGTGCACGTCCGCGACGGGTTCGCGTGTGTCTACTGCGGCGCAAAACCACCGCGCTCGTCGCTGACCTGTGATCACGTGCTTCCGCGCTCGCGCGGCGGCCGCACCGACTGGGAAAACATCGTGACGGCGTGCCTCGCGTGCAACGGAAAGAAGGCCAACAAGACGCCGGACGAGTCGGGGATGTGGCCGCGAAAACCCGCCGTGCGGCCGATATCGTTGCCGCTCCAACCGCCTCGTATCGACCCGGCCACTGCCCCCATCGAGTGGCGCGAGTTCACCCAGGCCCTGCCTCGCTCGGGCATGGTCTAGCCAGTCCCGAGTCTTGCGATGCTCAGATCGCGATCGTCCTGAGCGGCGAAAACCCACTTGAACTACCGGCGAGGCCGGCGGATGCCTCCTCTGGCCTGGGACGTGTCGCGAATTTCTGCCAGGTCGCCCGCCGCGGGTCACCTCGAAGAGGCCCTCTCGCGCTCTGCGACAGCGCGCAAGGCGAGTCTAGCTGAAGCCCGTTCGTGCGCTGCTGTCCTCGAGACCGCGGCCACGCCGGGCGGTTCTGACCGACTGAGTGGCCTCTCGACGGGCCGGTGGACGCCGGCTACACAGGGACTCGTGCTGAAGCGCATCGACGTCACGTTCGAGATCTGGACCTCACTCGCGGAGGCAGTCGTCGGCCCAGAGACGGTGATCGAAGGCGCTCCCCCCTGGCTCACGCTGGCCTGTTTCGCCAAGACGGATGCGCCGGAGCTCTTCCAGATCCCGACCTGGGTCGAGGAGCAGACGGAGGACGACGTGCTCGCAGATCTGCGCCGCGCGGCGATGCTTTATCGAGTTCGTGTCGCGCCGGAGACACGCCCCGAGAACGACAGCCACCTGCAGGCGGCGATCCAGGTCGCGGCCACCATCGCCGAGGCCTCCGGCGGCTGGGTGCTGGATGCGCTGGCCGAACGTGTGCTCGATGCCGAAGAAATGGAGAGCTCCTGTCAGCCAGAGATCGCCAACCACGTCAGCTACACGCTGTTCGATCACGAAGTCCGCACGCTCGGCCTGGCCAAGCTGGGGCTGCCGGACGTCAGCCTGCGCACCGATGGCGTGGTCGAACAGCACGAAGCCACGCTGGTGGGAGTGCTCGACGCGATCACGTCGGGATTCGCCGGAGGAGTGTTTTCAATCGCTGCGCCCTTCGAGCTCGCGGGGACCTCCTTTCGCTTCGAGCTCCACGGCGACGTCGTGGTGGCCGCTCCCATCGGCATCGAGCTGGTGACCTTCGTCGCAGATCTGGCGCGCCTGGACGGCGAGCCGAACTGAATCAGTCCATACGCTCGACGCGGCCGTCCGCGTGCCGGGCGAAACGGCCTTTTTCCGCGCCGTGGACCGGGTCGTCCGACGGCCAAGGCCAACCGCCGAAGCGCGTGGTTTGGTAGTCACGAATCGCCTGGCGGATCTCCTCCGGCGAGTTCATCACGAACGGACCGTGTTGCACGACCGGCTCGCCGATCGGGCGCCCCTGCAGCAGCAGGAGCTCCGTCTCGCCGTCGCCGGCCTGGAGCGTCAACTCTTCCTCACATTGCACTAGCGCCGCGGCGTGGTCAGCGAGCGTGTGGGACCCGATCTCGAGCTTCGAGCCCCGGAAGAAGTAGAGGGTCCGCGCCGTCTCGGGACCGGCTGCCGGCGGCAATCGAAAGCTCGCGCCGGCCTGCATGCGCAGTGACCAGATCGCGACGTCGGCCTCGGCGTGTGCGGCCCAGGAGCTTGGCGGGGGTGACGGTGCCCGCCGACCGTCGTAGTCGCCGGCGATGACGCTGACCTCGGTGCTCTTGCCGCCAGCGTCCAGAGCGCGAACCACCGGGATCTCCTTGGCCCAGAGCATCGAGAAGTGAGGCTCGACCAGCTTGTCCCGGCGCGGCAGGTTCAGCCAGATCTGGAACAGCTCGAGCGGGTTCGGCTGTTCGGTGTCGAGCAGCGGGAACATCTCCGAGTGCACGATGCCCGCTCCTGCCGTGAGCCACTGCACGTCGCCCTCGCCAAAACGCGCAGCCGCGCCCAGCGAGTCGGAGTGATCGATGAGCCCCCGGCGCACGATGGTCACCGTCTCGAACCCACGATGCGGGTGCTGGGGAAACCCCGGCACGTCCTGGCCGTGGTACATGCGAAAGCCGTCCTTCACCACGAAGTCCTGGCCGAGATTTCTGCCCGCGAGGGAGGTGGCGGGACCAAACCGCCCGTTGCCACGCGGGTAGGCGTCGTCGTGGTGCACACAAAAGAGGAACGGGTCCGCCGTCACCCAGGGAAACCCGAGCGGCATCGTGTCGAGTACGGGGCTCTTCATGGCGCGAAATTGTAACGCGCTCGGCGAAATCTCAAAGGGGGCACTTCAGTGCAGCGTGAAGGCGATGCCGATGCTGGGGTAGAGGTAGCTGTACTTCACGCTGGCCCCGCCCGCATCTTGGCTCATCGACGAATAGAGGATCCGACCGAAGGGTCCAATGCTCCACTCGTTGGCGACCCAGAAGTCGTAGCCGGCCCCGATGGCCAGCATGGTGCCGCTCGGATCATTGCCACCGCTGTTGCCATTGTTGTTCACGAAGTCCACGGTTCCGAAGCCGACCATGCCCAGAAAGTGCAGGCCCTCTTTGGGGTTCAAGTAGAAGTCGCCGAAGAGGCCGACCCCGGCAAAGAGCAGCGTGCCGTTGGCGGTGCCCTTGAGGGACCCCGCTTCGATGGTGGGGTCCGACGTCCGGCCCGCGATCAGCGCACCGCCAATGGCCAGCCCCTTGATGGGTGAGCCGCCGAACATGAGGTCGAAGCCGGAATGAAATCCGCTGAACTTGGTCTCGGTCGCCGTGTCGGCACTCATCATGAGCGGGCCGCCGTTGAGGCCGATGCGAAAGAAGAAACCGTCGTGGGTGTGAGCTCCACCGGACTCGGTGTGCTCCATCACCGGCGCGGGGCCCGGCGCTGGACCCGGCTGCGGGGCGGCGGCGGCGGCCGGCTCGGCGGCGGGGGCAGTCGCGCCAGGGGGCGGAGGTGGCGCGGGCTCGGTCGCGTCGGCGGGTGGCAGGGTTTCGCCCGCCTGCTGAGCCAGCGAGAGCGCCGCAAACGACGAGAGCAAGGCAACGATTGAAGCGCTGAGGATGACCCGCATGTGACCGCTCTTCCTGCCCCCATTGGGCACCAAGCAACATACACGCCCGCAACCCGGAGCCAAAATTCTATCTTGACAGCTCTAACTGTCACTGTTAATGCTGTCCCAGTTGCTCGTGGCCACCTTTCCGGCCCGAGCCGGATCAAGACGGCCCTCATGCCTGGGCCGAGAGGGAGCGGTTCACCCGTGCAAACCCAAGACAACAGCATTCCTGCATCAAGAAACAGCGAGCGCCTGGCCCGTTTCGGCCGAGACATCGATCAAATCAAGAAGGACGTCGAAGGAGAGCTCGGCGAGAGCGACGTGCGCCGCCTCCGGCGCCTCGACCGCTTCAGTCGGACCTGTGAGGTCACGGGGCGACTCCTGCTCCATTTCAGCTTCGAGCCGATCGGTTTTGGAGCCGGCGTCATCGCGCTCTGGCTTCACAAGCAACTTCAAGCCACGGAAATCGGACACACCGCCCTGCATGGCGCGTACGACAGACTGCCGGTGCCCACCCGCTACCGCTCCGAGAACTTCCGGTGGCAGGTCCCCATCGACGAGGAGTCGTGGCGCTTCGGACACAACGGCTGCCATCACGGCAACACGAACGTCGCAGGTCGTGATGCGGACATCCACTTCGGTCCCATTCGTCTGACCGAACAGACGCCGCACTCGAAGAGGAACCGCTGGCAGCTGCCGTTTGCGCTCCTGGTCCTGTTCCCCAACTTCGGGTTCCTGATGAATCTGCACTTCACGGGGCTGAGCGATCTCTACTTCGACAACGGCCTCGCACAGCGCCTCGACTTCCTGCCGGATCGCTCGCCGGCAAGCCGGCGCCTCGCCTGGAAGCGGGCGCTCAGGAAGTACGTGCCGTACTACGCCAAGGAGTATGTGCTGTTCCCTGCGCTGGCCGGTCCGTTCTTCTGGAAGGTGCTGCTCGGCAACTGGCTGGCCGAGACGCTGCGTGACGTCTACTCCGCAGCGACGATCTTCTGCGGTCACGTCGGAGAGGACGTGGCGAGTTACCCCGTCGGCACCAAGGCGCGCTCGAAGGGCGAGTGGTACGCGATGCAGGTCGAGGCCACGAACAACTACGAAGTGAGCCAGCCCATCAGCGTGCTGTGCGGGGGCCTCGATCGGCAGATCGAACATCACCTGTTCCCGAAGCTGCCGCCGGAGCGCCTGCGGCAGGTTGCACCGCGGGTCAAAAAGGCGTGCGAAGAGCATGGGGTGGCCTACCGGACGGCCAGCTGGGGGGCCACGCTCCGCGGCGCCTTCGCCCACATCGGCCAGCTCGCGCGCGATCGCGGCGTCATGGCCCAGAGCCGCGCGGCCATCCGCGCGATGAGCTGAGGAGTGGGAGATGACCAGCGCCGAACTAGCGTTACCGTTCTCCGCCGCGACAGGAGTAGCGTCGGGCGACATGGCCGAGCCGACCCCCGACGCGGACCTGCTCACCATCGACGAGCTCTCTGCGCTGTCGCGCGTGCCCAGTCGAACGATTCGATTCTACCAATCGAAGGGCGTGCTGCCAGCACCCGAGAAGCGCGGGCGCGTGGCGTATTACCGCGCCGAGCACCAAGAGCGACTCGAGCTCATCGCCAAACTTCAAGATCGCGGGCTCCGCATCGACGCCATCCGCGCGCTGCTCGCTCGTATCGATCGGGGCGAGGTCGACGTGGGGGAGTGGCTGGGGCTCGAAGCACAGCTGTCGGCATCGTGGGTCAACGATCAGCCGCGCACCATGACGGAGAGTGAATTGCTCGCGCTGGCCGGGCGACCACGGGCCGGACTGCTGGCGGATCTCTTGCGCCTGGAAGCGGTGAAGCGCCAGGGCGACGTGCTGCTGGTGCGAAGCCCGGGGTTGTTGTCCATCGCGCTCAAGCTCGAGGCCATGGGGGTCGATCTGCAGGCGTCCCTTGCCGGCGAAGCCATCCTGCGCAAACACCTCGCACGCGTCGCCAAAGAGCTAGCGGAGCTGTTCTTCGACCAAGCGCAACGGGGCGCCGTGGAGCCGCCTTCCGACGGGGATTGGCCGCGGCTCCTGGAGGAGCTCAGGCCTACCGGGATCGAAGCCGTGCGTCTCGTCTTCGGCCAAGAGATGGAGCGCGTGCTGCGTCGCGCGCTCGAGAGCGGCAAGCTAGCAAAGCTGCCCGCGCGCAAACGGCGACGGGATCGGCGCTGAGGTGTCTCGGGGCGGACGAGCGCTATTCCCCACGCAAGCGGGGGTCGCTCAGACGAAGCCCCAGCCGAAACGACCCTTGATGCACAGGTGACCGTCGGTGACGCTGGAGTCGTGCGGTGAGCTGGCCTTGACGATGCGTCCGTCCTGAGTGTGCAGCGTGACGACACAGCCGACACCGCAATAGGCGCAGATGGTGTCGGTCTGGTTCTGACGCGTCTCGTCCCAGGTGCCGGCGGCACGCATGTCGTGCTCACTCTTGAACATCAGCGCGCCGGTCGGGCAGACCCCGATGCAGTTACCGCAGAACACACACGCCGAGCTCGGCAGCGGCACGTCGAGCTCCGTCGCGATGCGCGCATCGAACCCCCGCCCGGCGACGGCAATGGCAAACGTATTTTGCGCGTCGGAGCCACAGGCTTCGACGCACTTGTAACAGAGGATGCATTTGCCGTAGTCGCGCACGAAGAGCTCGTTGTCGACCTTGACGGGCTGGGCGACGGTTGCGGCCCGGCTCGGCTCGGGCTCCACATGCTCGCCGGCGTGGCGGTGTTCGCGTTCGCCTGCGGCGGTTGGCGCCGCCGCCAGCCCAAATCGAGCTGGGTCGGCGCCGTACCGCGCTTGATACGCCAGAGCTTCGGGCGCCGTCGACAGGTCCACACTCGAAGCCAGCAGCTCCATCACGAGCTTGCGCGATAGGCGCACCCGCTCGCTGTCGGTCTTCACCACCATGCCACTCTCGGCCTTGCGGGAGCACGCCGGGACCAAGGTACGCGCGCCTTCGAGCTCGACCACACAGATGCGGCAGGCGTTCACCGGTGTCAGGTTCGGGGCGTGACACAGCGTCGGCACGTCGATAGCGAGCGCGCGGCAGGCGTCGAGCAGCGTGGCACCCTCCCTCACGCTCACCTTGTGACCGTCGACGTCGAGCTCGAGCTGACGCTCGGGCAAGAGCGGCAGGCGCACCGTCATGGCGCCCCCTTGCCAAACGCGCCGAGCTCCTTCACTGCCGACTCGATTGCGGCAGACGCCGTCTGCCCCAGGCCACAGATGGACGCATCGCGCATGACCTGACCGAGCTCGGCGAGCAACACCAGCTCCTGATCCAGGTTGCCGCGGGGCTGTTTGCGCGTGAGGCGGGTGACCAGCTCTTCCTGGCGCACGGTGCCCACGCGGCACGGCACACACTGTCCACACGACTCGTCGCGGAAGAACCGGGCTATCCGCGCGAGCAGCGGCGCAACGGCCACCTGATCGTCGAGCACGAGCACAACTCCCGAACCCAGGGTCACCCCAGCCCTCCGCGTATCTTCGAAGGTGAGCGGCAGCGCGAGGGCAGCCTTGCCGACGAACGTTCCGGCGGCGCCACCGAGCAAGACCCCTTGCAGTGGGCGCCCGCCCTTCACCCCTCCCGCACGCTCGAGCAGCGCGCCGAGCGTGACTCCGAAGGGCAGCTCGTACAGGCCCGGTCTCTCGACGCGCCCCGAAACGCAGAACAGGCGAGTGCCGGGTGAGGCCGCCGTCCCCAACTTGCGGTACTCGGCCGCGCCGTGCTCGACGATGAACGGCACGTTGACGAGGGTCTCGACGTTGTTCACCACCGTCGGTTTGCCAAACAGGCCCACCTCGACCGGGAAGGGCGGCTTGCTGCGCGGCTCTCCCCGAAACCCCTCCAACGAGTTGAAGAGCGCCGTCTCTTCGCCGCAGATGTACGCACCTGCCCCGCGGCGGATCTCGAGCTCGAATCCCACGCCACGGCCGAGAATGTCTGGACCGAGCAGCCCGCGGGCTCGGACTTCGCGAATGGCGTGAGCGAGCCGCTGGCTCGCAAGTGGGTACTCGGCCCTCACGTAGAGATAACCGAGCTCTGCGCCCACCGTCACACCGGCGATGGTCATCGCCTCGATCAGCGCGAAGGGATCCTGCTCCATGAGCACACGGTCCTTGAAGGTGCCGGGCTCCGATTCGTCAGCGTTGCACACGACGTAGTGCGGCCGTGCGGGGGCCCGCGCCGCGGCTTCCCACTTCTTGCCCGTGGGAAACGCGGCGCCACCGCGGCCCACGAGCCCCGACTCCATGAGCTCACGCATGACCCGCGGGGGCCCGAGCTCGAGAGCGAGGCGGAGTGCGCGGTAGCCTCCCTCGGCTCGATAGGCGTCGATGCTCGTGGGGTCGACGCGCCCTACGCGCGAGAGCAAACGAAGCCCGGGCTCGCCGACCTGATGCAGTGCCGGTGACGACGGCTCGCCAGGTGCATTCCCTTGCATCAATCGAGCGGCGCGCTCATGGGTCATAGCTCCCAGCCCGCGTTCGACCGGACGCTCCCCGGCTGACGTGTAGAGCGCGGCAGGCGCCTGTTCGCACAATCCGAGACACGGGCTCCTGTGCCAGGCGCTCTCGCCGGTCGTGTGCCCGGCCTGACCAAACTCCCGAGTGAGGGAGTGAATGAGGTCGTCCGCCCCGGCCATCTTGCACGCAATGTCGTCACACACGTGCAGCGCAACGGGCGGGCGCTCCGCGAGGGCAAAGAGCGCGTAGAAGCTGGCAACACCGAAACCTTCGGCGGGCGGCACATCCAACCGACGACACACGTACCCCAGCGCCCCCGGCGAGATCCAGCCGACCCGCGCCTGAACCGCGTGCAGCGCCGGCAAGAGCAAGTGGCGCTTTCTGCGTGCGCTGGCAATCGGCACCGTCGCCGGTCCACCCTCGTCGCCGAGCAGCGCATCGATGACCGCCCGCTCGGCGTCACTGGGCGGGGTTTCGAGCGCGCGAAGATCCACGTCGTGACGATACCCCGACTCGGCCGAGTATGCGAAGTCCGAGGGGGCTCAGAGCCGCTCGACGCGCACGGCGGAGGCCTTGAACTCGGCGGTGCCACTCCTGGGATCGGTGGCGTCGATGGTCAGCTGGTTGACGTCCACTTCGTCCGGGAAGTGCAGGCTCATGAACACGAGCCCGGGCTGAAGCCCCGCGTCCAGCCGAACCGGCGCGACGACCGACCCGCGCCGCGAATGCACTCGCACACTGTCGCCGGCCTTCACTCCGAGGCGCTCGGCGTCGTCCGGATGCAGATCGACGCTCTCCCCGCGCCGGATGGGCGAGTCCATCGCACCACTCTGCACTCCCGTGTTGTACGAGTCGAGGCGGCGACCGGTCGTGAGCCGGAGCGGATACTCGTCGTTCAGCGTGTCCACCGGCTCGACCTGTTCGACCACCGAGAACGGCGCGCGCCGACCGACGACTGGGTTCTTCCAGAGCCGACCATGCAGGAAGCTCTCGCCGATTTCTGCCTCGTCGGTGCAGGGCCACTGCAACCCGCCGAGCTCCTCGAGCCGGCGGTAGCTCATGCCCGCATGCATCGGGCTCAGACTGCGTACCTCGTCCCAGACCTGCTCCGGCGTGGGGTTGCCGAGGTCGTGTCCGAGTCGCCGCGCGAGCTCACACAAGATCTCGATGTCGTCGCGGGCACCCCGAGGTGGCGGCACCGCACACCGCACACGCTGGACCCGGCGCTCGCTGTTCGTGACGGTCCCTTCGGACTCACACCACGCCGCCGATGCCGGAAATACTACGTCGGCTAGCTGGGCGGTCTTGGTCAAGAAGATGTCCTGGGCCACCATGAACTCGAGACCCGAGAGCAACCGAAGCGTGCGCCCGGCGTCCGCCTCGGATTGAGCGGGGTTCTCCCCGAGCACGTACAGGCAGCGGAGGTTCTGGTGCTCCATCGCCTCGAACATCTCGGTCAGGTGCCAGCCGTTCTTGGGCGGGAGCTTCACGCCCCAGGCGCGCTCGAACTTGGCGCGAACGGCGTCGTCTTCCACATCCTGGAAGCCGGCGAACTTGTGAGGCAGCGCGCCCATGTCACCGCCGCCCTGCACGTTGTTCTGACCGCGCAAGGGATTGAGCCCGGAACCGTAGCGTCCGACGTGGCCCGTCAAGATGCCGAGGTTGATCAGCGCGAGCACGTTGTCGACCGCGTTGTGGTGCTCGGTGATGCCGAGCGTCCAGCAGAGCTGCGCCCGCTCCGCCCGCGCGTAGTCCCGCGCCAGTCGAACGATCAGCTCTGCCGGCACGCCGGTCTCGCGCTCGGCCCGCTCGAGTGTCCAGGGTGCGACGGACCGAGCAAAGGCGTCGAACTCGATCGTCGCGCGCTCGATGAAGGTGCGATTCTCGAGGCCTTCGTCGAGGATCACGCGGGCTACGGCGTTGGCGAGCGCGATGTCAGTTCCGACCCGCAGAGGCAAGTGCCCATCCGCCCACTGGGCCGAGGCGGTGCGGCGCGGATCGATCACGTACAGCTTGGCACCGCGGTTCAGCGCCCGGAGCACGTGATGGAAGAAGATCGGGTGTGTCTCGCGCGCGTTCGACCCCCAGAGCAGGATGACGTCGGCGTCCTCCACCTCGCGATACGAGCTCGTTCCCCCACCCGCTCCGAAGACCGTCGCCAGACCGACGACGCTGGGTGCGTGTCAGGTTCTGTTACAGCTGTCGATGTTGTTGCTGCCGATGGCGACGCGGGCCAGCTTCTGCGCCACGAAGTTCACCTCGTTCGTGGCCTTCGAGCAGCTGAACATGCCGAACGTGTTTGGCCCGTGTCGCCCGACCGAGCTCTTGATCCCCGCAGCCGCGTGGTCCAGCGCCTCGTCCCAGGTCGCGGGACGCAAGGCGCCGTTCTCCTTGATCATCGGCTGAGTGAGTCGGGGCAGGCTCGGCTTCACGGGGCACCTCTCGGCCGAAAGCATACGGGGCGCAGACGGGCCGCGGCAATGTTCAGCGGGTCGTTCGACTTGCGTGCGGGGCCGCTCGCGCGGAAAATCGCTGCATATGCCAGGTCCATCTCGTGCCCCTGCCCTGTTCTCGCCGCCACTCGGCGCGCTCGCGCGCAGCCTTTCCGTGGCTTCCCTCGCGCTCTCGGTCGCCTGTGGCTCCGACGATGGCGGCGGCTCATCGAGCAACGCTGGTGGCGGGGGCAAGGCTGGCGGGAGTGGCAGCGGCGGCTCGCTGAACCTGGGGGGCAGCGGGGGCAGCAGCGCGAGCGGCGGGGGCGGCGGAACCAGCGGTGCGGACGGGGGACTCGGCTGCGGGCAAGTGGTCGGCGTGGTACGCGACTTCAGATCGTCGCACCCGGATTTCGAGTGCACGAAGGACAGCCCCTACGCGTGGGTCGATCCGTCCAACAAGGACTGCGGGCCCTGGGACCCGGCCATCGTCGGCTCGCTCGGCAGCGACATCGGCCCGAATAGCAAGCCCGTCTACGCCGGCGGTGCCAAGACACCGAGCACGACCGGCCCTGCGAATTTCAACCAATGGTTCAACGACGCGGCTGCGGTCAACGCCTCGCTGCAGGTGGTGTTTCAGCTCGTGCCGAGCGGCAAGGGTTCGTTCGTGTACGAGACGCCGTTCTTCTTTCCTGTCGACGGCAAACTCTTCGACGCAGAGCCTGGAAACCCGGACAGCAACAAGTTCCCGTCGGACGACAAGAAGATGCGCAACTTCCACTTCACCTACGAGCTGCACACGACCTTCCGCAAGAAGCCGGGCAGTGAGTTCCTGTTCCGCGGGGACGACGACGTGTTCGTGTACGTGAACGGGAAGTTGGCGGTGAACATCGGGGGCATCCACGTGCCCATGGAAGGCAAGATCAACCTGGATCAAGGTCGAGTCGAGATCACGTCGCCGATGGGTTTCCCGAGCTTGAGCCTCGACCCCGGCTTGGGATTCACCGAGTCGATCGCCGGCGGCGTGGCCGGCAACGTCAGCCTCGGGCTCGCCGATGGCGAGATCTATCCGATGGATTTCTTTTTTGCCGAGCGAAACTGCTGCGCGTCCAACTTCCGCCTCGAGACCAACTTCGAGTTCGTCGACTGCGGCATCGTGAAGTAGCCCGGGGCGTCTTTTTCGGGGCCCGCGGCGCAGCACGCCAGCGCTCCCACGTTGGCGCCCTCAGATGGTATCGTCCCGGCGTGGACTTCGGCACCCGCCTCTTCTGGGCAATCGTCGCCATTTTGCTGGGGACCTCCGCGTTCTTCGCCCGGGGGGCTGCCATCGAGCGCGCCGCGGTCCGTGTGTCCGAAGGCAGCCTGAAGACGGGGGACCTGGTGCGGGTCACGCAGGTCGTGGACGGTGACTCCGTCGTCGTCGCCGACCCAACGGGCGCGACGGTCACCGTGCGGATCCTCGGGATCAAGGCCTTTCCACCCAAGCCCGAGCGGGACCCGGCGGCGCGCTTCGGGCGTGACGCCGTGGCCGCGATCGAGCGAGCAGTGAGGGACGAGCCAGTGCGAGTCTTGCTGCACGGTCCAGAGAAAGATCGGCACGGCCGCACCCTGGCCGAACTGTTCGTCGGGGACGAAGACCTCGGGCTGATGCTGGTCAAGCAAGGGCTGGCCCTGACCTACACCGTGTATCCCTTGCCCAGCACTCCCCTCTACCTGAGCGCGCAAGAAGACGCCCAGGCTGCCGAGCGCGGACTCTGGGGGGACAAAGAAGTGGCAACACGCGCCGAGGTGCTGTCGCGAGAATGGGGCCGGGGCGCGGAATGATCTCGATACTCATGCACTTCTTCTCGCGGCGCACGCTCAAACATCCGCCGGCCGCACTGCGCATCACCGTGTTGATGTTCGCAATCCTGACCTTCGGCACGACGGGGTTTCTCTACTTCGAGCTTCCAGACAACCCCACACTGACTTGGGTCGACGGCGCCTGGTACTCGATCGTGACGATGAGCACCGTCGGTTATGGGGACTTCTTTCCCAAGACCTTCGGCGGACGCGTCGTCGTCGCGGTGCCGCTGATGTTCTTCGGCATCGGACTCCTGGGTTACGTCCTTTCCATTGCGGCGAGCGCGCTCGTCCAAGCCAAGAACAAGGAGCTGCACGGCATGGCGGATTTGTCGGTGGAAAACCACCTCGTGGTGATCAACTTTCCTGGGGTGGGCAAGGTCGAGCGTGTGCTCGACGAGCTCGGCGCCGACGCGAGCTTCGGCGACCGCGAAGTGGTCCTGGTCGACGAGTTCTTGGAGGAAATCCCGCCCGAATTGGCCCGCAGGGACGTGCGCTTCGTGCGGGGCAACCCAACCCGTGACGAGACCCTGAGCCGCGCCAACATCGACCAGGCAAGCTTCGTGATCGTGCTCAGCAAGAACCCGGGCAACCCACACTCCGACGACCAGAGCGTCGCGGTCACCCTGGCCATCGAAGCGCGCAACCGCGGTGTGCACACCGTGGTCGAGTGCGTCGACTATTCAGCCCAAGAGTTGCTCAGGAAGGCCGGCTGCGACGCCATCGTCTGCACCTCGCGCTTCGACGCACACTTCCTGTCGAACGAGCTGCTCAACCCGGGGGTTCAGGAGGTGATTGACGAGCTGACGACGAACCTGCGGGGGCAGCAGATCGTGATCACGCCGGTCGAGAGCGAGGGGCTTAGCTACGCCCAAGCCGCAAAGCGCTGTCGTGACGCTGGGCACATTCCAATCGGCGCCCGTCTGGCAGGGGTCAAACATCTCAACCTCACCGACGACCCGAAGCTGAGCGTGGGTGATGCGCTGATCAGCATCGGGAAGACCAAGCTACGCGCGCTCTGAGCGGAGCCGAGCTCACTCGACGCCCGAGATCTCGTACTCTTCGGGCTCATCGCCGCGCAGGACCTCGACCACCTCACCCGATCGCGCGCCGAGCAAGGCGGACCCGAGGGGCGAGCCTGGCGTCACGATGCGGACGCCGCCCCCGAGCCGCACGCCGGCGCCGCCTGGCAGAAGAAACAGGAGCAGGCGACCGGACGGGGCTTCCACCGAGACCAGCGCCGTCGCCGCGATCGGCTCGGTCGAGCCGAAGCGGCGGGGCGCCAGGGACTTCAGTCGCTGGATCTCCTCGCTGAGCTGGGCCACGCGCTGTGCCTGCCCGCGCGCGAGATACGAGGCCTCGGTGGAGCGCATGTCCTTGTCGCCTTCCGCGCGGTTCTCTTCGTGGGTCACACCTTCGCTGGTCGAGCGCTGGGCGCTGACCAGCGTGGCCCACTCCCGCTCCAGTTCGTCGAGTACCTGGCCGAGCAGCGCCGCCTTGTCGACCCCCACGGCGCTCACTTCTTGGCGAAGTAGTAGAGGGGCTGGTTGAGGCCCTCGCTGATCGTGTAGTAGCCGCTCGCGTCAGCAGCAAAACCAATGGCTTCGCCCTGCTGCTCGGCCTTGTGCGGCACCGGGCAAGCCACACCTTCGAGGGCCTTCGCCACGGACATTCCGGCGCCGCGACGCCACAAGAAGGCAGTCCCGTAGGTGCGGATCAGGATCGCGTCTCCGCTGGGCGAGATGTCTCCGCCCGTCGTGGTGGCGCCGCCAGCGAGGGGCGCAACACCGAAGGTCAGGCTCGCAACCTGCGAGAGCACTCCACTGGCCAAGGGTGCGCCCGCGCGGAACACCGGGCTGGTGCCGGTTCCCGCTTTGACCACGATGAAGAGGTCGCCGGTCTTGGGGTCGACCAGCAGCGTCTCGGCATTGTGAGCTCCGTCCGGGTAGGTGAACGTGAACGTCTCGACCCCGTTCAGGGTGACGTTCTGGGCAGGGCCCGCCGCACTCACACTCGGCTCGGCGACCCGGTAAATCTTGATGTTCGCCCGAGCCACGGCGTTGTCACCGATGTCGCCCGCGTACAGATATTTTTCACCAGCGGTCGGCCCCGGACCCGTTGCGATGTCCTCCCAATCCGCGGCCTGAGCTCCCGCAAAGGTGAACACACCGAGGTGCGTGCCGGTCTTGGTGAGTGCGTACAGCTTGGGGCCGTCTCCCGAATCGTTGTTGACCCAGAACACCCCGGTGTTCTTCCGGCTCTCGACGATGCCGCTCGCCTCGTTGACTCCGGCGAACGCAATCTTCCCGGTCTCGACGCCGTCGGCGAAGGTCGGGCAAGGGCCAACGCCGGTGCCCGCGGTCCCGCCGCTCGAGGTGCCACCCGCGCCGCCGCTCGAGGTGCCACCCGCGCCGCCGCTCGAGGTTCCGCCCCCGCCCGCGCCGCCGCCGGTCGAACCAGCAACGCCGCCACTCGAGGTACCACCCGCGCCTCCGCCACCAGCTGTCGTTCCACCGGTACCACCACCGGCCCCACTCGAACCGCCGCTCGACGCACCACCCGACGCCTTGCCCCCGCCGCCGCCATCATCGCCCGACTCGCCGCACGCGGTGCAGGCAGGGAGCAGGAGACAGAACGCGAGTGCTCGGAGCTTCTTCATGCGGCCCTCGATCATCAAAGTCGATTTTTGCACGGCTGCCGGACAACGGGTTAGAGATTTCCCAGCGTGTTGACGCGGCTCGGCGGAAAAACGCATGCGTGGCGTCACTGCGCGTGTTCGGCCCAGAACGGGAAGGCCTCGTCCAGATAGATTTCTCTCGCGCCATGGCCGGTCCGGTGCTCCGCGACCCGAACCGGCCACTTGGCGTTGACCAGGAGCTGTCCCAGCTGGCGCGCAGATTTGCCCACCGTGTCGTAGAGACCGTAGCCGATGTACACGGGCCGTGGCGAGAGCTCGCGCAGGTTGGGTTCGAGCACGGCGGTGCCTCCGGACATGGCGCCAAAACCATCCACGTCGATGTCGCCGCGCTGAGCAAGGGTCGCAACGAAGTAGGCACCCGAGGACGAACCCGCCAGGTACACGCGCCGAAACTCGAT
This sequence comes from Myxococcales bacterium, assembly GCA_016706225.1. Taxonomy (NCBI): domain Bacteria; kingdom Pseudomonadati; phylum Myxococcota; class Myxococcia; order Myxococcales; species Myxococcales bacterium. Next base: position 43,145 of record JADJKB010000003.1, read on the forward strand.
CCCGGTCGCCTGCTCCAGCAGCTTTCGCGCCGCTTGAATTCGCAGCACGAGCTCGGACGAAAGGCGTTGGTACGATCCGGGAGCCGTTGGCCAGCCCCACCAACGTTCGAGGCCTTTGGGCGTGAGACCCTGGTTACCGCGGGGCATCAGCGCGGCGGCGCCGGCGCGCCTCGAGGCGCGAGCGACGACCGCTTGGTAGTTGGTCTTCTGGACACTCGTTCGCTCCGGCGGCACCACTCCGTGCAAGTAGATGAGGAGGGTGTCGGTCGGCTGCTCCGGCAAGTAGAAACACGTGCTCGGATCGAGCCCACGGACCGCGTCGGTGCACCAATCCGTCGCGACGGCCTGCGGATCGTGCGGAGGCCAGGTCGCGGGAGGCGGCACGGCAAGTTTTGCGGGAGCGGCCGCGGTGCCGGCCTGCGGCGCCGGCCGACTGGCCACGGGCGACGCCGCGGGTTCGGCGGCTCGGGGCGCGTTCGGCGGTGGGGCCTCGGCACAGGCGCAAACAGCAAGGGCAATTGCCAAGCTCCCCGCCCGACCAGAGTCTCCGAGCCTCGCCGCCATCAGCCCTACTCTAACCAGCCAGGCGCCACCGGACCAATCGATGACACGCCAGGCGTCATCCCCACCCGCGGTCAGCTCTGTTAGGACCTCACTGGAGCTCGAGCAAAAGGAGATCTCATGCAGACCGTGATCGGCGGCGAGGTAGTCGCGAAAATGCTGGCAAATGAGGGAGTCCGCAAGGTCTTTGGCATCGTCGATGGAACCTATCTCGGCTTCTACGCCAGCTTCGAGAAGTACGGCATCGAGCTGATATCTCCCCGCCACGAGACCTGTGCGGCCCACATGGCGGGCGCCTACGCGCGCCTCACCGGTGAGCTTGGCGTTTGCATGGCAAGCAATGGTCCCGGCGTCGCCAACATCTTGCCCGGCGTGGCGGTGGAAAACGGTGAGGGCAACCGCGTGCTCCTGATCACGAGCTGTCGCCGGCAGGGCATTGCGTACCCGGACCGCGGGGGCACGTTCCAGTACTTCGACCAGGTCGCGGTCACTCGACCGATGACCAAGTGGAGTGGCGCCGCCGCGAGCTTCGAGCGCGTGCCGGAGCTGATGCGACGTGCATTCCGGATTTCACACCGCGGGCGCCCAGGGGTCGTGCACGTCGACATCCCCGAGAACGTGATGAACGGCAGCTTCACGACGAGCGAGACCTTCGACGCCGCGCCGTCGAGTTACCGTCGGGTCAGCGCGCTCGAGCCCTCCGCGGCGGACGTGACTGCCATCGCCGACGCAATGCTGAAGGCGGAGCGCCCGCTGATTCATGCGGGTAGTGGCGTCGTGCACGCCCGCGCCTTCGCAGAGCTCACCCAGGTCGCCGAGCAGCTCGGCTGTCCGGTCAGCACCAGCTGGGGAGCCCGCGGCGTGATCTCGGAGCAACATGCCCTGGCGTTGCCCACCAACGCTCTGGCGGCAATTCAGGCTGCGCGGCAGAGCGCCGACTGGGTCTTGGTGCTCGGCTCTCGCCTGGGCGAGACGGATTTCTGGGGCAAAGCCCCGTACTGGGGGCCGCGCGACGCCCAGCGTTTCATCCAGGTCGACCACGACGAGGAGATCCTCGGGCTGAATCGGCCCGCAGAGCGCTGTGTGCTTTCGGACTGCGGAACGCTACTGCGGGCGCTGGCCAGAGAGCTCGAGAGGCGTCCGCTGGCTGCGGAGCAGAAGCAGCTGCGTGCGCGCCGTACCGCCGAGCTCGGCGCGCTGAGGGTGCAAGAACGCGAGCAGCTCGCGGCCGCGCTCGAGAACCGCGCCTCACCCATGCCTCCGGCGCACGTGCCGCACACGCTGAGGAAGCTGCTGGAGGACGACGCCATCCTGATCGCGGACGGCGGCAACACCGCAGTGTGGGCCCAGTTCTTCCACGAGGTCCGGGTGCCCAACACTTTCCTCGGTACGTTCAAGCTCGGCATGTTGGGCGCCGGCATTGCACAGGCGCTGGGCGCTCAGGTCGCCCTGCCAAAGCGGCGGGTGGTGTGTGTGATTGGCGACGGTGCGATGGGTTTCCACGCGCAAGAGCTCGAGACCGCGGTGCGCCACCGACTGCCGGTCACGTTCGTGGTGCTGTGTGATCGCCAGTGGGGCATGGTGAAGCTGACGCAGCAGGTGGGACTTGGCGCAATGCGCGAAGCCCTTGGCAGCAAGCACGAAGGCACGATCAACACCGACTTCGAGGAGATCCGCTTCGACGATCTCGCCCGGGCGATGGGCGCGCACGGGGAGCGCGTCTCCGCTCCGGACGAGCTGGAAACCGTGCTGAAGCGGGCACTGGACCACGCCGGCCCCGCGCTCGTGCACGTCGACGTGGATCCGATGCTGCATCTCTGGGCACCGGGCCTGCAGTTGTTCAAGGACATGCACCAGGAGCCCGCCGGAGAATGAGCGAGGCGACGCGCCCGCCCTCCGTGTTGGTCACGGGCGCCGCCGGTTACGTCGGAGGCCTGGTCACCGCGGCGCTCGCCTCACGGCGAGCCGAGCTCACCCAGCTCGTTGCCCTCGACGTCCGCAAACCCGAGCGCGCGGCGGCGGAGTCGGGGGTGCACTGGGTGAGCGGAAGTGTGTGATCCGGATATCGCGCGGGTGATCGACGAACACCAAATCGACGTGGTCGTCCACCTCGCGTCGATCCTGAAGCCACCGGTGGCTGACGGCGAGCGCCTGGCCTACCGCGTGGACGTTGAAGGCACGCGCAACGTGCTCGCCGCGTGTGTGACACACGGGGTACGCAAGCTGGTGATCACGACCAGCGGCGCGTCCTACGGGTACCACTCCGACAACCCTACCTGGCTGACGGAGGACGATCCCTTGCGCGGCAACGAGGAGATCCCCTATTCCCGCAACAAACGCCTGATCGAGCACGACCTCGCCGACTATCGCAGTCGGCATCCGGAGCTCGAGCAGCTGGTGTTTCGACCCGGGACGGTGATCGGTCCCGGGGTATCGACACCCGTGACCGAGCTCTTCGAGGCCAAGGTGCTGCTCGGAGTGCTCGGCTCCGACTCACCGTTCGTGTTCATCTGGGACGTCGACGTCGTCGAGTGCATCGTGCGCGGAGTGTTCGGCCCACAGACGGGCATCTACAACCTGGCGGGGGACGGCGCGCTCAGCGCGCGGGAAATCGCAGCCAGGCTCGGCAAACGCTACCTGCCGCTGCCCGCGTCGGTCATCGCGCTGGCCCTCGCCATGCTGAAGCGCGGGGGTAAGTCAGCGTACGGACCCGAGCAGGTGAAGTTCTTGCGATATCGCCCGGTGCTCTCCAATCGCGCTCTCAAGGAACGCTTCGGCTACACGCCTCAGCGCACGTCCCGTGAGGCGTTCGAGGCCTACGCGGACGCGCTGCGAGCGCGACACCGAGACTGAGACATCACTTCGCCGCCACTGCGCCCGTGCCGAGACCCGAAAGTGTCCGGGCCAGCAGCGCGGTCCCGCAGCCGTACTTTTGCTTCAGGGCGCTCGCCATGGGCACGACGTGAACGTTCGGGTTCTTCGCTATGCTGCCGAGCGCCGCCGAGAGGGCATCGGTTCGAATGTAGTCGTGGATCAGGATCACCCCGCCCCGTCGCGAGTGGTAGGCGAGGTTCTCCGTCAGATACGAGAACTCGGTCTTGCGCTGGGGGTTGGTGTCGCCGGACTCACCGTGCCACATGATGTTGAGGAACCCCAGGCGGGCGAGGGCGGAGTCGTAGAGTTTCTGCTGATCGCGCGTGGAGAGCCCGACGTACGGAGTGCCGGCAGGGGGCCGCGAATACACGATTGCGTACGGCCTGCGCCCATCCGTGTAGCCCCGCTCGGCGAGCACCTCCGCATGCCGAGCCGCGAAGCTCTGCCATTCACTGCGGAGTGAAGCCGCGGGCAGATAGGTTCCCGTTTTCCTGTCAAACACCCGGGTGAAGAGCGCATCAAAGTCGTCGGGAGAGCTCGCGAGTAATGCCAACTCGATCAAGACTCGGGTCGTCTCGTGCTCGCCCCGGATGTACTCGATGCTCTTTTCTCCGTGGTTGCGCACCGCCATGCCGACGTCGTGGTTGTAAGTGTGTGATCCCAGGCTGTGACCTTCGGCGACCATGCGCTGAACCAGAGTGTAGGTGTCCCGGCGGATGTTGTGCCCGACCAGAAAGAACGTCGCGACCAGCTGGTGTTTGGCCAGGAGGTCCAGCACCTTCGGGGTCTTTCCAGGATGCGGACCGTCATCGAACGTGAGCACCACCTCTCCCTTCGTCATTACGTCCGAGGGGTAGAGGCCAGCCGGGTGCTTCTCCTTCACCGGCAACACGCACGCTTCCGATGGCTCAGCAGGCGTGTTCGGCGGCGAGGCCTGGCGCTCGGAGCTAGTTAGCTCGAGGGCAGGCCCCGCGTTCTTGCTCAGTGCGCCCGCAGGCGTCGAGGGCACGCGACCCTTCGGGGCCAGGACACTCGGAGCATCCGCGCCGACGACGCGCAGCGACGGCGCGTTCGCGGTGCAAGCCACGCCGAGTACCAAGACGATTAGTAGCGAGCAGCGGCGAAGAATTTCCATCTCGACGCAGATACGGAGATCCGTGACGCAAGCCCGAGCCGGCGTCCGGCGCTCGCACAGACCTCGAGCGCGGTCCGCATGCGCCGCCCGCGGCCGACGACGGCGATGAGGGGGCAGCCACGTTTCCCGGCATTCCTGCCGACTGTCACGGATCGCCGTAAGGGCTGTTAGCGCCTATATTGCCCGCGCTTCTGGACCCGAGAGCTGAGTGATGACGGACAACGCCGAGCCGAGCGACGCTGAGCTGCTCGCGAGCATCGCGTCCCGGTCATCTCACCTCGAGTCGAACCAAGCGCAGGCCATGTTCTATTCGCGTCACGTCCGCTATCTGTATGGCGTGCTCGTGCGTCGCCAGTCCAAGCTCCTGTCCCTGGCCGGAGTCAGCGCGGAGGACTTGGTGCAAGAGACCTTCCACCGTGCGTTCGAGCGCGCTCACACCTTCAAGCCCGACGACACACTCGATGCGGAGCTTGGCCGACGGCGCACCCGCGCGTGGCTCGGTCGCGTTGCGCAGAACTTGCTCGCCGATCAGCTCGTGCGCTTTCGTGAGGTCAGCGCGAGCCCCTACCTCGATCGAGTCTCCTCGGAGGGCCTCGACGAGAGCCCAACGCCCTCCCGGGAGGTCGACCTCGTCAGTGAAGGCCTCGATGCGTTGACGGAGCGCGAGCAAGACGTGCTGCGCGTGACGGCACTCTACCAGCGCGCGGGCGACCACCAACGGCTTCCTAACGCGATCTCGGCCGAGCTCGCAGCGCGCTGGGGCACCAGCAACGAGAACATCCGCGCGATCCGTTTTCGGGCGATGAAAAAACTGACGGACTTCGTCACCTCGCGCATCGGGCAGGAGAAGACGCCATGACAGAAAAGAACGGCGCCGACCCGGGTGAAGACGAGCTCAGCGCAGTCGAGCTGGCGGACGCCTTCGCCCAGAGGGGTGAGCTGATCCCCACTACCCTCGCCGAGGTGCTGCGAGCAGAAGAGGACGGAGTCGAGCACGAGGGAGAGTTGCCACCCGGCCTTGCGGAGCTTCGCCTGCCCCCAGAGAGCGCAACCAAGGCCAAGCTCGACCTGGAAGACGAAAGCCCCGAGCAGCCAAGCTCGCTCGCGGATCACCGCCGGAGAAAGAGCGCGTTTGCGAGCCATTTCCTGGCTGCAGCGATCGGGGCGGCGGCGGCGACGGCGCTCTGGGTGAGCCGCGAGCAGCGGCCCGAGCCCGGAGCCACCGTTCCCACGAGTGAGCCTCAGGCGCCCGTTGCGGACGCGGCGCGCACGGAACCGCGTCTCATGCTACCCAACGTCACGACCTGCAGCGCGACTTGCTGCGCCGGCTCGAGCTGTGCGGCGGCGAAGGACGAGCTTCGCCAGTGCAGCTCCGGGCGCAAATGCGTCGCGTGTTCGTTCGATGAGCTCGCCGCGAGTCGGTACCGCCTGCGGCTCGGCGCTTTTGCTCCCACGGAGGCCGGCGCAAAGGCGGTGAGCTCCGCGGGCGCGGCCGGACTCGAGCTCTGTATCCGAGTGGGCAGCTCGGCGCCGAGCTGCGTGCCGGCCCACGCCAACGCAAACGCCACCGAGCAATGGTCACTCTTGCCTATGGTTGCGAGTGCGCAAGATCTTCTGGCGGGCTTCGTGCTCGAGGTTCGTCCCCGGGTACCGGGCGCCGGTCCGATTGGGGAGTGGCGAAGCCCGGTGCAATTGAACGCGACCGTGATGTGCCGAGGGCTCTCGCTCAAACCCAAGACCGCGAAGGATGAGTCGCTCGGAGTCGTATCGGTGTTCCTCGATGATGCACACTACGTGGAGCTTCTGCGCGCCGGTAGCGTGGAGCCGCTACTGGCGGCGCGCCGACGCTTCGAGCTGGGCGACGTGCCGGCGAAGCTGTTCGAGACAACGGCCGCGGATGACCAGAAATTCTCGCTGGTGCTCGGCCCCACCGACAAACCCAGCGCGGAACGCCTGCGCTGGTCCGTGCTCGAGAAGGGCCACGAGGCACGCTTGGTGATCGGCGAAGACCACCTCGGAAGTCCCAAACCTCTCGACTGACGGTCCACACTCCGCCGGGGCGTGGACCGTGAAGCGCTGCGCATCAGGGCCGGGCGCCCGAATCGACGCCCGCGTCCGGCGGCGGTGCCAGACCGAGCAGCGTCGCACGCCCCAGATCGTCGAGGGCGCCGCTCAGATCACCAGCGTCCGCTCGTGCGTCACGCCGTGCTTCGATGGCCCGCGCGAGCAGCTCCCGAACCTCCACCGAGTCCTCCAGCTTGGCTGCCTTCTCGAGGGCTGCGACGGCTCCGTCGGCGTCGTCGATCTCGAGCAGCGAATCCCCGAGGTCCACGTAGGTTCGAGAGTCGTTCGGCTCGAGGCCGATGGCCTTCCGGTATTGCACGATGGCCTCCCGGTGTTTTCCCGCGCGCGCCAGCTCTCCTGCGTCGCGAACCAGGAGCGAGACCAATGCACGCTGTAGATCTTCGGAGGGCTGCGCGGCGAGCGTGCGTTCGAGCTCGGCAATGCCACCCGCGCGGTCCCCTGCCTCTCCCAGCGCCAGGGCGAGGTTCCGACGGGCGGGCACACTCCCCTCGTCCAGAAGGAGCGCCCGGCGATAGGCAGCGATGGCGCCCTGCAGGTCTCCCTTGTTTGCCAGCGACACGCCGTGGTTGATGTGCGCGCCGACCAATGCGCGCAGGTGGTCCGGGCTCGGTTCGAGCTCCCGCGCTCGCTCCAGATGAACGATGGCCGCCTCGAAGTCGTCCTTTTGCTCCAGGGCGAGACCGAGGTCGTAGTGCGCGGTCGGATCTCTCGGTTCGAGCACGAGCGCGCGTCGGTACGCGGCGATCGCCCCGTCCAGATCCCCGCCCCGCGCCAGATCGACGCCTTGGTTGACCTTGGCCGGCGCCGTGTCGGAGTGCTCCCGCAGAAGGACCGAACCGCCGAAGGCAACCATGACGACGATGACGACCAAGGCGGAGGCCGCGACCGGGCGCTCACTGCCGCGCGCTCGCTTCCTTGCCAGCCAACCGAGCGCGCCACCCGCCAGGAGCCCCCCGACGTGCGCGGCGTTGTCTGCCTGAATCAGCGCACCAAACGCCAGCGTGGCGACGGCCCAAGACACGAGCATACGACGCTCGTCCGAGCGCTTCGGTCCGTCGAGGTGCGCGCGCACCGCCCCCGCCGCGATGGCGCCACAGATCGCGCCCGACGCACCGGCGGAGACAACGGGCTCGCGCAGGTGCCAGAGCACCGACGCAACGGAGCCCATGACCCCCGACGCGAGATAGATGGCAACGAAGCGAGTGGGACCATAGTCGCGCTCGAGAGTCGGCCCGATGGAGAGCAAGGCTGCGGAGTTCATCAGCAGGTGCAAGAGCCCGATGTGCAGAAACATCGAGGCCACCAGACGATGCAGCTGTCCCTCTCGCACCAGCGGCGCGTAGCTCGCGCCGAACTTCATCAACGTCTCGGTGGACGCCGTGGTGATCTCGCTGCGACCGCCGGTTAGCACCATCGCGACGTGGGCAACCAGGTAGACACCGAGCAAGAGGGCCGTGGGGCTCGAAGCCCAGGCGGCGGCGGAGAAGCCCCGTTTCGGAGTCACGCCGACGATTTCTCACAAACAGCGGGCAACGAGGAGCCCGAAGTGTAGCAGTCGCGGCACACTGGAGAACCTCCGTTCACAGCCTGGGTTGGCATAAACACCGAGAAACTTGGCATCTGCGCCGGCGAAGGAAGCCAACGATCCCGGCCGCCGTAGCACCTCGATGAACCCCTCTTTGCTTGAATCGGAGACACCATGTTTCGTCGCTTCACCCTCGCCGCGCTGTTTGCCACCGCGATCTTGCCCGCCTGCACGCTGCCCCAAGGGCCCCAGGATCCGGAGAACACCGCTCCCCCCGTCAGCGCCCTCGACGACCCGACGCACCCCGGCATCGAAGCCTGCGCGAGCGGGGACGTCGAAGCCGAGCTGCAGATCGCCCGTGACTTCAAGGATAGCTGTCACGAGATGGTGGTATGCGGCGGGCTCTCTGCTGCCTTCACCATCACCCTCGTCGAAGTGCTGATCAACGCGGCATCGGGGAGCTCGACCGATCCCAGCGGCTTCGTATACGTGGGCGAGGGGCGCTACGCAGCCGGCACTCAGATGGAGATCACACTCAAGCTCGCCAAGGACACCAGCTTCGGCAAAATCGGCGACGTCATCGACTTCAACCTGTTCGACGTGTCGAGCTACTTCACCAGTGCAAAGCTCGTGGCCTCTGCCTCGGTCAGCACGAACGGCACGGCCAAGACCAGCTTGTCAGCCGAGTTCGAGGGCAAGGGAAAGGGCTTCGAGCTCCTCGGTCTCGAACCAGGGCCGGACGGCACCATCCAGACCGATCTCGCAACCATCTCGGCGAACCTCGGCGCCAGCATCCTGCTCGAGACCAAGATCTTGATGAACGACGTGCGGGATAGCAGCACCATCAGCTACCAGCTCGACAGCCCTGCAACACTGCTCTCGAACTACCTCGAATCGGGACCGATGGACATGCAGCTCGTGAAGATCACCGGGACAGCGTCAAGCAAGAGCCAGACCATCCTGATGAAAGACTGGGCCATGGCCTTCAAAGCCTCGAGCTCGTCGGGCACGCTCGACGGCAGCATCGACTTCGAGGTGCGCGGCGGGGCCTTCGACTACGTCGCCAAGTTCACCTACCCGCATCGAAAAGAGCCGGATGTGAGCCTGGGTTGTGCAGAGTGAGCGGGTCAGCTGCGAGCGTCGCGGTCAGAGCCCCTTGAAATTCTGGCACACCAGCCCAAGCTTGCCCGCGTGGCGCTGGGAGAGATCTGGAGCACGGTCGCGGCGGTGGCGCTCGGGATCGGGCTCGCGGCTACCGCAGGCCTACGCGCCTGGCTGCCACTCTTTTCAGTCGGCGTGCTCGCGCGACTCGGGGTGGTGGAGGTCGGCGAGAGTTTCCAGTTCGTCGGCTCGACCCCAGCGCTGATCCTCTTCGGAGTCGCCACGGTGGTGGAGATCGTCGCGGACAAAGTGCCAGCACTGGACCATGCGCTCGACGTCGTCTCGACGGTCGTGCGACCTCTGGCTGGGGCGCTGCTCTCGGCTGCGGCGATCTACCAGGTGAAAGACCCGCTGATTGCCGTGGTGATCGGCTTGTGTGTCGGCGCGCCGGTTGCGCTGGCGCCGCACGCCGCCAAATCCGCGTTCCGAGCTGCCTCAACGGCGACCACTGCCGGCATCGCCAACCCGTTCGTCAGCCTGATTGAAGACGGCCTGGCGATCGGCTTGTTGATTGCCGTCGTGCTCTTGCCGCTGCTCTCGCTCGTGCTCGTAGCCTGCTGTGTGTGGTGGCTCGCGCGTCGCCGACGGCGCCCCACTCCCGCCGTCAGCTGAGCCAACCGCGTATCACTGGAAGTCTTGCACCGCCCACACCGAGCCGCCGGGCGTCTGGTAAAAACCGCAGGCGACCTTGCTGTACTTCGTGCTCGACATGTTGATGTAGTGCCCGTGGGCCTGAAAATCTGCGCCCGGGCCCTCGGCCCACATCTGCGCCAGGCAGGTGGTCACCGTGGAATCCAAGCCTGGATATCCCGGGCATTCGTTCTGCGCAGACTCTCCGCACGACGGGAAGGCGCCGTGAGCCTTGCCGGACTCACTGTCGCTCTTGGCTTCACCGTCGGCGCATGCCTCGGCGCTCGTCCAACGCTGATAGGGGCTCAACCCCAGCGTGGCACGATAGGTGTTGATCTGGTCGAAGCACTTCTGCCGGTAGGATTCGTACGGATCACCGCTCGCGCCGCCCGACGCGGTCGTGCCGCCCGACGCGGCGCCGCCCGACGCAGTCGTACCGCCCGACGCGGCGCCACCCGACGCAGTCGTGCCACCCGACGCGGCACCGGCAGCGCCGCCCACCGGACCACCGCCCGACGCTGAGGCTCCGGTGCCGGACGCTCCGCCCGCGCCGCTGCCGCCGCTCGCCGCGCCACCGCCTCCGCTGACCCCCGCGTCACCGAACGACACATCGTCGTACCCGAGCACGTTGCTGCAACCGGCCAAAAGGACCACTGCGAGCCAGCCGAGGCGCATGAAGCAAAGCTTGAGCCGTTGCCGCGCGGCGCACAAGGCGGCGTGGCTGGCCGGCCACCGGGCAACCGGATATCCCTTCAATTCCGCCGCCTCGACCGCGAACTGAGCGGCGGGTTTGGGCGAGGAGGCGGTGCTCAATCGTTTCTCTGAGGCCATCGAACGGGCCGGCGTCGACGTCGTGCCCCGGGTCGTCGTTGGTGGCGGAAACGCTGGCACCGGCGGCGGTTTGCTCGAGACGATGCTCGCGGTCTTGATGTCCGCGAAGCTCGTCGAGAGCCCGCTCTCCGGGAGCGCAGAGAATCCCCGCAGCCCAGAGCTCGAGCTGCTGCGCACGGAGATGTTGAGAGACACTCAGCGGACGCCACGCTCGAACGGACGCCCTTCAGCCTGAGCCCGGATCGAGTGAGTGAACGGTGGAGCGGTCGTGAGCGCTCCACCGTTCGGCGTGGCAGCGCCCCGAGGTCAGAGTGGCTTGCCGACGCCCTTGATGCCGGCGCGCTTCAGCGTCGAGACACGAGCGGGCTCCCACAACAGAAACGCACGCTCGCGTGGCTCGGCGTCCAGTGGCAAGAGACGCCGTGCGGAGCCGGCGGCTTCGAGCGCCTGATTCAGCACCCGCGAAAGCTCCGACGGGTCGTCGCTGCCGGTCAGATCGATCTCGAGCACGTCCTTTCCGTTGGCGAGGGTCACCCGGGTCTCCGACGCTTCGAGCCGCAGCTGTCGCACGCGAACCGGTTCGTCGCGTAGCAGCCGCTCCAGATCCAGCACCAGGCCGGCCGCACCTCGTTGCCGCAGGCGTTCACACGCAAAAAAACCGATGCGCTGCCCCTTGTCGGGGGCGTCGGCGTAGACCCGGGCGAGCAGCGAGCCGAGCCGCGGAGCTTCGCCCCTGAGCAGCTGCGCTCGCAGCTTGGTCTGCCAGGCCTTTGGCACGATGCCGTGCCGAAGCAGGGCGTTTGCCAGGCGTTCATCTGCTTCGCTGAGCTCGAGCACGTGATGCTCCGCAAGTGCGCCGACCACGCGCTCTTCTCTGGCAGCGAGCGCTAGCGGCTCGTCGCCCGCGGGCTCCGCAACGTAACGTCTGGCTACGAGGGACGTCGCTCGACGCGCCAGCGTCAGCGGCACCCAGGTGAAGCTGCGACCCATGCGCGGCGTGCGTTCGTCCCCGAACAGCAGCTGAGAACGCTCCTCTTCGAGCTCGACGACCGGTCTGAGAACGGCATGCCCTCCGGCAACCTGCGCCAGGTCGAGCTCCTCTGCCGTGTCGCGCGCAAGCGCAACGGCGAGCGGCTGCGAGCGCAAGGCACGCGCGACGAAGAGGGTCTGTGTCTCGCGCGACAAGGCGGCATACCCGACGCCGTCCGTCATTACACAATCGAGCCGCGCCTTCAGCAGACTCGACGGCCGCCCGGCACGCCCTCGCACCAACCAGACACCGAGCTCATGCCCAACCAGCAGGCCTTCCGCCGTGCCGACCAGAGAATGCACCGGCGGGACCTTCGACCGGCGCAGAACCTCACCCGATGCGCCGTCGAGGCACAGCAACTCCTGACCCTTTTCGTGGGGTGACACCAGCCAAAGGTCGCCGGCGTACCCGGCGATTCTGGCAGTGGCCTTGGTGCGCACCGGCGCATGCCACATGAGCTCGCCGGCGCGCGTCCAGGCACGAGTGTCGGTGCTGCTGGCGTAGACGCGCTGCGCGTCGACGGCGAAGTAGAACTGCTCACTCTTCCGCGGCGCAAACGCGCCAATGCTCTGCCCGGATGCGAGCTCGATGACCGGGCAGGGTTGATTCGGCTGCGCGGCATCGAGGACGGCATAGTCGGTGTCAATCTGCGCTCGCAGCACGCCGTGCGCTCGGAACTCATCGGCGCCTCGCAGGTCGAACCCCTCACCCGATCGCCCGCGAGTCCAAACCAGTTGATCGCCGTCGGCGCCAGGAACGAGTCCCACCAACGTCGAGCCGGCCTCAATCACCCGCACCAAACCCGGGATCCGCAGCGTCTCGGCGACCTTGCCGTCGGGGGTGACCCGCACGGCGACGTCGGCATCTTCGGTCAGCGGCTGCCAATCCGGGCGGACCGAGCTCCGCCGCGAACGGGCGATCCGAAGCCAAACCCCGCCGTCCCTCGTCACCCCGAGGGGCAGACTCGGGACCCGGAGCTCGACCAGGGCGCAGGGCATCGAGCCGAGAGGCTCACACCCGCCCGCGCGAGCGTCAATCCGTGTCGGGTGCTTTGCGGAGGTCACGCTGAGGGCACGGCGACGTATACTCGGTGGCTCCGTGGTCCCAAGCCCCAAGAACGACGCGGCCGCGAATCGAGTGGGCAGTGTGCTCAAAGACAAGTGGCAACTCGACGCCCTGCTCGGGATCGGCGGCATGGCGTGGGTGTACGCCGCGACTCATCGCAACAAGAACCGTGTTGCGATCAAGCTGCTGTTCCCGGAGTTCTCCGGAAATTCGGAGGTCCGTCGCCGCTTCTTGCGCGAGGGATACGCGGCCAACAGCATCGGACATCCGGGCGCCGTCACCGTCTTCGACGACGACGTAACCGACGACGGGCTTGCGTTCCTGGTGATGGAGCTGCTCGAGGGAAAGACGCTGGCCGATCTTCGCAGGGAGCGCAAAGGCCGGCTCGATCCCAAGACGGTGCTCGGGAACATGGTGGGAGTTCTGGACGTGCTGGCGACCGCGCACGAAAAGGGCGTGATCCATCGCGACATCAAGCCGGGCAACATCTTCGTTACCAATGACCGCGGCGTGAAGGTCGTGGACTTTGGCATCGCCCGAGTTCGCGAGGGGCGGCTCGATGCGGAGCTGACACGTTCGGGCGACCTGCTTGGCTCGGCTGCGTTCATGGCACCGGAGCAAGCCCGAGGTCGTTGGGACGAGGTCGACGCGAGGACGGATCTCTTCGCCGTCGGCGCGACCATGTACCAGCTGCTCGTGGGCCGTCCGGTCCACCCAGGCGACACGCCACAAGACCGCTTGATTTCCGCGGCCACGGAGCCGGCGCGCTCGATCGGAAGTGTGCTGCCGAGCCTACCGCGATCGGTCGTCGAGGTTGTCGACCGCGCGCTCGAGTTCGACAAGACTCGGCGCTGGCAGCACGCGCGGGAAATGCAAGCGGCCGTCGAGCAGGCACTCAAGCGCATCGATGTCCTGGGCAGCACGCTCGTGATGCAAGACGGGCCCGCCCCGCTGCTCTCGTCCCCCGAGGCCGCCGAACCGCCCGCTGCGCCAGCGGTCGCTTCCGCGCCGGTGCCACGGGCGGTAGCTGCGGCGTCGCCCGCGCCGCCGCCGACCGCCGCGCCAATGGCGCGGTCCGCCGCGTCGAATCTCGGCGCAACGAGAGTCTACGGTTCACCGGAGGACGCGGCGGCAGTCGCCCGAGCCCAGGCGGAACTCGGACGCAGACTGCAGGCCCAACCGCCACCCGAGGCCCAGGGACGACACGCCCCCGTTCCACCAAGCGCGGAAGCGCCTGAGCCTGTGCTGACAGCTTTCCCAGCCCGAGCCCCGCCTCCGGCGAGTCCGGGGCCGGCCCCTGGGGCGGCGCCTCCGGTCTCGGTGGGCAGCCAACCGAGACGACCTCGGCGCGGTCTCCTGGTTGCGGTCGTGGTCGTCGTGTTTGGGGGCGGAGTCCTGCTTTTGTTGGCGGCGGTCGGCCTTTGGTACGCGGAACAGCGGGGATTCAAGCTCCCTGGAGCGTCCTGACCGTTTGCCGCTCAAGTTCTGGACCGACGAGCCGTTTCCAGTCTTTGGACCATGCAACCAACTGGACCGTCCCGCGCCCCGCTGCCCCTCTCGCTTCCCCCGAAGCGCAGCATCTTCACTCTTCGGCCCCTGTCTCACACCGAGGGCCCGCCACCTGACACAGAGACGGCAGGCAGCCCAGCCCGAGCGGGACGGCGCGCGTGGCTGGCCGTCGGCGCGGCGCTGCTCCTGGTCGCGGCGGGGGCATGGGGCGTTCAGGCGAAGAACAAACCGCCACCGCGCGGTGAGCTCGCGCCGCTGGTCGTCATCAACGGTGCTCCCCAGACCAAACACACCAAAGCCGGACACGCCGAGCGCTGGGCCTCACAGAAGCTGACGCTGCACATCGACAGCTCGGTCGGCGCCGTGGGTCCGGGTGCAACCGAGGCGGTGCAGAACGCGTTCGGCACTTGGCTCGGGAGCCGCGCCAGTCTTCCCAGTGTGACCTTCGACACCACGAGCGGCACCAGCGCCAAGCTCGAGCCGGACGGCAAGAGCACGGTGTCGTTCGCTCCGATCGATATCCCGGGGCACAAGAACGATCTCGCCATCACCATCGGGTTCGTCGACGAGGCCACGGGGCGCATCGTCGAAGCCGACATCATCATCAACGCAAAGAAGCCCTTCGGCTTGCTCGATTCACCTCCACTCGGTGTGCCCGACACAGCCGAGGACGACGACGACAGCGGGCACGAGTCCCCGGGCTGCAACGCCCGCTACGACCTGCAGAACGTCGTGACCCACGAGGCAGGCCATTTCTTCGGCCTGGACGAGGATGCAGCGGACCCCTCGACGACCATGTTCTTCAAGACCGGAAAGTGCGAGCTGAAGAAGCGGAAGCTGGGCGAACCGGATCAGAGCGTGATGGCCCAGCTCTACACGGGCGAAGGGCCGGAGGCCTCGGCGGACACCGACACCGGTGGTGGATGCGGTGGGGCCAGCATCGTCGGCCGGCGGACCTCACCTCCCCGCTGGACCACTCTCGCGATGCTGTTCGCGTTGGTGGTCGCGCGCCGCCCGAGGCGGGGCGCGACCGCGCGGCGCTTGCTCTAAGAGGGACAACCGAGCTCGAGAGGTTTCCCGCTCGGGCGTTTCGGGCTCACGGAATGCCGAGCTTGCGCAGCCGGTCGTAGAGTTTGTGGCGCGAGATCCCGAGGGACATCGCGGCCCGGACCTTGTTGCCACCGAAGTGGTGCAAGGTCGTCTTGATCAGCTGGGTCTCCGCTTCTGCCAGGCTCGGCAGGTCACTCGCAGTTGGCTCCCGCGTAGGAACCTCGGTCGCTCCCTGGCTCAGGTGGCCTGGCAGATCCCGCACTTCGATCAGCCCGCCCTCGCCGTGGGTGACCGCGTGCTCGACGACGTTGCGCAGCTCCCGCACGTTTCCCGGCCAGTGCGCCGACACCAGCACGTCGAGCGCGCGCTGGGACACGCCCCAGATGCACCCGCAGCGCCGATGGCAAAACGTCGCCAGGAAATGGTCGACCAGCGCGGAAATGTCCCCCGTCTGCTCGCGCAGCGGGCGCATGACGACGGTTGCCACCCTGAGCTTCTCGAGCAGATCGCTGCGCAGCTCACCGCTGGCCACCGCGGCATCGAGATCACGACTGGTCGACGCCACGACTCGGACGTCCACGGGCACGTCGCGGGTCGCCGCCACGGGACGCACACTGCGCTCCGAGAGCACACGCACCAGCTGGCCCTGCACCTCGGGCGACAGCTTGGTGACTTCCCTCAAGAAGAGCGTGCCACGGGCCGCGGACCGGAAAGCACCGGTGTAGCGCTCGGGGGAGCCGTCGCTGGCTTGACCGAACAACTCGCTGCTGGCGAGGTGGGTGGGCAGCGCCGCACAGTTCACCGAGACGAACAGCGCGCGCTCTTCACCCGCCAGTTGATGAATGAAGCGTGCCAGCGTCTCTTTGCCTGTACCGTCTTCGCCGACGATCAACACGTCGCGCCGACTCTTGGCGGCCAGTGCTGCCGCTTCGCGCGCCCGTTCGAGTGTGGGGCTGCTCCCCACCAAGATGGGTTGGCCCGGCAGTGTGTCGTTGGTGCGGCGGCGCAACGGGATCAACGCGGGTGAGCAGCGACTGCGCTCGTTCGCGTTCCAATCCTGATACGCCCGTGCGTAGACCCTCGCCCGCAGGGCTTCGAGGTCGCCGAGCGCGCGCAGCTGGCTTGGCCCAAGCTCGCTACCAAATGTCTTCTGCGCCGCAGTGGCGCTGCACGCGGAGAGCGCCAGCAAGTACGACAGAGGCACACCCCGACGAGCGAGGCACGCCGCAGTCGCCTGCAGTGCGGCGTCCACCCGGTCCGGAGATTTGGCAACCTCGGGGTCACCCAGGTGTGAAAGCTCGGCGTCGAAGGCGCCATCGAAGTCCTTGGGCTCGATCTCGAGCGTGCCACCGAACTCACTGACACACACGGCACGCCAGGTGTCCAAGAACTCGCGCCTCCGCACGACGAGCGGGGAGAGCGCGGAGAGGTTTCCGGGATCCAGACTCAGAGTGGCCATACAGTGAGCAGCGTGACCCCCGGCCGGGGCCGGTCAGTGACGGATGTCATGATCGGGAACATGTCCGCTATCCGGGCATTTTCCCGGGTGGACCCGCGCCGACGAAGCCGTTCCAGGGGGTTTTGCGCCTCCCTTGGTCTCGGGGCGGGAGGTTTGGGGGCCCCGATCAGCTGGGTTTGACGGACGCCTGGTGCTCCGACCACCAGGCGTCGAGCTCCGGCAGGAAGTATCGCAGCCGGCACTTCTTGAACTCTCGCGAGCTGAACAAGATCAGGTAGTCGTCGACCCCGAGTTCTCGAGAGATGCGCTGTGCGGTTTCGCGACAGGCGTCTTCGTCCGGGCCGTGCAGCATGCTGTAGAGCGTGTAGGAAAAACCAGGGATCGCGTTGCGCGCGTAACAATGGCTGACCTCTGGGGCGGCGGCCAGCATCGGTCCCAGGCGAGGCAACTCCGACTCGGGGACCTGCCAGACCACCATGCCGTTGCCGCGCACGCCGAGCCTGCGGTGTCGGAACGTGGCGACGTAGCGGCGCATCGCATTCCCGAGGTGGGTCTGCGCGAAGCCGAGCAAGCTCTGTTCATCGACGCCAAACTGCCCGGCGAGTCGCGAGAACGGTTCGGCGGCCAGGGGTAGCGGAGTCTGGATGGCGCGAAACATCCGCTGCTCGTGCTCGCCGGCTGAGAATGGAATGGCGGCCTGGAGTGCGACCACGGGCGTCGTGCTCTCTTTGGACAGAAGGTCGAAATTGACGCCCACCTTGAAGGTGTGGGTCCTGCGCAAGGGATGAAACTTCTCGACCCGTGCCTCTTCAGCCAAGAGCGCCAGCGTTCGTTCGAGCCCCATCTCGGTGGGCACGGCGATGGTGAACCACACGTTGTAGCTGTGGTTGCGCAGGTAGTTGTGAGTGACGGTGGGGTGAGCGTTGATGACCGCCGCCACCTCTTCGAGGCGCTCGGCCGGAACCTCACCCGCCACCAGCGCACTGTCGTAGCCCAGGGCACTGCCCTCCAAAATGGCGGATATTTCCCTGAGTTTGGTCTCTGAGCTCCAGAGCGTGAGTTGCTCGAGCACATCGTCCTCCGACACACCCAGCGAGCGGCCGACCTGGGCGAACGGGCGAGAAACGAAAGGCACGTTGGTTTGAATGGCGTGCGCGAGCTCGTTCTGTTTTCCCGAGTTGAGCTTGCTCTCCGAGAGTGTCATTTCCATCACAGACCGATCCTGAAGGCGCGCCAGGCGCCGAAGACGCCGGACGGAGAGTTGACGGTTTCTTCGTCGATGACCGAGTAGGTCGTGGCATCCACGAGTGCGAGCTTGTTGTCCTTGTTGGCGCTGACGATCACCTGACCACCCCGGGGTGTGAAGTCCAGGTGGTAAATACGGGCGCCGACCTTGATGCTCTTTTTCACCTTCAGGGTCTGGGTGTCGATGACCTCGAGATAGGCGTCGTTCTCGACTCCGGAGAAGCTCACCCAGATTTCATTTCCGGTGGGAGAGGCCACGGAATACACCGGGTGTCCTCGTACGGGCACACTCGTCTTGAACGCCCACGTGTTGCGGTCCAGGACCACCATGCGCGGTTCCCCGACCAGCGGAACGAACACGTTGTCGCCGGCGACCGCCCACGAGGCCATGTGCGGGAGCTTCACGGGGGTCCCCTTGTCGAACTTCTGCTTGGGATCCCGCAGGCTCACCTCTTTGACACCGGCGTTCGGGTCTCGCAGGTCGAGCACGGAGACGTGCTCACTCCCCATGTGACCCACGACGTACCAGCGACCGTCGGGCGTGATCATCGCGTCGTAGGGCTCGTCGGTGCTGGTCTTGACCTTGCGCTCAATCTTCGGCTCCGCGCCGGAGGCGTCGATGACCCAGATTTCCGCGCCCTCGATCAACACACACACAAACCGGTTGCCGGGCGCGTCCACCACACCGGTGGCGCGAGACATCAGCTTTTGTCCGCCTTTTTCCATCTCCGCTGGCAGGCGTTTCACCACCTTCAGGGTCTGTGAATCGAGAATGGTGATGCCACCGGGCTGATACTCGGCGGTCGCGACGTAGCGGCCGTCCTGGCTGATGGCGATGTCGATGCTGTTCTTCGACACCTCCACCTCCCCCGCGAGCTCGACCTTCGTGAGATCGATACGGGAGAGTTTGCCGCTGCGGGTCGCGACGTACCCCCAGCGTAGATCCGGCGAGAACGTCATGGTCGCGTGACGCATGTTGCCGAGGCCCTTGATTCGCGACGCGGTGTAGCTGCGTTCGCTCAGATCGTAGACACCCAGGCTCTCGGTCTCGCGCTCGACGACGAACACGCGCGAGCCGATGCCTCCGGACGGCAGCGCCGCTGTCGGGAGTGAGGCCGCCGACGCTGCGGGATCAGCCGACGGTGCAGCCGACGGTGCGGGCGCAGCGCCGGGCGACTGACAAGCCGCCACGAGCAGACAGGTGCAGAGCAACAACCTTTTCATGCGGGATGTGACTCCTGGGAAACGAAGCCGATCTCGGCGTCGGTCATCACACAAGCCGGATCGGACGCCCACATGTCGCGGGAGTGGGCCAGCGCGCGTTCGCGGTGCGAGCCCCGGCAATGCTCGACGTAGTTGCAGCTGCCGCAGCGCCCGGTGAGGTGTCGCGTCCGCTCCCGGAGCTGAGCCCTGAGCGGGTGCGCCAGGATCTGCGCCAACGAGTCCTCACGCACGTTGCCGAACGTAGCGGCTTGCCAGAACTGGTCGGGATGGACCCGCCCGAGGTGATCGACGTTGATGATCTTTTCGCCAGCCGAGTTGCCGCGCCGAAGCAAGAGCAGCCGTTCGACGCGGGTGGCGGCGTCGCCCCCCAGCTCTTGTCGGATGAAGGCAAGCAGCGCAGGCCCATCCGAGTCGTTCCCACCGGTGACGATGTCGGGCCCGACGCCGGACTCGAGCTGAAGCTTCGCGCGGGAAAATAGTCGATCCAGCGCCGACCGAGACTCCGCCGGAGAGAGATCGTCGTCCCCCATCCGAAATGCCCGCCCCGAGTACAGCAGGTGTGACACGTAGAACCGCTCGACTCCGAGCGTGGCCGCGTGATCGATCAGCGGCTCGAGCTCACTCGCGTTGAGCTTCGAGAGTGTGATCCGAAGCCCCGTCTTGATGCCCGCCCGCCGGGACGCCACGAGCCCGTCGCTTGCCCGCCGGAAACCGCCGGTCAAGCCGCGATAGCGATCATTGAAGTCCCGCATCCCGTCGATGCTGATCCCGACGTACTTGACGCCGACGTCCTTCAGTCGCCGGGCGACCTCGTCGTCAATGAACACTCCGTTGCTCGAGAGCTGGGGGATGAGCCCGAGGGAGGTCGCTCGCTCGATCAGCTCGAACAGGTCCTTGCGTAGCATCGGCTCGCCGCCGCTGAAGATCACCACCTTGGTTCCCGCGTCCGCGAGCGCGTCGAGCAACGCGAGGCCCTGCTCGGTGGTCAGATCGTCGGGGGACGGTTGTTTGGAGGCGGAGGCATAACAGTGCGGGCACGACAGGTTGCAGTGGCCAACGACGTTCCAGACCACCACCGGAACGCCACGCTCGGGTTCGGCGTAGCGGTCGGGCGACCGTTGCTCGAGCTGTGCCGGCGCCGAAGGGTCGCTCGCGGCCCGTAAGAGATCGCTCACCATCAACATTGGCGCGTTACCTTCAAGAGCTGTGCCGTGAGGCTACTCCATCGCGAGCGTTGAAGAGTCCGGGGCGCAATCAGCGCTCCGCCGGGGCTCAGCGCTGCGAAAACAGTTCATCTTGATGACCTGCCCCCAACACGAAGCCGCGACCTTCGCCCGAGAGGGCGAGCGGCCGCGGCTCCGGCTCCGCGAGGACGAGCGTCAGTAGACGTCGTGCGCGGTGTTGTACAGGTTGAACTTACCGGTGGGGGTCACCAGCCAGTCCTCTTCGATGCGCTTGATCTCTTTGAGATCTTTGTCGTTGTAGATGATGAGCGCGCCCTTCTTGTCCCAACCCGACAGCCACACCTCGGTGCCGTCCTTGTTGTACTCGAAGTGCACGGACCGGCCCCGTTCCATCGGGGTCCAGCACTTCTCGATCTTGCCCTCTTTCTTGCTGTAGACGCAGATCTGGCGGGTCTCTTCTTCTTTGTTCGCCAGCGGCGAGTCCATCCAGACCCAGGGGCTCTTGGGATGAGTCTTGACGAAGAGGCTGCCGGGGCCGCCAACCTTGACCTCACGCACCACCTTCCAGGCATGCTCCGGGTGTTTCACTGGATCCGCGCCGTAGATGGTCAGCTTGGGCTCGCCAATGTGGGTGGTGGCGTTGACCCAGCCGAACTTTGGATCCTCCCAGTTCGCGCCGCGCCCCGGGTGCGGCTTGTTGCCGGTCTCGAACTTGGTGACGAACTTCTTCTCCTTGGTGTCCACCACCACCATCTCGTTCTTCATGTTGGCGGCCATCATGATGAAGCGCTTGGTGTGGTCGAACCCGCCGTCGTGGAGGAAGCGCTGCGTAGCCAGCTTCTCGACCATCGGAAAGTCGGGCTTGCTGTAGTCGATCAGCGCGATGAAGCCGGACTCCTTGAGGTTGGCGATCCAGAGCGGCTCGTGGTGGCTGGCGACGATCGCGGCCACCCGATTCTCCTTGAGCGGCGTCTTGTCGACGGCGTCCATGAGCACGCTCTGAACCGCCTTCGGCTCGAGCGTGAGCCCGTCGTACACGACGTACTGGGGCGGCCAGTAACAGCCCTCGATGACGAGTTTGTCTTCCCAGCCCTTGGCCTTGCTGCCATCGACGCTGCGGGCTTCCATGCAGCCTTGGACCTGGGCAACCAGCGTTGGAGTCTCGGTCCAGAGGTCGATCAAGCTGACCCTTCCGTCGCGGCCCACGGCGTAGAAGTAACGACCAGAGACCGATGCACGGAGAATGTGCACCGCGTATCCCGTCGGGATGATCACCAGCTTCTCCTTGGTGTCGCCATCGATGATGGCGACCTGGCCAGCGTCACGGAGCACGACCCCGAAGAAGTTCTCCCACTTGCGCTTGGTCTCGGGTTTCTTCGGGCGCTGGTCCACAGGCACGAGCACCTTGTGGGTGCCCTTGATCTTTTCGAGCGGCATCGCCGGGGGCTCGGGCGGCGGCATCTGGACGTAGTTGGCCATCAAGGTCATCTCTTCGTCGTTCAGGACGCCGATCTTGCCCCAGGGCGGCATGCCGCCAGGCAGGCCGTTCATGAGTGTGTTCTTGATGGTCGCGGTGCCGAGCTTCCGGGTGCGCTCGGGCTGGATGTTCGGCCCCGTGGCGCCCGCGCGCAGCGTGCCGTGGCAGCCCGCGCAGCGCTGGAAGAAGATGCCCTTGGCTCGCTCGAAGTCCGCGCCGGTGAGCTCGACCGGAGGCTCCTGTTTCACCTGCAGACCCCCCGCGGCGCTGATCGTGTCGATATAGGCGAGCACGTCGTTCATCTGCTTGTCGGTCAGGTTGAGCGGCGGCATCTGGGTCTTGTACTTTGCGAGCAGCTCCTTCCCGACCGCATCGTCCTTGGCCATGCCGACCGGGTCCTTGATCCACTTGACCAGCCAGTCCTTCTGGCGGCGCTTGCTCACGTCCTTCAGATCGGGGCCGGCGCGATCCCCGGCGCCGATGCTGTGGCAGGCTTGGCACTGTGTGTCGTAGATCGTCTTGCCGGCCTGAGCCTCGGCGCCAAGGGCGGGCCCTTCTGCGCCGGCGCTGGCGCTCGGCGCGGGCGTGCCGCCTTCGGTCTTCTTGTCACAGGCCACGAGGTTGGCGGCGAGAGCCGCTGCTGCCACGAAGCTGATGGTTGCTCGAACTCGCATCTGAAAGCCTCCTCGGCGTTCCCGCCGCTCAGCGCTGCCGAACGATGAGTAAAGCAATTCACAAGCCGAGGCCGATGATGGGCGTCAGCTCAAAAGACATTTCTGTCGATTGATGGCGCGCGGCGCGCTCTGCGGCCAACTGAGCCCCGACGCTCAGCCGTAATTCGCGAACTCTTTGCGCGACAAGATGGAGACGGCGCGCGCTTTGCGCGATTCCAGCCCAGAGTGAGGGTCCGCCCCCCCGGGCCTCGGGAGATCGCGGCGCCGCTGGGTCACGGCTTGGCGAGGCACGCTTGAAGCTCGGCGCTCTGAGTCCAGCCGCACTTGCCATCGGCCTGGGGCTCACAGCTGCCAAGCTTCTGGTAGCACGCGTACTCCGGCTTCCAGTCGCAGGTCGTCACCAGGTCCAGGTCGGAGCAGAGCTGGCCGGAGCAGCCGCTCGGCTTGCACGGGTTCGCTGCGCTGGGACTGATACGCGTGAAGAACTGCGCAGCGCGGAGTCCGTCCATCGAACCCGCGGGACCCGTCACTTTCTCGATGCTGGCGGCCACGATTAGCCCGTGCGCCGACATCTCCTCCCACGCTGCGTCGAGCTGCGCTTGCGTCGCTCCGCTCGGTGAGAGATCCACACCTGCGTACGTCGCCGTCGGCTTCAGCTTGCGGTTCAGGCGCGTCGCCTCGACCACTGGGCAAGGAAACGTGATGCAGACGATCCCAGAGCCTTCGGCTCGGTAGAAGATGCCGGAGGCTGCATTGTCCGTCGCTGCACGCCAGCCCTCGCTGACCTCGAACACGCTGTAGCTCATGGTCTTCTGGTTGACCGTGCCGAGCTTGCCGCGCAAGACGACCTGACCGGAGCGCGCAGCGCTGTCGGCTGCGTTCTCGTCAGCTTCGCTGAGCCCCACCTCGCTCCAGTCCAGCTCGCTGACGTAACATTCGCTCGCCCACTTCCCGTCCGCACACTTCGTCTTCGGTTGATTCACGCGCTTGACGAACACGCCGCCGCACATCGGCCACATGCACTTTCGGTAGTCGGGGCGGGCGGAGTAGTAGGTCCAGTTGTCCGCACTGAGCCCGTCGGCCTTGCCCGAATCTGCCGGCGCTTCCTCGTTGGGCACACCGGGCTCCGGCGCGCTGCTCGCAGCGCAACCGAACATCGAGAACAGGGTCGTGAGAGAAACGGCGCAGACGAGTCGGGTCTTCATGGCAATGCCTCTTGAAATCAGCCGCAAATCACGAGTAAGGGCTGGTAAGCAAAGGTACGCGCGCCTCCTACCAAAACGTACCCGTGTGCGCAAGAGGCCGCAGCCCACCACTGGTGCCGGACCGGGCGCGCGTTCGCGTTGCCGCCGGGGCTCGGCGCGACAATGGTGGGCGCCCATGCTGCTTCGAGGCAAAACCGCGGTCATCACCGGCGGCGGACGCGGGATCGGCTCGGCGGTGGCACATGCGCTCAGCCGAGCGGGCGCACGGCTGCTGGTCGCGGCCCGCTCCCGGGATCAGGTGGAGCGCGTCGCGGCGGAGCTCACCCGGGACGGCTTCGAGGCTCACGCAACGACCTGCGACGTGACCCAGGAGGACAGTGTCGAGGCGTTGCTCGCCCACGCCAGCCAGAAACTCGGCCCGGTCGACATCCTGATCAACAACGCCGGCATCGCGAGCTCGGCGCCGATCAAGGCAACGACCCTGGACGACTGGAATCGCGTGCTTGCCGTGAACGCCACGGGACCGTTCTTGTGCACGCGAGCGTTCATCGCTGGCATGGCGGAGCGGCGCTGGGGCCGCGTCGTCAACGTGGCCTCGATCACTTCACGCATGGGCGCGCCCTACGTCGGCGCCTACACGGCGTCCAAACATGCCGTGCTCGGCTTCACCCGGGTTGCCGCCGCCGAGTACGCGGACAAGGGTGTGACCATCAACGCAGTGTGCCCTGGCTACGTCGATACGGAGATGACGCAGGCTTCCGTTGATCGCGTGGTCGACAAGACTCAGCTCGACCGCGACGGCGCCCTGGCCGCAATCTTGAAGACCGCGAATCAAAAACGACTGATCCGCCCGGATGAAGTGGCGTTCGTCGTGGCGTCGCTGTGTGCCGAACAAGCCGGCGGAATCAACGGACAAGCCATCGTGATCGATGGCGGAGGGCTGCTTTCATGACACATGTATTGGTGAATCCAGCGGCGCTCGGCGCCCCCAAGGGTTATTCGAACGGTGTGCTCACGCCGGCCGGCGGGCGACTGTTGTTCGTGGCCGGGCAGGTCGGTTGGGACGAAAAACAAGCGATTGTGGGGCCGGAGTTCAGCGCGCAGTTCGCCCAGGCGCTGACGAACGTCGTCAGCGTCGTGCGCGCCGCAGGTGGGGAGCCCGCCCACGTGGCTCGCATGACCCTCTACGTGACGGACAAAGACGAGTACGTCGCGGCTCTGTCGGCAGTCGGCGCCGCGTATCGCTCGCTCATGGGACGCCACTATCCCGCGATGACCTTGGTCGAGGTGAAGGCACTCTTGGAAGAGGGCGCCAAGGTCGAGATCGAGGCCACTGCCGTGTTACCCGCGTAGTCAGGAGACCGTGTCCATGCCGATCACCCCGAAGAGCTTCCTCTACGAGCTCGACCCCGAGACCCATGTCGCGACCGTGACACTGAACCGTCCGGATCGACTCAACGCGCTGACCTTCGAGGTCTACACCGAGCTCGGCGCGACCTTCCGCGCCCTGGACACCGAAGCCAACGTCCGCGCGATCGTGATCACCGGCAGCGGCAAGGGTTTCTGCTCCGGCGGCGATGTCGAGGACATCATCGGGCAGCTCTTCGCGCGGGATCACCAAGGGCTGCTCGAGTTCACCCGCCTGACCGGCGAGCTGGTCGTGGCCATGCGCAAGTGCCGACGACCGATCGTCGCGGCGCTCAACGGCACGGTGGCCGGCGCGGGCGCCGTGATTGCCACGGCTGCGGACGTGCGTATCGGAGCTCAAAACGCCCGCATCGCGTACCTGTTCACCAAGGTGGGGCTGAGCGGCGCCGACATGGGCATGTGCTGGCTCTTGCCTCGGGTCGTGGGTTTCGGGCGCGCCAGCGAGCTGCTCATGACGGGGGACTTCATCAGCGCCGAGGAGGCCTTGCGCATCGGCCTCTACAACCGGGTGGTGCCCACCGATGGCGTCCTGATGGAGGCGCAAGCGTTCGCCGCGCGGCTCGCCCGCGGTCCCGGCTATGGGCTCGAAGTCACCAAGGCCTTGCTGAACCGCGAAGCATCGATGGAGTTCATGGCGGCCATCGACCTCGAGGCCGAGGCCCAGGCCGCGTGCATGCTTCACCCGGATTTTCGGGAAGCCTACGAGGCTTTCCGCAACAAACGCGCGCCCAACTTCCGCTGAAGAGAGCCCCGATAACGATGCCCGATTGCCGGACGGTTCGCGCGTTCTTGACGGAACGACACCTGAAGCTCGAAGAGCAGGCGAGTGCGTTCGCGCGGAGCGAGATCGCGCCGTTGCCGGTGCCGGCGGACGACGTCGCGGCGCGAGCGCAGGCGCGGGTGATGTTGGAGCGGCTCGGTCGCTCGGGACTGATGGCCGCAATTCAGCCCCTGGATCTGCGCGCTTGCTGCCTGATCCGCGAGGCGTTGGCGCGCGAGTCACCGCTCGCGGACGAAGTGTTTGCGTTGCAGGCCCTCGGGGCGACGCCCATCCTGCTCGGTGGGTCAGCTGAGCTCCGTGAGGCCTACCTCCCGAAGGTCGTGAGCGGTGAGCTGATGGCGGCGTTTGCGATGACCGAGCCCGAGGCCGGCAGCGACGTCGTGTCCCTCTCCACCTCCGCCCGCCGCGATGGAGATCACTATGTTCTCGACGGCACGAAGACCCTGATCTCGAACGCCGGCATCGCTGATTTCTACACCGTGTTTGCCAAGACGGATCCGGCCGCTGGGCACCGCGGGCTGTCGTGTTTCGTAGTGGACGCGGGCACCGCCGGCCTGCACTTCGACCGCGCCTTGGTGCTCTCGGCGCCCCATCCGCTCGGTGACATCAGCTTCGATGGGTGTCGTGTGCCGCTCTCCCACCGGGTCGGAGACGAAGGCAGCGGCTTCAAGCTGGGCATGGGAACCCTCGACAGCCTGCGAACGACGGTGGCGGCCGCGGCCTGCGGCATGGCCGAGCGTGCGCTCGACGAAGCGCTCGACCACGTCGTCACGCGCCGGCAGTTCGGCGCGCCGCTCGCCGAGCTCGCGCTGGTGCAGCACAAACTTGCCGCAATGGCGATGGACCTCACCGCAGCGCGCCTGATGGTCTATCGCGCGGCCGCAGAGAAGGACGCCGGAGCCGAGCGGGTGTCGTTGGAAGGAGCGATGGCAAAGGCCTTCGCAACCGAAGCCGCCCAACGGGTCATCGACTCCGCCGTGCAACTCTGCGGCGGCCGCGGGGTGCTCGCCGAGAGCCCGGTCGAGCGCCTGTACCGGGCGATTCGACCGCTGCGGATCTACGAGGGCGCGACCGACGTGCAGCATGTGGTGATCGCCCGGGCGATCTTGAAGGCACACCGCGAGAAGGCAGCCGGATGAGCGCACTCGCGCCCCAGTCCGTCCTGCTGAACGCACGTCACGCCGCCGCCAACTTCGCGAGATTAGTTGGGAACCTCCGTGCCCACTTGGTACCCTGATAGCTCAGTGCCCGACGGCTCCGACTCCAAGGCGTTACCGTCGCCGCTCTCCTGGTCGCTCCACGGCCTGAAGGTCGGGGCGCTGGTCGGAGCCGCATCAGGGCTCGCCAGCGCGTCAGCCAGCCTGCTTTCGTCTGCACCCAGGCCACCCGCGACGAAGATCCTGGCAGCGACCGCGGTCAGCGGAGCGCTCCTCAGCTTGTCGTTCTTCGTGTTGTCCCTGCTCGTTTCTCCCGCGCTGCGTCATCGTGCCGGGCGCGGCTTGGCGCTAGCGCTTCAGGCGATCGCCGCCGGACTCTTCGTCGGCGTCCACCTCACCAGCGGTGTGCTCAAGGCGTTCTCGGGGTCTTATTTGACGCTCGGCGCCGTGGAGTTCTTCATGGCCGGGGGACCCCACTTGCTGCTCACCATCGTCGTCGGGTACGGGCGTTGGGTCGCCCTACTCGGTCTCGTGGTGACGGCGGTCATCGTGATGGTGACACGGGCCGGCCGCGCAGCGCTCCGGCGCTCTCCGCGCACCGGAGCGGCGCGGCAGCCAAGACAGCTACTTGGGTTTGCCGCGCTCACCGGCTTCGCCAGCGCCGGTCTGGTACCGGCGGCGGTGAGCAAGGACCTCGCCGCCGCCAGCCCCGAAGCCGCGTTCGCCGAGTCGTTGACGCCGGGCGAGTGGGAGCCGGTGACTGCGGAGCCCGAGGCCAACGGCAGGGCAATCGGCGGGACGCCCAGGCGCGTGCCAGACGAGGGCCCCGTGCAAACCGAGGGCAAACGCTGGCGCGAGCTGGCGAGGGCAGCACCGACACGCAAGACGAACGTGCTCTTGCTCACCCTCGAGTCGATCTCGATCAAACATCTCGGTTACTTCGGCTACGACCGGGGAACGACGCCGAACTTGGATCGCATCGCGGAGCGCAGCTTGCGCATTCGGCGAGCGTGGACCACCGCCACCCACTCCAACTACGCGCAGATGGCCATCCTGTCGTCGCTGTTCCCGAGACGCACGACCGGCCTCGACGTGTACAGGCGCCTCGACTACCCGCGCGTGCTCTTGCACGACGCCTTCAACCTGCTCGGGTATTCCACCGCGACCGTTTCGAGCCAGGACGAGACCTGGCAGGGAATGCTCAAGTTCCAAGAGACGGGTACGCCTACTTTTTATCGGCACTCCAGAAACTACGATGGGCTGCGTCAAGACATCGGCAGCGAGCTGGTGGTGCTCGACCACGTGACGGTCGAGGTGGCCAGCGACTGGATCCGCCGCCAGGGCCCCAAACCCTGGTCGCTGTACGTGAATTTTCAGGCGACTCACTTCCCGTACAAACTCCAGCCGGGGATCCCAGCTCCCTATCAACCCACCAATCTGACGCCGGGGACCTTCGATTACCTGGGGTATCCGGAGAGCGATCGCCAACAGGTCATCAATCGCTACGACAACGCCCTGCACTATGTCGACGAGCAGATCGGGAGGCTGGAGAAGGCCCTGGAACGCGCGGGGCAACTCGACGACACGATCTGGATCATCACCGCGGACCACGGAGAGAACTTCCACGACCACCGCCAGGTGACCCATGGCAAGACGCTGTACGACACCGAGGCGCGGATCCCGCTCTTGATCCATTGGCCGAAGGGGCTCGAGCCAGCCGACGTCAACGACCCGGTATCGCACCTCGACATCCTGCCGACTCTGCTGGACCTGTTGCGGCTGCCACCGCACCCCGCGTTTCAGGGGCGCAGCTTCCTGTCCGGGGCCGAGCCTTCGCAGCAGCCGCCCGGCATCTACATGAACATTCAGGGGCTGAAGAGCGGTGAGGCCGTGGTCTGCTGGCCGTGGAAGCTGGTGGTCAACCGCAGCATGAAGACGACGGAGCTGTTTCAGCTCGAGCGAGACCCGGACGAGCTGGACGACCGAATCGAACGAGAGGCGGAGGTCGCCGACGCGCTCAAGCGCACCCTATCGGCCCAGATCTCCGCGCAGCTCGCGTATCACAAACAAGGCAACCCGGCGCTCACCGAGCGTTACGCGCCGCGTTTGCTCAGCTGCCCGAGCCTGCCCGGTGTGCAGCGCGCAGCAGTACCCGAGCAAGAGAAGCCGGAACGCGCGCGCGGTACGGCGCCCACGGAGCTCGTGCGCGAGGTCGAGGCGAAGGCCCCGGAGCGGAAGAACTGAGTCGAACGCGGCAGAAGCTTTGAGCCAATGCCGGGGTCAGCGGGCGCTCGGCGGGACCTCGAGGTGCGTCACGAGCTCCTCGAGATGTGCGAGGTGCTCTCGATTGACGGAGACGAAGCCGGTCGCGTCGAGCAGCTCGGAAGCCGCTCGCCGCACGACGGAGTGGCCCTCCCCGGTCAGAGTCTCGGAGATCTGCTGGGCAATTTCGGGATCCAGATGGACCGAGGCCGCCAGGATGTCCGAGGGAATCGGGCCCGCGCATTTGATCACGTTGACCTTCGCTCTGCCCCAGCCCGCAGTTCGGATCCGACCTGCGTCATCGAAGTGAGCGAAGGTCGCGCCGACATCGGCGCGGCCATCTTGCACGGCCGCGACGACGGCGTCGTGGGTCCCGAGAAAGTTCTCTTCGCGAAACGCTCGTGCGGGGTCGACGCCGGCCGCCCCAAGTGACGCGCGGATGACCAGGTAGCCTGCCGAGCTCATGTGATCCACCCAAGCAGCGCGCACACCTCTCAATGCCTCGATGTCTCGAATGTTCGAGTCCTCCCTGCTGAACAGCGCCGTCCAATACCAGGCGGACCCCGAGCGGACCGGCGCTGCAAGCGGCACGGCGCTCCCTCGCGCGATGGCGCGGACGGCAATCATCGGCGGCAACCAGGCAAAGTGGATCTCACCCCAGTGCAGCCCCGCCAGCAGATCCGTGTAGGTGCCTACCGCGTGGGACACCACGGGAAATTCGATGGCAACGCTGAGTGCGTCGCACAGCACATCGAGACGACCGTGTGTTGGCCCGGCCGCCCGCACCGTCGGTCGCATCGTGACTCGGCCGGCATCGGACAGAGTGGTGCCAAGCCGGATCTCGTCGAGCTCGGGAGCGCGGGGCTTCGGCGCGTCGGTCATGGGCTTGAGGCTGAGGTTAGCTCGAAATCGGTCGCGTATCGCCTGCGTCGTCCTAAGCTGTGGAGCGCGATGTGGCACCCTCCGGGCGCAACCCGGCACCC
Source organism: Myxococcales bacterium (assembly GCA_016706225.1). Taxonomy (NCBI): domain Bacteria; kingdom Pseudomonadati; phylum Myxococcota; class Myxococcia; order Myxococcales; species Myxococcales bacterium. The sequence continues at coordinate 73,680 of JADJKB010000003.1, forward strand.
ACTGCCCGATGTGACCTGGCCAACTCGGGCCGAGGCTGCCCGATCGCGCTGGTTCAGCCCGCTGTCCGCGGGAAACCTCGACCTTCTCCGGCGCACCTGGGTCCCGGCCATGGTGCCGTGGCGGGCCAGCGACGACGGCTTCGTGACGGAAGACGTGCTCGACTGGTACGAGCGCTTTGCGCGCGGTCGACCTGGCGCTCTGGTCGTGGAGGCCACCGGCATCCGCGACGTGCCCAGCGGGCCGCTCTTGCGCATCGGGCACGACCGCTTCGTGCCGGGCCTGCGCGAGCTGGTGCAAAGGGTCACCCGCGCCTCGGAGGGTCAGACGCGCCTCTTCATCCAGCTGATCGACTTCCTCTCGCTTCGTCGCCGACCCGACCCCGAGCGTTATTTTCGGAGCTACTTCGCGCTCACGGCCAGGCACCGCCAGCTCCTCGCGGACCGGGCACAGGGGGACGACAACCAGCGGTCGCTGCTGGCGTCCCTGCCCCGCACGGAGCTGGAACAGGTGCTGAGCGAGCGCGAGCTCGAGGCGCTCGACTACGGAGCTCGTGAACGCATCACTGACGTCGAGCTGCCTCACATCCGGGAGCTCCCGCAGACGCTCCCGGCTTCATTTGCCGCGGCGGCCGTGCGCGCAAGGCTCGCTGGTTTCGACGGCGTCGAGCTGCACTACGCCCACGCCTACACGATGGCGTCGTTCCTCTCGGCGCGGAACACCCGGACCGATGGCTACGGTTCCACGCTGACCGGGCGCCTGCGCCTACCGCTCGAGGTGTACACCGAGGTCCGCGCGGCGGTCGGCGCGGACTATTGTGTGGGGTGCCGCTTTCTCGCCGACGAGTGCATCGCCGGTGGCACGCGGCCAGACGAGGCCAGTCAGGTGGGTGTGGCGTTCGCTCGCGCCGGGTTCGACTTCTTGTCGCTGTCTCGAGGCGGAAAATTCGAGGACGCAAAACGACCCCAGGTCGGTTCCGCGGCCTACCCCTACACCGGGCCGAGCGGGTGGGAGTGCATGCCAACCACGCTGGCCGATGCCCAGGGACCCTTCGGTCGCAACGTCGTCGCGGGGGCGCAGATCCGCTCTGCCGTACACTCCGCCGGTCTCGAGACGCCGCTCGTCGTGTGCGGGGGGATCGCGAGCTTCACACAAGCCGAAGCGCTGCTCGAGCACGGGCACGCCGACGTGGTGGGCTCCGCGCGGCAGACCCTCGCCGATCCCGATTGGTTCGAGAAGGTCCGGCTCGGGCTTGGTGGTCAGGTGCGGCGGTGTGCGTTCACCAACTATTGCGAGGGCCTCGACCAAAAACACAAACAGGTGACGTGCAAACTCTGGGATCGGTTGGCGCTCGACGCACCCAACGTCAAGCTCGCTCGGATTGGACGGCGGCGGCTCGTCGCGCCAGATTTCGAGTCGTATGCCAGCCCGTCGCTGACGGAGGGCGAGGACCGCGGAGCGTGATACGCTCCCGCGCATGCGTCCCGCCCCGCGACCGAAGGTCATCCTCCGCCACTGCGACAGCTACGACCCTGAGCGGATCCGCCGCATCGTCCGTGAAGGCATGGAAGAGCTCGGCCTGCGCCCTCACGGCCGAACGCTGCTGAAACCGAACCTGGTCGCCTCCGGGCCGCTCTTCGAGCACGCGCACACCCGGCACGAGTTCGTCGAGGGGGTGCTCCTGGCGCTGCGCGATCGCGACGCCGGGCAGATGAAAGAGCTGGCCGTCGGCGAGCGCTGCGGCATCACCGTTCCGTCACGGCAGGCCTTTGAAGGCGCCGGCTTCCTCTCGATGCTCAAGCGCGTCGGCGTGAAGCCGTATTTCTTCGAGGAAGAGCAGCAGGTCGAGATCCCCTACAAACACCCGCGGCGGCTGCGGGACTACGTGTTCACGCCGGAGCCGATCGCGCTTGCCGACTTCTTCGTCAATTGTCCCAAATTCAAGGCACATCCTTGGACGACCGTGACGTTCTCGATCAAAGCGTACATCGGCATTCAAGACGATCGGCACCGGCTGATCGATCACGACCACCGGCTCAACGAAAAGATCGCCGATCTTCAGCACATCATTCAGCCCGAGCTGATTTGCATCGACGCCATCATCGCCGGCGAAGGGCGCATGCTCACGCCCATTCCCCGCGATCTCAACCTGATCATCATGGGCAACAACCAGGTAGCGTTCGACTCCGTGTGTTGCCAGATCATCGGAGTCGATCCGACGACGGTCGATCACATTCGACTGACGAGCGAGGCGGGGTTTGGCCCGATGGCCCTGGAAGCCATCGAGCTGTCGGGGGACGTCACGCTGGAGGCAGCCCGTGAGCGCGCCTCGGGCTTCAAGGTTGGCCTGATCCGCGTGGAAAAGTACTTCGAAGGCACGAACATCACGGCCTACGCAGGCGCGCCGCCGGACTCGGAACGCACCGACTACTGCTGGGGCGGCTGCCCGGGGGCCATCGAAGAGGCGATTGAGATCCTGCGCCTCTACGATCGAGAGTGCGATGCCAAGATGCCGCGCATGCACGTGGTCTTTGGCGCCTACGACGGCCCCATCGACGCAAAACCCGGCGAGAAGGTCGTGTTCATCGGCGACTGTGCGACCTTCGACGGGAAGATCGGCGAGCAGGTCGTGCAGATCCGCAGCAAGTATCGCGACCGTTCCACGAAGGACCCGCACACCGCACGCCACGACGACATCTACGTGAAGATGGCGAAGGTGACCCGCAAGCTGAACGCCGCCAGAGACGAGCAGGTGATCCGCTTCGAAGGCTGTCCGGTCAGTGTCGCGGAGCAGGCCCTCGCCCTGGTGCGGCTCGGCGGTCTGGAGAACCCGTACTTGAGCCCCGAGCACGCGCTCCAGTTCACGAAGAACTACCTGATGTGGCGCTCCGCCTCGATGGCCAAGCGGCTGACGGGCACTCCGTACCAGCGCCCGGGAGTGAGCCCGCGCGGTGAGGCCAAACCCGAGCTGGGAGTGGGCGAGCCCGCGGAATGAGTCGCACCGAGGTCGACGTCCGGCTCATCGACGGCGACGCGGAGCTGGCGGCGCTGGCCGAGATCGAGGCTTGGTCATTCGGTGTCTCGAGCACCGAGTGCCAGGCCTGGCTGACCCGGGCGGGTCTCGACAATGTCCGGGTCGGCATCGCCGCGGGCAAGCTCGCCGGCGGGTATCTGTCGGTCCCGATGGGGCAGTGGTTTGGCGGCCGAAGTGTGCCGATGACTGGAATCGCGGGGGTCGGCGTCGCAGCGGCCGCCCGCGGGAGCGGCGTTGCGCGCTCGATGATGGCGTTCGCAATCAGGGAGCTGCGCGCGCAGCAAGTTCCGCTCTCCGCGCTCTACCCGGCGACCATGCCCCTCTACCGCAGCGCCGGCTACGAGCTCGCGGGCTGCCGATTTCAGGTGAAGCTCGCGCCCGGGCGCATCGGCATTCAGGAACGCGAGCTTCCGGTCCGCGAGATCACCGACGCCGATGCCACCGCTATCGAAGCCGCCTACCGAGCGCACGCGGCGCGGCAGAACGGGTACCTCGATCGCGGGGATTACGTCTGGCAGCGCATTCGAGCGCCGCGTAACGAGCCGGCGCGCGGCTGGCTGGTGGAGGTCGACGGCAAGGTCGAAGGCTACGTCTACGTACGCCAGAAGAGCGCGGGCCTGTCCTACGAGCTCACGCTGACCGATCTCTCGGCCGTCACCCGCCGGGCGGCTCGACGCCTGCTCTCCTTCTTGTCCGACCACCGTTCGCTCGCCGAAAACGTCAGCTTCTTCGCAAGCCCCGCCGATCCGTTCGTCACCGATCTGCCCGAGCGCGGCGCGGAAGTCCGGCTCAATCACCACTGGATGCTTCGGATCATCGATCCGGCAGCTGCGCTCCGAGCGCGAGGTTATTCGCCGGGGCAGAGCGCCGAGCTCGATCTTGCGCTTCGAGACGAGCTCCTGGGTGAAGAGCAGCGGCTCCGCCTCAGCGTGGCCGGAGGCCGGGCCGAAGTCCGCGAGGGTGGCAGTGGAGCACTTTCTCTGGACATCCGGGGCCTCGCACAGCTCTATTCCGGCTTCGCCACGCCACACGACGTCGTGCGCGCGGGCCTGGCCGAGGCGGACGACGAGACCCTGGCGGTGGCTCAGGGCATCTTCAGCCTGCCGGCGCCAACCATGCCAGACATGTTCTGATGATGTAGCGGCTGCTCACTCGAGCATCACGCGTTGCGCGGTGGCGGCTCGCTGGGCGTGAGGTGCGGCCGGCCCCAGCAGACACGGAGCACACCGACTGCGGAGAGTCGCAGAGCGCGTGACAGTGCCATGCAGAAGTACGCGCGGTGCTCGCCCTCCGTTGCCAAGGGGACGATGCGTCGTGCATCGCCTGACCCGCGCAGCTCTTCGTTGAACGCGTCGACCACGTCGTCGACGGAGCGGACATTCACCTCGGTCGCGTCGAAGGTCACCGCATTGCCACCAAGCAGCACAGCGAGCGACCGCTCGAAGTCGAGGGTGTCGACGTCACCACGGTGATCGAGATAGAGGTCCGCAGTCCGCCGGCGCTCCCCGACGAAGTCGTCGCGGTAGTACTCCGAGAGTACACTGACGAGCTCGGACGGGAGCTCACCCGGCTGACCGAGCCGCTCGGCAATGGTGCGGCGTTCGTACTCGTCCAGCTCGAGCGCGATGCCCTCCGCCTGGAGGCGCCGAAGCGCCTCCGGCAGGGTCGTCGCCGGACGCGTGGACTCCGGCTGGGAAGCAACCTCCACCAGCACGGCCCGGGGTACCCCGGTTCGCGCAGCCCCGAGCACCACCCGGACGGGCTGCCCCTCCAGGGGCTCTTCGACGCAGGCCGTCACGTCGAACAGGATCTCCCGGCCGTCCTCGAGCTCGAGGGTGCCGAAGCCATTTTCCTGTTTGAACGAGCAAATCAAGCCGCTGAGCTGAGTTTCCATGGTCGCCCCTAGAACCTACCCCGATGTACGAGCATGTACGCCTGCGGGGCACCGGAGCTTCCCCAGCCGAGTCCTTCCGCCTCCCGGGCCCCACCGCCCGCGCGCTCGGCCGGGGTCCCGCTCACGCCTCCGGCGCGCCGGAGGGCGGCGCCGCGCTCACGTTCAGCCAGCCGAAGAACTCTTCCATCTTCGCGCGCTGTCGTGGAGGCATGTACTCGAAGTTGCGACCGCGATCGATGATCTCCCAGAAATCTTTGGTGGTCACCCGCTCGAGCTCCGTGCGAATTGCCAAGAGCCGCTCCGCCGGTTCGTCCGCCATGTCGTCGGCGATCATGCGCGCGCGCCGTTCGTCGCCGTGCAGCAAGTAGTACGCAGCGAGCTTGACCTGCGCCTTGCGCACGCCCATCAGCCCCCGCTCCTGGCTGCGCACCGAGGTGGGCCGATCGAGCTCCAGGAACAGGTCGACCATCTCCTGTTCAATCGAAGCCTCGAGCTCACGCGCGTATTGGCAGAGTGACGAGACGTCGTAGGCAATCGTCTCGGTCACGAAGGTGAGCTTCATGTCGAAGCTGACGTGCCCGTAGTACTGCATGTGCTTGACGCCCTCGAGCGCGGCCTTGGTGTGACCAAGGCGCAGCATCGACTCGACGAGCAGGCGGTACTGGTTGAGCACGTTGTAGGCCGTGCGCACGTCGCGGGCGTTCAACGTCGAGCGCAGATACGAGTTCATGAAACGAAAGACCAGGGTGATCAGCTCGTCGTCCTTGGCCCTGGCCGCCGCCTCGCCAATGTAGCGAGTGTCGATCGCGACCAAGTAACAGATGTCGCGCATTGCCCCGAGAGCCTCGTTGTAGATCCCGAGGTACTGACGCATCACCTTCCACTCGACCCAGGTGCGGCGTTGTTCGAGGTCGTGGAGGCTCTCGGGATCCATCGCGACGAAGTCCGGGTTGGAGCGGATCGAGCCGCCGACGTTGAACCAGATGTCGGACGACCCGGGCTTCACCTGCACGTAGTCGATGGTGAAGTCCTTGAGCGCGTCGACTGCGCCACTGGCGATGATCTTGTCCTTGCCGGAGATGGAGTTGCTGGTGATGTCGGTCAGCTCTTCCATCGACGACAAGGTCTGAGCCTGGGCCTGGGCACTGGAAGCGCCGTCGACGAACTTGGCGCCGCTCTGCACGACCGCGACGGCTTCGCGACGAATGCGCGAGATGATGTTGTTCGGCTCCAAGAACCAGAACACGTAAGAGAAGTACGGAGCCATCAGTACCAGGCCGCCGGTCGTCGCGAGCATCATCGCGACCAGCGTGTAGCGGGGCACGAAACCCTGTTGCAGCGAGACGGAGAGCCACACGCCGCACACACAACAGACGACGTAGTACGCGGCCACTGTCAGGTTCACGCGGTCACGCATGAACATGCGCGCGACACCGGTGTAGCGCTCGGCAGACAGTTGCACGACGATGCTGACGACCGTGATCACGATACCGAACACGGCCGCGGACATGCCCGCCAGCGAACTGACGGCGTCCGAGATGTGATCGGGGTCGAAGCGTACGTAGTGGCTGAACGGAAGGCCCAGCCCGCTCGCACCGTCGGGAGGCGCGCGGAAGACGTCGAAGCTGTAGAAGAGCCAGAAGATCGCCAGCGACGCCGACGAGAGCAGCACGATCGGGATCAGCCACTGTCGGCGAAAGTTGGGCGTGTTCGACGGGTCGGCGTTCGCCATGGCTGCGGGCGCCAGTGTACTCGGCTCGCGGCCAGCTGAAGAGCCGTGTTCGCGCGCATTTCACCGACAAAATGCGCAGCGCCGCCCCGGAAATCCCGGAACGGCGCGGCGCTCGCTGGATTTTCGGCTCAGTCGAGGCCCGGCAGGTGTCTCGGGAATTGACGAACTAGCTGCTGCACCCGTGTGTGCCCCGCGACCTCGAGCAGAGACATCAACTGGCTGTTCGTCACGGGTTTGCCGTCCGACAGCAGCTTGCTGATGCCGAGGTCCGGCGGGTTGATGGTGTTGGGGTTCGTCGCGAGCTTGCCGGTGACCGATAGGTGCATGTGGTGATGGTGGAACTGGAACCAGCCCATGCCCGTGTCCGTCACCTCGTAGGCCAGCTTCGATTGCACGGCCGTACACGATTTGGCGGGTAGCCAGCCGGTCGCGCACAACGCCGGCATCGCGCTCTCGACCAGCGCTCCCGCTTGCCCGTCGACGCCGATCACTCGGACGATCGAGCTGGTCATGAGCGCGCCGAGGTACAGCGTGGTGCGCCATAGGTCCAGGCTATCCGGGGCGGAGACGCAGTGGTACTGGTCCTTGCCGCCGGACACGTGGTTACAGATCGGCCGCAGCTTGTTGTCCGGCGTCCCGGCCTGGAAATACCCCATGTCGATATCGTGACCGTTGACGTGTGTGCCCGCCGGGTGCCCCGGTTGTCCCACCGACGTTCCGGGGATCGCGCCGTTCGACTCACTCATGTCACCCAGGCCGATGAGGCCACCGTTGCCGGTGTTCCAGGTGTTGGCCTTGCACTCGACGTAGGCCGCCGCGTACTTGACCAGCATCTGCGTGTCGCGCCGCAGGTAGCTGCGATACTGGTTGGCCTGCGTCTCGCCGTTGATCGGATAGTCTTCATACCCGGGGCCGAGATCAGGCTCGAAGGGCAGGAGCTCACCGCAATAAGCGAGGGTTCCGGTGCAGTCGCGCTGCGGGAGCTTGCCGGTGCAGTCGGGGCCGGGTCCAGGACCCGGGCCGTTGCCGGCATCGGGAATGCACTTGCCCGACGCGCTGTCGCACTGCAGACCCGATGGACAACTGCCCGTCGTGCAAGGTTTGGCTTCGCAGTTCAGAGTCTTGGGGTTACAGACCTCCGTCGACTCGCACTCGCTGTCGTTGGAGCAGCCCGGCACACAAGCACCCGCGCTCGGGTCACAGGCATAGGCGCTCGCGCACTCCGAGCTGTCGCCACAAGTCTTGAGGCAGAACGTGTTGCCGCTGGTCATCTTGAAACACTCGCTGCCGGACGGGCAGCCAGCGGTCTCGCAGTCCGCTACCGCGCAGTAACCGTTGGGCCAGCCCTGAGCGTCGGTGATGCATTTTGCGCCAGCATCGGTGCAGTCGCCGTCCCCGCTGCAGGGGGCCCCAATTGCGCCAGCGACTGGACCGCCGCCCCCGCCGCCGCTGCCCGTGGCGCCGCCGCCCGCCGCACCGCCGAGGTTGTTGCCGCCGGTCCCGACACCGCCGACGCCCACGTTGCCCGTGCCGCCGGTCCCAACACCGCCCGCGCCCGCGTTGCCCGTGCCGCCGGTTGCAAGACCGCCTCCGCCACCACCGGACGAACAGCCGGCCGCGACGGCCGCGACGATCACCGCGGAAAACCCGAAGAAGATGCTGGTTTGCTTCATAGTGCCACCATGTCGTTGTTGGGGCGTTCATGTCGCACAATGTAGGCAGACGTGCAAGCGCTCTCGTCCCGGCGCTCACAACCGGCCGAAGCCACACTCGAATGCGCTGCGGTGGCGGCGCATGCCGCCAGCCCGCTGTCAGTCAGCCGGCGGGAAGTCTCGATCGAGCACGGTACGGCGTCCGTCGCGTGCGGCGTTGCGGATCGCCTCGTTGCACAGCTTGCGTAGGTGATCCGACAGCACGCCGGTGACCGAGTCCGAAGTGTTCATGCCGGAGCGCGCCTTCACGTAGGCCTTCAACTTCGAGACGACGACGAGCACGTCCTTGGGAAGCTCGTTCTCGATGCTCGCTCCGACGATACGACGGCGTGGCGCGTCGACCTCTCCATCGCTGGCTCGAGCCTCGCGCTCTTCGGCCTCTCTCTGACGTTGGTGCTCGGCGCGCGTGGGCGCCTGCTGTTCCTCAGCCCAAGCGTCCCGATGCCGTGCCTCGGGCAGGTGCGCGTCCCAGCACGACACCGAGCAGAAGAACAACCCGATGCGCTTTCGGTTACACGTCGAGACGCTGCAGACCCAATACTTTTGCTCGAAGGCGATTTCACGCTTGCACGTCGAGCACACCTTCCAAGCGGATTCTCCCATGGCTACCGCCGACGATAGCGCCCGACGCAGCCTGTGCAAAAACAAATCGCGGGCGTCAGCGTCGCCGCGTCGGGCGCCCCGCACCCCGGCTGCTCGGTGCGCTGGATTTCGCAGCAGACGATGGAACCCGGGATGACGGCGGCACGCTGGAGGCAGCAACGGGCGTGATGCAGCGGGTGATCATCAGCAGATAGACAACCCGCCGGATCACGTCCGGATCGTGGCCGGCTTCGACGAGATCGGGAAGGGATGCCTGTGTCCGTGCGATCGAGTCGGCGACGGTTTGCTCGCCCGAGTCGAAGTCGAATGCGTCCACGTCGGACTCCGGGTGCAGATGCAACCCCGAGCCCGCCAGGCGGGTCAGCACGCGATCCATCGAGTTTTCCTCGGGGTGTTCCCGGATGCCCCGGGTCAAGATCGTTAGCGGCGAAGCGACGCCCGGCACGTTGCCCCAGATCCCCTGGAGCAAATCGAGGCCGTTGTAGAACGAATACTTGGTCCCAGCGGGTAGGCTGAACAGGTAGGTCAAACGCTCGCCCAGCTGTTCGTTGCGAACACCTGCGATTTGCTCGGGGCTGACGAGGCCGAAGTCGATCAGCTCCGACTCGAGTGTGGCCTCGTGGGTCGGCGGCTGCGAGATGGGTTCGCTCTCGAGCTGCGACTGGTCGATGATGCCAGCAGCGACGAGCAGCGGTCCGAGTGGGGCGATGCGCGTCCCGATGTTGATCTTCGTTGGAATGCCATCTTGAAAGTAACCGGCGTGCTCGACCGGAGTGTCCTCTTTGCGGTCGACGGGCTCGGTGAAGATCAGAGTGCCCGTCAGCGTCCGGTCCAGAAGGTAGAGCAAGATGTGCGAGAACGGCGTGCGCTCGAACGACCCGCTGGCGCTCGGTGCGTGCATTTGATCGAAGGCGCCTCCCCCCTCCTCGTTCGGGGGGATCGTCCTGGGCGCGCGACGCCACTGCGATGACGGAGCGGAAGGCTCGACCTCGGAGATCTCGTGCGGATCGAGCACGTCGTCCTCGATGCCATCGGGGCCGACAGGCGGCGCCACCGCAGCGTTCGTCCTGCGACGTGGCGCGGGCTGAGGGGCGGGACTGGGCGCAGCGACCGAGCGACTGCCGCTCGGGTTGTCATCGAGACCCGGATAACTGGCGCCGCTGATCGAGCGACGCGGTGGCCCGATCGAAGGCGGCGCCATGCTCCCGCGCTGTGACGGCGCCGAAGGTGCGGATGGGTACGAGGGACTGGTCACCTCGATGCTGCGCATTTCTGCGCTCTTGAGCTCCGCGCTCCGCAGGTCCGACGCGTCTGCGATCACCGTCGCATCTTCGGACTTGGGTAGGTGCACCCGGCGCGGCGGTGCGACGGGCGTCACCCCCGGGCTCGGAGGCCGAGCGTGCTTTGCCGTTGGCGGCGGTTGCAGAGGGCGCGAGGGCTTGACGGGCTCTGGCTCTGGCTCGGGCTCCGGTTCGGGCTCGGGCTCCGGTTCGGGCTCCGGCTCCGGTTCGGGCTCCGGCTCGGGCTCGGGCTCCGGTTCGGGCTCCAAGAGGTCGGGGAGCTCGGGTTCGTAGGGCAGTGCGCTCGCCGCCTGCTCGGGTTCTCGAGTCTCCAACATGTCCGGCAGCACGCCGAACGCTGGAGCGGGTTCCTCCTCCGGCTCGTCCGGCATCAGCTCGGGCATCACCCCGAAGGCGGGAGCAGGCTCCTCTTCCGGCTGCTCCGGCGCCAACTCGTACATCTCGCTGAACTCGGCGGGGGCCGCTTCCTCGTCCGAGAGTTCGATCAGCTCAAGCGGTGCCTCGGGCTCGGACGGCTCGAGTGCCGCGGGCGGCACCGTCGGTACGGCATTGTCGGGATCGAAACTGTCGGGCGGTTCACTCGCGGGCCGCGGCGCAGGCTTCCTCTGAATCGCGGTCTGCTCGAGCACCTTGGCTTGCGCCTCGGCCAAGAGTTCGTCTGCTTCGACTACCCCGACGACCTGGCGCGCGGGATCGTTGGCCAGATCGAGCGCAACGCGCGCCCTGATCGCCCCGCCGTGCGCGTCGTACACGAGCCGCACCGTTGGATTGACGTAGTCGGCCGGCTCCGGCGGGGTCTTGAGCACGACACCGAGCTCACCGGTATTGAGCTGCACCGCCGTTGCTCTCGGGAAAATTCCGAGCGCACCGATCAGCAGCGCGAGCAGCGCCCGTTCGGTGGCATCGCGCGCTTCTTGGGTCATCTGCTCGATGGCCTCGTCCGGCGTCGGCGTCGAGCTCGCCGCCAGATCCGGCTCCAGGAGCTCGTTGAAACGATTAGCCGTCTGGACGATTCGCGGCGCGACCATCGCCCGCCGGATCCCTCCGTACATCTGTCCCAGGTGCTCGGCCTGCCGCAGCCAGTGGGACTCGTAACCGATGACGGTGCGGACCATCGACGCCGGTCTCAGCTGGCCCAAGGCCGTGAGCACCAGCGCGGTTGCCGCCGGGAGACGCCGCTCTGCGTCCTCCGTCATGCGCATCACCACGACCTCGTTGCCTCGACCCACGATGCCCGTCACGAGCGGGTGCGCGACGTCGAAGAACAACGCACTCATCGCGATGCGGGCGAGCGCCCCGAGGTCGGTCGTCAGCTGCCGGGCCATCGATACGGCCAAGATGCTGCGGTTCACCGCTCGACCCGCAGGGTCGTGGTTCAGGTTGCGCATGGCGGTGATGCCCAAGAACGCGGGCGTGTCACCCTCGGACAACATCACCAGGCGCTGCGCCAGGCGTTTGGCGTGATGCGGCAACTGGTAGCGACCCTTGGTCAGGTTCTCGAAGATTTTGCGCATGACGACGACGCTCGTCGCGTAGGTGCGCACGACCTGCTCCTCGACCGTGAGGTCGTCCTCCTCGTCCATTTGCGCCGGGTTCACGTAGCGCAGACGGATCTTCGGTGAGGGTTCGATGATGCCGTTCTCTGCACGGGCGCTGTCGCCCTGCTGGAACAGGCGGGCCAGCGCGGTGAGATCGGCGCGCGTCGCGTCCGTCTCGATCATGATTTCGGAGACGCCGAGCCGGTGCACCATGGCGCCGAGCTCCAGGGCGTTTTCGTATTCACCGCGCGACGCCTTGAGCAGGTGGCCGGCCACGAACACCGTGCTCTTGGCAAACAAGAGGGTCAGCGACTCCCCGGTCTGGATGCCGAAGGTCTTGAGCGACTCGACCGTCTGCTCGATTTGCTGAAGCACCGCCATGTTGTCGATGGCGTGCAGCTGCACGATCTTGAGCAGGCGGAAGATCTGCAGCGCGAGCGAAGCGCCGAGCTCCCGCTGTTGCTGTGCCTGAGCCAGCTCGGCGACGTTTCGCAGGTAGACATTTTGCTGCGCGTCGTCTTGCGTCTCGTCCGCCAGTTGAATTCCGCTGCTCATCGCGCCCCCAAGCGGGACTTGAGCTGCGCAGCCGCTTGCTGCGCGGCGTTCTTGACGGCCTGCGAGTTGCCCCACTTTCCGGCTGCTTGCTCCAGAACCTCGAGCACGTCGCGGGAGCGGCCCATGCGCGCCAGGAAGTTCATGGCCAGGATGCGGGTGTCGTCCACGTCTTCGCGGGTGAACATGCCGGTCTTGGAGACGAGGTCCTTCAGCAGCGCTTCCCCGCGCGCCGGCGAGAGCTCGCACAACGTCTCGAAGAACAGCTGCCGCTCCTCGACCGTCAGGCGGTGGAAGGCCGCGCTCTGAATGTGCAAGGCGAGCGGCGGCCCGGCCTCTTTCACCTTGTAGCGAACGAGCGTGCGCAGCGCGGCCATGCGCACCGCCTGGTCCGGATCGGTCATCAGCTTGCCGAGCTCGTCGCGGAGGCCTTCCATGTTCGCCGCGGCGCGCATGGCCACGGCTTCGACCCGGAGCTCTGCATACGGACTCAGTTCCGCCTTGCGCAGCGCAGCCGCAGCCGCTTCGGTCTTGAGCCGGCCGAGCAAGCCCAAGATCACTTTGCCGCGGGCCAGGTCTGCGTCGTCGAGCAGCTCGCCGATGGCCTCTTCCTTGCCGATCGCGTGTTTCTCCAGGTATCGAAGCAGTGCGCTGCGAATCTCGTCGACGTCGGCTCGGGTCAGCGCGGCGAGCACGATGTCAAACGAGCGCGAGTCGATATCCTCGAGCAACACGGCCAAAAATGGCGCACAGCGCACCAGCGCCGGGTGTTCGGAGTCCGGCACCTTGCGCGTCAGCTCCTTCAGCATCATCGCGAGCGTCTCGCCGTCGAGCACGCTCCGCACCAGCTCCTCGCGCACCTGTGCGCCCGCGCGGACGGACACACTCTCGGCCACACTCACCACCATGCGCATCGCGAACTCGAGCGTATGGTTCGCGGCGTTCTCGTGCAGTGCCCCGCTCAGTGGTACCGCCGCGAGCATCAGGTTGCCGAACGTGACTGCGTCGTTGGCAGCGTCCGCCAACGTGTCGACGAAGCGTGCCTCCCACTCGTGCTCTGGCATGTCCATCGCGGCGGCGATGGCGGTCTTGGAGCGTTCGTCCAGCGACAGCGCTCCGGACGCGCGCACCGCGCGCAGCGCCACCTGCCGCGCCGCGATGGAGGCGGCCTTCTCTTCGAGGTCCATGGGCTCGTCGGGCTCGACGTTGTCGCCGCGACGTCGGTTCATTTCCGCGAGGATGCGGTGGCCATCCTCGAGCAGCGCCTCGTACTGCCGAGCGGCTTCGTCCGAGGCGTTGAGGGCCAAGAATGACATCACGACCTTGTACTGGACGTGAGTGAGCCCCTTTTCCCAGAAGGCCGTGGCCATGTCGTCTTCCGGCGAGAAGTCCCGGTAGGGATCCATACGCACGAGCTCGAGCCAGTTCCGGAGCTCTTCACCGTCGAGGCCGGGCAACAGCGTGAACTGGCGGAAACCACTGGCGAACAGGTTGTACGGGATCTCGTCGAAGGGATGCAGCGGCTCCCACAGCACGACACCACGTTTGGTGAACGAGTGCGGCTTGACGTCGAAGCGAAAGTCCTCCGGGTGACGCGCCAAACACTGGGAAATCACCTCGGTCGTGTTGGCGATGTGCTGTGCGGTGACCGGGTGCTCCCACGTGTACTGGCGCACTGCCGTGAGTGCGCGCTCGATGTGTTTGAAGGCCTCGGTCAAGTCGAGGATGAGCTGGCGCTCTTCGGGTGTGAGTGGCTCTTCCTTCTGTTCTGGGGCGTCTTGTGCTGCGAGCGCCGCCAGCTGGTTCGCGGCCGGGGATTTCTGGGGCTGTTCGGCCGCTTTCGGTGCGGCGTCGACACCTTGAACGACCTCGAGGACGCGCGCGATCTCGTCGCGCATCTCCTGGGCGTTCTGAAAACGATTGCGCGGGTCCCACTGCAGCGAGCGATCGACGAGGGCAACCACGTCGGGCGGCAGCTCCGGGTTCGAGCGAGCAACGCTGGGCGCCGGGCGCGTCGCCGCGAGCACGAACGCTTCCTGGTGAGAGCGGCCTTCGTGCAGGCGTTTTCCGCTGACCAGCGCGTGCAGTACGGCGCCGATGGAAAACAGGTCGGTCCTCGCGTCAATGCGGTCGTTGGAGCCGAGCGCTTGCTCCGGCGCCATATAGGCAGGTGTTCCGAGCGCGGTACCGGCCAACGTGGGGTCGACGCCCGCCTCGCGGAGCCGCGCCACACCGAAGTCGAGCACCTTCACGTACCCCGAATCCGTAACGAAGATGTTCGCTGGCTTCAGATCGCGATGGACGATGTTTCGTTCGTGGCAGACCGACAGGAAGTCGAGGATCCGGTCCGTGATCTCGAGGGCGTATTCGATGGGGAGAACGCGGTTGTGGCGCTTCCAGAGTTTGTCGAGGGTAACCCCCTCGAGCATCTCCATGACGAAGTAGGGCTCGTTGTCCTCGCTGACGCCTTCGTCGTAGATCTCGACGCGCCCGGAGTGGTCGACCGCCTGGGTGAGCTTGGCCTCGCGGATGAAACGCATCCGGACGCCGTCGTTGGTCGCAAACTCGCCGTGCAGGATCTTGATGGCAACGGGGCCGCCGGCTTCATCGTGGCTGAGGTACACCGCGGCCATGCCGCCGAGCCCGATCAGCTTTTCGATCGACCACTTACCGGCGACGACCGTCCCGATTCGTTGCTTGGCGAGGGTCAGCTCGTCTTGAACTGGCTGCTCTGCCGCCATCCGTGGGCCCCAGGACGTTTCATCATAGAGGGGCCACCGGATGAGGCAAGCTCTCCCGAGCCATGATTTTCGTTTGGATTTCCTGGCCTACCCGCACAGCCGTTCAGCTCGGGTGGCGTTTCGGACGCCGCAGCCGGCGAGTGGGCAGCGCGATCGCCGCAAACAGCAGCAATATCGCGCTCACGCGAAGCCGGCGGGGGCGACGCGGCAGGGAGCAGTCGCCGCCCCCGGAGCTGGAGCTGCAGCTGTCACCACCACCGCTGGAGCTGCCCGAGCAGGTGTCCCCCTCGGCCCCCGAGGACGAGCTCCCGCTGCAGGTGTCCCCGTCGCTGGAGGAGTCGCCGCCGCAGGTGTCGCCGGACGTGTCCCCGTTGCCCGTCGAGTCGCCGCTGCACGTGTCGCCTTCGCTGTTGCTCGAGTCGCTGTTGCAGCCGTCACTGCCATCGCCGCTCGAGCCATTCCCGCTGCACGAGTTGCCGAGGTCCGCCCAACACTGAACATCGACGTTCGGCTGCGGCTCGGGCGTCGGCGACGGCGGGTAGCCGGGGCTGTCACCGTAGCCTCCGTAACCCCCGTAACCTCCGTAGCCCGCGCCACCGGTGGTGCCGCCGGTACCAGACGCCCCAGCGTTGCCGTTGACACAACCCGTGGCATCCGCGGACTTCGCCGTCACCAGTAGCGACACCGCCGCGCCGTCCACGACAGAAGCGCCGAGGAATGCCGGTGACGCGCTGCCCGCGACCGTGCCGTGTCGCGTGACCCGCACGCGGTCTGCGCGCATTCCGGACAACGCGAACGCCACGTCCTCGGCTGACCCACAGCGCAGCGACCCCGCGGCGACCTCGCCCACCGCCACGATCTCGTCGCAAGGTTTTGCGGTGGGCAGATCCGGAACGGAGATCAGGGCTCCCGACCCGCACACGCGCGACAGGCTGGCACCGGACTTTCCGGCAGAGATGGCGGACCAGACGGCCTCGGCGCACAGCTCCGACGACGTGATGGAAGCGCCCTCCTTCTTCGCCCGCTCGAAGTAGCTCTTCACACCCGGCGGCAGCGCGCCCGCGCCGCCCGGCAGGACATTCCAACCAAAAAGCGGCGTGCTCCCGCTGCTCTCGATCAGAAAGACCGCACCCTCGGCCGCCCCAAGGTAACCGCGTCGCTCGAGCGCGTAGTTGCTCTTACCCGCGAGCACTTGCCACTCGATTCCGAGATCGGCGGTCGAGATCTCGTCGACCGAGGGACCCGGCAGAACCCGCCCTTCGGAGATGCTGAACAAGGTGACGTCTGGAACGTCATCCGTGGCCAGGAGTGCGAGTCCAGGGTCTGCGGCTGACGTCAGCGACGATAGACGCAGGGTCTCGGTCGAGAGTGACTCCGCGTTTGCGTCGTAGATCAGAGCCACGAAGCGCGCAGCCCCGGTCGCGCCGAGCTTGGCGGCGTCGGCCGCGTCGAACTTCAGCCCTTGTTTCGTCGCGAACGCGTCGACCTGAACCAGGTCGTCGAGCAGCGCCACAGAGCTCGCAGTCAGCCCCGACGTGAGCGGCTGACTGGTGTCCTCCAGGGAGCCATCGTGGGTCGCCCCGCAGGCGAGCACGGGTTTGGGCGGCCGCACTCGCGCAGCCGTCGACCCGTCGAGGGCACTGAAAAACGCATCCAGGGTCGGGTCGACGGTCGTGCCCGGAGAGACGGGGATTACGAGCGCAAAACGCCCGGGCCCACCGCCCACTTCGAGCGAGAGCCACTCGGTCGTCCATTTCGGCGCGCGGGCCTGCGCGACGCGAGCAGAGCGGACGAAGAGCGACGAGTCGGGCGCGGTCAGCACCCGCCCGGCCGCACCGGCCTGAGCCGCCACGAGCAGCGCGGCAGAGAGGCCGAGCGCCCGAAAGCCAAGCCAAGAAACGGGACGGAACATCGCTGCACCGTCATGAGCAACGAGCGTGCCGCGAGCGATTTCGGCTGGATCTTGCCGCCCGCAACGAGAGGCGTGAACCCCGGTTCGAACCCGGGCCTGTGCCGCTGGTGCGTCACCTCGATTCATGGCCGTGCGCACGCGAGCGCCACCAGGCCCGCACCGTCGATGGCAAAGAGCCGCCCGGCCGCGACCACCGGACTGTGGAGACTACCCCGGGCGATCGACTCGGGTCGCCCGCGCCATTGAACCTGACCGCCCTCGGCACTCAATACCACCAGCTCTTTTCCGTCCACTGCAACGACGGTCGAGCTGCCTCGTGCGCCGGCCATGGACGTCGACCAAGCCACGTCGCCCGGCTCCGCCGGTGCGAGGCCCGCATGCCAGATTTCGGTGCCCTCGTTGCGGCGCACCGCCACCAACGCGCCGCCTTTGTCGCGGAACATCACCTTGCCTTGCATCACGATCGGCCCCGTCAGTTCACCTGGGTCTGCCCGGAAGCTCCAGCGCTTGGCGCCGGTGGCGACATCCCGCGCCACGAGTGTGGGCAGTGCTTCACCTTCCGGCCGCTCGAACAAGTACACCGTCTGCCCGTCGACTGCGATGTGGCTCTTCGGAATCGTCTCGACTCTCCAGAGCTCTGCACCGTCGGCGCTGGCGTGGGCGTAGACCCCCGCACCCTTCGAGGGAGCGTAGTCCGGCGCGAACAACAGCCGCTCGCCAGCCAGTGCGAGTCCGCCCAGACGATCCATGACGTCTTCGCGCACGACGCCATACTCGTGATGTTTCCACAGCGGGGCGCCGCCGGCCTCGAGTGCCCCGACGTAGGTCTTCGGGCCCGCGATGTACCAGGTGTTGGTGGCGAGCAGGTTCTTGCCGTTGGTGAGCACTTGCCCCCACGAATCGAGCCCACGGTTCACCTCCTGCTCACCCTTCCGCGAGTCGAGAATGTACAGCCCGTCGTCGTTGAGCACCACGCGATCGAGCACGAAAGACGGCCATTCGTGGCGAGTGATGTCGACGTGGCTGTCGAACGTCCAGAGTAATTTCCCGGCCAGCGACAGCGCGAAGACGCTGGGCGAATCCCCGATGACGCCGCTCACGTAGAGCGCGTTCGCAGAGACGACGGCGTGATGCAGTCGGGAGGTGCGCGGGGGTTTGGGCGGAGGATCAAAACGCCACAGCGGAGTCAGCGGCCCCTTGCAGCAACCTGCGCTCACGCCGGTTCGTTGGGCGTCGTGTGCATACACGGGCCAGGGGTCGGCGGGACACCTCAGCGAGGAAGCGACGCTGCCCGCCCGCGCGCCAACGCCCACCAGCGCCTCCCCGCGTAGGCGCTTCGGCGGAGCGTCGGGCGTACAGGCCGCCATCAACGCCATGCAGCATACGCCGAGGATGCGCTCGAGCGCAGAACGGCCGCAGTCACTCATCCAAGACGCATCACGGCGCACACGTGTGGTAGCCGGGGGGAAGGAGCGGGTCTGGTTTGCAGGCGGTTCCGCTCGCGCAGAGCGGGCCATTCGGGTGGCAGACCTCGCGGCGCGTCGAACCAACCGGCTGATCGCTCTTGCACGATTCGCGACACGAGACGACGTCCCAATCCGAGCTGATGAGCCCTTTTTCTGCGCAGCAGATGCTGGGCGCTGAACAGTCTTCGGGGCCGTCACAGGTGAGCTCGAGGGTACCGCAGGCTATGCCGTTACACTTGCACGGGTTCTGGACCTTCTCGTTCGAGCAGTAGAGGGGAACGTTGTCGGCCTTGCAGCAGGCATCACCCGCTGAAAACGCGCAGGTGAGCGCGCCGCAGGGCCCCACGCCCACTCCGGACGCCGCACCCCCGGCACCACCCGCGCCGCCCCCGCCGGATGGGCTTCCCCCACTGCCGCCACCGCCGCTCGCGGAAGTGCCACCACTGGCCGAACTGCCACCGCTACCGGAAGCGCCGCCGCCATCGCTCGTCGTGCCGCCGCCGCCTGACATTCCGCTCGAGCCACCGGTGCTCGCGACGCCGGCAACTCCACCACTCGCGCCACCGCTGCCGCCACTCGTGCTGCCCCCCGTTGCCGAGGAACTGCCGCCGGACCCGCCGTAGAGATCCTTCTGTTCCGCCCCGCCGCAGGCGATGAAGCCGACGCTGAACGCCACGAACCAGCAGCGCTCGACCAGCCTCTTCACCCGAAAATCCTGGCCCATGCAGCGTTGGGACGCAAGCCGGCGGATTTCGAGCTCTCGCGCTCGCCGATCCAACGGCAAGAGCCAGTCGGAACTCGGCAGAGCCCCCCGAGCTCCGGCCCGCGCGCCCCCGTGCGTCCGGGGAGTACAATGCAGACGTGGACTACGTCGGCCGAATCTTCCGCCCCCCTAGCGAGGCGTCCAGCCTGCTCTTGCAGGTGACGATCGGCTGCAGCCACAACCGCTGCGCCTACTGCGACATGTACCGCGACAAGCAGTTCCGCACCAAACCTTGGCAGCAGATCTCGGCCGATCTGGCGGAGGCCCAGGCCCTCGGCCCGCGCTACGACAAGCTGTTTCTGTGCGACGGGGACGCGCTGATCCTCTCGACGGCGAAGCTGCTGCAAATTCTGGCGGGCATCCGCGAACGCCTGCCTTGGGTCGAGCGGGTTGGCACCTATGGCGACACACGCAGTGTCGGCAAGAAGAGTGTCGCAGAGCTGACGGAGCTGCGTGAAGCTGGCCTTGGCATCGTCTATCACGGTGTCGAGAGTGGGAACGACACCGTGCTCGCGTGGATCGACAAAGGAGGCACGCGAGCGGAGTGCATCCAGACAGCCGAGAAGCTGCGCGAGGCGAAGCTCGACCACTCGGTCATCGTGCTCCTGGGGATCGGTGGCACGAGGCACTCCGAGGCCCACGCCCGGGACACCGCCAGCCTTCTCACGCACATGGATCCGCGGTATGTCGGCGCGCTGACGACCACGGTTGTGCCCGGCACCCCGCTCGCCGCCCTGGAGTCGAGCGGCGAGTTCGTGTTGCCAGGGAAATTCCCCCTGCTCCGCGAGCTACGCACCCTGGTGGCGGAGAGCGATTTCCGGGCCTGCCGCTTCTCTTCCAATCACGCCAGCAACTATCTGCCCGTGCGCGCCGAGCTGCCGCGGGACAAACGCGAGCTCATCGAGATCCTGGATCGGGTGATCGCCGAGGGCGACGAGTCCCGCTTGAAGCCCGAGTGGATGCGCGGGCTCTGACGCGGCGGAGGAGCAAGGCGCCGCTCAGCACTTTTCACTGAACACGAGCACGTACTGGTACGGCAATCCGTCGAACCTTCCACACTGGGCGAAACCTGCAGCCGTCATCTCTTTGACCACGACTTCGGGGGCGAGTTTGTGCGAGTCCGGCGGCCCGACCGGAAGTTTGCCTTGTTTGAAATCGACGATCACGACCCGCCCCCCCGAGGCGAGCTTCGGCCGGAGGCGCCCGAAGTATTCCGATCGCTCTGTGAGGTGGTGATACGTATCGACTACCAAGATCAACTGGACCGCGGCGGGGAGCTTGGGGTTGTCCGCCGTACCGAGCACTGGCACCACGTTGCTCGTGTGCTCGCGCTCGGCCCGCTTCTGCATGTGGGTGATCAAGCTCGGTTCGATGTCCACGGCGAAGACCTTGCCCTTCGGCAGGGCTCTGGCCAGCCGGCTCGCAAAGTATCCGGTACCCGCTCCGAGATCTGCCACCACCGCGTCCTCGCCCAACGCGAGGAACTTCAGCAGCTCGTCGGGTTTTTGCCAGGCGTCACGGGCGGGGTCGTCGAAGACCTTCGCCCAACGCTCGGGGTCGTCGAAGCGGTGGTTGGCCGACTGCATCGCGTGGTTCGAGTGCGACGCATGCCCGTGATCTCCGTGATGGGCGTGGCCTGCCCGAGGCTCCGCGCCCGAAGCGGCGGGCGCGGACGACGGCGCGGCATTGGTGGCTGCGGCCGGAGGGGCTGCCGGCGCGCAGCTCCCGGAAGCGAAAAAGAACAACAGACTGGGCAGAACGACCCGAGCGCGACTTTGCATTTTCAACCTTGCGATTAGCACGCGCGGACCCGAGCCGTCGCCCACCTTCGTTCACCCGACGCGGCTCTTTTTGAGCTCCGTAAGTTCCCGGTTTGCATCCAGAAAGCGCTCCGCCAGCGCGGTCACGAAGGTCCGCATCCACGAACGCGGCCCGCACTCCTGCTCGAGGGCGTCCAGGGTGATCTCCATCACCTCGACGTCATCGAGCGCGACGACACTGGCAGTGCGGGGCTGGTCGGCGAAGATCGCGGCCTCACCAAAGGCCTCGCCGGGATGCATGATGCGCAGCGACTCGCGCTTTCCGTCGCGCACCCGGTACGCCTCACAACGCCCGCTGTTGATGATGTAGGCCGCGTCGGGTTGGTCACCCTCCCGTACGATCACGGTGCCGGCCGGCAGCGCATGGGTCCGGAACCAACCTCCTCCCCGCATGAAGTCCGAAATGGCGACGTGGAGCTCTTCGACACTCGGGTAACGCGCTGCGGGATCGCGGCTGAGCGCCTTCATCGCAATGCGGACCAGGCCTGGGGGCAGCCGCAGATGGGTGACGACCTTCTCGGGATGCTCGATCTGCCCGCGGATGCTCTTCTCGATGGCCTCCTCCGACGTTGACGCCGCATGAGGCGCGCGCCCGGTCAGGATACGATAGAGGATTGCACCGAGGCCGAAGACGTCTGTGCGCTCGTCGATGTCCGCAACGCGGCCATCGGCTTGTTCCGGCGCCATGTATGCCGGCGTGCCGAGCACGGCTCGAGAGCGTTCCGCCGGTGGCCGTTCGTGGGCACCGAAGGCCCCGGCATCCACACTCAGATCGGACGGACGCGCGCCGGCCGACAGGCGCGCGATGCCCCAATCCATCACGTAGACCTGACCGTGGCTGCCCACCATCACGTTGTCGGGTTTCAGATCTCGATGAACCACACCGCGGCTGTGAGCGAACGCCACTGCGTCGCACAATTTGAGAAAAACCTCGAGCAATTCCTCGATGTCGGAGCCGGTGAGGCCCTGCGTGTGCGCCCGGGCGATCAGCTCTTTCAGCGTCTGCCCCTTCACCCATTTCATGCTGATGCTGTTGACGGCACCGTCTTCGTCGACGCCGATGTCGTGCACCGGAACGATGTTCGGGTGGTCGAGCTGTCCGGTGATCTGCGCCTCCTCTAGGAACCGAGCGGCGGCGCCCGGCAGCAGGCGCACCGAGTCGTGCAGGCGTTTCTCCGCGACCGTACGCAAGAGGGCGTGATCGAAGACTCGGTGGACCACGCCCATGCCGCCGCGGGCGATTTCGCCTTGGTCTTCGAAGCGCTCGGCGCGATGAACCGGTACGGTCGCGGAGCGCTGGGTGCTCGGCTGACCGTCCGCCGCGTGAACCCGCACACTCTCGTTGAGCTCCGACTCGTGAGCAAGCGTGTCGGACTCCGCGCCGTTGACCGCAAGCTGAAGCGGCTCGGACTGGCTCTCTGGTTTGGCCGTTGGTCCAAGTCGGCGCGTTCTGTCGTCGCTCACCGGGACCCTCGCTCGAGTGGGGACTTGTCGTCTTCCAGCGCTCGAGCAGGCCCCAGCTGGCGTTCCAGGAATGCGTACGTGTGCCCCCAGCAGCGCCGTGCGTTGGGCGTCACGATGAGCGCATGAAAGGCGTGGAGCTCGCCTTTGTAGTATCGCGCCTCACACTCGACACCCAGCTTGCCGAGGGCCTCGGCCAGCCGCTGGGTGTCGTCAATCAAAGGGTCGGAGGTGCCACAGGGGGCGAAGAACGCCGGTAGCGGTCGGGACGGCACGTCGCCGCGCTCGAGCACGATGAGGGGGTCGGCCAGCTCGAGGTCCTGAGGTTCGTGAGCGGCCAAGTCGCCGAGATAAGCCTCGCTCACCTCGCTCAAGCGATCGTGGATGAAGCCACTCATGTGGGGCCAGCGCCGGCGAAACCGGGCGATGTCGCTGACGTGGTAGATGCCGCAGGCCGCCACCACGGCCTTGGGCCGGATCCCGCTTTCGAACACCCGTGCAGCCCACGGCTCGGGGCGCTCGTAGCTGGTCATCAGCGCGAGTGACGTCACCAGGTTCGCGCCGGCGCTCTCGCCGGCGAACACGAGGCGATCGAGATCACCGCCGTAGCTCTCGGCGTTCTTCCTCACCCATTCGAGCGCAGCTGCCGCGTCGCGAACGGCGGCGGGAAATGGGTGCTTGGGCGCGAGTCGGTAGCTGATGTTGAACACGAGGTATCCGCGCCGGGCGAAGGCGAGCCCCATGATCCAGTGGGTCTCCTTGCTCAGGATGCGAAAACCGCCGCCGTGCACGTAGAGCACGACGGGCACTCGCTCGACTTCGCCCCGCGCCAGGGATTTCGGTCGATAGATGTCGAGACGATGCGCCGGCAGGCCGGTGTCGTCGTACGGCACATCCCGAATCACCTCGACGTCGTGCCGCGCCGGCTTCGATTTCGGGTGCAAGCGCCCCATGCGCGCGAGGCCGAGGAAGAAGTTCTCGACCATGACGGAGCCCGCGTGTTTCCGGAGCCGGGTGCGCAGACGGGGAGACTTGTCACGTGACATGGCTGGGGGAGTTTATGCCGGCGCGCGGCGGCTGTCTTCCTGGCTGTCGTGAGCCGGATCAGCGAGGGGGCGCTGCCAAGCGCGACCGCGGGCACGCGCGCGTCAGCTGCTGACGCGCGACCAGACCGCGCTCTGGTCACCTGTGTAACAAACGTCGCCTTCGTGCACGAACTCGAACTGGTAGCGCACGATGTGCCGGGTTCTGCCCAGGCGGACCTTGGTCGCCGTGCAGGTGCACTCGATCGGCGCGCCGGGAGGCACGAGCTTGCGGAACGTCGCGCCGTGGATGTGGGTGCCGTAGCCGATCCAGCCCTCACGATGCCGCAACCCGAGCAGGTAGTAGGCGTGCACGAACCCCAGCATGCCTGTGGCGTGGATCATCGCAGCGCCGGCCACGTGCCGCGGGTGGCGGTCGGGATGGGCGCGTTGATCCACCATGAACGGGATCGGGCGATCGGTCGGCATGCTACAGGCCACTCGCCCGGCGGCCGCGTCGATCAGCGTCAAGCGATCGAACAGCAGCACGGTTGGGTCGTAGGGCAAGTCCGCCAGGAACGCGGGCTCGAACTCACTTGGGGTATTGGGTAGGTCCATCACTCTCCCATGACCATTACAACGACTCGGCGTGTGTGGGGGCGCGCGCGGTGCTCCCACAGGTACACGGCCTGCCAGGTTCCGAGGGCGAGGCGCCCGGCGATGATCGGGACCGTCTCCGAGGTCTTGGTGACTGCTGCGCGCGCGTGGGCGGGCATGTCGTCGGCCCCTTCGGCGTCGTGGGCCCAGTGGCGGGACTCGGGCGCGAGCTCACTCATCCAGTCTCCGAGGTCCCTGAGCACGTCGGGATCAGCGTTCTCGGAGATGACCAGGCTGGCGGAGGTGTGTTGAACGAACACCGTGCAGACGCCGTCTCGAACCCCACTCGCCTCCACCACCTCTCGCACGGAGCCGGTGAGATCCGAGAACCCTCGGCCGCGCGTGCGAACCTCCAACACTTGCTGATGTACCGCCACGCGCCGTTCGTATGCGATGATGCTCGGCTGAGCAAGAAAAGACCCGATGTCCCGCCTGAGCTCGAAAATCGAATCACTCCTCTCACGCCTGGGACAAGTGGTCGTCGACTACATGGATCGCGGACCCGCGCGGCGGGGGCTGTACTCGCTGGGCATGGGCATGGCGCGCCACAACGCGGCGCGCATCGCCAGTGCGATGGCGTTCAACCTGTTCTTGGCCGCCATCCCGATGCTGGCGCTCGCAGGCTGGCTCGCAGCTCACCTCCTGGGTCAGAGCCACGAAGCCATGGACGTGATGTCCCTCTACATGAACCTCACGCCGCTCGAGTTGCACGACATCGTCCAGAAGAATTTTCAGCGTTTCAAGGGCGGCGCGGTGGCTCCCATCGCAGTCGTCGGCTCGCTGTGGCTCGCGTCGAGTGCCTTCCACATGTTGATGAGTGTGTTCGAGCAGGCGGTCCGAGCGAAGCGGCGCCCGTGGTGGAAAAAACGCCTGATCGCGCTGACCTGTGTGCTGGCGTGTAACTTGATCTTCGCGGGCAGCACGGTGCTCGCAGTGGCCATCGCCGGCGGGCCGTCGCGGATCCTGGGATTCTTTCAGACTGGCCAGGAAATGGCCGCGGAGCGTGTGGCAGCCATTGTCATTGCGCTGCTCGCGGCAACCGTCGCGCTCGCAGTCTTTTTCCGGATCGCGGTCGACAGGCCCGGCCTCAACCGCCGCATCTGGCCGGGCGCATCGGCAACGGTTGCAATCGGCGGCATCGCCTCGAGCGCATTCGGTTACTACGCTCGAAGCATCCAGAGTTTTGCCGTATTCTACGGCAGCCTGGCCGCCGTCGCGATAGCGCTGGCCTGGCTCTGGATCTGGTGTGCGGCACTGCTCTTGGGAGCCGAGCTCAACGCTCAGCTCGAGGGCGGTGAGCGCGTCGCACCGCCGAGCACGATTCGTCTCGGGCTCAGACCGAGACGCCTGACCGACGTTTGACGGCGGCGCTCACGCTAACCCGCGTCGCCAAGACTCCCGAGGCCGCAGACACCAAAACCGTCCGGTAACCCGGTGACACTCAGACACTTGCCGCTTCCACACTCGGGCTTCGAAGCGGTCGTGGAACACAACTTGAGACAGGTCTCGGTGGACTTGGAGCACAGGTAGCCGGCCGCGCAGGGGCAGGCCTCGCCAACTCGCCCGACGCCCGGCGTCACGCAGCTCGTCGTACCGTCGTCTTTGACGAGCGCGCAGGCCGTCCCCGGCTTGCATTTGCATTGTTTGGTGCTTGGGCACGGGTACGGTTCGTCGAGACTGCACCCATCCGCTGGCACACAGACCGGGACGGGCAGGGCGGCCTCACCGCTCTGGACCTTGAGCGTGCGCTCCGCGCAGAAGGCGCCGGCGCCGCAGGTCGCCGACTCCGCGCAGCAGTACGGGCGACACGCGGCCGTCGTCCCTTCGCTGACACACGCCAGCCCCGGAGAGCAGTCGCTCGCGGAAACACACGGGGAGCCGCTCTCACCACTGCCAGCCAGAGCACACTCCGTCGTCGGCTGGCCCGCCATCGAGGTCACGCCACAACCGTATTTCGTCAGCGGCGCTGCGTCCGAGTCGCCGGCGCTCGCGTCGTCCGCGGCCGCGGCGTCCGGAACGCCGAGGCCGGCGTCGACATCCGGCGGCGCCGCACACTCGCTGGGGTTCGGGTCATCGGGTAGACACCCGCTCGTGCCACACAGCGCATTCAGGCTGGACGGCTTCGCGTCGGGCTGACTGTCCGGCACCGGTACGTCCGCGACGATCTGATCTCGACCGGCATCTTCGGGGTTGCAGGACGGTCCGACACAGGTTCCGCCGGCGCCCGCTGCTGACTGGTCATCCACGGCGGTGCAGCTCGTCGCGGACAGGACGGCGGCACTGCCAACGGCGGCGACGAGGAGCAGAGAGTTGAAGAGGTGACCCATCGCGGGGCGCCAAGAGAATGTAGCAGGAGATCACAGAGCACGCCGCGTGCCGCCGCGCAAATACCGCGGGGGCAGCTGCGCCCTTTTCCCTACCCCATGACAATCCTGTCATGGGGCGGAGCGCTCACTTCAAAGAGACGTTGCGCACGACGAAGTTGTTGGCCTTGTCGTAGACGCGGATGCTGACGAGCTGTGCACCCGCCGGCGCGAAGCTCGATAGGTCGGCCTCGAACGCTTCGCTCTGCTCGTCGAAGATGCCGTCTTTCGGCTCGAAGGGGTACCACTCGTCGGAACCCACGACGCTGACCTCGATGCGCTGAATGGGCCCGACGCCGTCGATGGCGCGACCCGAAATGCGCCGACCGGTGACCTGCAGTCCCTCGATGCGCGGCGCCGTGTTGTCCACCAACACGACCCCGCTCTCGAGCGTGTGCTTGCGCACCCGCCCCGGCGGATTGGACAGCTCGTCACTGGCCGTAACGCGCACCCGGTACTCACCCTCGGGCAAATCCGACGTCTCCCAGGAGTAGGTCTCGCTGGTGAGCTTCTCGGTCGGCTTCGTCAACTCGTACCAGGTCGTCGTGCCCACCAGGCGGTACTGGAGTTTGTAGCGGAGTTTGTCCTTGTCGGGGTTGTCCACCTTCCAGGTGAGCGCAACCTTGGTGCTGGCCGTGCCGTCGACGGGGCCACCCGACTGAGGCACCGCATCCGACGAGCTCGAGCTCTTTCCGCCCGTCGCCTCGACACTCGTGATGACGGCGCGAAGGTTGTCGGTGACGAAGGGGACCGTGAGCTCCGACAGCACCGCGGTTGCGTCCTTGTTCCAGCGGGCGCGCACCTGCAGGAAACGAGCGGTCGGTGCGTCCGCCAACCCCGGCGCCGCGAGCCCCTTGCCCCATGCGCTCCAGGTGTCATCAGGGTCCTTGCTGTTGCCGCTGCGAGTCGAGAGCTCGAGGGGGCCGGTCGATACCCAGCTCATGCGTCCCCACTTGGCGCGGATCCCGGCGTCGAGCACCTTGCTCGTCCAGACGCTGTCGTTGCCGCCGACTCCTCGGACCGAGTGGAACACCGCCGGGTCACTCGAGACCACGAACTTGTTCTTGCCCGACATCGACAGCGCTCCGACCATCCGCTCCTCGGTGTCCGCGACCAGCACCGAATTGTGGGCGTCGTCCACGCTGTAGACGCGGCCTTCCGCCCCGGTTCCGACGTAGGGTTTTCCGTCGTCGCCCAGGGTCAGGCTGGTGAAGTGCTCTTCCTTCTCGTCCAGGAGCACGTCCGGCGTGCCGTCGGTGTCGAACTGCACCAAGGTGCCCTTGCCCTTGGTCTTTGGCGGCTTCTGGGTGGGCCCCGCTGCACCGGGGGCCATGCGGTCACGACGGGTCGGCGCGTACGCCCCCGACTGGATCTCGTTGGCAATCGCGAAGACCTCTCCCTTCGCGTTGACACTGATGGCCCGAACCTCGGTGCGACCGAAGTCGTGCATGACGGCGCCACGCCCGGGCCCGGTCACCTTGTACAGCTTCGCCTTGTCACCGGAGCCGGCGTAGACCGTGCCGTCCGGCGCAACCGCCACGCTCATCAGGTGCTGTTCGGGCGCATCGAAATAGACCTGCGCGGTACCGTTCTGATCGATGCGGAACAGCTTTCCTTCGGGGCCCGTCGCGGCGAACACACTCTTCGATTTCTTGTCGAAGGCCACGGACCAGATGTGCTCGGCCCCTTTCAGGGTGGCCAGATCGGTCACCTTGCCCCGGTCCAGCTTCATCAGCTTGCCGTCCGGCAGGGTCCCCATCACGACGGTGCCGCCCCAGGCCTCGGCCAGCGACGTGATGACCAGGGCCTTGGTCTCGGCCACGGTCGAGACCTTGCCTGCCTTGAGGCGCAGGAGTTTCCCTTCGTTACCGGTGCCGAGCAGAAAGCCCCCGTCCTTCTCCGGGAGCACGGCCCAGATGGTCGAAGCGTCGCTGACACTCGTGGCTCCCAGGGACAGCCCCGCGCGGACCTTGCCGCTCGAGTCGACGGCCACCCCTTTCAGGTCACCGCCCTTGAAGTCGTCGCCTTTGTCCAGCGAGAAGGTGCGTGTTCCCACCGCAAGCGCAGTCGACGCCACGAAGAGCGTGCTCGCTCCGGCGGACAGGATCGCGAGCCGAAGCGCGCCGTTCTTCACCCAAGAATTGATTCGATGAGCCACGTTGAGGTCCTTACTTTCCGTCCAGAGTCGCGGGTCTTCCCAAGAGTTTTCAGCGCAAGACCGGCCTGACGGTGACGTCGACGCGATCTTGCCCGACCATGAACTCGCCCAGCGGGATCACCGTGCGAGACTCGGAGCGAAACGAATCCGGAGCTACCGACGCCGTGGTCGGGCGGATCGCGTCCAGCGCTCCCGGCGGCAGGTGCTTGGCGATGCGCCCCTTGTAAGCCACCGCCCCGTCCTGGTCTTGATAGGAGACGACGATGGTCTTGAGGGGGAAGAGCGGGTTCTGCAGGTTGTTCACCAGCTCCCCGACGTTCTCGGGATCGGCAAGATCGCGGCGCTCGAGGTAGCCAGGACCGATCTCGAGGCTGACAGTGCGCCCGGCCAGGTGCTTTGGCATCGGCACACTGATGACCTTCGTGACTTCCTTGCCACCGTAGGGGACGAGCGTGAGGCGGATGCGCGCGTTCTCACCGGCGTCGACCTCAGCGTCGAGCAGCTCGGCGCCGCGCAGGCGCATGATCTCGCGCGCGTACTTGAGATCGATCTCCATCTCGACGCCCTCGAGGATGACCGGCTCCCAGGTGTTGTTGAGCAGGCTGCCCACGGCGCGCGACAGGTTCGAGCGGATGAACTCGTTGGGATCGGGTGTTCCCCCGATGCTCACCCCGAAGTCCTCGAGCACGATGCTGCCGTACTTCTTGACACGCAGCTTGCTCTTCGCGGTCCAGCTCACGTCCTGTTTCTCGTTGGCGGTCGCTTGCAGGGCGCTGCCGAGCGCGATGGCGAGGAAGGCCGGGGTCATGAATTTTTCGTGAGCGACCTCGAAGTTCCATTCCTGATCCGGCGCGCCAGGCACACCGTGGATCTTCATCTTGATCGGGATGACCGGGGCCTTCGCCGACTGCGAGACGACGATGCTCGCCTGGCGATCGGCCACGAGCGCGCCCAGCGGGCGGACGGGCATTCCGATCTTGAAAGAGCGCATGTCGCTGGCCAAGAACCAGAGCACACGTCCGATGGCCGTCGGCAGCGCGGTAACGCCGGATTCCATCATCGGGTGACCAAACGCCACCAGCTTGTCACCCTCGACGCGGGTCACTGTGCCGAGCCCCTGAGCGCTCATGTCGCCACGGATCAGCTCGACGCCGATCGCGCCGCCGTCGACGTATTTCGTCGGAGCGTCCTTCTCCACGCCGCCGCCACCGCCGGCCTGGAGCGGCTCGAGCCCGAGCGGGGAGAGCAGCTCCTTGGCCAGCTCGACCGCACCGCTCGTCATGCCGCCGATCAGAAGCGGTGTGGAGACCGGAACCGCCGTGCCCGAGCCACCCACGGACTTCTGCTGGCGCTTGGCCATTTGTTTGGCGTGCTCACCGAGATCGTAGGCGGCGAGTTTGCCCGAGAAGCGGTTCTGGGACGCACCCCGCGAAGCGTGTTTCGGCTGAGCCTTGGCGCCTGCGGCTCGCGGCAACACCGAGATGGGCCAGCCATCGATGGTCTTCGGCAGCGGGCGCTCGAGCTCGTCGATCATGTTGCGGATCGGCGTGACCCCGGCGACCGGCTCCTTGCCGAAGGTCCAGCCGTAGGCGTAGGCGCCGATCATCTTGCCGTTGAGGTAGATGGGGCTGCCGCTCATGCCGGCGACGACCTTGGCCACCTCCAAGCGGGGGTGTTTGGTCTTGACGAGGATCAACTCCTGGCGCGGGCGGAAGTTCCTGAGCACGTCGATGACCTCGACGTCGAACTTCTCCGGCTTGGTGCCCTCGAACACGGTCAGGCCGTAGCCCTTCATGCCAGGCTTGATGTCCTTGACCGGCATGATGTCAGCGCGGGTCGCCGTCCCCTCCGCCCGGGCGCTCTGCAGCGCGGGCAAGGTTGCAAGGAAACCGAGGACGGTCGCGGAAGCCAGCAGGATCGGAAAACGCACGGTGCGGCAGTCTAGCAGGGGTTTGGAGGAGGGTTTCGAAAAGACTGGCCCCAGGAAATCGCGAGATTTCGTCGAACATCCCCGCGATCAGCTAGGATCCAGCAGCCTTGGACGCCGCAGTCCTCATCGCCTTGGTGGTCTCCTTTGCCGCCCTCCTGACGGCGCACGTGGCGCTCGCCTTCGGGCTGACTCTCGAGCGCCCGCGCTGGCGCGGCCCCCTGGCGCTGGTGGTGCCGCCGCTCGCACCGTACTGGGGCATGGAGGTCGGTATGAAACGCCGCTCGGGGCTCTGGGTCACCGCACTCATGGTCTACGTGCTGGCGAGAATCGTGGCGGAGCTGTGAGGGACGCGCTCGTCGCCGAGTTCATCAGCTTCGTGCGCCAGAGCGCGATGCCGGAGGCGTTCGTGGCGGCGTATCAGCAGATCGCGCAGCAGTTCCTGCGGAGCTTTCCCAAGCTGCGCCCAGAGCACTTCGGGAACGAAGAGATCGAGGCCTTCCTGCGACGTGCTGCCGAGTCCGGCGCCAGCGAGCATCAGCTGAAGAACGCGCGGACCGCCGCGGAGGCCCTGGTTTGGTATTTGAAACACCGGGCACGTCCCTCGATGCAGCCCCCAGCCATGACCGCCGGGCCGCCCAGCCGCATCGAGGAGCGGATCTCGTTCATCCGCGACGTCCAGGTCACCGATCTCGGCAGCTGCCGCAGCTCGGATCTCAGCTCCAGGGGGATCTTCATCGAAACGCTCTCGACACTCTCGGTCGGCAACGAGCTCGAGCTGAGCTTCCGCCTCGAGCACGACGACCCTCCGATCGCCGTTCAGTGCCGGGTCGTGTACGCACACCCGATGGGCGCCGGCCTGTCGTTCCGCAACTTGACCCCCGACGTGCAGCAACGCATCGAGCGTTATCTGACCATGGCGCGGGGCGGGTGAGCGCTGGGCGTTGACTCGGGCCCGCGGACGGAGCCGGGGGTGGCGGGCAGTCCTGTGCGGTCGCGGCTACTCTTGCCAGCTGATGGCCAGGCGCACGGTCGCGGGTTTGCCGTCACCGGTACACGCGAACGCAGCCGCAGTCAGCGCCTTGTCGATGCAAGCGCTGTCTCTTTTGTTCTTGGCACCGGTGATCACGCGGGACTTTTGCACGGCTCCGGCCTCACTGACGGCTAGCTCGGCGACCACGAGACTGCCCGCCGCGAGCCCACAGCGTGCGAGCGACGGCGCCAAGGCATCGAGGTTGTCCACCTGGAGCCGGCGCACCGACGAGTAGTTGCTCTTGCCGTCTACCTTTCGCTCGACGGTGTGCCAGTCGTCGGAAGCGTGGAGGTTGGACGAGGCGTCCACCACTCGCAGCTCCGGGCGCGCTTTGCCCACCAGCTCTTTGGCCTCGTAGTGGAGCACCAGCTGGGAGCGCCCCTGGGTCGCGGTCACGCCTGCCGACTTCGAGAGCGCCGCGCACAAGCAAGCCTCGCGACGCCCCGCGGCCCCCTTCACATCGTCGAGGTTCTCGAGCTCGCAGCGGGCGCTGCCCTCGAACAAAAGCTTCACTCGTTCGTCGTCGGCACCCGCGAAGCACGCGCTGAGCTCGCTGGCCCGATCCGTGAAGGCCTTCGTCGCCGGTTGGCAGTCATGAAAGCCGTGGCGCTGACACAAGGTCAGGGCACCAACGGTCACCTCACCCCGCGGGACGAAGCGGCCGCCGAGACCACCGAGGAGCCCACCGCCCTCCGGCAGGGGCACCAGCGCGGCGATCGCCTGCTCGTAGCGCTGGACGCGCTCGAGCTTGGGATCCCAGCCGCCGGTCAGCGTGTGTTTCACCGTCTGCCAATCCGAGAGCTGAACCCAAAGCCGCTCGGGTTCAGTCTTGAACCCGGACACGTGGATCACATCCGTGGTGAGCCAGCCTTGGCCGCTCACCCGGCGCGCCGCAGGCACTGCCTCGTAAGCGCAGCGCGCGCCCGCCTTCGAGATGGGCTCGAGCTTGGCGTCCACCGCGGTGAGCGAGATCACGTCGTGGGTCGGCAGGACGGAGGCGATGCGCGCCGCGAGCTTTGCCCGGAGCGCCCGCCGCTCCTCACGAAATAGGTCGTCGTCTTCGATGGGTAGAACGGCGACCTTCTGGCGTTCCTTCTTGGCGGATCCATCGGGCGAAAGCGGCGGAGACGCTGGTGGGGTAGGCAGGGAAACCGCGGCGGCGGTCGGCGGTGCGTTGGCGGGGCAGGCAGCCCGCGGTGCACACGCTTGCAAGAGCAAGGTCGCACCGGCGACCAGCCCGCTTCCGGTGAGGGTTGGCTTCATCGTCGGGATCGAGTGATAGCGGCGCGCGAGCGCGGGCGACACCCCACGTGCGGGCAGCGTTCTCTCAGCCGCTGCTGGAAGAATCGGTGGGCGCATCGTCCGCCGCGTCGGTTGCGGCCTCGGAGCTCGCGTCGGTCGCCGCGTCGGTCGTTGCATCGGTCGTTGCATCGGTCGTTGCATCGCTACCGCCGTCCCCCGGCTGACCCGGGACACAATCCTGGGCGGTCCGGCTTCACTCGGCACGTTGGCCGGATCGACACACCCCATGTTGGGACCGCCGATCGCCGAGATGTCGACCTTGTAGCTGCATTTGCTGGCGGCGGTGTTGCAGCACCCCGGGAGCGTGCCGATGACGGGCACCCCGGTGAGCGGCGGGCAGGACGTGTCCGCGTTGCCGGACTGGTCGAGCTCGAAACAACCGCCCTTGATGCCGATCTGGTCGGCGAGCGACTGATCGATGTCCACACCGCACTTGTCCTTGGCGGTGCCTGCGCAGCACGGGGGCAGATCGGTGATCACGATGTTGTACGACGTGCACGTATTGGATGAGCACGTGATTTTCGTGACGGTGGTACCCCCCGTACCGCCGGTACCCCCCGTACCGCCGGTCGCACCCGTGCCGCCGGTACCCCCCGTACCGCCGGTGCCACCCGTCGCGCCGGTGCCGGTGTCAGAGCCCGCGTCCTTGCCGCCGGTGCCTTTCTTGTCGTCGCTGTCGCTGTCACCGCCGCACGCCGGCACGCCGTAGACGACGAACGCCCCGAGGCCCAAGCCGATCATCAGTTGGAAGGATTTGAACTTCATGACGCACTCCGGTCTGGTAGCGGCGCGAGCCGACGTGGTGTTCCCCAGGCGCGGGCAGCGTACCAGATGCCATGGCAGCACCACAGCAGTATCTAACGGCACCGGGCCACCGCCCCCGACCCCGAACTTCGCGTTTCTGGCGCAAGTTCTCCTCGGGGCGTTCGTCTTGCGAATCGAGCCCCGCTTCCCTGGCCGCGCGCGTTTTCTGAAACTCCTCGGCCTCCGGCGTCAGGAGAAACGTCACGAGACCGTGCAGCTTCTCGACGGCAGCGCGGAGCTCGTCGAGCGTCACGCGAAGGTATTCGCACTGCACAAGAGCACGCCGCGCAAGACGCTCG
Source organism: Myxococcales bacterium (assembly GCA_016706225.1). Classification (NCBI taxonomy): domain Bacteria; kingdom Pseudomonadati; phylum Myxococcota; class Myxococcia; order Myxococcales; species Myxococcales bacterium. The sequence continues at coordinate 107,772 of JADJKB010000003.1, forward strand.
ACGATCTTCGCGAGCGCCGCGACGCACGCTGACGCTGCGTCACATTCGGTCGCGATCACCGCGTCGTTTTCTCCCTGAAGCACATCTGCGACGTCAGCCCCGGCCCAGTGCTTGCTGACGATGCCGAGGCCGTCGTGGGCCAGAACGTGACGGTCAACGGCACGGTCAGTGCGAACCGCGTGCGGATCAAGCAGGGCGGCTCGGTGAACGGGGACGTGCGCACCAACACCTTGGTCAACAACGGGAACATCAGCGGGGCCACGGTCACGCCGCTCGCACTGCCTCTGTCGATCACGGTTCCGCCTTTCCCGACGTTCAGCGCGGGAACGACCGCGGTAACACTGGAGCAGCGCGAGGATTTGACACTCGCCGCCGGGAGCTACGGCGACGTCTTGCTGAAGGCAGGCACGACTGCCGACCCGACAGTGCTCACGCTGAGCGGTGGCATCTACAACCTCGGCGGGCTCAACCTGGGCGACAAGAGCCGAGTGGAGTGCGCGGCAGCTTGTGAGATCCGAATAAAGAACCGTCTCGAGCCCGGGCAGGGCGCGTTCATCGGACCGGCGGCGGGATCAGAGATCGGTGCACCCGATATTCAGATCTTCGTCGAGGGCGTCAACGGCTCGAGCGGGAACCTCGGCGGTACGCCCAAGGCCGCCGCGATCGGATTCGACAACGTGCTGCAAGCCAGGTTGCTAGTGCCCAACGGAACACTCTGGCTCAAGGCCGGAACCGTCGCGACCGGAGTCTTCGTCGCACGCGATGTCTCTGTGGGCGAAGGCGTCTCGCTGACCAAGGACGTGACGACGCCGTGTGCCGGCGATCCCAACGATGGCAACCCATGCACCGCCGACTCCTGCGATCCCGGCACCGGACAGGTGCACCATGACCCGCTTCCGGCCGGATCGAGCTGCGCCAACGCGACCGTTTGTGACGGTGCCGAGACCTGTAACGGTGCCGGGACCTGCCAACCCGGTACTCCGGTGGTCTGCACCGCGTCCGATCAGTGTCACGACGCTGGTACTTGCAACCCGGCGACCGGCGCTTGCTCCAATCCCCAGAAAGCGAATGGAGCGAGCTGTAACGATGGGAACGGCTGCACGCAGAGCGACAGTTGTCAGTCCGGCACCTGCACCGGCGCGAACCCCGTCGTCTGCACCGCGAGCGACCAGTGCCACACCGCCGGCACGTGCAACCCGAGCACCGGGGCCTGCACCAACCCCGCGAAGGCCGACGGCTCCTCCTGCGACGACTCCAACGCCTGTACCCAGACCGACACGTGCCAGGCCGGCACGTGCGCCGGTGGCAATCCGAAGGTCTGCACCGCGAGCGATCAGTGCCACGACCCGGGAACCTGCGCGCCTGCAACGGGGGTTTGTTCCAACCCCTCGAAGGCCGATGGCGCGAGCTGCGATGACGGGAACGGTTGCACGCAGACGGACACTTGCCAGACCGGCGCCTGCGCGGGCGGCAGCCCGGTGGTCTGCACCGCGTCCGACCAGTGTCATGTCGCCGGCACTTGTGCATCCGCCACTGGGGTTTGCTCGAACCCCAACAAGGCCAACGGCTCGAGCTGCGACGACGCGAACGCTTGCACGACCGGCGAGAGTTGCTCCGGTGGAGCGTGCACCGGCGGCACGACTGTCGCCACGGATGACGGAAACCCCTGCACCGCCGACGCTTGCGATCCAAGCGGTGGCGTCACGCACACGCCGGTTGCGGCCGGGACGTCGTGCGGCGATTCGAATGTCTGCAACGGCGCTGAGACGTGTGACGCGGCAGGGGCCTGCCAAGCGGGGACGCCTCCTTCGGTCGACGACGGCAATCCGTGCACCACCGACGCTTGCGATCCGCAGGCGGGAGTCACCCACACGCCCGTGACCGCGGGCGCGTCATGCGCGGATGGGGATCTGTGCAACGGCGACGAGATCTGCGACGCGGCGGGGACTTGTCAGCCCGGCACGCCGCTAGGCATCGACGACGGCGACGCATGCACGGCGGACCTCTGCGACCCGGGCACAGGAGGAGTAACCCATCCGCCGGCACCGGCCGGGACGCCGTGCAACGCTGACGCATGCACGATCGGAGCCTTGTGCGACGCGGCCGGGGCGTGTTTGGGAGGGACTCCGATCTCCGTCGATGACGGAGACGCCTGCACGATCGATCTTTGTGACCCGGTGACAGGCCCACGTCATGTTGGATGCTCGCCGCTGGACCGCACGGTGTCCACGAATGTCCTCGACTCGATGAGCTGGATCTTCTCCGGGACGAACCCGGTGCAATCGGGCGTCGCGCCTGGCACGATCGACGCGCGGCGGGCCGCTGTGGTCCATGGCGAGGTCCGAGACCGGGCAGGCGCGCCGCTGCAGGGCGTCGCGGTGAGCATCCAAGGCCACCCGGAGTTTGGGCAGACACTCACCGACTCGAACGGTGGCTTCGATCTGGTCGTGAACGGTGGTGGCGAGCTGCTGGTCTCGTTCTCGAAAGCTGGCTTCCTGCCTGCGCATCGGCCCATCCGCGTGCAGTGGGGCGAGATCGGCCGAGTCTCGGACTTGGTACTCGTTTCGCACGACCCGGTGGTCACGGAAGTCGACCTCACTTCTCCGGTGGCGTTTCAGGTGGCGCGAGGCAGCGTCGTAGCTGACGGCAACGGCGCTCGCCAAGCGACGATGCTGTTTCCCACCGGCACCTCGGCGGTGCTGGTGATGCCCGATGGGACCACCACGCCCCTGACCTCGTTGCACATGCGAGCGACGGAGTACACGGTCGGGGCGAACGGCCCAAAGGCGATGCCAGCACCGCTTCCGTCGACGAGCGTGTACACCTACGCGGTCGAGCTCTCGGCGGACGAGGCGATCACCGCTGGAGCGGCGAGCGTCAGCTTTGACCAGCCGATTGTCGTCTACGTCGACAACTTCCTTGGCATCGCGGCAGGCAAAGTCCTTCCTGTCGGCACGTACAATCGCGGGCTGGGTCATTGGGTGGCCGAGCCCAGCGGTTTCGTGCTTCGCATTCTGTCAGTTTCCGGCGGAGCGGCCGTGATCGACGCGACCGGAGACGGTCTCCCCGACACCGGCCCGGAGCTCGCCGCGCGGGGCATCACGTCGGCGGAGCTTGCGGAGCTCGGCTCGCTCTACTCAGCTGGAAGCAGCGTGTGGCGGTTGACGTTGCCACACCTCACAGCGGTGGATTGCAACTACCCCGGGAAGAAGCCCAGCAGCCCGCCTCCGCCTCCTCCGAAGTGGCCAGGCGGGGGTGGCAACGGCGGGACCTCCGGTAATGGCGGCACTGCTGGTACCGGAGGCTCGGGCGGCTCCGGTGGGTCCGGCGGCTCGGGCGGCACCGGCGGCTCGGGCGGCACCGGCGGCTCGGGCGGCACCGGCGGCTCGGGCGGCACCGGCGGCTCGGGCGGCACCGGCGGCTCGGGTGGCACCGGTGGCTCGGGTGGCACGGGCGGCTCAGGCGATACCGGAGGCACGGGCGGTTCAGGCGATACCGGCGGTTCGGGCGGTTCAGGCGATACCGGCGGTTCGGGCAACACCAGTGGAAATGCGGGGTCCGGCAACACCGGCGGATCCGGTAACACCGGCGGCTGGGGTCCGCAGCCGGGTCCGACTCCAGATCCCAACGACCCCTGCGGACAGGGAGGGGCCTCGACACTCGAGTGCCAGAGCCAAGTTCTGCAGGAGAGCGTTCCGCTGGCGGGCACTCCGTTCGAACTCGTCTACTCGAGCGACCGCACGTTCGGACGCCGGAACTCCCGCGCTCTAAACGTGCTGTTGAGTGGCCCATCGGTGCCGCCCGATCTGAAGCGCATCGACCTGGAGATCAGCGTTGCCGGTCAGGTCACTCGTCAGAGTTTCTCGCCGTTGCCGAATCAGGACTTCCAGTTCGTGTGGGACGGGCGGGATGCGTTCGGGCGTCTGACGCAGGGCAGGCAGCCTGCACAAGTCACCCTCGATTGGGTATTCGACGCGATCTACGAAGAGGGCAGTTCCTTCGCCGACTACGGCACGGGGGTCACTTTGGATTTCAACGCGAGCCGCGCCGAAATCAGCTCGCGACGGGTCTTCGGCGGTCCGCTCGGTCCGTGGGACTCGAAGCCCATGGGTCTAGCTGGCTGGTCCATCAGCGCGCACCACGGCTACGACCCAGTGGGGCAAGTCCTGTTCAAGGGTGATGGCACGCGCCGAAGCGCCCCGGACCTGCCGGCAGTGATCGCAAACGTGCTCAGCTTGGCCGGGGTGGGCATTGCCACAAACGTTGCCATCGCGGGTGATGGCACTGTGTACGCTTCCGACATTTCGGCGCAGGTCATCTGGCGCATTCCGACGAGCGGTCCGATTACCATCAAGGCCGGCACGCAGAATCTCGCGGGCTACACGGGGGACGGAGGGCTCGCCACGAGCGCGCGGCTCAACGGTCCCCGTGGCCTGGCCCTGGCTCCAGATGGAACCCTCTACATAGCGGACCGGACCAACCACGTCGTGCGCAAGGTCGCCCCGAACGGGATCATCACCACGGTGGCGGGCACTGGGATCTCCGGCTTCACTGGGGATCAGGGCCTAGCGACATCGGCCCGGTTGAGCGGGCCGACGGGGGTCGCGCTGGGGCCGGACGGAGCCTTGTTCATCGCGGACTACAACAACGGACGTGTGCGCCGGGTCGGCGCAGACGGCAAGATCGCGACCAAGGTAGGAAACGGCGGAGGCGGCAGCTCGACGGTCAACGACGTGCGCGCGACGACTGCAGTCGTGTGGCCGCAGGGCATCGCGTTCAGCCGAACTGGTGACCTGTACATCGCGGACAACATCGTCGGACAGGTGCGCTACGTCGATAGCGCGGGCTTCATTCATCGCCTGGGCGGCTGCCTCGTGTCCGGGTGTCCTTCGACGGACGGCATGGTCGCCGTGGACGCGGCCATGCTTCCGACCTCCGTCCTGCCGCTGGACGACGGGACAATCGTCTACACCGACGGAGGCGGTCGCCCAACGGTTCGAGCCATCACCCCCGAGGGCAACATCCGAACCTTCGCGGGGACCTTCACCGGAACCGGGATCCCAGCCGTTGAAGGCACTCCGGGCCGCCTGGCCACCATCGGCGCGCAGGACGTCGCGCTGGCACCCGATGGTACTCTTGTCGTTGCCAGCGGTGGTGCTCCCACGAACAACGTCTGGCGTCTCGCACCGCCGCTCCCCAAGCTCGGCGGCGTCGGAGGCACGGGCTACGCAGTCGCCGGCGCTGATGCCGGGGAGGTCTACACCTTTGACTCGCGCGGCCGACACCTCGAAACCCGCGACGCCCGCACGGGAGCCACGCGTCTGACGTTTGGGTACGACAGTGCGGGGCGGCTGGCATCGATCTCCGACGCCGACGGCAACATCACGACCATCGCGCATGATTCGGCAGGAAATCCCGTGCAAGTCACTGGGCCCTACGGGCATGTGACCTCGCTCGACGTGGACGCGAATGGCTATCTCTCCAGCATCGTCAGCCCTGCGAACGAGGTTGTCAGCGCGAGCTACACGGCCGATGGCCTGATGACGTCGTTCACCGACGCGCGCAGCAACACCAGCGCGATGACCTATGATGTCCTCGGGCGTGTTGTCTCCGACGCCAACGCCGCGTCTGGGGTTTTCGCTTTCGACCGCGCTGGTGACTACTCCGGCTACAGCTCATTCAAATCCACGGCGCTCGGCCGCACGACGACCTACGACGTGGACCTGCTCGCGACCGGGGGCGAGCTTCGGACCAACACGTTCCCTGACGGCACCGTGTCGACGCAGCTCCACCCTCTCAACGGCACGGAGACGATCACGACGCCCGACGGCACCGTGTACACGATGACGGAGAAACCCGATCCCAGGTTCGGGCTCAACGCGCCGGTCGTCACGCGAACAACGCGCACGCCGAGTGGCCTTCTGCGCACCGAGACGTTGACCCGGACGGTCACCGGCACCAGCCCCAGCGACCCCTTCGCATTCACGCTGCAAACGGATCTCGTGAACGTCAACGGACGTATCACGCGCACCGAATTCGACAAGCCCACGCGAACAACGACGATCACGAGCCCGGCCAGCCGAGTCACGAAGACGTTTCACGACCCGCAGATGCGAGTCACGCGCCGAGAGGTCACGGGCATCACCCCCGTCGACTTCGTCTACGATTCGCGGGGCAGGCTCGCGACGGTGACGCAGGGTCCGCGCACGCGGAGCACGACCTATTTCAACACCGCCGACGCCCGCAACGGCTACGTGCAGTGGGTCACGAACGCCCTCAGCCAGACCACCAGCTTCTCGCCTGACGCGACAGGTCGTGTCCTGCAACAGCTCGACCCCGACGGTGCGCTGACCAGCTTCTCCTGGGACGGCAACAGCAACCTGACCAGCGTGACCCCGCCCGGCCAACCGGCTCACGGCCAGTCCTTTACTCCCGTAGACTTGCTCTCGGCCTACACGCCGCCGAGCGTGCCGGGAGTGCCGGCCCCGGCTACACTGTTCGCGTACAACGTGGACAAGCAGCTGACGCAGACAACGAGACCCGACGGCTTGCTCGTGGGCAGGACCTACGACGCGGCGGGCAAGCTCGACTTGCTCACGACACCCACCGGCAACGTGGACTACGACTACTTCGGGCTGACGCCTTGCCCTAGCTGCGCACCGGGACGACTTCAGCGCATCACCGATCCGAGCGGCGTGGTTCTCGATCACAGCTACGATGGGATCCTGCTTAAGAGCCTGACGTGGTCGGGCCCTGTCGCCGGCAGCGTGACTTTCGGCCACGACGCGAGCTTCCGGGTCACCAGCGAAACGGTGACGGTGGGCGCGACGACCTCCCCGGTGGCCTTCGGCTACGACAACGACGACATCCTGATCTGCGCGTCGCCCAGTTCGTGTTCGCCGGGCGGAACGGACGCGCTGAAGCTCACGCTGAACGCTGGCAACGGCCTCGTCACCGGGAGCACGCACGGCGTGGTCGCCGATACGCTGACGTACAACGTGTTCGGGGAGCTCGCGAGCTACACGGGCAAGGTGGGGGCGACGAACGTATTCAGCGAGGTCGTCGACACGGCCAGCAACCCGCGCGACGCCCTCGGGCGCATCGTGCAGCGCGTCGAGGCCAACGGAGGCGCGAGCACGACGTGGCGATACTCGTATGATCTTCGCGGGCGGCTCATCGACGTGCAGAAGGATGGATCGCTGTTCGAGCACTTCGACTACGATCCGAACGGGAATCGCACGCTGCTGACGACGCCGACCGGGACCACGGCCGGCGTGTACGACGCCCAGGATCGGCTGCTGAGCTACGGTGGCACGAGCTACACGTACACCGCCAACGGGGAGCTGCGAACGAAGACCGACTCATCCGGCACGACGACGTACACCTTCGACGTGCGCGGGAACTTGGTGCAGGTCGACCTGCCGAGCGGCGACGTGATCCAGTACCTCGTCGACGGTCAAGATCGACGCGTCGGCAAGAAGAAGAACGGCGTGCTCGAGAAGGCGTGGCTCTACCGGGATCAGCTCAACCCGGTGGCGGAGCTGGATGGGGCCGGCAACCTGGTGGCGAGGTTTGTCTACGGGTCGAAGAGCAACGTGCCGGAGTACATGGTGCGGGGCGGCGTCACGTACCGGGTGCTCTCGGATCACCTCGGCTCGCCGCGCGCGCTCGTGAACGTCGCGAATGGCGCAGTGGCCTGGCGCGCGGACTTCGATGCGTGGGGCAATCGCACCGTGCAGTCGGGAACGGCTGATTTCCTGCCGTTTGGCTTCGCGGGAGGGATGCTCGATGCGGAGACCGGGCTGACCCGGTTTGGTGCGAGGGATTACGACCCGATGGTGGGGAGGTGGACGGGGAAGGATCCGGGCAGCTGGGAAACGAACAACGGAAATTCATATGCTTACGTCGACAATGACCCGGTTTCCTACCAAGATCCGACTGGCTTCGGCCCTGGATGCAAAGCTTGCAAACATGATGCGTATGGCTGGGTGCTTAAGTGCGGCGGGAAGTGCAACTCGAAGTACCCGTATGGAAGTATTTTCCGCAGCATCTGCCAGGAGGGCTGTTCCACTGCTTATTCCGGACTTCTCGGCTCCTGCTATGTGCTCTGCGTGACCGAGGATGCCGCGGACGCCTGCAAGGCGGCCAAGAAGAAGTACTTCCCGTAGGCGGATGCCGATGCCTCGCTACATAGCGTCGAGCGCCGGCCAAGCTCCCAAAGGAGTGGCCATCGTCACGGTGTTTGTCGGCCTCGGTGCGGTTGCGATCGGTGCGATCGGTGCCGCGTACTTGCTTCAAATGGGCTGGGGTGGCACTGGGGGGATGGTCGGTCAATCTGTGCAACGATTGGGCAGGTTCTGGGCGCTCAGTGGCGATAGCGCGATGCTGTTCGCGGGATTGCAGTTGCTACGAAGGCGGACCGAGTGGCTGTCCATGGTTCCGGTGCTCTCTGGCGCGCAGCTAGTGATTTTTTTCGCTCTCCCAGCTGGGCTTTTCCTCGCCGGCTTGTCAGGTGGCGCGGAGCTGCTCAGCGACTTCGGAACCAGCCTGGTGGTTGTTGGCGCGCCGTTCGGAACGACATGGCATGCGGTGTTCGTGATCATCAGCGGGGTAGCGGCGCTCTGGGTGCGCGCGGCGCATCCGGAGGGCAGTACCCCGCACGCGCCTACGTCAAACGGCGACGATCATTGCACCGTCAGCGGCCACGACTCCGCGTGAGGTGGCGCTCACGGTTTGGTCGCGAGCCGCGGCTACAGCTCGAACCCCTCGTCCACGGCATGGTCGAACAGCTGTTGCCGGCCGAATTTACGTCGTAGAGAAATCCAAAACTGACGTCGTAGAGAATTTCGAAAAAGCTCGTGCTGGCATCGTAATTCGCGACCGGGATGGTCGCAGTTCTCCGGGCTCGAAACGACCAACGCCGTCGTAGCGCTGGTGGGCACCACGACGGCGCTGGCCGCGTGCAGCGAAGTCGCTACTGCGGCAGATCGACCTCCTTGCGCCAGTGTGGCTGGAGCAAAACGCGGTTGATTTGCTTCAGGTCGACGGTTTTGGTGCGGTCGCGCACGGCCTCGAGCGGGGCGCTCAGGCATAGGTTCTCGCGCGGCGGAGCACGCCTTCGGACGAGCGGACGATGAGGCTGAGCGAGTCGTCGGTGAAGGTCGAGTGGGCGACCGCCACCTTGTCGAACTCGGCGCGGATGAAGTCGGCCACGCTGTCGGGGGCGAGCTTCTGCATCAGGAGCGAGTAGGTGACGCCGTTCTTGATGTCTTCGTTGACGGTGAGGCCCAGGCGGCTCACCCGAGCGCCTCGCGCACCAGCGCGAGCGCGACGTCCGGCGCCCGGAGCACGAGCTCAGCCTCGAGCCGCAACACCCGCCACCCGAGCCGCGCGAGCTTGCGGTCCCGGCGGGCATCGGCCGCGCCCCGGGCGGCATGCCACGCCCCGTCGACCTCGATGATCAATTTTGCGCTCGGCACCGCGAAGTCCGCCACGAATGGCCCGACGACCACCTGCCGCTTGACCGCAACGCCGAGCTTCGCAACTCGAAGCAACCGCAGCATCGCCTGCTCGCTCCAGGTGGGAGCGGCCCGCATGGCATGAGCGCGAGCTTCGAGGAGCTGACGGCGTTTCAGGTTTCGATGCATGAGGTCCTCCTGTCCCGGCAGCGCGTCCGGGCTTTGCCCGACCTCGGCGCAGGGGGCGTGACAGGCGCCCGATGACGCTCTGCTCTCGCCGAGGTCCTCGAGCTCGCCTGCTCGATCCACGACTCCACGGCGCCTGGCGCGCCCCGTGCGCCATCAGGGCAGAGCCCGGACGCGCTGTCGGGCAAGGACCGAGCGGGCATCGAAGCGCGACCGCCGGCCCGCGACCCGTGCGAGCATGCCCGCACGGGCGGGGCGATCGCGAAGCGCATGCTCCAAGCGCTTTGCGCAGCGCTGGCGCTCGTGGTCTGGGCGCGACCCAGCATCGCGGCGGCGTACCCAGTCTCGGAAGGACCCGCCCCCTCCATCGGCGCGCAGCGCCGGCCCCAGGATCCTTCGACTTCACAGGTCCTGCACCGAGTCGAGCTGCGCCTTCCGTCCTGGGAAGCCGGCGCGAGCACCGATTCGGAGGGGGCAGGCGGCGCGCAGCGGCGCGAAGCGCCGCGAGCAACGACCGGGGGAGGCAACAAAACCGACGGTGCGCTGACCAGCTTCTCCTGGGACGGCAACAGCAACCTGACCAGCGTGACCCCACCCGGCCAGCCCGCTCACGGCCAGAGTTTCACGCCCGTGGACCTGCTCTCGGCCTACACCCCGCCGAGCGTGCCGGGCGTGCCGGCCCCGGCTACACTGTTCGCCTACAACGTGGACAAGCAGCTGACGCAGACAACGAGACCCGACGGCTTGCTCGTGGGCAGGACCTACGACGCGGCGGGCAAGCTCGACTTGCTCACGACGCCCACCGGCAACGTGGACTACGACTACTTCGGGCTGACGCCCTGCCCGGGCTGCGCACCGGGACGACTTCAGCGCATCACCGACCCGAGCGGCGTGGTGCTCGACCACAGCTACGACGGCCTCCTGCTGAAGAGCCTGACGTGGTCGGGCCCGGTCGCGGGCAGCGTGACGTTCGGTCACGACGCGAGCTTCCGCGTGACCAGCGAGACAGTGACCGTGGGCGCGACCGCTTCGCCGGTGGTCTTTGGGTACGACAACGACGACATCCTGATCTGCGCGTCGCCCAGCACATGTTCGCCGGGCGGTGTGGACGCGCTGAAGCTCACGCTCAACGCTGGCAACGGCCTCGTCACCGGGAGCACGCACGGCGTGGTCGCCGATACGCTGACGTACAACGCATTCGGAGAGCTCGCGAGCTACACCGGCAAGGTCGGAGCGACGAACGTATTCAGCGAGGTCGTCGACACGGCCAGCAACCCGCGCGACGCCCTCGGGCGCATCGTGCAGCGGGTCGAGACGAACGGCGGCGCGAGCACGACGTGGCGCTACACGTATGACCTTCGCGGCCGCCTCGTCGATGTGCAGAAGGACGGCGCCCTCTTCGAGCACTACGACTACGATCCGAACGGCAACCGCACGCTGCTGACGACGCCGACCGGAACGACCGCCGGCGTGTACGACGCCCAGGATCGGCTGCTGAGCTACGGTGGCACGAGCTACACGTACACCGCCAACGGGGAGCTGCGAACGAAGACCGACTCATCCGGCACGACGACGTACACCTTCGACGTGCGCGGGAACTTGGTGCAGGTCGACCTGCCGAGCGGCGATGTGATCCAGTATCTCGTCGACGGTCAAGATCGACGGGTCGGCAAGAAGAAGAACGGCGTGCTCGAGAAGGCGTGGCTGTTCAGGAACCAGCTCAACCCGGTGGCGGAGCTGGATGGGGCCGGCAACCTGGTGGCGAGGTTTGTCTACGGGTCGAAGAGCAACGTGCCGGAGTACATGGTGCGGGGCGGCGTCACGTACCGGGTGCTCTCGGATCACCTCGGCTCCCCGCGCGCGCTCGTGAACGTCGCGAATGGCGCAGTGGCCTGGCGCGCGGACTTCGATGCGTGGGGCAATCGCACGCTGATCGCGGGAACGGCTGATTTTCTGCCGTTTGGGTTCGCGGGAGGGATGCTCGATCCTGAGACGGGGCTGACCCGGTTTGGTGCGAGGGACTACGACGCGACGGTGGGGAGGTGGGCGAGCAAGGATCCGATCGGGTTCGCTTCTCGGGACCGGAACTTCTTTCGCTACGCAGATGGCGATCCGGCCAATCGTCTCGATGCACGCGGAACGACCACCGACCCTTGCATGGAGTGTTACGGGGACTGCAGCGCGGAGGAAGGCAAGTGCCGAGTGAACTGCGGCCCGATCGCCAGCGTACCGCCAGAGCCGGGGTGCCCAACTGCCTGCCCGGGTTGCGACACGGAGAAGGCCAAGAAGACGAAAGATAAGTGCGAAAAGGAGTGCGACGATGCGGCCAAAACGTGCAGAGACCAATGCAAGAAACTCCCGAACTGTCCGCCGTGAACTGACGGTGGACCGCGGGCTGGCGTTGAGGTTTCGGATGGTCGAAGCCAAGCTCTACGCGGCATCCCAGACCGCCAACGGAGCATGAATCGTTGCGCTGGGGTCACCTACGCGCCGACGCGCACTTCGGCTCGGCCGTCCTTTTAGCTGTTGCATTGGGAACCGCGTTGCATTTCATCACGTCGCCCGTCCGCCACGTGGAGGGCGTGCGCCCAAAGGATGCCGGCGCGCCGGACGCGGGAATCATCTTGGCTGACCCGATCGACCCGCCGTTCCCCCGTAAGTCACGCGACGCTCAACCTCAATCGTTCGGAGCCGCCGGTGCGCCCAGCGATGACGCGTGGACGGACGCGAGCTGGACTGACCGCGAGCGGATGGAACGAATCAGGAAGTCGCTGAAGGCGGCAGCGCAAAAGGGTCTGCTGGACGACGCTGACCGGCGCATGCTTCGCCACGTGTGCAAGGAACTCCGGGACCGGAGCTGCTCGGAGTGAGTTGTTGCCGGCCAAAACTGACGCCGTAAAGGATTTGCGAAGAAGCTCGCACTGCCATCGCCATTCGCTACCGAAACACCGAAACGGTCGTACGTCACCGAGAGCGAATCGACGAACGCCATCGTAGCGAGTGTCGACGCTACGACGGCGCTGGTCGCTGGGCGCGTCGCTACTGGGGCAGGTCGACCTCCTTGCGCCAGTGGGGTTGCAGGAGGACGCGGTTGACCTGTTTGAGGTCGACGGTTTTGGTGCGGTCGCGCACGGCCTCGAGCGGGGCGCTCAGGCATAGGTTCTCGCGCGGCGGAGCACGCCTTCGGACGAGCGGACGATGAGGCTGAGCGAGTCGTCGGTGAAGGTCGAGTGGGCGACCGCCACCTGTCGAGCTCGGCGCGGATGAAGTCGGCCACGCTGTCGGGGCGAGCTTCGCATCAGGAGCAGGTAGGTGACGCGGTTCTTGATGTCTTCGTTGACGGTGAGGCCCAGGCGGCTCACCCGAGCGCCTCGCGCACCAGCGCGAGCGCGACGTCCGGCGCCCGGAGCACGAGCTCAGCCTCGAGCCGCAACTGTTGCCGGCCAAACTGACGTCGCACGAAACTCCAAAACTGACGTCGTAAAGATTTCCGAAGAAGCTCGCGCTGCCATCGCAATTCGCGACTGAAACGGTCGTAGGCGCAGGATGCAAAACGACCAACGCCGTCGTAGCGCTGGTGGGCACCACGACGGCGCTGGCCGCGTGCAGCGAAGTCGCTACTGCGGCAGGTCGACCTCCTTGCGCCAGTGTGGCTGGGCAAGACGCGGTTGATTTGCTTCAGGTCGACGGTTTTGGTGCGGTCGCGCACGGCTTCGAGCAGGGCGCTGAGGCAGAGGTTTCTGGCGCGGCGCAGGACGCCCTCGGACGAGCGGACGATGAGGCTGAGCGCGTCGTCAGTGAAGGTCGAGTGGGCGAGCGCCACCTTGTCGAGCTCGGCGCGGATGAAGTCGGCCACGCTGTCGGGTGCGAGCTTCTGCATCAGGACCGAGTAGGTGACGCGGTTCTTGATGTCTTCGTTGACGGTGAGGCCCAGGCGGCTGAGCAACTCGGGCTGGGCGACCAAGACCAGGCAGTGATTCTTGGGGAAGTCTTCGAAGAGCAGCCGGATCCGGCGCAACGCGGAGACGTCCATCAGGTGCGCGTCGTCGATGATGGGCGCGAGCATTTTGCCCGATGCGTTGAGCCGGCGCGCCTCTTCGATGAGTCGTTTTTCGCAGCGGAAGTCGGCCCCGTCCGGCTCGATCTGAAACGCCTCGCACAGAATGCGCAGCGTGCTGTGGTAGGTGTGCAGCGTCCGATTGACGACGGGCGTCATGAGGCGCTTGGGATCGTGCTGGCACAGGGCGTGTTTGATGACGCTCTTGCCGGTGCCCGGCTCGCCGACGATGACGCACAGGCCTCCCTGCTGGCAGTGGACACGCAGGGTGTCGAGCACTTCCCTCTGGTGCGGCAACAGGGTCAGACTCTCCGCCGAGAATGGGTCTTTCGCCAGACCGAAGTGAGCGCGGATCACGACTGCACCTCGCCGGCTTGGTCGCGCGCCGGCGCGTTCGCGTGAGCTGTTTTCGAGGGCTTTCGGTCATTGGCGACGAAGTCGACGGGGCGTGCCTCGCCCATGCGCTCACCTTTGAAGTACACGATGGCGCGGTCGAAGTGCAAGCGATCGAAGCGGACCTGGATCTTGCGACTTCGGAGGTCGCGCGGCGCTTCGAAGCGGGTGTTCTTGAGGGAGAAGGTGTTGTCGGCAAGGACGGTGCGATTTTGCTCGACGAAGAACAACTCGTCGTTGACGTCGCCCGGCGGCAGGAAGCGGATGCGGCTGAGATCGAGTCCGAAGCGATCGATGGGGCGCATGCCGAGGGAGCTGTGCTCGCTCTGGTGGTACTCGTCCTCGACCCAAGCGGTGAAAGCTCGGTTGAGGGCGTCGAGGCTCGACAGGTCGAGCTGCCGGCTGAGGAAGCTCATGCGGACAGTGCGGAAAAACCGCTCGATCTTGCCCTTGGCGGCGCCGTCGCGCACGGGCGTGTGACACAGGATGGCGCCGATGCGCTGGCAGACCTGACTCATCTCCAGCGAGGAGTAGTTGCTGCCGTTGTCGACGTAGAGGCACTCGCACAGGCCGCGCTTGTAGAGCGCGCTCTTGAAGGCCTCGAGCAGAAGTTCGGTGTTGTCGGCGGGAAAGAATTGCCCGTGACAGCACACGCGGCTCGCGTCGTCCAGAAACGCGATCAGCTTGGCTTGCACCTTGCCCGCGCCGTGCTGCACGTAGGGGCCAAACATCGTGTCGGCCTGCCAGAGTTCATTGGCGTGCGCCTTGGCGAAAGCCAGCCGGCGCTTGTCTTTCACTTCGGCGTCGGGCTTGAGCAACTCGTGGGCCTTGACGACGCGGCGGAAGGTGTTCGGGGCGATGTGCTCGCGCTGTAGCAAGCCGTGCTCGATGCAGGCGCGGTAGACCGCCGTCACGTTGGGCGGGCCGCGGAAGCTGCCGCGCACCTGCTCTATGGCTTCGAGCACCTCCTCGGGCGTCGTCTTGCGCGTCTTGCCCTTGTCTGAGCGGGTCTTCGGCTTCACCGTCGTGATGCCGTTTTTCTCGTAGCGCGAGTACCAAGTCTGGATCGTGCGCCAGGTGAATTGGAAGCGCTGGCCATCCTCGTCGAGGAACACTTGGCCGCTGACGTGGCGAATGCGCGCCACGATGCTGTTGCCTGGCGCCGATTCGATGGCGCCGAGCACCCGCATCTTCAAGTAGCTGCTGACTCGTTTCATGTTGGGTCCTTTCAGGGGCGCGCGGCGCCCCCGCCCGGACGTCTACGGCGAGCCGCGTTGGGATCCGGATTGCCGTCTGCTGTTGTTGTGTGCGCCCGGTTCGAAGGCGCCCGCAGGCTACGAGCGCAGTGTGGATGGCGCGCGGAGGTGACGATGGCGCGATCAACCGTCGAAGAGCCCACGCTGCAGGCGGCCCTGAAAGCCGGATAGGAGCTCAGTCTTGCCAGAGCCGATCACGACGCGCAGGTGCGCCCACAGCTGCGCCAGCGGCTCACGCGCCGTGCTCGGGGGTGCCGTCGCCTCGCGGCACAGGCGGGCGCGGAGCGCGCTCTGCGCCTCGCACAAGCGCTGCCAGAGTCGATACCCGCTCGACAGCGACAGCGCGCCGCCCGCCGCGCGCAGCCACGCTGTCCGCCTGCTGAGCCCGGACAAGACGAGCTGCAAGAAGACCCAGAGCGTGAGCGTGCGCACGAGGAAACCGGCGACCACGGTCGACAGCTTCACCGAAAGGTCCGGCCACACCCGCGTTGCCTGCCGCGGTTCGAGCAAAAGAACCGCCGGCCGCGCACCACGATCTCGGACCCGCGCTCCGCGTAACCGCGCAGGAAGCCGTGGCCGATGAGGGCTCCGGTCCGGCGGCAATGCGGACACGCGATGAGCTTGATGCCCTCGAGCACCGCGCCGAGCGCGACGTCGGAGTCTGCGAAGCGCGGAGGGCCGAGCGGGCGCAAGGGCGGGCTGCCCTATCGATGCCGACTTCTCACGTCAAAACACCAGCCGCCGCAAGCCCGAATTGTCGGCGTTTTCCATGCGCCACCATCCGACGTCAATTCGGGTGAATTCGAGCTGGGGCTACGACTGGAGTGCGGCTTTCAACAGCTGATTTCCTGCCGTTTGGCTTCGCGGGAGGCATGCTCGATGCGGAGACGGGGCTGACCCGGTTTGGTGCGAGGGATTACGACCCGACGGTGGGGAGGTGGACGAGCAAGGATCCGATCGGGTTCGCGGGAGGCAGTGCAAACCACTATGAGTACAGTCGCTCGGATCCCGTTAACGCGGCGGATGCTACAGGGCGCTCTGCATGCGATCTCTGCCACGATGTCGTTAACCTGACCTGCGAGCAAACTTGCGCGGCGTGGGCTCCAGAGTGCTACTTCTTCAAGTCCTGCGGGCGTTACTACAAGTGCCTAGCGGCGTGCCACAAGCAGCTTGACCCCACATGCGACTCGTTCTGCACTAACTCAACTTTCTGCGGACAGCCATGAACGAGCTGGAGTCCGCTCTGCTCGGGCCCGCGATTGCGGTACAGCTTTGCGTTTGGGTGTGTGCGTGTGGTTGCATGGCCGCGACAGTCCTGGCACCATACGGCGTCAGCCGCTTTCGCGCGCGGTGGGTGGGGTCGGCTCTAGTCGCGCTTGCAGCAACCTGGGTTGGCGTGGCAACCGCTGTGTTATGGCGGGTTCCAGTACTCCTTGCCACGGCGACCGTGCTCCCGCTGGCGACCGGCAGCGCAGGGTTCCTAGCGGCGTGGATTGGCTGGTGGGTGGGAAGGTCGGCAGGGATCCTCGGCGGAACTCGTGCATGGTCCCTCTGCGTCGTGGCTACCGTCGTCAGCGCGACGGCTGCGGTGGCTGCTCTCGTCTGGCCACCCCTTGCCCTGGTCGTGGCCCCTGCCTTTTCGGTTCCGCTCGGGGTCGCCTTGCTCTTCTCCCGCCAGCTCGGTCGCATGGGTCGAGCGGCGGCGTCCTGCTCTCTAGCCGTATTCTGGATTTCGTTCTGGCCGACAACGAATTCTGTGACATGTCAGCAGCGGCCTGACTGAGCACCAATCCCACCGAGATCACCGGGACCCGGGTCCGGCGACGTCGGTGGCGTGATGGGTGCCAGGAATTGGCTCGGGCTCGGGGTGGGACGCGACGCTGGTCGGCATGGGCCGAGAAGCGAAACGGTGCACGGAGTGTCGCAGGTGGTTCCAGCCAGCGGCTTCGGCGAAGCTGGGGCAGCGAGTCTGCAGCAAGGCGTGCCGCGCTTCTCGGCGTCGCAAGCTCGCTCGACGCCGCCGACACAAGGCTCCGCTGCTGCATCGGGTCGATGCGCGATTGCGCCAGCAGGAGCGCCGCCAGCGGCTGCGCGAGCGGGGTTGTCACGCGCCACCCTCGCGGCGGAAGTCCCTGGAATTGCAGCTCGAATTGCGCGCTTTCGTGGACGGCGCTTTGGAGCTGTCACGCGCCACCCTCGAGCGAGGATTGCCCAGGATTTTGGCTCGATCAGCTGCCTCTTCGTGGACAGAAACCGGACCGCCGGGGGCAGTGTCACGCGCCACCTCGCGCCATAACCGCCGGAGATGATGCGGATTATCCGGGTTTTCGTGGACGGGATGTCACGCGCCAGGCTCGTCACGGACGACCGGCGCAACGTGCAATCGGCCCATGAGATCCACCCTCCACCCCGAGACACTGGCGCAAGCGCCCGAGCTCGCGACGCTGAAGTCGCTCGAAGTGCTCTTGCTCATCACGACGCGCGCACTCGTCGCGGCGCATCCGACTCTGATCGACGACGCCTCCGCGCCCTGGCGTCGCGCTCCGCGCTCGGTTCGCAAGGCGCGCAATCTCGTGAGGCGGATCGCCCCGCTTCGCCGTGCGCTCGAGAGCTACCGCACGGCGGTGCTCGACGCGCTCGCTCCCGCTGACATCGACGACAGCGACATCCCGTTCTGATGGCCATCGACGCTGACGCTGTGCGGGCAGAGGTCATGCGCCTTCACTACTTGGAGCGGCTGAGCATCCGGGCGATCGCGCGCCGGCTGGGGCTCGCCAGGCGCACAGTGCGGCGCCACCTGGGCAAGTTGCCCCCGCGTGAAACATCCAATCCGGCGCCGCGACCCTCGCTGCTCGATCCGTTCGCTCGGAAGATCGAGTCGATGATCGAAGGCTCGCCGGAGCTTCGTGCGCCGCAGATCCTCGAGCGGCTTCGTCCACTGGGCTACACCGGCGGGCTCAGCATCTTGCGCAGCCGCGTGAGAGCGCTGCGGCCAACGACACCGCGAGATGCATTTCTCACGCTGGACTTTGCGCCGGGTGAGGCCATGCAGGTCGACTGGGCAGACTTCGCTTCGCGATCCCGGGCGTGCCTCGGCGCGTCAGCGCCTTCGTGGCAGTGCTCTGCTACTCGCGGCGCTTGTACCTGGAATTCGTGCTCAGCCAGCAGATGGGCTCTTTCCTCCGCTGCATGGACCGCGCGCTGGAATTCTTCCAGGGCGCCACCACCGTCGACATCTTCGACAACATGAAGACGGTGGTGCTGGAGCACCCGCGCTCGGGCCCGACTCGCTTCAACCCCCACATGCTCTCCTACGCCGTCGCACGCGGCGGTTTTGCCGTCGTCGCCTGCTCGCCGGGGCACGCTGCGGCCAAGGGCCGAGTCGAGCGCCCGATCCACTTCGTCCGAGATCGCTTCTGGACGGGACGACGCTTCTCGAGCTTGCTCGACCTCAATGCCCAGGGGAGCGCGTGGCGCGACGACTTCTGCAATCTCCGAGAGCACGCCGAAACCGGCAAGGTGCCCGAGCTCGTCTTCGAGCACGAGGAGCGCGCGCGGCTCAGACCGCTGCCTGCGACGCCCTTCGATACCGACGATGTCGAGTCGGCAACGGTAACCAAGACGTTTCGAGTCCCCTGCGACCGCAACAGGTACTCGGTCCCGTGGCGTCTGGTCAGCCAGAGCGTCCTGGTCCGTGCCAACGACGAGACCGTACGGGTGATGCTGGGCACCAAGTGCGTCGCGGAGCACGCTCGCTGCTGGAGCATCAATCAGGACGTCCGCCAGGAGTCCCACTCCCGCGGTCTGCGCGAAGCGAAGAATCCCGCTGACCCTGCCGCGTCGACTCGTGATCGCTTCGGTGACACAGGCGAGCAGTATTTCAAGTTGCTCGCCGCCGGCTCTCGCTCGATGCGTCGGGAAGCGCTGCGCCTGACCTACCTCGCGGAGCTCTTCGGTCCCGCCGAGACGCGCTCCGCCATGGTCGAGGTCATGCGCTCCGGCCACGTCGGCGTCGACTTCGTCGAGTACGTGCTGCGACACAAGCGCAAGCTCACTCCCGCTGTGACTCCGCTTCGGCTCGGCAACCCGGCGCTCGACTCCATCACGCTGCGCGAGCCCGATCTCAGCATCTACGACCAGCCCGTCTCCACTCGTGACCCCGACGAAGGCGCAGCATGAAAGACGAAGACTTGCTCCAGCTCGTCAGCGGAAAGCTCCGCTGGCTCAAGCTCCCGGGAATGACGCGCGCGCTCACCGATATCGTCGACCGTGCCCGTCAGGACAACCTGTCCGCGCTCGAGATCGTCGATCGCCTCGCCGACGAGGAGCGTGCCAGCCGCGTCAGCAGCGCCGTCAAGCGCCGCATTCACGACGCAAGGTTTCCCGAGGTCAACACGATCGACGGCTTCGACTTCGATTTCGACGCCGATCGGAAGAAGATCCGCAGTCGCTACCTCGCGCTGCACGACCTGGCCTTCATCCAGCAGGGGATCAACCCGCTCTTCATCGGCATCCCCGGCACCGGGAAGACCTTCTTGTCACGCGCGTTGGCCTACAAGGCGTGCCAAGCCACGCGCCGCGTCGTCTTCGTCTCCGCGCCCAGGATGCTCAACGAGCTGCACGCGGCCGAGCTCCACGGCAAGCTCGAGCGCGTCATGCGCAAGTACGCACGCGCCGACCTGCTGGTGATCGACGACTTCGCCTGCCTCGAGATGGACCCGGCGCAGGCCAAGCTCGCCTTCCAGGTCATCAGCGAGCGCTACGACTACCGCCGCTCGACCTGCATCACGACCAATCGCCCCTTCAAAGAGTGGCCAAAGGTCTTCCCGGACGCCCTCAACGCCCAGGTCATCGCCGAGCGCCTCACCGAGCGCGCCGAGCACTTCGTCCTCAACGGAAAGGGCTACCGCACGAAGCGCTGACCCTCGCGCCCAACCCCGACCGAGAGGGGACGACAGCTCGGTCAGCGAAGAGCTCGGGCGACGATCACCCGCGTCAGCCCAAGCCCGCAGGCCGAGGTCCGCCCTCACGCCAAAAGGTGGTGCCCTGGGCACCGGTGACATCGGTGGAAGTGGGCCCCGGTCTCGTCGCTGGTGACACTGTGACACTTGCCATTGTTGGTCGTCTTGCGAGCGGCGCTACGCTGTTGGCCTGTGCGAGTGCGGCTGCAGCGCGTGGCGCGCGACGCGCGCGCAAGCCGGTTGGAGCAGAGCCGGACGATCGCGGCATTCAAACATCATGACGCCGTTGCGCGAACCCCAGCGATCGCGTCTGGGTGCGTGGCGTGCAAGCTCGCGAACGCATCGGGAAAAATCGCTGAGCGGTACGACGCTCGCGTCCACCGCGGTCGTGACGAGCATTCGCTGGCAATCTTTGCAGCTACTGTTCGTCCACTTGGGCGCCCTTGGCTCGGTCGCGCGCCCGTGCTCCGCGAGAAGTCGTTCGAGGGACCTCCGATGACCGATGATCGTGAGCGCTCGAGCAGCCTGCAGTACGCGCCGCCTCGCGCAGCGACGCCGCTGGCGATCTTGCCCGGCCTCGGCACGCGCGAGCACTCGGTTCTTGAAGGACGCGCCCCCTCCGTTCGCGCGCAGCGCCGGCCGTGGAGCTTCCGACGTCACCGGTCCTGCATCAACGCTCGCCGCTGCTGCCGTACCACGATACCGGCGCGAGCACGAACAAGGAGGGGGCAGGCGGCGCGCAGCCGCGCGCAGCGCGGCGAGCAACGACCGGGGGAGGCAGGAAGAGAGCACTACGACTACGATCCGAACGGGAATCGGACGCTGCTGACGACGCCGACCGGAACGACCGCCGGCGTGTACGACGCACAGGATCGGCTGCTGAGCTACGGCGGCACGAGCTACACGTACACCGCCAACGGCGAGCGGCGCACGAAGACCGACTCATCCGGCACGACGACGTACACCTTCGACGTGCGCGGGAACTTGGTGCAGGTCGACCTGCCGAGCAGCGATGTGATCCAGTACCTCGTCGACGGCCAGGATCGACGCGTCGGCAAGAAGAAGAACGGCGTGCTCGAGAGGGCGTGGCTTTACCGGAACCAGCTCAACCCGGTGGCGGAGCTCGACGGGAGCGGGGCGCTGGTGTCGAGGTTTGTCTACGGCTCGAAGAGCAACGTGCCGGAGTACATGGTGCGCGGCGGCATCACGTACCGGGTTCTGTCGGACCACCTCGGCTCGCCGCGCGCGCTCGTGAACGTCGCGAATGGCGCAGTGGCCTGGCGCGCGGACTTCGATGCGTGGGGCAATCGCACCGTGCAGTCGGGAACGGCTGATTTCCTGCCGTTTGGCTTCGCGGGAGGCATGCTCGATGCGGAGACCGGGCTGACCCGGTTTGGTGCGAGGGATTACGACCCGGCGGTGGGGAGGTGGGTGAGTAAGGATCCGATCAGGTTCCGAAGCAACGAATTCTCTCTCTACGCATACGCGATGAACGACCCGGTGAACCACACAGATCGAACTGGACTTGCTGCGAACTGTGACGATTGCCGCAAGGTAACGCGCACCATATGCGAGCAAGGCTGTATCTCCGTTAATCCTGCGTGTTACCTCTTTGGCTCGTGTTACCTCTACTGGAAGTGCTTCGCGGCTTGCATGAAGGCGCAGAAGCCCATCTGCTCGGACGTTTGCGATTCCGATAGTGCATCCAACGCCTGCGGGGGCGAGGACGGCTAGCCGTGGGATACTTCGTGCTAGCCGCGGCAATTGGAGTCGAGCAGCTCTGGTTGGTGCTTGCTACGATTGCCGCCATTGTGGGCACACTGGTCGGGCCTCGGTCTTTTGATCTGCAGGTCAAGCGAGGGCTGGACGTTGTTGTCTTGGTCGCGACCACGTTCGCACTTTTCGCGGTGGCGATTCGCTTCTGGCACACCCCAAGGCTTGCGGTCACCATTGCAGTGAGCGTTGGCGCGATCGCCCTGTGTGGCCTGACCGCAGGACGTGTCGGTTGGAACCTGGCCTTCCAGCCAAGCGGATCACCGCGTGCGCAGAGAATCGCGCTGGGAGGGTTGACGGCAGTGCTTGCGGCGGCCGGACTGGCCACTGTGTGGCCGCCGTCGTTGTTGATTGTGGCATTGATCTTGGGCGGTGCGCTTGCCGCGTTCCTGCTTCGAGATTCAGGGGCAACGCGCGTGACTGTGCCCGCAACGATCGCTCTCGTGGTGGCTGTCGTGCTCCAGAGCACGGTACTGCAACCCGCGGAGGTGGGGTGGCTGCTGGTGCGATTCACAACCAACGCGATCCTGGTGGCAATCGTCGCGTGCACAGGCCGGCGATTCGCGCTCCAACCGCGGACACGGAGCGCAGACGTGGTCCCAGGATGAGAGCCATGAACAAGATGCTCCTGAGCCGTTGCTCATCTGCCAGCGCAACGTTTTCGCGGGGAACTGCGGGCGCATTTTTCCGTCCCGCAGCGACCACACGCGAGCACTCGGTTCTTGAAGGACGCGCCCCCTCCGTTCGCGCGCAGCGCCGGCCGTGGAGCTTCCGACGTCACCGGTCCTGCATCAACGCTTGCCGCTGCTGCCGTTCCACGACACCGGCGCGAGCACGAACAAGGAGGGGGCAGGCGGCGCGGAGCCGCGCGCAGCGCGGCGAGCAACGACCGGGGGAGGCATCAAAGCGGCAACACCACCACGATGGGCTACGCCCACGCCGGCTGCGCCTACGGCGACCGCGTCCGGGGGCAGGTGGTCCGCCGCGTGCTCCATGCCGCAGTAGTCGAGCTCGCGCGCTCGGGCTACACCGGCTTTCGGATGGACGAGGTCGCGTCCCAGGCATCGGTGATGCGGACCGCGCTGGCGCAGCGACCATGTCTCCGCCACGCCGCGCTCACCTCGTGGTTTGTGGCGTGATGCTCAGCGTGCGTCATGCTGCGCCATGACCTTGGAGCTCCAAACGGTCGTCGATGCCAGCCTTCGCCGAGAGCTCGAGACGCTCGTGGCGGGACACCGCACCCTCGACGAAGTCGTGCGCTCAGGGCTGGCTCGGGAGCCTGCGCTCTTGGTTGAAAACGTCGTAGTTCAGGATGAGTACACCCATGACGTCGTGATGCCTCATCCGTCGGGTTTGTTCCTTGTCTACGACACGACCTGACTCGGCGGCATCACGGCGGTCGCCGTGTGGGACCACGCTCCGGACGCGGACGAGCTGCTCGCGGCGCGACTTGCGCGGGGTTGGGAACCGACACCGACCACCCTCCGGGACGGCAAGCGCGTGCTCGGGCACGCGGCGTGTCTCGTTGACCGCGTGAGCCCTGCCAGCTGACCTCGATCTCCGCTAGATGCCCCGAGGGTACTGCCCGGGAGTAGGTCATGAACGAGCAGGCGCTGTGCCGTGTCTCCGTAACGCAGCTATGCTCGAATGCGCGCGGCACCCTCGCCCTCGCGCTCGCGAAGTGGCCGTCGGGCGCCGGCTTCCCCCCGCCGCCACCCCCTACTGAGGCCTTTCCGGGGCGACGATAGCCGGTGGCTCACCAGCCCGAACGCTGGCCCCAGCACCCAGGACCTTGGCCGCCCCCTCCGACAGCGAGCGAAGATGCAGGTCGCGCTGCGGAAACGGGATTTCGATCTTCTGCTCGACGAACGTTCGATTGATCGCCCGCGTGAGGTCGCTCTTGAGCACGACCCAGTCGTCGAAGCGGTCCGTCCAGACCCGGAGCTGGAAGTCCAGGGAGCTCGACCCATGCTGCAAGAACAGCACGAGCGGGGCGGGCTCTTCGATGACGCGTTCGTCCTGCCGCCCAACCTGCAAGAGCAGCGCGATCACGCGCTCGGGGTCGGTTCCGTAGGCAACACCGATGTCCACGTCGACGCGGCGGCGCTCGTCCGAGTGGGTCCAGTTCACGACTCGGGTGGAGATCAGCTCCGCGTTCGGAATGATGAGCTCTGCACCCTGATAGGTGCGCAACGTCGCGGAGCGGAATCCGATGCGTTCGATGATGCCGAGCGTCCCGCCGACCTCGATCCGATCGCCGACGACCACCGGGCGCCCGAACAGCAAGATCAGACCGGAGACGAAGTTGCTGACGACATTCTGCAATCCAAAGCCGATGCCGACGCCGAGCGCGCCCATCAGGAACGTCAGCTGGCTGAAGGCGATGCCCGCGGCTGCCAGCGCAAAAAAGAAGCCAGCGACGAGCACCAGGTAGTACGCGCTCGTCGAAGCCGCGTGCTGCGCGCCCGGCACCAGCGGCGTCCGAGGCAGGACGTCGTCCCTCAGCACTTGACGCAGGATGCGCGCGACCACGAGCGCGAGCAGGATGCTACCGAGCAGCGTCGCGATCTCGCCGACCTTCACGTCGACACTGCCGACCTTGATGCCGACGCTGCCGAGGTCCAATGCGAGCCGGGCGATGTCGCTCGCGACGCCCAGCGCCTTTGACACCAGATGCAACCAGAGCAACAGCGCCGCGCCGCGCAGGATGCGGCGGGTCCAGATCTCGAGCAGCACGCCCCGGTCTCGGATCAGGTTGGAACGCTGGGCGAGCGGTGTCGCAAATACGGTCCGGACGCCATCCGCGACGACTCGCGTCGCGCCCGCAGCAACGAGACCGGCGAACACAGCGGTGAGCACGGCCATGCCGAGCAGATGTGAAAGTGAGGTGTAACCAACGACGAGCGCCAGCGATGCAAGCAGCAGCAACCCCGAACCAAGTCGACGCAGCCCCCGCGCGATGCCCGGTTCCGGACGCGGAAACCCGACGAACACCGCGATGAGCAGGGTCGAGAGCTCCGCCAGGAAGAGCCACGTCTCCAGGTTCGGGGTCGGAGCGACGCGCCGCACGATGTCGAGCGCCAGGATCAGAGGAGCGGCAAGGGCCAATCGCCCCAAACGAAGGTGTTCGCTGGCCTGGAGATGACGGAGAGCGCTGAAGAGCACGAGCACTTGCAAGCCTGCCCTCACCAGAGCGGGCACCGGATAAAATAGCGGCGTTGCCAGGACGAAGCAGAGCAGCGCCGCGGAATACGGTCGCTTCAGCAGCGACGACGCGCTGAGAGCTTCTGGGCTGGCGTTGCGCCTACCAAGCAGAAATCCAAGCGCCAACAGCAGGCCCAGGCCCGCGTGCAGAACGATGCGGGAGACACTCGACGCGCCAAACTCGCGGGCGGCTTCCAGAGCGTCACGCGCCCGCTGAGGAAACTCGTCGACCCCAGCGGGATCCGGGGGCCGCTTCCACAAGGGCGTGGCGCGGCGGCCGAAGCTCGAGGAGAGTCGGGGGCGATGTTGCTCCACTGCCTCGAGCACCAGATCGGCCGAGGCCTGCGCTTCGATCAGGTGCCCTTGCAGCCGAAGCACCGCTGATTTCCGCTCGCGCAGCTCGCGCCGGAGGCTGTTCGCCTGGAGCTGTGATGTTTGCAGCGCGCCCAGAACCACCGCTGCCACCCGCTCGTCCGCGAGCGATTTACGGCGCGATGCCAGCGCCTCGACGATGACCGTGGCACGCCGTTCCGCAGCTTCCAGTTGCTTGGCGTTGTCGTCGACACGGGACTTCCAGGGCTCGAACCGCGCGCGCTCCCGCCGCCACGTGTACTCCAGGTCGTCCAGCTCTCCCTGGGACGAGACGTTGCGGCATCGCTTGATGGCCTCGGCCACCCGGGCGTCGAGCGTCACCACCACCGAGCGCAGGGACCGGGCGAGCTCGAGCAGATCGGGGGACAGAGCCGTGCGGGTTCCGAGTCTCCGCAGCTCCGCCAGCAGCTCTGCGGTGTTCTCCGCTTGATCCGCCTCGGCCGGCGACTCGTCTGGCCGGGCCTCCAGCGCCGGCTCCGGCGTCGGCTGAGCCTGCGCCGAGCGAACGAAGCCCGAGAGCAAGATCAGGAGGGCAGCAAGGCGCGGCGCTCGTCGGGCGGGGAACATGTGCCGACACTAATGACAAACCCACCGCGGACGGCAGGTCTGGCGCGACCCGCGCACAGATCGGGCGTTTTGCTCGGGATTTCGAGAGACCCCGAGGGCGGCTTGAAGGCGCGGCGGATGTGCGCGTCGCGGCGGGTGAGCGCTGGGCCAGGGAGCCGGTGCCGTCGACTGCTGCCGCAGCCGCGGCGCTCGAGCCGGCGTTGCAACCCGGCAACGACAAACCTCCAACATCGACGCAGGGCCCCGCGCGGCATCAGCCGCAACTCGGCTCCGCAAGCGCCGTCGTGGGCGCCGATCGCACTCCGCCCTCCGCCGCCGCCGAAGACGCCGCTTAGCTCGGCGTGCTCTCGCTCTTGCGTCAGGGCCGGACCGATGACGCTCGCGGCGCCGCGCGCAAGTATCTCGCCGACTTTCCCCAGGGCTTTCGCCGAGTCGAGATGGAGCGCGTCGCGCGCTGAAGCGGCCGTCATTCGCTCAGCGAAAGCGCACGAGTCGAGGCTCGGTGGGCCGGCCACTTGATGATGGGCAAGCGCGGCGTCCGGCTCTAGCATCCGACGCCGATGGAGGCGGGCGAAAAAGGGGACCGGCGGGCGCTCGGGGCCGCCGAGATCGCGCGCACGATGCTCGCCCGGGGCGTCGTGCGAGTGAATCGAGCTCAGCTGGAGACGGTCCCGGCGGGAGACGCTCACACCCAGGCTGCGTCGGACCAGGAGGCGGTCAGCGGTGCGCGTCCGACCGCGCGCTCGCTGCCCACGCTCGCGGCCGATGCCCAGAGCACACCGCCGCCAACCGAGAGCGCCGGCCCGGTTCGCTACGATCACGTGTCGGAGCTGGGCAAAGGTGGCATGGGTCGCGTCGACGAGGTGTTCGACCGGGTGCTCGGTCGCCCGGTCGCGCAGAAGCGTCTGCTCCGGGTGGCGGACACCGACCACGCCACGATGCTGGTCGCCGAGGCGCAGACCTGCGCGCAGCTCGAACATCCGTCCATCGTGCCGGTCTACGATCTGGACGCGGCGGACGACGGGCGCCCGTTCTACACGATGCGAGTGGTGCGCGGGCGCTCACTCCGCGAAGTGCTCGAAGACAACACCCGACCGGACAAGGAGCGGGTGCCCCTCGCGCGCATGCTCGGCATCTTTCGTCAGGTGTGCCTGGCCGTCGACTTTGCTCACAGCCGCGGGGTGGTGCATCGGGATCTGAAACCGGACAACGTCGTCGTGGGGGAGTTCGGTGAGGTGTACGTCGTCGACTGGGGCATCGCGCACTTGATCGAGGGCAGCGAGGTGCGCCGCAGCAGCATCGGACCCGCCATCGCGGGGACCCCCGCGTACATGCCGCCGGAGCAGCTGCTCGGCGAAGCCCTGGATGGGCGCACGGACGTGTTCGCTCTCGGGGTGATGCTGTACGAGATCTTGGCGGGCGCGCGACCGTTCTCCGACGAGAGCATCCGCGGGGTGATGGGGCGGCGGCAGAAGACCGTGGAGGTGGCGCCGAGTCGTGCGGATCCGGCGGGTGGGACGCCGGATTTCTTCGACGAGCTGGCGCTCGCGTGTTTGTCGCCGGGGCGCGAGGGCCGGCCGGGGCGGGCGCGCGTCATTGCCAACGCCATCGATGACTATCTGGATCACGAGCGCACCCGGGCCGAACGAGAGCGCGAGGCGACGGAGTACACACAGGAGGCGGAGGCGGCGCGCGCACGCTTCGAGGCGCTGACGGCGGAGGCGCGGGAGCTGGAAGAGCGCGCCGATGTGATGCTCGAAAAGCACAAGGCGTGGGAGAGCGCCGAGACCAAGGCGCCGGCCTGGGAGCTCTCGACGCGAGCGCAGGCGCTGCGCTCGGAGGCGGCTCGAGAGCGCGCGCGGACGGGTGCGGCCTTCACCAGCGCCCTCGGGCGGGTGGAAGATCACGCGGGGGCACGTCGGGGTTTGTGCCTGCTCTACTGGCATCAGTTCCTCGAAGCCGAGGAGGCCGGCGACGAACAGCGCATGGCGCAGTTCCTGGATCTGGCGCGGGCCTACGACGACGGGCAGCTGGCGCTCGAGCTGGCCAATCAAGGTGAGCTCGTGATCGAGTCGCGGCCGGCGGGCGCCCGGGTCAGCATCGCGCGCTACGTGCGGCGCGGTCCGCTGCTGGTGCTGACGGACGAACGCGAGCTCGGGACGACGCCGCTGAAGGCCGGGCTGTTCGAGGCCGGATCTTATCTCGTGGTGGCGTCGCGCGACGGGCGCGAGCTGCGGTATCCGCTGCTGATCAAGCGCGCCGAGCGCCATCGGCTCGAGCTGCGCCTGCCGGAGGCGGACGAAATCCCCGAGGGCATGCTGCTCGTGGCGGGAGGGCCGTACTTGACGAAGGCGGACGCCCGCTCGGCGCGGCTGGTGGAAGCAGAGCTGCCGGATTTTGCCATCGGGCGCTTTCCGGTGACGCTGGCGGAGTACGGGCGTTTTCTGGAGGAGCTCAGCGCGGAGGAGCGGGCGCTGCGCATTCCAATGATCGACGGCGTGGCGGCGTATTCGGAGGCGACGCGGAGCTGGAAGATCGAGCTACTGGTCTCGGGGGACGCGACGAACAACTTGTCGGCAGGACGGGAGTTGGACCTGCCCGTGGTCGGCGTGCGCTGGAACGCCGCCCGAGCCTATGCCGCGTGGCTCGCGCGCCGCACGGGCCGCAACTACCGACTGCCGACGGAGCAGGAGTGGGACAAGGCCATGCGCGGCGCGGACGGCCGGCCGTTCGCGATGGGGGCCCGGCTCGACACCAGCTTCGCGAAGCTCAGGGACTCGCGTCCGGAGCATCCGCATCCGGAGCCGGTCGGGGCGTTCTCGCACGATGAATCGCCGTATCGCGTGCGGGACTTGTGCGGCGGCGTGGGGGACTGGACCGAGACGTCGATGGATGGCGGGGCGCTCCCGAGCCTGGAAGAAGCGGACAGCGGCAGCGCGGACTACCGGGTGGTGGTCTGGCGAGGCGGGACGTGGTCGACGACCACGCCGACGTCGCCGATGCGCTATTCGCAAGCGATTCGACAGCACGGCGCCTGGATTGGATTTCGTGTCGGCCTCGATCTCGGTTCGGGCACGTCATCTCGCGTTCACCGGGAACGGCTGCGCCTCACCTGACGTCTTTGGGCTTGCGCGGCACGGCCGGTCAGACTTGAGTGGCCCGACCCGTTCGTGAAAGAGGGAGCGTTGGGGACCGGGACGAGGACGGGGCGGTCCGCCGACGCACAAGGAGAGACCATGCCGACAGATGTGGACATCGACGACCGCGACGAGAGTGGGACGGACGCGCCGGCGATCATCCGGCGCCTGACCAAGGTGCTGAAGATCCAGGCCAAGGTCACGGCCCGCCTGACCCTGATCGGGCCCCACACCCCGAACCCGGGACCGCCGGAGCTGCCGACGGCGCTGAACGCCATCATCGCCGAGGCCAACGCCTCGATCGACCTGGCGCGGAACATGCTCGGCTCCCGCTGAGCGAGGCGCCGGGATCACGAGCCCGCAGGCATGAGTCTGCGGGCTCGTTCTTTTTTTGTCGGCGGGCATCCCCGCTCGGCGATCGCGACTCCCCTCTCCCGCGCCCACCCGGCTAGACTCCCGGCGCTCCATGGGCCGCCGCCACCGCATCGTCTGCCTCTCGTCCCAGCACTGGGACGACGCGATGTGGACCAACAAACAGCACATCATGAGCCGGCTCGCGAAGGAGCACGACGTGCACTACGTCAACTTCGGCTCCCATCGCTCGCTGCGCGCGATCCTGAAGCAGGAAGTGGCGCACGCGCCGGCCGAGCTGCTCGCGCCCCGTCGCCTCTTGCTCGAGCCGCGCGTCCGGGTCGAGCACGGCGTGAAGCTGATGAGCTTCTACAAACCGGAGCTCTTCAACCGCCTGCGGCACGGCCGCCGGTTGCGCGTGTTCGCCGAGTTCGATCTCGAGGTGAGCCTGCTCGAGCGCTATTTGCGCCGCGAGGGCCTGCTCGACGCCATCGTCTGGGTGTATCACCCGGGCTTCGGCGCCAACGTCAAACGCCTGCCGCACGAGCTCCTGGTCTACGACTGCGTCGACGAGTACACGGCGTTCCCCGAGTTCAAGCTCGCCAAACCCTGGATCGCCGCCCGCGAGCGCGAGCTGTGTCGGGCCGCAGATCTGGTGTTCTGCACGGCGCCGGTGCTGCACCAGAACAAACAACACCTGAATCCGGGTCACACCCACCTGGTCCACAACGTCGGCGACGCGGACCATTTCAAGCGGGCGATGCTCGACGAGACGGTCGTGCCCGACGACCTGGCTCGCCTGCCCCACCCGGTGATTGGCTTCGTCGGCGCCGTCAGCGACTACAAGCTGAACATCGACTGGCTGATCCACCTGGCCAAGGCTCGCCCCAGCTTTCAGATCGCCGTCATCGGTCCGGCGGGTATCGCAGATCCCACCACCGACGTGTCCGCGCTGCAGAAGCTACCCAACGTGCACCTGCTCGGCCACCGCAGCTACGAGACCTTGCCCAGCTACCTGAAGGGGTTCGACGTCGCGACCATCCCCTATCGGCTGAACGACTACACCGAGGGGGTCTTCCCCATCAAATTCTTCGAGTTCTTGGCGTCGGGCAAACCCGTGGTGGTGAGCGCGCTGCCGGCGACCAAGGACTACTGGAGCGCGGTCCGGGTCGCCCACACCGCCGACGAGTTCGTGAGCGCCTGCGACGCGGCCCTCGAAGCCGGCGACGCCGGTCGCGCCGAGCGCGTGGCTCTGGCCGAGCAGAACTCGTGGCCGAAGCGCATCGGGGAGCTGATGCGCCTCGTCGACGAGCGCCTGGCGAGCCGCGCCGAGCCCCGACGCTGAGCCCTCCGCGGCCTCCGCGTCCTCTGCGGACTACTTTCGCACCGCACGCGTCGGAGTGATGGGGTTCACCCGCTCGAACGCCTCGGTCAAGAATCGATCGCGCACCTTGCGGGCCTCGGCCGGGTGGTCGCGCCACGGCACCGCCACCGCGTAGATCAGACAAGCGTCCGGGTACGCCGGGTAGGCCGCCCAGGCCGCCGAGAACTCACGCCGGGAGAAGCCCACGTCGGCGTACCCATCGACGAAGTGAATCAGCAGCGGCTTGTCGCGCCACTTGCTGACCCGCTCCCCGATGGCATCGAGCTTCGGCTCGAAGGACTTGGACTTCTGGCGCGCCCACAGCTCGAAGCGCCGGATGCAGGTCCGGCTCTCGACCGCGACGCCCGGCTCGACCTCCTGCACGAAGGCAATGGCGAGCACGTGGTGGTCGTCGCCGTAACGGAAACCCAGGAAGTGGTCGACACCCCAGTACCGCACGCGCTTCCACTTCTCGATGTCCGGCAGCGGAACCAGCAGCTGGTTGTCCTTGTCGTTGCGCTCACCCCACGCCTCGCTGAGCTGTCGCTGCAGCGCCGCCCAGTGAGGATCGTGCGCGTCACCGCCCGGCTCGGCCACGGTGACCGTCGTGGGTCGGGGCGGAGTGCCCGGCGGCTGAGTGTGGGTGCTCGACGAACCGCAGCCGACGAGGCCGAGGCCGAGGGCCAGACTGAGCAGATGGCCCGCGCGGGTCATGCCGGTTGGACGGAGCACGTCCCACAATGATGGACCGCCAGGGCCCCGGTGCCAACCGCCTTCCCGGCCGAAACCGGGGAAAAACCGCTCAGATCTCGCTGCTCTTCAGCCGAATGGCATTGGCGTCGGCAACACCGAGGCCGAGCTCGCCCGCGGTGCGGATGTAGCGAGGCTCGCGCTTCGCCTCCGTGAGCGTCTTCAGGCCCTTCTCCTTGCGCAGCTTCTCCACCAGCTGCCAGCCGACCGTGTCCATCGCCACCGGATCGGTGGCGACGTAGACCGAGCCCGCGAGCACCCGGGTCTTCGGATCTTTGTCGAGGGGCCCCTTGTCGTACATCACCTTGAAGGCGTCCGTGATGTGCAGGCGCACGCGGCTCGTCACCAGAGGCTGGTTGTACAGCATCGCGATCTGCGGACTGGCGCCGTGGGCGTGGTGCTCGTGAGGGTTGTTGACGTTGCCGTGGGTGATGTTCTTGAGCGTGCCGGTGTAACCGCAGATCGAGTGATCCTTGATCTGCGTCAGGTTGATGACCGCCGTCGCCTCCAGGAACTGCCGCGCGTACTTGGTGCCCACGCCCTGATACACCGTGATCTCCGGCATCGGGTGGTCGTTGTTGTTGTGGGTCGCGGTCTTGACGCCAGCCGGCAGCTTGAACTGCCGCACGTTCACCCGGCAACCCGCCAGGTACGAGGGGTACTGCTCGTAGACCATGATCTTCTCCGGCGGCACGCCGAGGGCGATGACCGCCTCGACCAGCGGCAAGATCAGCTCGAAGTTGACGGCCATCGTCGCGCCCTTCTGGCCGGCGATGCCGTTGGGTTTGATGGCAACGACGTCGTCCTTGGAGATGAAGCGCTTCATCGCCTCGACCAGGTTCGACGCGCCCGTGAATTCCATCATCGCCTTTTCGAGCAGGCGTTTGGCCACGTCCGCCTTCGGCCAGAGCAAGTTCGGCTGCATCGTCGCGCGGTAGTCCCCCTTGGCGCCGACGTGCACCACCTTGCCGGGGACGGCCATGGGTGAAAAACCCTTGGGAGGTTTGGCTATCAACGGGGACGCCTCGGGGTCCTCGCCGGCGAGCGCGCCCCCGGCGGCGGTGGTCGCGGCGCCGGCGGCGGCCAGGGCCAGAACGGTGCGGCGGGAGACCGAGCTTTCGACGGGAACGCGCATGACTGTGCTCCTCGGGGACACCCTTGGCGGTATCACGCAGTCCCAACCCGGGCAAACATGAGGCTCTAGCTGCGCGGTTCGGATTCGCCCTCCGCGTCCTCCGCGTCCTCCGCGCCCTCCGCGTCCTCTGCTCCCTCCGCGTCCTCTGCGTCCCCTGCGCCCTCCGCGTCCTCTGCGTCCCCTGCGCCCTCCGCGTCCTCTGCGTCCTCTGCGTCCTCTGCGCCCTCCGCGTCCTCTGCTCCCCCGTCGGCCGCCCCCCAGATGAACCACGCCGCAACCCCAAACAGCACCACGAACACCAGCGCCCCCCACAAGATCCGCCGCCGGTCGTCGGGGAAGCGGGTCCCGATCTGCACGATGCCGTCGCTGAAGTCACCCCGGGGCGCCTCCTCCGCGTGTTGATCGCGGCGCTCCGCAGCAATGGTGCACGGTTCACCCGTCGGCAACCGCGGACCATCGTAAGCTCCGCGGTACACCGTCTCGACGCTCGGCAGGTTGCCCGCGACGTCCAGCCCCGTCTCACACACGGGCCAAGCGTCGACCTGATGCGAACGACCGAGCGCAACGTCGTAAGCGCGAGGTCCCGCGTACCCGACGACCGCGAGCACCACCAGCGCAAACACCCCTCGCGCGGCGTACGGCGAGCTCAGCATCGACTGGCGGACGATCAGCGCCGCGATCAGCCCGCCACCAGCAAACAGCAGCGGCAACGTGGGTGTCTCGGTGCCCGGAACACCACGGAACGCATCGGTCAGCAGGCCAACCGAGGTCGCGGCGAGGATGGCGTCCCAGACCGGAAAGAGCACCAGCATCACGAACACGAGGACCGCCACCAGGCTGCGGCGCGCGCCGGAGGGGGGCGCTGCCCGCGCGGGTTCGAAGCGCGCCGCGGTCTGGCTGGAGTCTCGGCCAGCGGAGCCCTTCGATTTCTGGCGGTCCGATGCGGGCGGCGGGGCTTCGGAGCCCTGCGCTTCCTCGGGCTGTTCTTCCGATCCCGGCTCCGGCGGTGGCGAATCCAGCTCCGCCTGCGCCCGCTCCGCGCTCGAGCGCCGGACGCGGCGCGCCAGATCGATCAGCAGCACTGCCAAGATCAGCTGGGCCACCAGCAACGCCCCGCGCTGCGTCACCGGCTCGGGTCCGGGTCGCGCCGCGAACAAACGGAAGAGCGGGAAACCCGTGTCGATGGCCACGAACGCAAACGCCGCCCCCACCACGCTCGACGGCACCCTCGCCTCGAGAGCGCTGGCCATGCGCGCGAGC
The DNA here is from genome assembly GCA_016706225.1 of Myxococcales bacterium. NCBI lineage: Bacteria > Pseudomonadati > Myxococcota > Myxococcia > Myxococcales > Myxococcales bacterium. Next base: position 141,995 of record JADJKB010000003.1, read on the forward strand.
GCCAGGATCAAGGCCCCCAGACCCAACAACCGGGCCGCCGCGACCAGCACGTACAGCTCCTTCGTCGAGATGGCCTCCGACGAACCCTCGGTACCTCCGAACCCCAACACCAACGCGCCACTCACCAGGGCAACCACGACGAACGCCGCGGCGGCGACCAATGCCGGAGTGACCGCGCGTGTGGCTGGCGGCACGCGCGTCAGCCGGAGCAGCGCCGTCACGAGCAGCAGCGAGATCAAGGTGTAGAACCCTTGATGCGCGTACGACACCATCGTCATCAGCACGAGCGCGCCGGGATCTCGTGCGTCCAATTGCGGGGCGAGGCGGATGGCCTGAAACTGCGCAGCAGCGCTGCCGAGGGTCAGTACGAGCCAGGTGCCAATCAGCCATTTGAGGCCAGCGCGCACCGAGACCCAGCTCGCGGTGCGCTCGAGCTCTCGCTGGCCGCGCGCGGTCACCATGGCCCGGCATCATGGCCGAGGTCCGGCCGCGGGCGAAGTGGCAACACCAGCAGGCGGCGTCGAGGCGCGCGCTCGTGCACCGGCGAAGCGCCGGCGATCGCCGGCGGGCGCCGGTGTTCGCCTGAGGGTGAGCCCACGAATCGAGCGGTTTTTGTTGCGCGCGGGCCTGGCATGACGCTCGCAATCCGCTCTGCCACGGGCGCACGAAGGTCGGGCGCCTCGCCGGAGGAATTGAGCACATGCACGACTCGAAAATGAAGGTTGCTTACGTCATCACTCAGCGCAACGGCAAGAACCACTGGACGCGCATCGGCGTCGGTTTCGTCAACCGTGACGGGTCCATCAACCTGAAGCTGGAGGCGGTGCCGGTGACCGGCGAGCTCCAGATCCGTGATCAGGTTCCGCGAGATCAGCCGCTGACCATCGTCTCGACCGACGGGGGCAAGAACGGGCGACACGAAAGTGGAGCGCTGGCCGAGCTCGGGTGACGCGCCATGACGCGGACTGAAGCTGCTGTCCGGTCGGGTGCTGACCCGACCGGACTGGCGTCCGAAGAATCGCTCAGAGCGCCCGCTCCCACACGGAACCATTGGTTCCCCGTGGTGATGAAGGTCGCTGGCATTGCGGCGCTGCTCATCGGGCTCGCCGGCATCGGTGCGGCGTCGATGGTGCTCGGCGACGGGGGCGTCGCGGTCGCCCGCGGTGCGGCCCCGGAAGCGTCGGGAGGTTGGCTCGCGGGAGGCCCTGCGGCGGAGCCGCCCGCAGCGGCCGGCGGCAGCGCGCGCAAGCAGCACTCGGGCCCGGCGGACTCTCGCAAGCCGCCCAGCGCTGCGCTCACCGCCGACGGCAAGGTCATCCTGAACCTGGCAGAGGTCGACGACCTGAGACGCTTACCCGGCATCGGTCGCCGGCGGGCCGAAGCCATCCTGGAGCTGCGCGCGCGCCTCAAGCGCTTCCGACGGGTCACGGAGCTCCTACGTGTGCGCGGCATCGGCGTGCGCGGGCTCCGGCGCATCACACCATTGGTGGTGCTCGATCCACCAAAATCCGGCGGCGACGCCGGGGCCGATGCCGGGGCCGATGCCGCGAAAGGAGACGCGGGGAGCTGAGCTTTCGGCGGCGAGGCGCCGCGAGTCGGCTAGGCTTCGTCGCCGTGAAACCCCTGCCGGTTCGCGGAGTCGTGCGGCTCGCGCTCGCGCTGTCTGGCGCGGCGGGGCTCGGGGCGGCGTGTGTCTCGGCGCCGCCGCCGTCGGCCGAACCGGCAGCTGGAGCTGATTCGATCCGACAAACATCCGACGCGACCGCGAGCGCTCGGCCCGACGCGACGGCGAGCGACGGCGGAGGGCTCGCGGCGGACGCAGCGGTTGGGGCGGACGCAAGCTCCGCGGCGAGCGCTTGTCCTGACGGCATGTTGCGTGTGACCAAGGACTTCTGCCCCAAGGTCGAGCGTCAGTGTTTGAAGAGTGAATACGACAAGGCCAATCACATCACGCTCTGTCATCGCTTCAAACCGGACACGACGGTGTGCCGTGCGCCGCGGGTCGCACTCGACTTCTGCATCGATCGCTACGAGTACCCCAACCAGGAGCGAGCACACCCGCCGGTGATGGTGAGCTTCTTCGACGCCAGCGGGCTGTGCGCCGCCAAGGGCAAACGCCTGTGTTACGAGGGGGAGTGGACGGCGGCGTGTGAGGGCCCCGACGAGAAACCATTTCCGTACGGGTGGGAGCGGTCGAGCGAGAAGTGCAACTTCGACAACGCCTGGACCGATCCCAGCCTGAAGAAGATCTACTCGGACGATCCAGCAATTCGCGACGCCGAGCTGGCGCGCCTCGACCGCAGTGTGCCGAGCGGCTCCAAGCCCGGTTGTGTGAGCGACTACGGCGTGTTCGATCTCACCGGCAACGTCGACGAGTGGACCCTCGCCGATCAGGACCGCCCGCGGGAAAAAGGGCGCTTCTCGGCGCTGAAAGGCGGCGCCTGGGGCCACGTCCGCAACGCCTGCCGCCCCGTGACCACCAGCCACGAGCCGGAGTTCACCTATTACTTCGTGAGTTTTCGCTGCTGCAAAGATGTGAGTTGAACTCGTCTCTCGTGAACGGCTGAGTCTGGACCCGGACGGGGCGGTCGCTAGTGTCGTGAATCCGCAATTCGCAACCGAATTGCGGACCGCGCTCCGCGCGGCGCTGCTATCGCAGCGCGGACACTATCTTCCTCGAAAGGGCGCCGCGCGCCCCTCTCGCGCTTCGCGCGATTCACCCCGCGGAATTCGCTCCGCGAATTCGCTAGTGTGCCGAGGTCACATCTTGCCCGATTTGCGGACTCGGCACTCTAGGCCGCCGGGACGATTTTGACCCACCGAGGCCGGCCGGATATGAGTAGCGGTTTCCTGCCTGACTCGAAGGACAAAACATGAAGACGATGCGATGGTTCGGGGTGGTCGCGTTTCTTGGAGTGTTCGCTGCTTGCGGGGGCGACGACGGCGGCGGTGGGAGCGGGGGAACCGGAGGCTCCGCGACCGGCGGCAGCGGTGGGAGCTCCGCAACCGGCGGAGGCGGCAGCGCGGGCAGCACCACCGGTGGCGGAGGTGGGACAGCGGGTGCTGGGGGCGGGGCAACGGGAGGCGCAGCGGGCGGTGGTGGCGCGGCGGGCACCGGCGGTGCGAGCGGCGGCACGGGCGGCGCAGCGGGTGACGCAGGCACGACCGACTCGGGCGGGGTCTGCAACACGTTCGCCAACGGCGCGTCCCCGATCGACGAGACCAAGGTGGCGACCAGCCAGCCGGCTCCGACTGGCGGCACCCTCGTGGACGGCACGTACTTCCTCACGAGCTACGCGATCAACACGGGCCCCGGCGGCAGTGCGGGTCCGACCGGAAAAAAGATTCGCCACACGCTGGTCATTTCGGGAGCCAGCTCCGGCACGGCCACGCTTCAGAGCGTACGGGAGAAGCTCGGCGAGGCCGAGCTCCGCACGACCGGCACGGCGACCTCGTCGGGCACCAACCTCAACATCCAGTTGACCTGCGGAGTCAGCGGCAGCACTTCGATCGGTTACACCGTCACGAGCACCGGGCTGCAATTGCTCGACGCCACGAACACGAACGTGCAGACGTTCACCAAACAATGACCTGATCTGGGCGGGGTGGACGCGGTGCACGAGCTCACCGCGTCCGCGTGCCCCCCTCCTGAGCGAGCGCGGCGATGCAGCGGAGGCCGCCCACACGACCGGGCGAAGCCCCGAGGATGGGCGGGCAGCGCCTCCCCGGCACGCTGGATCCCTGAAGCGGTAGCCCTAACCGAGCGCGGCTCGCAACCGCTCCACCAGCGGCTGGACCTCCGCGCGGCGGAGTTTGTACTGCGCGCGGTTGGCCACCAGCACACTCGATACCTCGGCGACCAGCTCCCGCTCCTCGAGGTTGTTCTCCACGAGTGTCGTGCCGGTCTCGACCAGATCGACGATCAAATGCGCGAGCCCGACCAGCGGCGCGAGCTCCACGGAACCCTGTACGTAGATGATCTCCGCCTGGACCCCGCGCTTGGCAAAATGCTCCGCTGCGATGCGCGCGTACTTGGTCGCCACCCGCGGCACCGCCGGCACACTCACGTCCTTCTTGGCCGCAACCACCATGCGACAACGACCAATGCCGAGATCGAGCGGCTGATACAGATCGTAGCGCCGCTCGAGCAGCACGTCGCGCCCGCTCACCCCGAGGTCCGCCGCGCCGTACTCGACGTAGGTCGGCACGTCGTCGGGCTTGAGCAGCAGAAACCGCAGGGCACCGTCGGCGCTCTCCCGCACCAGTCGCCGGTCGTCGGCGAGCACCGAGGAGGCATCCAATGACGCCCGCTCGAACAGCGCCGCGAGCTGTTTGGTGACCCGGCCCTTGGGAATGGCGATCGTCAGCGGCCTCACGGCGCGCCCTCGAGCGCCACGCGCTCGATGTCGGCGCCGACACCCGCGAGCTTCTTCTCGATGTGCTCGTAGCCACGGTCCAGGTGGTAGACACGGCGCACGATCGTGTCGCCCTCGGCGACGAGTCCGGCGATGACCAGCGAGGCGCTGGCGCGAAGATCCGTCGCCATCACGCTGGCCCCCGACAACCCCTTCACCCCCTGCACGAAGGCGGTATTGCCGCGTGTGTCGATGTCCGCACCCATGCGGCACAGCTCGGGCACGTGCATGAAGCGGTTTTCGAAGATGGTCTCGGTGAGCACACTGCGACCCTCCGCCACCGTCATCATGGCCATGAACTGCGCCTGCATGTCGGTGGGGAAGCCGGGGTGCGGCGCGGTCGTGACGTCGACCGCTCGCAGCGCGCCGAGCCGCCGGACCCGCATGTGCTCCCCCTCGCGCTCGATCTCGAGGCCCGCCATGCGCATCTTCACGATCACCGGCTCCAGCTGGTCGATCGGCGCGTTTTCCAGCAGCACGTCGCCGCCCGCCGCGCCCACGGCCGCGATGAACGTGCCCGCCTCGATGCGATCGCTGACGATGGCGTGGTCGAACGGATCCAACGACTCGGAGCCGTGGATCACGACCACGTCGGTGCCGGCCCCTTCGACCCGCGCGCCCATCTTGTTGAGCACACGCCCCAGCTCTTCGACCTCCGGTTCGCGCGCCGAGTTCACCAGCGTCGTACGACCCCGGGCCAGCGCCGCCGCCATCATCAGGTTCTCGGTACCCGTGACGGTGGGCAGATCGAACACGATCTCTGCACCCTTGAGCCGCGGGGCTTCGGCCACCACGTACCCGTGCTCGACGCGAATCGTGGCGCCGAGGGCCTCGAGCCCCTTCAAGTGTTGATCGATGGGCCGCGCACCGATGGCACAACCGCCCGGCAAGGACACCTTCGCGCGACCGTAGCGGGCAACCAGGGGGCCCAGGACCAGCACACTCGCCCGCATCTGTCGCACCAGCTCGTACGGCGCCTCGGGGCGGACCGCACCCACCGCCTCCGCCACTCGCACCTCCGGCGTCGCGACGCTCACCTCGCGCCCCAGGAACCTGAGCAGCGCCGCGGTCGTGTCGATGTCGCGCAGGCCCGGCACGTTGCGCAGCAGGGATTGGCCGTCCGAGAGCAGTGTCGCGCACAGGATCGGCAGCGCGGCGTTCTTCGCGCCACCCACCGCGATACGGCCAGAGAGGGGGCGGGTTCCTCGAACTCGAATCGCGTCCATCGGGTGTGCCCGCGTACGCTCGGTCGGTCGGGCGCGCAAGCGAGAATGTAAGCTCGCGCGCCGCCGGCATACTGCTCGGGGTCAGCCCCTCCGCAACATTGGCGCGCGCATCCGACGGGTCAGCGCTCGAATTTCGGGCTACGCTCGCGCTCGACTGAAGCATGGCCGAAGACGAAACGCGCGACGCCCAGAGAACCGTCGGCATGACGCCGTGGGCGAACCCGACCCCGTCCGGCGAACGTGTGGTGCTCGCAGGGCGCTACGAGATCTTGGGCCTGCTCGGCAGTGGCGGCATGGGCAGCGTGTACCGCGCGTTCGACCGCGAGCTCGACGAAAAGTGTGCGCTGAAGCTGGTGCGCCCGGAGCTGGGTGCCTCGCCGCGACTGCTCGAGCGCTTCCGCCGTGAGGTGAAGCTGGCGCGACGCGTGACTCACCCCAACGTCGCGCGGACGTACGACATTGGCGAGCACGGGAGCGAGAGGTTCCTGACCATGGAGCTCGTCGATGGTGAGTCGCTGTCGTCGTTGATCGAACGCGAAGGACGGCTCGGTCCGACCCGAGCCGTGAAGATCGCGCTGGAGCTTGCTGCGGGGCTCGAGGCCGCTCACGCGGTGGGCGTCGTGCATCGAGACTTGAAGCCGGAAAACGTGCTGCTCGAGAAGACCGGCCGCGTGGTGATCACCGATTTTGGCATCGCCTGCGCGCGCCAGGACGCCGAAGATGCCACGAAGACCCTCGGCGGCGTGGTCGGCACACCGGCGTACATGGCGCCAGAGCAGGTCGAGGCCCTGCCCGACGTCGACGCAAGAGCCGATCTGTACGCGCTCGGCGTGTTGCTCTACGAAATGCTGACGGGAGTGATGCCGTTCAGCGGTACTTCGCCGTACGCGGTGGCGTCCGCGAGGCTGACCTCCGAGCCGCCCGATCCGCGGCGCGAGCGACCAGATCTGCCGGCCGCGCTCGCCCACATCGTGCAGACCTGCATGGCCCGCGACCGAAACCATCGCTACGGCAGCGCGGCCGACCTCGCCGCAGCACTGAGTGTCAGCGCACCGACGGAGTTCGACGAGCTGGCCGTATCCCGCTCCCACGTCGGCTGGCAGCCACCGGATCCCTCAGCTCGCACCCGCGCTGGCGAAAAAACCCTGGCGGTCCTGCCCTTCAAGAACGCCGGCCCGCCCGAAGACGCCTACATCGCCGACGGCCTCACCGAGGACTTGATCGACACGTTGAGCATGACCCCGGGGCTCAAGTTGCGCCCCCGCGCGAGCGTCCTGTCTCTCTCGGCCCAGGCAGACGCGGACCCGCGGGAGCTCGGCCGACGATTGGAGGTCCAGGTCGTCGTGGACGGGTCGGTGCGGAGAATGGGCACGTCGTTGCGGATCGCCACGCGGCTGATCGGCGTGGGCGATGGGTTTCAGCTGTGGGCCCGGCGCTTCGACCGGCCACAGTCCGACGCGCTCGTCGTGAGCGACGAAGCCGCACACGCCATCGCCGAGGCGCTCGGCGCCGAGCCCACTCAGCCGCCCCGCGCCGCGCCGACCGACGACGGCGCGATCGATCTCTACCTGCGCGGCAAGGCCGAGCTTCGCCGCATCTGGCGCGAGCCCATGCGCCGAGCCGCGGAGCTGTTCGAGGCCGCGCACCGACGGGCGCCGAATGATCCAACCTTGCTTGCGGCACTCGCTCGCGCACGCGCGCGCCTCTGGTACTTCGATGGTGGCGCGCGTGAGGGCGGCGAGGCGAGGGAGCTGGCGGACAAGGCGCTTGCGGTGGCGCCGGAGCGTGGTGAGAGCTGGCTGTCGCTCGCGTCCGTCCGCTTCGTGGAGCAAGAGCTGCCGAGCGCGGCGCGGCTGCTCGAACAAGCGCTGAAACGCTCGCCCCAGCTCGCGGAGGCCCACGAGCTCGGTGCCGAGATCGCCCTCGAGGTGCTCGACCCCGCCGTCGCCCTCGCGCGTTACCAGACGGCGCTCAGCCTCGACCCCGAGCTGCGTTGTCGTTTCCACATGGCACGCCTGCACGCCTACGCAGGGCGCTGGCACGAGGTCGACGCCATCGAGCGAGTACCAGCCGAGGACGAGCAGACGCGCAGCATGTACGCCGCGTCGCGCGCGCGACTCGCGCTGTGGAGCCCGGACGCGAAGGCGCGAATCCGCGATCTGACGGCGCCGGAGTCCGCGGAAGATCGCCTGCCCGTCGAATACACGAAGGCCTGCCTCTCGGTGATCGAGTCCGGCTCCCTGTCGGAGGACGTGCGCTCGTACATGAACGCGCAGTTTCTACAGCGTGACCAGGCCCCGCGTTTTGCCACCTTCAAACACATGTTGGCCGCCGAGCTGATGTGTTTCGCGGGCGAGCTGCCGGCTGCAATCGCGCAGATTGAGTCCGCTGTGGGCGTCGGGCTCACCGACCAGAACTGGCTCGAGCGCTGCCCGGTGCTCGCCCCGCTGGCCGGGCGGAGCGATTTCGCGCGGCTTTCGGCCGTTGTTCGCGATCGAGCCGAACGCGTGCGAGAGGGCTGATTTTTTAGTTCGAGCTTCGTGAAGAGCCACACTATCTTGTCGCCCATGCGACTGAGCCAGAGGCTCGCCGTCACTATAGGTGCTCTCGTCGTTTCGACCGCGGCGGCTGCCGAGCCACAGCCGTCTCTCGACTTGCGCAACTTCCACCCGCCAGCCGACCCGAAGGGATCGCTCTATCTCGAGCCCAGCTCCACGCCCAGCGCCGGGGACTGGAACGTCGGCGCCTGGCTCTCGTACTCGCACCGTTCGGTGACGCTAGAAGATGCCTCGGGGACGCGGGTGGCCATCCCCCTCGATAACCAGCTGTCGCTCGACTACGTCGCGGCCGTGGGTGTGCTCGATCGCTTGGCGCTCAGCCTTACCCTGCCGACCGTGCTCTACCAGAACGGCGACGACGTGAACCCGCAGCTGGGTGATGGCCGGCTGCCGCAGACCGCGCTCGGAGACGCAGCGTTCGGGTTGAAGGCGAACTTGATCCCCACCAGCGCGCTCGGTGGGTTCGGGCTGGCAGCGCTCGCGCGGGTGACCGCGCCGACGGGTGACAGTCGTTCCTTCGTTTCTGACGGAACGGTGAGCGGAGACCTGCGGCTGCTCGGCGAGCTCAAGCTGATCGCGGTGACCCTCCAAGCTACCGCGGGCGCGAAGGTCCGAGGACAGAAGCGCACCTACGTCGGCGAAGAGTTCGGCCACGATCTGCCCTGGGGCGTCGCACTCGGCGTGCATCCACAGGCCTTTGGCCTCGACAAGGGTGGACACTGGACCTGGAGCGCGGAGGCTCGCGGCCAGCTCGCCCTCACGCCGGAGTTCGGCAGCGCCCACGCTTCACCGGCGCTGGTGGGCCTCTCGGCCCGGTATGGGCTCGGCGACGTGTCCCTGATTGGCGGCGCGGAGTTGCCTCTGAACGGTGCGGTCGGAAGCCCGAAAGTCCGAGGAGTGCTCGGGATCTCGTGGGCGCCGCGCTTCTACGATCAGGACGGCGACGGCATCAGCGACGAGCTGGACGAGTGCCAGGAGCTCGCCGAAGACAAGGACGGCTTCGAGGATCGCGATGGCTGCCCGGACTTCGACAACGACGACGACGGCGTGCCGGACGAAGAGGACAAATGTCCCACCGAGCAAGAAGACGAAGACGGATTCCAGGACGACGACGGTTGCCCGGACCTGGACAACGACGGCGACGGCGTGCCCGATTCAGTGGATGCGTGCCCCGACGAGGCGGGGCCTGCGACCGGCTCCGCGAAGGGCGCAGGTTGCCCGAACAAGGATGCAGATGGGGATGGCGTCGAGGACGCCGCGGACAAATGCATCGACCAACCCGAAGACAAAGACGGGTTCCAGGACACCGACGGCTGTCCCGATCCCGACAACGACCGCGACGGGGTGCTCGACGAAGAGGACGCCTGCCCACTGCTCAAGGGTGATCCGCGCTCGGACCCGAAGCTGAACGGCTGCCCGAGCCCGGACCGGGACGGGGACACCTTCGACGACGCGGCGGACAAGTGCCCGGACCAACCCGAGGACTTCGACGGCGTCGACGACGAGGACGGTTGCCCGGACGACGACGGAGACAAACCGGCGGCGGCCCGTGCCAAACCGCTGCTCACTGTCGCTCAGAAGGGCGACCGGCGCACGCTGAACTTCCGAGTCGCGCCCAAGTTGACGGGCAAGGCCAGTGAGGTCGACATCGATCCGAAGACGCTGCCGAGCGTGCGGGCCCTGGCCACACTGTTGAACCAGAATCACGGCTGGGTCGCGCTGGTCGGGGTGCGGGCGGCCGGCACCACACCAGAGGCAGAGCAAGAGGCGCTGAACAAGTCGTTCGCCGTCGTGAACACCCTGCGCAGCCTGACCCACCGGGACGACGCGGCAGAGAGCATCGGCTGGAGCGCCGTGAAGGGCCAGCCGGGTGCGCAGCAGCGGGGTTACGGCATCATGATCGTCGGGCCCGGCACCGCAGGAGCGGGCGCCACGCCCGAGCTCGCAGCGCCCCCGAAGGCGAGCGGTGCAGCCAAGACTCCGCCGAACGCCGGCAGACTTCAGCTGAAGATGCCGGCGCCGGCGGCAGGTCCAACGAAAGCAACGGCACCGATGGGTCAGCCCAAGCCGCCTACGCCCCCCGTGCCTCCCACTCCGAAGAAGAGCCCGTGAGGCTCCGCGCTGGCTGGGTGCTGCTCACGGCAGCGCTGATGTTGGCGACGCCCGGGCTCTCCCACGCACAACCCCGTCCGACTCCGAGCCGGCGTGTTCCGGTCCGGCCGCCGCGGCCGCCGCCTCCGCGGCGGGTGCCCGTACCGCCAAAACATCGAGCCAAACCTGCGGTCAGCACTCGGGCGACCAGCTTCAGCTCGCGGCTCGGAATCACCACGGCGATGCGTCTGCTGCGCTCGACCGATGTCAGCGAACGCGTGCGCGGCCTCGAGCGTCTGGGCGAGGTCGGCACGCCCGCTGCCACGGAGCTCCTGGCGCGAAGCCTGGAGCCGGGAGGCGCAGCGAAGGGTTACGAAGAACGCTTGGCCACGGTCCGCGCGCTGGCAAAACACGCAGACAAACAGGCCCCGCGCCAGACGTTGGCGCGAGCCATGGCCAGCTCGGTCTCGGGTCGCGCCGACGATGGCGGGGAGACCCTCGTGCGCGACACCGCGGCCCTCGCCCTCGCTCGGTCCGCGCACAAGGACGCCCTCGAGATCTTGGGCAAGGCGCTGCGCCAGGAAGGCCCGGTCGCAGCATCCGCTCTCCGCGCCCTCTCCGCTCATCCACCGCGGAACCTACGGCCCATCCTCGCGGCGCGCGGCGCGCCCACCCGAACGCTGATCGATCTGCTCGACGCGCTGGGTGATCAGCGAGCATTCTCTGCGCTTCGCGGCTTCGTGAAACACGGCTCGCCGGAGCTCAAGGGTCGAGCGCTCGTCGCGCTCACGCGCCTCGGTGACTACGAGACCGTCGCAGTCGCAAGGCTCTGGCTGAAACAAACGAAGAACGATCGGCGACTGCGCCTGGCTGCCGCCGAGACCCTGCTCATGGCCCACGCTCCGGACGCCGGGCGTGCGCTCTCGGCCTTGCTCGACGAACCGGACACCGCCGAGGCCGCCACCCTTCTCGCCAGTCAGAGCCGCTCCGAGGCGCTCTTGCCGGGGCTCGCCAAACGCCTGAGCGCGGCGGATGCAAGCAGTGCACCGGCGCTCCTGGCAGCCATTGGGCGCATCGGAACGGCGCGCGCCGCCCAGCTTTTGTCCGCCGAGCTCGCCAACGAGGAACACGGCACGGCCGCCGCCTACGCGCTCGGGACCTGCGCCAGCAGTGACGCGGGGCAGCACCTGGCCCGCGCGCTGCTTCAGCCGAAGACGCGCCGAAACGCGGCCCGCGCCTCGGTGGTCCGTGAGGTCGTGCTCGGCGATCGAGTGGACGACCTCGACGCCGCCCTCCGCAGCCTGATCGTCTCCGAGGTTGCCGCGGACCGCGCGGCTGGCGCTTGGGGGCTTGCCACCAAAGACACGAAGCTCGCGCGGACCCTGCTCGGCCGCTCTGATCATGTCGTGGTGCGCGCGGCCGCTCGCGCAGCGCTCGCCGTGGACGCCGCCAGCGTCGCGGCCGACCGCCTCGCCGGCGAGTCCGACCCGCTCACTCGCGCCGCTCTTGCCATCGCCCTCACACGCGAGTCGAGCGCTCGGCGGGTACCAACCCGAGTCATCGTCGAGCTGCTCGAGGGGGGCGGCGCAGCCGCAGCGGTGGCCGCCAAGGCCCTGTCGGCGCGCGACGACGCCACGTTGCGCCCCCAGATCGAGCTCTTGTCGAAGAGCGGCGACCCGTTGATCCGCGCGCACGTCGCCCTCGGGCTGTCGGACAGTCGGGCACCCTCGTCGATCGGCCTGCTCGCCGAAATGTACCGCGCCGAACAGAACGCGGACGTACGCCACGCGGTGATCGTCGCGCTCAGCCGGCGAACCGACTCGACGCGTCGAGCAACTCTGCGCCTGGCGGCCGACCTCGACGGTGACGAACGTGTGCGCAGCGCGGCGCGCCTGGCATTGAAGAACGTCGCGCTGTCGCCACTCCCGACCGGGCGCTCTGCGCTGTGGCTCGCCCTGGTCGACTCTGGCACAGGCCCCAGCCACCCCGCGCAGGCCCGAGTGGGGACGCCGAGCGGCGTTGCGCTCCCGGTGGTGGCCGACCCGGACGGTCTCGTCGTGATGGCGGGGCTGCCGGAAGGCCCCCTCGTGCTGCGGCTTGCCACCGGAAGCGACGAGAGCAACGCTCCAGGTCGATGACACCGGGCTGACGGCCGAGCGGGGAACGAAGAGACACGAGGAGTTTTGCGTGGAAACCAAGAGCGCCGAGAGCAAGAAACGACGGGCGACGACGGCGGACAAGGAGGAGCCCAACTTCGAGGCCTCCCTCGCGCGCTTGAGCGAGATCGTCGAACAGCTCGAGTCCGGCGAGCTACCGCTCGAGCGCTCCCTCACGCTGTTCGAGGAGGGCGTCGGTCTGGCGCGCGCCTCACAAGCCAAGCTCGATCAGGCCGAGCGCCGGGTCGAGGAGCTACTGTCCGTGGACGAAGACGGGAACCCCGTCGTGCGCGAGCTACCGGTGGACTGAGCGCCATGAGCCGCGAGGACGAGCACGAGACCCTCGCGCCCCAGGTGGCCGAGAGCGCCGCCTTCGTCCTGATCGGAAACGAGCTTCTGAGCGGCAAGGTCCAGGAGGAGAACCTCGTCGAGCTGGCAAAGCTGCTCAGGGCCCTCGGTATCCGCTTGAAGCGCGTCGTCATGATCCCCGACGACATCGACACGATTGCAGAGGAGGTTGCGCTGTGCAGCCGCACGCACGACATCGTGTTCACGAGCGGGGGGGTCGGACCCACCCACGACGACCTGACGCTGGATGCGGTCGCCAAGGCCTTCGAAGTCGAGCTCTGCCTGAACGAGACGATGGCGGACATGCTCCGGAATGCCTACGGCGAGCGCTGCACCGAGCATCACCTGCGTATGGCGCGCGCGCCCGAGGGCGCGGTGTTGGCCACCACGCCCGAGGAGCGATGGCCGACCGTCGTGATGAGGAACGTGTGGATCTTGCCGGGTGTGCCGCAGATCTTCCGCAGCAAGTTGACGGTGGTTCGGACCTGGGTGCGAGGACAGGAGGCCTTCTGTTCGCGCGCAGTGTTGACGCGGCTCGACGAGGGCAACTTGAAGCCGCTCCTGGATCAGGTGGTGAGTGAACACCCGAAGGTCGAGGTCGGCTCGTATCCGAAGTGGTTCGACGCCACGTATAAGACCAAAATCACCTTCGATTCGCGGGATTCGGCCGCGGTGGACGCCGCCGTCCTCGCCTTCGTCGCCCTGGTCCCGAGCGACGGCATCGTACGCATGGAGTGATCCCCGCGACGGTGGCCACGGCGGCGAGGCTCGCCACCCGAAAACCCTCGACGTTTCTTCGAGCGCGCCGGTGCCGAGACCGGCGAAGCGCGCCGCGCACCAGACGACGCTCCACAGAATCACGGTTTGTCGAGGGTGACTCGTCGTGGCACGCGGTGTGCTCGGGCCCTGTCATGTTCCCGTCCAACACGTCGCGAAGATCACGAGCGCCAGCCTTCACATCCGCCGGTCCCACCGAGCTCGGGGATGTCGAGCTGCTCACCTTGCTCGTCGGCCGCGAGCGCTCCGGCGCGTCGCGTGCACCCGCGGCGCGACTGCTCGACAGCGCCGGCGGACTCGCGGGCATCGCGGTCTTGGGACCGAGGGACATCGCCGCGTTCGCCGGTGTACACGAGACCCGAGCCTTGCGACTGAGCGCCGCAATCGAGCTGGGCCGCCGCGTTCACATCGCGCTCGGCGAGCTCTGCCGCGAGCCGATGAGCAGCTACCAGGAGGTCGAGAGCTGGGCAAGGCCACGGCTCTCCGCCCTGGAGCACGAGGAGGTGTGGCTACTGTGCCTGGACGGCCGGAACGCACTCCGGTCGAGCCGACGCGTTGCCCAGGGCGGGGCTCACGGCTGCGCGCTCACGCCAAAGGACATCCTCACGCCCGCGCTCAAGGACGCGGCGAGCGCCATCGTGTTGGTCCACAACCACCCCAGCGGTGATCCGACGCCGAGCCCCGAAGATGTGCACATGACCCGCGCGGTCGCGGAGGCGTGCAACGTGGTGGGTGTCCCGCTGCTCGACCACATCGTCGTCGCACGCGGCGGGTCTCGCAGCGTTTTCGAAGCCGCAGACGCGGCCTGATGGCGCGCAAAAGGCGGCGTTCGGGCGGTCTCGGCCGGTCAATCTGAGGGTGCCACGGGCCCGAGAGTCGAGCTACAGTCGCCGGCGTGACCGAAAGCGGCGTCTCTCAGTTCGCCGCGTTGACCGACGTCGGACGTCAGCGCGACCACAACGAGGACAATTTCCTCGTGGACAAGAAGCTGGCCCTGTACGTCGTCTGCGACGGCATGGGCGGGCACGCCGCCGGCGAGGTGGCGAGCGCCGTCGCGGTCCGGACCGTGCACGAAGAAGTGAAACGCGAGGTCGAGCTGCTCACCGACTACGCGGAGGGCAAGACCGGGGCCGAGCGTGTCAGCAAGCGCGACGTGATCAACATGCTCGAGTTCGCGGTGAACCGCGCCTCGAACAAGGTCCACTCGGAAGCGCTGAAGGACCCGACCAAACGCGGCATGGGCACCACGCTCGTCTCGATCTTGACGGCGGGCAACCAGGCGTTCGTCACCTACGTCGGCGACAGTCGCTGTTACCTGCTGCGCAACGGCTCAATCCAGCAGGTCACCGAAGACCACAACGTCTACAACGAGCTGATCAAGAAGAAGAAGCTGCCCAAAGAGAAGGCCGAGAAGCTGCTGTCGCAGAAGAACGCGGTCACTCGAGCGGTGGGGGTCTACGAGCACTGTGAGCCAGACACCCTGGTGATCGACGTGGTCGCGGGGGATCGGTTCCTGCTCTGCACCGACGGCCTCAGCATGTACTTCGAGGGCGACGAGATGGCCGCGCTGGGCACCCTGCTCAGCAATCGCGACGCCGAAGCCTCGGTCAAGTCGCTGATCGATGCCGCCAACGAGCGCGGCGGCGGCGACAACATCACGGCGATCATCGTCACCATCGGTGACGTCGGCGTGAGGGACGACGTCCGCGCCCAGCGATTGCAGCTCAAGCGGGACATCCTGGCGCGAATGCCGCTGTTCCGCATGCTGAGCGAGCGCGAGCTGCTGCGGGTCCAAGAGGTCACCGACGTGGTGGCGTTCAAGAACGGCGAGCGGGTGATCAAGGAGGGGGACCGCGGGGAAGAGCTCTTCATCGTGCTCAACGGCCAGGTCAAGGTGCTGCGCGGAGGAACACAGCTCGCCACGCTCAAACAGGGCGAACACGTGGGCGAGATGGCGCTGATCCGCGCCCAGCCTCGATCGGCAACCGTCGTGAGTGATGGGGACAGCGAGATGATGTTGATCCGCCGGGTCGATTTCTTCGATATCCTGCGGAAAGAACACCAGTTGGCGGTCAAGCTCCTGTGGCAGTTCCTGGGAGTGCTCGCCGATCGTCTGGCGGACACGAGCCGCGAGCTGGACCACGCCCGAGAGGAGCTCGCCGAGGACATCACCTCGGAGATCTTCGACGACGACGAGGACGAAAACCGGAAGACGCTCGTCATTCCACCGCCCCCGCGCTCGATTCGCAGCCCGGGCGGCTCGTCGTGAGCTGCGCGCCCCGCCACGCCACTGTCCGGCTGGGCTGCGTCGGCATCACGAGTGCTGCGCTGCTCGTTCTGAGCTGCGACAAACCTCCGACGCCGGCACCTGGCTCGGACTCGGCGAGCACTGGTTCGGCGACTGCCACAGCCTCGGTGCCCACGCCGGCGCCCTCGTCGAGTGCGCGCTATCCCAGGGTCCCCACGACCCCCGCAAGTCGTCCGGCCTGCCGCGCCCTCGCGCTGACAGGCGACGTGAAGTCCGGGGACAAACCGCTCAGCAACGGCGCCATCGTCTACGGCGACACCTGGCTCACCCTGGCCAAGGACGCATCGATCAGCCTCCGCCACACGGTGACCACTCGGGAGCTCACGCTCAAAGGTCCTGCGTACGCCCTGCCGTGCATCGACGGAGACGAAGACACCGTGCTCGGCATGGGCACGCTGTCGACGAGCGCCGGGGCCGGCGCCCGGCCCGGCGCCGTGGTGACGGTGTTCACTCCACTCGGGACGGTGAGCTACGGCGATGCCCAGATCACAATCCGAGCGTCCAAATCCAAGGCGGAGATCGTCACCACCAAGGGCGAGGGCTGGGTGCGCGCAGCGAAGGGGGCGACCCGAGCGGGACCGGAGAAGGTCACCTCACCCAAGGACAAGTCCTCACTCTCCGGCTCCGGCCCCACCGAAGCTCTGGTAGTGGAGTGCGAGCGAGCCGCGGCCGAGGCCGCCGGCCTGGCCCGCGCCGTCCTCGACCCGGCCGCGGCGGACGGCGGTTCCCTCGGCGAACGGGCTGCAAAGCACCTCGAGGCTCGACAGAGGGCGCGCTGGGCCTGCGGCGTGGCTCTGGCCGGAGCGGCGGCCGAGACCGACGCCGACAAGCGCAAGGGCCTGGAAAGCCGCGTGGAAGCCGCAAACGCCCGCTGGCGGTCCCTCGGAACCCCGGGCTCGCCCGCGCCAAAAAGCTCTGCACAATGATGCGTCGTTGACAGTTTCGGCCCCACACCGCTAGCGTCCGCTACGGGCGACGTCGATGAGTCTTCGTAGGGTCAATCTCGACGCGATGCGGCTGGGAACTGGGGTCGCCATCGCTGTCTTTCTGGTCAGCGCGACCAATCCAGCACGGGCGGACGAGCCGCGCAAAGTCACGGAACCCTCGGTGCTGCGCGAGCCGGCCGAGGTAACGCAGGTCGTGGACGCCTTCGACGAAGACGATCCTTTCGATCTGCACCTGTCGCTCGGCTTTCAGCAAACCTGGAAGAGCGCCAAGATCCGGCGCGAGAGCGCGGTGAGCCAACCGGGGCTGACGACTGGCGGGTTCACCTCCGACGACATGAACGTCGCCGGCTACAGCGAGACGACGAGCCGCCTGAACACGCGCGCGGCAATTGGTGTCTACAAGGACATCCAGCTCGTCTTCCGGCTCCCCATCATCCTGTCCAACAAACGCAAGCTCGAAGGCCTCGAGGGCAGCGACAAGGTCCAACCGGTCGTGTTGGCCGGCGCACCGGGTGAGCAACTCTTCTCTCTCCCATTCGAGTCACCGACCCGCAGTGGTATCGAGTACCTGGCGGTCGGCATGGACTTCGGGCTGATGAATCAGTTCCGTGATCTGACCAAACCAACCTGGGTCATCGGCTTCGAGGGACGCTTCAGCGTCTCCGAACCCATGCACGCCTGCAGCAACTCGACCGCTGGTCTGAACCAGCCGGGGCCGCAGAAGAAGTGTGCACACCCGTCGGACATCAACCGCAACGGCCTGAAGGACGTGATCGACCCCGCCACGGGTGACCCGCTCGAAGGGGAAAACCTAGGTGAGCGAGAGCCAGGCGTTAGCCGCGGGACCACCGGTCTCGAGCTCCACACCTTCCTGTCGAAGCGCATCAAGTACATCGAGCCTTACGGCGGATTTCGCGCCCTGTTCGAGTTCCAGAACGACAGCAGCGACTACGGCTCCACGGACCTCAAGGGCTCCCTGGTCAACCACCCGCCGCTGGCCGGCTCGCTCATCATGGGGTTGAACGTGATCCCCTGGGAGATCCGTGACCAGTATCAGCGGGTAACGATCGATTTCCGGTTCACCGGCACCTACCGCTCCGAGGGCCGCGACTACTCCGAGCTCTTCGACGCCATCGGCTCGAGCGACGCGCCCAGCGTGCGCGCGCCTGCTTACGCATCCTACCGCGAGAACCCGGCCTTCGACGCCACGCAACCCGATGGCCCCAACAACCCTCGCTCCGTGGTCGACCCGAACTCACAGAAGGTCTACACGACCGGCCTCACCGACGTGCAGCAGCACGGCACGTACATGTTCAGTACCGAGGTGACGTGGCAGGCCGGGGAGTACGTGAAGTTCACCCTCGGCGGCGGCTACACACTCGTTCAGAGCCACCTCATCACCTTCGATCAGGCTTGTAACCCGGATTTCTCGGACGACGTGACCAAGTCGGGGCCGTGCAAGAACACGACGGCTTCGGGTTACTCGGCCACGGGTATTCCGAACCCCAACTACCGACCGGTGATCAACACGCCGGGACGCCGTTTCAAGGTCGACGATTCCCACGCCTTCGACGCCTGGCTGAACGCGACCGTAATGTTCTGAGGGGCCGGCATGGCCCTCGACCGACTGGCCCTTCGGACCGCAGCGCTTGGTTTGGTCCTGGCCAGCTGGTCGGCCCCCGCGCTTGCCGATCAGGAAGACGTCGTGCTCCTGCCGACGGTGATCCCCGTCGCTCAGTCACCGAACGAGCTGCCGGAGCTCCGACGCCCCGACGCGGAAGACGCCTCGGCGCTGGCCCGTTGGGCCCGTCAGCTCGACGCCATCGTGACCGAGGCCGTGCAGGACCTGGGGCTGCGCCTGGACGTTTCCAGCCGCAGCACGCAGTCGGCGAGCGTCATGTCGGAGGACGCACTCGTCACTCGGGCCGCAACTTCGTGGGTCATCTCACCCCGACTGTCCCTCGACGGCGACCGCTTGCGCCTTCACATCATCGCGGTCGCCCCGGGCTCGAAGGTGCTCTTGGTTCGCACCGCCGAGCTCCCTCCCCGAGAGGTCGCCGTGCGGGCGTTGGTCATGACCCGCGACGTGGTGCAAGCCGGACGAGGCACACCGGAGGATCCTCACGCTCGCGAGGGAGGACCCGAGGCGCCGCCCCCGTCCAAGTTGATCATGCCAGCGCGCTCCGCCGGACGCGCCGTACTGGCATTGAACTCCGCGGCGTTCGGCGGCTACGTGGGGTTATCGCTGCAGCGTGCGAGTGGGTCCAGTGACGAACGCCTCACCTACCCATTGATCGCCCTCGGCACGGGCATTGGCCTCGGCGGCTCGATGATCGTCGCGGACGAGTGGGACGTCGGCCTTGGGGACGCGTGGTTTCTATCGGCCGGAGCATGGTGGCCACTGGCCTCGGGTTACTTGCTGGCGGACGGCTACGGCGTCTCGCCGGACGACGACCGCTTTGTCTACGGCCTGGTGGGAGCCGCCTCGGGCATGACCCTCGCGACCGTTGCCCTCACCTTCAAGGGCATGGGTGAGGGCGGAGCAACGCTCGCGCACTCGGGTGGCGCACTGGGGCTGACCTTTGGCGGCATGGCTCAGCTGGCCTTCGAAGGACGCACCGACAAAACCCCGACGCGCGGCATGGGCTACGGGGCAGGCGCTGGAGTGCTGGTCGCCGGGGCGCTGGCCACGCAGCTTCAGGTTGCGTCGAGCCGTGTGCTGCTCATCGACCTCGGCGTCGTGCTCGGCGGGCTGACGGGGGCGGCCGCCGCGAGCCCACTGGTTTTTGGCGAAGAAAAAACCCCCGCCAAGGACCGCGCGTGGCTGGGCAGCGTCGGCGCCGGCTTCGTCGCAGGCGGCGTGGTCGCGTATTTGATGACCGAACCCTCCGAACGCGCGGCAGAGGCTGCCGAGCCAACCTCGATGCTCCCCTATTTCGGCGTGGTCGCCGAGAGCGTCGCCCGTGACGGCCGTCGTGAACCGGTCTACGGTGGCGGCGTTCAGGGCATCTGGTGAGAACGCTCACGTTCACTGTGTCCGCGAGCGAAGCGGGCCAACGCCTCGACAAGCTCGTAGTGGCGCGTTCCGAGCTCGGCCGTCGCCGGGTGGCGGAGTTATTTGCCGCAGGCCAGGTGGTCGTGGGCGGGCGGCGCACGCCGAAGGGCGAGCCGGCGCGCGAAGGCGACGAGATCACCATCACCTTCGACTCTGACGATCGACCAAGCCCCGAGCCCGACGCGCGCCTTGCCGTACGGCTCGAGCGACCGGAGCTCGTGATCGTGGCGAAGCCGGCTGGGCAGCCCAGCGCGCCGCTTCGAGGCGAGAGCGGAACCCTCGCGGGAGCCGTGCTGGGACACTACCCGGAGACGGCGGACATTGGTCACTCACCCCGCGAGCCCGGACTTCTGCATCGCCTCGACACCCAGACCTCGGGCCTGGTCGTCGTCGCGCGCAGCGCGGACGCCTTCGACCGCCTCCACAACGCCCTTCGGTCGGGCAAGATGACGAAGCGCTACCTGGCCATCGTCAGCTCCGAAGGCCTGCAGGAGCAAGGCATCATCGACGCCCCGATCGCGCCGGACCGCAAGAACCCGAAGCGGGTCCTCGTCGCCGACGCACTGGCACACAAGACCGGCAAGAACCGGGCTCGACCCGCGTTGACCCAGTGGAAAGTGGTGCGAACGGAGGGTCCATGCGCGCTGCTCGAGGTCACCGTTTCGCGCGCGCTTCGCCATCAGATCCGCGCACACCTGGCCTCGATTGGGCGGCCCATCGCCGGCGACGCAACCTACGGCGGCCCCCCGGCTGCGGTGCTCGGCGAGCGCCACGCACTGCACGCGAGTTACATCGCTTGGGCGGGCGACGACACCATCGCGGGTTTCACCCTGGAAGAACCCTTGCCGGAAGACATGGCGAGCCTGATGGCGGGCTGAGCGGGCTTGCTGGCAGATTCGCCGCGGTCGGTCAGAGACGAGGCGACGGACCGGAGCAGCGACAGGCTCACCGCGCGTGTCGGCAACTTCGGCCGCAGCACGGCCGTGCGCTCCTCGGCCTTTCGCCCACGCGTCCAGGTTACCGTGCGCGGCAGCGCCCGATGGGCAGCCGAAGACTCGTTGGCTCGCACCATCACCCAAGGCAACGCCACGTTGCCCCCGAGCGCAGACTGATACTCGATCCCGAACTCGATGGCACCGAGACCGGACAGCGCGCGGCGGGGCATGACCAGCAGACGCAACTCGTCGGCCTCACTCTCACCTTCCGGAATGCGCGCCCAGGCTACGACCTTGAGCTGGGCATCTTCCCTCAGGCGCCTCGCCAGCCACGCAAGCAAGCGCGCGGGGCGTCGGGCGGCGTCAGGCGGCAGCTCCCCCGCTCGGCCGGTGCAGAAGATGGGCAAGAGGATCGCAGAGCCGAGGGCCAGCGAGATCCCGTGGTAGGGCGAGCGCAAGAACGTGAATACGGCGCCGGCCGCAAAAGCCAGAAACAGCAGCAGAAAACCCACAAAACCCGGCACCGTTCCGGCGTCGAGCCAGCGTCCAGGCAAACTCGGCTCCTGGACCTCGAACGCGTCTTCATCGCTGAGCGCCAGCCAGCGTCCCGGCCGACGCGGCAGCGGCAGCGCGCGCGGTGAAACGTGCGCGGAGAGTGCGATGCTGACCAGCAGACTAAAACCCGCGAGCGTCGGTTGGTCGGTACCAATCGCAATCGCAACCGCCGCCGCCAAGGAGCCGCCAGCGGCGACTGCGCGGGGCGCCGCGGGCACAGGCACGAGCGCGCGCGGCTCGGCGTTCTTGGCCTGACAGCCGCGCCGCACCATGCGCCATTTCGCGTACACCAATACCGAGTAACAGAGCGCCAGGAGCGCGAGCAGCCCGATGCCGAGAGCGCGCCGCTCAGGCACTGCTCGAAGCTCGGCGGGCGACGAGAGTGGCAACGGCGTCGCCTCGTCGTGACCGAACATGTCGAATGACTTGGGGCTCGCGAGCACGCGCCACACGACCGGCTCACCCTTGGCGACGTGCGGCCGCACGATCTCGAGCTCGTCCTTGTCCTCCGTACGCCGTAGGTTCGACAAGAAGATCCCGCCAGATTCTTCGTCGGCCTCTGGCAGACGTGGAGCTGTGGCGCCGGGCGGCAGGCGGAACACCACCTTTGCCGAATCGACACCGTCAGCCGCCCGCGGTGCCACCCAGCGCAGCTCGACCTGAGAGCCCTGCTGACGAATCAGCTTTCGCTCCGCCAACCGAGTCCGGTAGCTGAGCCTGAATACGTACTTGCCTCGACTCACTCCCTTGGAGTGGTCGACCTCCGCCCGCAGCGTCCCGTCTTCGCGCTTCTCGAGCAAGAGCGGGATCGGCTGGGTGCCTGTGGGCCCCGCGTCGGCGACCGTCACGGTGGCATCCGGCAGCGGCACCGCATCGGCGTCGACGCCATCGAGGTCGATCGAAGTCAGCGGTCCGCCCTTCACGCGAATCACGATTTCGTGCGTCACCGTGGCGCTGCCGTCGCGCTCGATGTCCAGGGTCACCGAGTGCGACTGGGTGGCCGTCTCGATCCAGGCCCGCGCCCACGCAGGCGAGAGAGCCGCCACCAGGAACAAGGCAGCCGCACACACATGTCGGCGAAGGGCGTACATTGTACGACCTGTGCTCACATGCCAGCGCCCTGCCGGCCAAGTTCTGTCAGCTACCCGGACCCTGCCTTGGTCGGCAAACCACGGATACTCAACGCTTTTTTGGCTTCGATAGGGCCTTGGGCTTGACCGGTCCGGGAGCCACCGGCGGGGCAATGCCCTCGGGCGCCATCACGGGCACCGGCTCCTTCTTCATCGCTGCCAGGAGCGGGGCGATCGCTGCAATGTCCTCGACGACCGCCCTCGGCACCCGCAGTGTCCAGAGCACGTTGGGGCCGGCCCCGGCCGATACGGTGGTCCACATGAGCACCGGGGTCTCACCGTGATGGGGCATCGCGTTCAACGCCTTCTTGATGTCGCTCGCGTCCGCGATGCTGTCGGCCGCGCTCTTCACCAGGTTGCCCGCAGTGAAGAAGCCGCCGGAGACCCCCCGCGCAGTCTTCAGCTGCCCAATGCCCTCGCGCGACGCGAGCGTTGCATCCCCCTTCTTGACCTCCGTGAGCTTCGTGTTGAGCAGCTTCTCGTCTGCCGATAGGCCGATCCACGTGCGATCGCCATCCGGCAGGACCGTGATCACGATTGACAGCGGCGGCACACGCGCGCCCTTCTCCGCACCATCGAGCTTGCCGAAAAACGCGCTGGTCAGCACCAGCTCGTAGGTGGTGGCCCCGCCCGCCAACCCCCGCGCCGGGCGCGCCGACAGCTTCGGCAGGTCCGTGCCCTTGACCTTCATCCGTTTGTCGAGGAGCTGACGAAGTTGCGCGTCGTTGTACAGCTTGACGACCTTGTCGAGGTAGCCCTTGTACTTGGCCGGTTTGTCGTCGATGCCGATCACGTACCAACCGAGCCGCGAGCGAATGCTGTCGCGGATCGCGAGCGCGCTCCCCGGCTTGCCCGGAGCCCCCGAGCCCATCAATTCGCTGTGGGCGTAGACGAAGTCGCCTTCCGCAGTCCACGTGTCGAGCAAGACGTCGCTGAGCTGGTCTCGGACCTTTCGTGGCACCTTCTCTTTTTCGAGTGCCCCGTCCATCAGCTCGGCCAGGGTCTTGCGGATCGCGTCGTAGCGCTTCGCATTCGCCCCGACTCCGAACGTGGCGAGCTCGCTGTCCTTCGGCAGCTTCCAGAACATCTCCGGCACGCCCTTGCTGCGTTTTGCTGCGTCCACCATGGTCTGGACGGTCCACGAGCTCTGGCCGCGGAATTTGAAGGCGGTGGTGGTTTCGAGCACGTTCCCGCTCTTGTCGAGCGCTGCTTCGATGCGGATTTGGTCGATGTCTTCGGCCAACGAGAGGACCTCGTCGGCGACGCCATGCACCGCGTCCGCCAGCGCGCGGTCGAAGCGCGGACTGTCCAGCGACATCTCGCTCAGCACGAACGGGGCCGCCATCGTCTTCAACTGCCGCAGATCTTTCGAGTAGCGTCGGCGGAGCGGGTCGGCGCGAAGCTCGATGTGCAGATCGGCCTTGCCCATGTTCTCGGTCGGAAGCCCTCGCGTCGCGTAGCCGAGGAGCGCGTCGATGTCCTCCTGCCGGTCGCCGCACACGAGTCGCGCGGGTGCCTTGCCGATGGACGCTGCCACGGCACACACAGGGCTCTTGCCTTTGGCGATCTGGTAGACGCCTGGACGCTGCATGCGGACCGATTGCCCCTGGCGCTTTGCGAACTCGACCGTGCCCTCCACCGACGACACCCCGATGGAGACCACCGCGAACGGCTGCGGGAAATTGCCGAGGCCCTTGTTGTCGAGCGCCACGGCAAACTCGACCGGCGCGTCGTAAACCAGGAGCGCCGCTGCTTCCGGCTTGTTCTTACTGACGAGCGCCCGAACGTCGATGGGGTACTTCGCCCAGGCAGCGACCGTGTCGATCACGGTGGCTGGGTTCGCCAGTCGACCGACGGCTATCAGATCCGCGGGCGCCGGCACCGGTGTGAGATCCGGTGACGGACTCGATGCAATACCCGGCGAGTCCGTCGTCGGCGCCGGCGGCGCGGGCGGTTTCGCGGGAGCTTGCGGGCCTCCACACGCGGTGAGAGTGAGGCAGCCGACCAGAAGCAGAGAGCGATGGGGTCCTGTCATGGCGGGGGGATTAATACACGCTCCTCCGGGCGCGGGAACTGCCGTATTGGGTCACTGCGCCGGCGCTGGGCCCCGCGCGCCGAAGCCTCCGAGCCAGCCGCAAAGTCAGCCGCTGCCCCGGGGAAATTTCAGTCGGACTCCTCGCCCGCCGACGCCGCCGGTGGCGCCGGGGTGCGCCCGATCAGGTAGCGCGCGGTGTGTACGACCGCACGACCGCCGGCACGAAGCAGCGCCGCCTTCGACCACGTCTTGCCTCCAAAGTGCTGGGCGCCGATGCGAATGAAGTCGGGGGAGTCGAGCAGGAACGCCTCGACGTTGGCGCGCGGAGGTCCATAAAACAGCGGGACTCCCAGCGTGCGCGTGATGAGGTCGCGTCCGATGGCGTTGCGGCGAATGGTCGACGGCCAGTCCTCGAAGGCGAAGTCGCGTCCGCGGATCCGCGAAGCCAGATACCGGGCTGCCGTCGCACCGTAGAAGATGGCCTGAGCGATCCCCTCTCCCGTGACCGGGTCGATACCGGCAGCCTCCCCGACCAAGAGCACGTGCGGGCGCGATGCAGGCAGGTGCGGGTCGAAGGCCAGCTCGGCGTAGCGCTTCTTCTTGAGCTTCGTGAGATCGATACCGCGGAGCGCGAGCTCGTCGGCGAGGACCGCGTTGATCTCCACCTCGGCCGGCTCGTCGGTTCGGCGCAGGAGATACACACCGCGCACGATCATCTCCCTGCCGTCGACCAGCGTCGGGAAGTCCCAGTAATAGCCGGGCAGTTCCCGGCGACTTGCGTCGAACAAGATCACGTCGCGGGGCAGATCCGACTCCACCGGCTCGGTGTCCACCTCGATGGCTTGTGCCCGGTATCGCGCGGCAGAGAGCCCCATCGCTCGGCGCACCACACTCTGGACACCGTCGGCGCCAATGACCACTCGGGCCTTGATGGGTCCCGCCGACGTCTCGAGCTCGTATCCCGACTGGACCCGCGACAGCGAGAGCACACGCACGCCCTCTTCGACCTGCACTCCGCGGCTCCGCGCCACCCTGACGAGCTCGTGGTCGAACTCGATGCGCCGCACGACTCGGCCGATCCCCGGCTCGCGCACCGTGGTCGTGTGACCCATCGCGCGAAACGCGATCCCGTCCAGCCACACACTCGGCACGTCCACACGGACGCCGATCGAGCCGAGCAGCTTGTCGGCCCGGGCCCCCACACCACCCGCGCAGAATTTCTCTCTCGGGAAGTGCTCTTTCTCCAGCACCAGGACGCGATCGGTGAGCTCCGGCGCCACGTGGGCCAGAAAGAGCGCGGTGGCCGACCCCGCCGGGCCGGCACCCACGATCAGGACTTCGACGTTTCTAGTGCGAGACAAGGGGCGGCGTCAGGGGTGGCGAGAGACCCGCCCCTAGATAGCACGAGGCCCGAGCTTGCCCGAGCCTCGTCGCCGTCCGGACCCGACAACCGTCAGTTCGTTTCCTCGAACTCCGCGTCGATCACGTCGCCCTTCTTCTTGCCGTCTCCACCGGGAGCAGGGCCACCGGCCGCGCCATCACCCGCCGGAGCACCCGCCCCACCAGCGCCGGCGCCCGCCGACTCGTAGAGCTTGCTGGCCATGGCGTAGGCCTCCTTCTCGAGGCGCCCGAGCACGTCCTGCACCTTCTCGTCGTCCTGTTTCTCGATCGCCCCGCGGCCTTCCTTGATCAGCCCCTCGAGACTGGAGACGTCGGTTCCCTGGAGTTTGTCCTTGTTCTCGCTGATCTGCTTCTCCAGCGTGTAACACAGGTTATCGAGCTTGTTACGCCGCTCGATCTCTTCGCGCCGGCGTTTGTCCTCGGCCTCGTGTTCGCCGGCCTCCTTCACCATGCGACCGATCTCATCGTCGCTGATCCCGCTGTTCGCGGTGATGGTGATGCGCTGATCTTTGCCGGTGGCCATGTCCTTGGCAGTAACCGCGAGAATCCCGTTCGCGTCGATGTCGAAGGTGACCTCGACCTTGGGAATGCCACGCGGGGCGGGCGGGAGACCTTCGAGGTGGAACTTGCCGAGAGTACGGTTGTAACGCGACTCGGCGCGCTCACCCTGGAGCACGTGGATCTCGACGCTGGTCTGACCGTCACTGGCGGTGGAGTAGACCTCCTTCTTCTGAGTCGGGATGGTCGTGTTGCGCGGAATCATCACCGTCATCACACCGCCCAGCGTCTCGACGCCGAGGCTGAGCGGGGTGACGTCGAGCAATACGACGTCCTGCACCTCGCCACCGAGAACCCCACCCTGAACCGCGGCACCGATTGCCACGACCTCGTCGGGGTTCACACCCTTGTGGGGATCTTTGCCGAAGAACTTCTTCACCGTCTCTTGGACCAGTGGAATGCGGGTCGACCCGCCGACGAGCACGATCTCGTTGATGTCGCTCGGCTTCTTCTTGGCGTCGTCGAGCGCCTTCTTGAGCGGCTCCATCGAGCGCTCGACGAGAGGCGCGATCATCTGCTCCAGCCGCGAACGATTGAGCTGCTTCTGCAGGTGCTTCGGGCCGCTGGCGTCGGCGGTGAGGAAGGGCAGGTTGATCGTGGTTTCCATCTTGTTGGACAGCTCGATCTTGGCCTGCTCCGCCGCGTCCTTGAGGCGCTGGATGACCATCTTGTCGGCCGCAATGTCGATCCCGGTGTCCTTGCGGAACTCGGCGATCAGCCACTCCATGATCAGGTGGTCGATGTCGTCGCCACCCAGATGGGTGTCACCGTTGGTCGCGATGACCTGCACCACGTTGTCGCCCACCTCGAGGATCGAGATGTCGAAGGTGCCGCCGCCGAAGTCGTAGACGGCGATGACCTCGTTGCGTTTGCTGTCCAGACCATAGGCGAGCGCGGCCGCCGTGGGTTCGTTGATGATCCGGCGCACCTCGAGGCCGGCAATCTTGCCGGCGTCCTTGGTCGCCTGCCGCTGGGCGTCGTTGAAGTACGCCGGAACGGTGATGACCGCCTCCGTCACCTTCTCGCCGAGGTAGTCCTCGGCCGCCTTCTTCAGCTTCTGCAAGACCTTGGCCGCAATCTCCGGCGGGGCCATCACCTTGCCGCGTGACTCGATGCCAACGTCGCCGTTCTTGCCGCTCACGACCTTGAACGGAACCCGCTTCATCTCCTGCGCGACCTCGTCGAAGCGTCGACCGATGAAGCGCTTGGCCGAGTACACCGTGTTCTCGGGGTTCGTCACGGCCTGACGCTTGGCGATGGTGCCGACGAGGATCTCCCCCTTCTCGTCGAAGGCCACGACCGAAGGAGTGAGGCGAGCCCCCTCTTCGTTGACGATGACCTTGGGCTCCTTGCCCTCCATCACAGCGACGACGCTGTTCGTCGTTCCGAGATCGATACCGATAATCTTGCCCATGACGCTGTGTTCTCCTGATGCTTTGCGGAGCCCGGCCGCGGTCGAACGGCGACCGGTTCCGGCGAGCCCTCGCGGACCCACGACAGACCGAGTTTTCGGCCGTGGGATGCGCGGCAAGATAACCACCAGGCTCCGGGGGTCAACGGTGGCGGTGGGGGGTGTGGCCCCTCCGCCGTTCCGGCGGCAGCGGCGCGTGACCCCGGCGGGCGGCGAAGGATTTGGTTGACAGGTCGGGCGCCGCGGATACCCTCGCGTTCCCCTTCCCGGGGCTGTAGCTCAGCTGGGAGAGCGCTGCGTTCGCAATGCAGAGGTCAGGGGTTCGATCCCCCTCAGCTCCACCGAGGAGACATTTGCGCCCGACCTGCCCGGTAGCACCGAGCAGGTCGCCTGGCAGAGGTCAGCAAGATTGCCTCATCACGCGCGCCGGCGGCGCAGCAGTGAGGCACAAGCACCCAGGAGCGCGAACACCCACGGCACCGGTTTCGCCGGGCCGCGCTCGCCGCCCAGGGAGCACCCGCCACTATCGCTGGAGCTCTCCGGGTTGCCGTTGGGTGCTGCGGCGGCAGCGCTGCACACTCCCAGCGAGTTGCACTCGAACCCGCCGGCACAGGGGTTGGCGGCGCTGCACTGGGCCGCGCAGGTCGCGCTCTCGACCGGACCTTCCGCGTAACACTGATAACCGGTCGGACAAGCCTGGCCCGCCCCACAGGATTGCCCCTGTGGGTTGCCGCCACTGGAACCGCCGGCGCCACCCGTGCCCGCAGGCGGCTGCTGTTCGGGGTCACTCTTGCCCGTCAGCGCCCAGAACGGCGGCTCGTAGCCACCTTGTGCGGCGGCATCCAGGGCCGTCTTGATGATGAAGTCGCTCCACGACGAGACCGAGCCGTAGATCGGAGTCGTGCAGCCCTGGCCGCCGCGCGACACGACACCGATGACCTTGCCCGCGGCATCGAGGGCGGGCCCGCCGGAGTCACCCTGGCAAATCCCGGTGTCGCCCAGGAATTCCGTGAACTCGATGCTCTGGCCGGGACACTCGCCCGCTCCACAGACCACGTTGAGCCCGCCCAGCACCATGCGTGTGCCGCCGCTCCAGCCGCCGTTGTCGTCCTGCTGCCCGTAACCCACGGCGGTGTACGGCTCACCGGCGGTCGCCGGGACGTCGATGCGCGGCACGCGCGGCGTCACGTCGACCTTCTCGGACAGGATGAGCAACGCAACGTCATAGCCGCAAGCACCCGTGCCGTCCTCCGGCACGCGGACCTCGGCACCCTTGAACCAGTTACCCTTCTGTGAGAGGGCCTGGTCCGTCGAGACGAAGAAGCCGGTTCCCGCGTAGGTCGCGCCGAACTGCGAGACACCGCACTGCACCGCGCCGTTCAGATCGGGCGTGAGCTTCGAGACACAATGGCGGGCGGTCAACACCAGATTGGGAGCGATCAGAGTGCCGCTACACATGCCGCCGTTCATGGCGAACATGCCCACGACGTTCACGTCGTCGAAGTCCGCTGCGCCGCCCTTGATGGCGTTCGCGCTCTGATTGGTGAGCGTACCGGGCTCCGGCTCCGGAGCGTTGGCACAACCCGAAAACACGAACACGAGGGCAGCGGAAGCAACGAGGGAACGTTTCATGGTGGACCCTTCCTGACCTCGACACGAGCCGGCGGAAGCATTGGCGCGCGCGGTCGAGGTCGGCGCGCCAAACGCCGTGGGGGCAGAGGTTTCTACGGCGGCGCTGCTCCCCCCGCCAGCGGAAACATACGAATATTCAGCCTTTACACCGGTGGTCCGTGCGCCCTAATTGGAAAGGAACAGCCCGGGTGCAAACCTTTCAGCCAGCATGGAACGAGCGTGGTCCCTGAAATCCACTTGACCCAGAACATCGACGCGCCCGAGAGCCGCGTCTGGCAGGCCGTGAGTCAGGCCCGCGGACTCATGGGCTGGCAGGCGGATCGTGTCACGGGATCGATGGAGCGCGGCGCAACCGTGTCCATGGCGTGGCCGGCTCTCGGAGTATCGCTGGAGCTCGACGTGATGGAGGTGGTGGACCGCGCGCGCGTGGTCTTGGCCAGTGGTTCGACACGCGTGGAGATCTCGCTGCGTCCGGGTCGCGTGGAGCTCACACATAGCGGCGTCGGGGAGGGTGACGAGCGGGAAGGCGTCGCATCGTCATGGCGGTTGTCGCTGGGGCTGCTCGCGCATTTCTGCGAAGCGCACGGCGACGTGGAGCGCACCGTTCGTTGGTTGATCCGCCCCGCACGCACCACACCCGAGACGGCGCACGTGTTCTTCACCGACCCAGTGGCACTTTCGACCTGGCTGGGAGATGGTGCAATGATTGGACGCGCCGGGAGCGACTACGCGCTGGACCTCGGCGGAGGTGAGCGCCTGAGCGGTCGTGTCTTGGCCAACACGCCGGGACGCGACGTTGCGCTGAGCTGGAGCGAGGACAACGACTCGGCGCTCGTGTTGCGAACCCTTCCGCGCCCGACCGAGCCCGAAGAGCGGCTGATCGTACTCTCGTGGTCGCGCTGGGGTGGTGTCGTCCCCGGACAGCGTCGCCTGGAGCTGCTCGACGCCGCCCACCACCGCCTTTCCCGTGCGCTCGACTCGCAGTCCTCGGCTTGAGCGAAACTTCGACCGGGTCCAGCGGTCTCAGCCCGGATCGCGGCAGCAGCGTGTGCCCGTCGAATAGTCGTAATAAGCCGGGGCATGGCCGCTGATCTTGGCGTCACAGCCCTTGCTGGTGGAGCGGGCGTAGAACCCACCCACGAACACGCCGCTCGGGTCATCGATCCACTCGTCGAGGTTGCCCACCATGTCGTAGAGCGCACCGTCGTCCCAGGCGCTCGTGCACCCCGCACTCGCACCGGTCAGGTGGAGGAGCGGGTCCGTGCCGGCCTCGACGACCAGGTTGAGCCGCGGGTCGTTGAGGCCCATCGATGCGTTGTCGTGTAGCACCTGCGCTGGGTGCACGTTGCGGTGGATGTTACAGCGACCGGGCGCGTAGTGAGCGCCGTACGGAAACTTCGTCGCCGCGCGGCCCTTGCAGGCGCTGACCCACTCATCTTCGGTGCACAGGCGCTTGTGCGCGAGCGAGCAGGCGCTCTTGGCGACGTGATAGGTCAAGTACCCGTGCGGCACGACGCCCGGCCGAGACACCGCCCGCGCTTCGAAGGCGGAACCGAGCTGGGCCTCCGGAAGCTCGGGCAGCGGCATGGCGCGGGCTCCCGGATCACCCGTGCGTTCGCGCTCGATGAGCCACACCTCCCGCACGCGGGCGAGGGCCTTGGGCTGCGCCGGGTAGTAGGGGGAGAGCGGCCGCTCAGTCTTGGCATCGACGAGCGACGCCTCCCAGCGGTCGATGCAGAAGCTTCCGGCCCGGAGCATCTCGGGCGGACACGCGTTAGCGCGCGGCGGTCCGGTTCGCGGGCGAGCGTCGGCGCGCGGTGTCGGCGCCAGACTGAGCGCCGCGACCCCGAGCGCGAACAGTGCGGCCGCCGGAATCCTGCGCATGACCGGCTCAAGTTGGCACGATGCATCCGACGCCGGCAACGGTTTGCACGAGGTCGGGCGCCGGGGCAGTGTCAGCGGCGTGAGTCAGGAGCCGGAACCCAGCGCACTGTCAGGCATGCTGCGCGCCATTTCGGCGGCAGCAGCCCCGCGCGATCCCCGCGTGCTCGACGCATTCCGTCGCATCCCGCGCCACGAGTTCGTACCCGATTCCCTGCGCTCCAGCGCCTACGAAGACCGCGCGCTCCCCATCGGCGACGACCAGACCATCAGCCAGCCGTCGATGATCGCAATCATGCTCGAGGCGCTCGAGTGTGAGCCGCACTCACGTGTGCTCGAGGTAGGCGCCGGGTCCGGCTACGCCGCCGCGCTGCTCTCGTGTCTAGCGGAGCATGTCGACGCCATCGAGATCCGCCCTGACCTCGCCGCCCGCGCCCGCGAAACCCTGCAACGCATCGGGATCGAAAACGTGAGTGTACACGTTGGCGACGGCAGCCTGGGGCTGCCCGATCGGGCGCCGTTCGATCGCATCCTGGTATCGGCCGCGCCGAGCCGAATCCCGCCAGCTCTGCTGGCACAGCTCGCGCCGAACGGGCGGATCGCAATCCCGGTGGGTGATCTCCGGAGGCAGACCCTGGTGATCGGTCGTCGAGTGGGCGACGGTCCGATCGAGCTCACCGAGAACATCGGCTGCGTGTTCGTACCGCTGGTCGAAGCGACCAGCTGACGTTCGAGAGACGACTCGGCCAAGCCAGCCGCTCGCTCGAGCCTTCACGCCTTGCCGACGGTGCGCGTCGTGAAGGACATCGGGGTGGCTCCAATCCTACGGTAAGCGTCCGCCCACACCTCGTCGCTGGCAACGTCGAAGACGACAGCGGGATGCACGTCCGTGGGCAGCCACGCTCCGGCGCGGATCTCGTTCTCCAGCTGGTCTGGCGCCCAGCCTGCGTAGCCGAGGAGTCCCACGAGGCTGCGCGGCGAGTTTCCTTTTGCCACCTCCTCGAGTGCGCTCTTGGAGGCACACGCAGTGATGCCCGGGCCGACGTCGAACTGCCCTTCCATGTCGGCGAAGCGCTCTTCGGTCCGGTAGAGGAGCCAGACCTGCTCGCGCGCGACGGGTCCTCCGACCCGCACCAGACCCGGCACGTCGATCGGATGCTCGGTGATATCGGTGCGCATGAGCAGCTCGGGCACGGTCATCACCTCTCGACCGTTCACGACCCAGCCAAAAGCTCCGTCGGGACCGTGGGCAGCCAGCAAGACCACCGAGCGGTCGAAATTCGGGTCGCCCAGGGGTGGCGCGGCCACGAGTAGACCAGGGGCGAGGACGGACATCGGCTCAGCGTCTCCCAACTCACTTCGAAGCTAGCGCACTACGACGCCGGCGTAGCCGACGACCTCGCTCAGGTCCCCGGAAACCTCACCGGAGTTGCCGTAACACACCAGTTCGGCGGAGCTCGCGCCGAGCTCCCGTGCAGCCCAGAGGCCGACCGCCGTCGGCACGTAACCACACATCGAGAGGTCCTCGCGCTCGACCAGCGCGTGCAGCCCGTCGGGGTCGAGCTGAAGCACGCGCTCGAGGGCCAGCATGTCGAGGCGCCGTGCTGTGTCCGCTGGCAGGTAGTGCGACATGTCACTGCTCGCCACGAGCAGCACCGACTCTCCACTCGCCCGCTCTCGCTCGCGCAGCGCGCGCGCAATGCCGACGCCGACGTCTCGGCACTCCGGTGCGCTCAGCCGACCGAGACAAACCGGTACCACCATCACGTCGCGCCGACGCGCTCGCAAGAACGGCAACTGCACCTCGACCGCGTGCTCCCGGAGGTGCGCGAGGGTGTCGGGGTGGAGCGCCGCGTGGTCGGCGATCGACGCCGCGAGCTCGGCATCGACCTTTAGGGAAAATCCTGGGAATGACCACGCCCCACCTGACCACAGAGAGCGCCGATCTCCTTGGCCAGTGTGATTCGGACACAGCACGACGGCGGTCGCCGGCACGAGCACGCGCGCGTAGGTCGCCCCGGCAATCGCGCCGCTGTACACGTAACCCGCGTGCGGGGCCATCAGCATGCGCGCCTCGACCGGCTCGACCTCGGGAGCAGCGAGGCTCTTCTGCACGATGTCTTCGAGCCGTTCGGGATCGTTCGGATAGAAACGACCAGCGACCGCCGGCTGACGAACCGATGGCGTCATCTCGGGCTCGAGCATAGTGGGCCCCGGTAGCGCCTGCCACACGGCGGGTCCAAGCGTCGAAAAGGCGGCTCGCGCTCCGCACGCTCGGAGTGCGGCAAAGCTCGCGGGCCGGCGCGGCCGACCCACGCAGGCCGCGCTTCGGGCCGCGCCTTGGACGGCAAAATCCCGGTCTCTGCTCGGGTCGAAGCGAACACACCTGTGTCTGGCGCGGTGACAGTCGCAAGTTAACGCGCGGTCATATACAGTCCGGTCCGATGCGGGTGACCTTCTACGGGGTTCGGGGCTCGGTGCCGGCGCCCGGACCGACCACGGCGCGCTACGGCGGCAACACCTCGTGCGTCGAAGTGGTCATCGGGGACGGCACCACGCTGGTCCTGGACGCCGGCACGGGACTGCGGGCGCTCGGTACCAAGCTGCTCGAGACCGGACGCCACGAGGCCGTGCACCTGCTCCTCTCACACACCCACTGGGATCACGTGCTCGGCCTGCCCTTCTTTGCCCCACTCTGGCGCAAGGACTCGAAGATTGCCGTCTACCCGCTGCCGACGGACGCGCAGGAGCGCTTTCAACGCACCATCTTCGACGACATCCACTTTCCGGTGAGCGTCAACGACATCCCGGCCAAGGTGGAGTTCATCAAACCCGAGCAAGAACCATGGCGCATTGGCTCGGCACGCGTGCGGCGCATCGCCCTGAATCACCCGGGCAACTCCCAGGGCTTCCGTATCGACGACGACGGGGGAGCGTCGGTCGTCTACCTGACTGACAACGAGCTCATCCGCGGCGAAGCGGGCGAAGCCGCCCTCGAGGCGCTCGCGCGCTTCTCGGAGAACGCCGACCTCGTGATCCACGACTCGCAGTACCTCGACTCGGACATGCCGGATAAATACGGCTGGGGACACTCCGTCATCGACGACGTGCTGACGCTAGGTGTCCGCGCCGAGGCCCGCCGGTTGGCGCTCTTTCACCACGACCCAAGCCGCACGGACGACGACCTGGACGCGATCAAGGCGCGCTCCGCCGCATGGCTGGCCCAACACGGCCCCGAGACCGAGGTCTGCGTCGCAATCGAAGGCCAGACCGTCGACTTGGCCAAGAGCTGAGCGTCAGAACGTCACGTCGCTCGAGAACAGAAACGTCCGGCCGTTCTGAGTGATTTTGCGCTGACTGAACTCCGGCGACAGCGGCAGCGCGTAGCGCCAGTCGAAGGCGTTGTAGACACCGGCCGCCCAGCGCAGCCCGAAGTGGGACTCGTACCCGGAAAAGACGAGGTCCCAGACAGCGAAACCCTTCCCCCGATGTTGCGGCTCGGGATCACCGACGGTCTCGTAGCGATCGTAGCGCGGGCCCTCGATCGAGAGGCGCGACGCGAGCGTCACGTCGCGGCCCAGGATTGGCACGGCACCCTTGATCGCGCCGAGGTGTTCTGGAGTGTTGGACACTCGCCGAACGCCAGGGTCCTGACGCAGGCTGACGAGGTCGTCCACGGACTCGCCAGCGAGCACGGTCGCCCGCTGATAGGTGTAACTCGTGCCGAGCATCCAGCCTTGGCGCCACTCGCGCTTGAGCTCCGCTTCGACGCCCAGGGACACGAGCGGCGTCTGGCGGTTGACGTAGGAGATCGGGTCAGCCGGCGTGCCCCCGCCGGTCTGGTCGATCAGCGAGCTCACGTAGTTGCCAAACACCGATGCGCTGCCGGTGACGGTGGGGCTGAAACGATGGGTGTGCTCGATGTCGAACGAGTACACACTCTCCGGCTCCAGGCCCGGGCTCGCGATCTGGGTGGCGCCGCCGTCGTTGTAATAGAGCTCGTACACACTCGGTGCGCGGAACGCCTTGCCGCCGCTGAGCCTGAGGTTCCCCGCCGAGTACGGTCTGAGCAAGAGCGCGACCCGCGGGTTCAGCGAGCTGCCGAAGGTCGAATACGCGTCGAAACGGGCGCCGCCGGAGATACGCACCGCCGGCGAGAGGGTCGCGTCCAGAAGCAGGTAACCGGCGCCAATCTGGAAGGGCCGACCGCTCGAGCCGGATTCGTCCAGGAACGGCCCCGCGTCATCGCTCGCAACCTGGTCGACCTGATAGTGGAGCTGCCCTTCGGCACCGACGGTCAGCCGCAGTCCGGAGGTCGCTTCGATCACGGCCCGTTGTTCCAGCCCCACCCAGGATCCTCGGAACGTGTCCCGTTCGACACCGCCGTCGACCGGATCGCGGGCGTACTCGCCGACGAAGCGGTAGTGGTTGAAGTGGGCGCGTGAGAAGAGCGAGACCTGCCGGCCGAGCTTAGGCTCCAGCGTGGACTCGAAGAACAGCCGAGTGTCCCGCTGATGCGTGCGGGCGTCGTCGAGCAGCGTGCCGTACTGCCCGGTGGGCAGCTGCTTGTCAT
This sequence comes from Myxococcales bacterium, assembly GCA_016706225.1. Classification (NCBI taxonomy): domain Bacteria; kingdom Pseudomonadati; phylum Myxococcota; class Myxococcia; order Myxococcales; species Myxococcales bacterium. Next base: position 177,987 of record JADJKB010000003.1, read on the forward strand.
GGTCATGGAACGACCAGGCGGCGCTCAAGCTCTTCCACCACGCACGCCCGGTGAAGGTGCCCGCACGAAAGCCGTCGACGCCGCGAGCGTTGCCCGCCACCTCGGGCGCGGTCGTCGCGACGTACTCGGGGAAGAAGAAGTCCCGCCCGTTCGAGCGCGCCGCGGCGATGCTGAGCCAACCTCCAGCGTCGCTCCCCAGGTTCAAGCTCGCCCGCGCCCGCCCACGCGCGACCCCGTCCAGGTTGGTGGACGCGCCGACCTCGCCGCCAGAAGGCACACCGCGCGAGCGTGTCACCAGGTTGATGACTCCGGAGAACGCGTTGGTGCCATACAGCACGGAGCCCGGACCTCGCACGACCTCGATGCGCTCGAGATCCTCCAGGTCTGTGCGTGCGTCGTAGCCAATGTACGACGACCCGATCCAGTTGTCGTTGATCGGCATCCCATCGACGAGCACCAGCACACGGTTGCCGTAGCTGCCGAGGCGCCCGACGCCGCGCATCCCGACGGAGACGTAGGCGCGGTCGTCCCACAAGTAGACACCTCGCACACCACGAATGGCTTCGGCGATCGTCGGGTAGGCCATCACCTGCAGCTCTTTGCCCGCGATCAGCGTCACCGAGCTGGGGGCGTCTTCCACGTTCTGCGAAGAGCGCGACGCCGCGATGACCTCCGCCGACTGGGTCAGCGTCAGGTCGATGCGAGCCTGTTTCTCCCGCAGCACGACCACGTCGCGTTCGACGCTGCGAAACCCTCGGAGGCCGATCCGGATCCGGTGCCGACCAACCTGAACCCGGACGATGGTCGGGGTGAACCCGACGGGTCTGCCGTCAACCTCGATCAGCGCACCCGGCTCGTCCGTGCTGACCACGATCTCACCCATCAGCGCTTGCACGTCTGGCCGAACCACCTGGATGCCGCGCGCCCGCACTTCGACGGGCACCGTGGCGGTGCGAAAACCCGGCCGACCGACGAACAAGGTGTGGGCGCCCGGTGGGAGCTCGAAGCGACACGGGGCCGTGCAGCGAGGCGTTCGACGCTCGTCGTCCACTCGAACCAGAGCCCCCGCCGCCCCCTGCACGTCGACGGTGCCGAGGATCTGCGCGAGGGCCAGCTTCACCTTGATGGTCTTGCCGCCCTGGAGATCGGTAACCTGGGTCTCCGCCGGCTCGTAGCCCGGCGCCTCGACGATGATCTTGTAGTTGCCCGGAGCAAGGCCGAGCTTCCGGGGGCTCTCGCCGCGCGGCCCCAGATCTTTTCGGTCGACGTACAGGGTGGCACCCGCGGGCGCTGTCTCCACCTCGACGACGGCAACGTTCGACTTGATCTGCGCCAACGCCGCCGCGATCCGCGCGCGCGTCGCCGAGTCTTTCTCGCCCTCGAGGGCCGCCGTGAAATAACGATAAGCCTCGGGATACTGGCGCAGTTTCTCGTAGGTCCGCGCGATGTTGAAGACGACGTTGCGATTGGGCACGAGGCGATTCGATGCCAAGAAGTGATGCAGCGCCTCGCGATGGTCGCCGCGCTGGTAGGCCTCTGCGCCCAGCTGAAAACGCAGATCCGCCTCGTCGGCCAGGTCGTCGGCGAAGGCAGCCGGAGCAACCGCAACGGCTGCCCAAAAGACCGCCGCGAACAGCCCGAGCTCGAGCGATCTCATCAGCGAGTGAGCCGGATATCGGTGCCGGGCTTGGCTGCGGTGGAGGGAGGATTGGGCAGAGAGGTCTTGCCGGTCGCGCGCTCGCGGGCTCGGGGCGACGGGGCTGCGCTCGGCGGCACCCCTGCGACCGCTGACGCCCCGGCGGGCACGCTACGGCGCACGAGCTCCGCTCGCACCTTCACGTCCGCTGCCGCATCACCCTGGCTGACCTCGTAGCGTTCGTATTCGGAGAGCTGAAGGCTGAACACCCGGGGTTTACCGGCCACGGTCTGGCGCTCGATCGAAAACGACAACGGCGTCCGCCCGAGCACGCGGTCGCCTTCGGTGACGTCGGCACCGCTCGGGTTCGACTCCAACGTGAGAGAAAAACTCCCGGGCTCGGCGCGAGAGGTGTCTGCGAGCTTGCTGGTGTCTGCTGGAGCGCGGCGCGTCAGCAGGGCAAAGCCGACCATCACCGCTACCAGCATCAGCCCCACGACGAGCAGAACCCCGCCGCGACGCCGCGCCGGTGGCACTGCCGCCGAGGCGAGCGCGGCCGCTTCGCCCGCGCGGTCCTTGGCCGACGCCGCCGTCGTGGCGACGTCACTGAACTGAAGGGTGCGCTCTTCCGGAGCGGAGTGCTGCCACTTGGCCGAGGGCGACGCTCCACGCGAAGGATCCGGAGTCAAGACGGTGCTGACGAGCTTGGCATCGACGTCGATCGAATCGCTGGAGCCGAGGGGCAGGCGGGCCGAGGCGGGGGCGCGCGGGGCGCGCCGCCGGGAGGTGCTGCCCGGCTGTCGCCCGGGCTCGCTCCCCGCGCCCCACAGCGTCGCCGAGTACTCGCCGAGAAACGGCTGCAGCGCGGCCCTCAGCTCATCGACGGTCTGGTAGCGCCGCGCCGGATCTTTCTGGAGGCAACACGTGATGATGGCCTCGAGCTCCGGCGAAATGTCGGGGCGAGCCGCTCGCAACGAGGCCGGCGGATCCGCGGCAATGGCCGCGCAGATCGCCGGCAAGGACTCGCCCTTGAACGCCGAACGTCCGGTCAGCAGCTCGTGCAGGATGACACCGAGGGACCAGATGTCGGAGCGCCCATCCACACTCTTTGCATCGCGGACCTGCTCCGGTGACATGTACATGGGCGAGCCGATCATCACCCGCGAGGTGGTGAGCGCAGCGTCGAGCGCCGGATCGTGTGAAGCCTTGGAGATGCCGAAATCCAGCACCTTGACCCAGGGCCGGCCATCGTTGCGCTGGGCCAAGAAGAGATTCGACGGTTTCAGATCGCGGTGCACGATCCCGCTCTCGTGCGCCTCCCCGATGGCATCGGCCGCCTGGAGCACGTAGTCCACTGCTTCTTCGGTCGGGACCGGGCCCCGAGTCTTCACGACGCGTCGCAGGTCTTGCCCGGTCAGCAGCTCCATCACCATGTAGGGCAGACCGGAGCTCAGCGTGTCGACATCGTAGATCCTGACGACGTGCTCGCTCTTGAGCCCCGCCGCGGCGCGCGCCTCGCGCAAAAAGCGTGGAATGGCCTGGGTCTCGTCGTCGGCTTCGACCGGCAAGAGCACCTTGATGGCCACCTGCTGACCCAGCTGCAGATGGGTGGCGGACACGACGACACCCATGCCACCGACCGCGACCAGCCCCTCGACGCGATACTTGCCCGCGATCACCTCGCCTTCGGCGATGGGCATGCCCGGCGGAAAGGGTTTCTTGGACGCAGCCACGGCACTCACGGCTCCCCCGCCGCCCGCCCGGGATCGACGCGCGCGGCCCAGTTGCTGTCGAAGTCTGCCATCGGCGCCAGCCGCGGAGTTTACGCTTGCACGACGGCAGCGTCCACCGCCCGGGGTGTGAGCGCGCGCATCAGGTCATTCGGAGAGATCTCGACCAGAAAGCCGCGGGCACCGCCGTTGATGAAGATGCGGGGCAACTCGAGCACGGTCCGCTCGGCGTACAGTGGCATCGGTTTCTTTAGACCGAATGGACTCGTACCCCCGACCAGGTAACCCGAATGTCTCTCCGCAACCTCGGGTGCACAGGCCGCGATGCTGCGCGCGCCGATCTGGCGCGCGAGGTTCTTGGTCGAGACTTCGCGGTCACCGTGCATCAAGACACACAGCGGACGACCGCTGTCGTCCTGGAAGATCAGTGTCTTCACCACCACGTGCTCATCGACGCCCAGCACCTTGGCGGAGTGCCGAGTGCCACCCTTGGCCTGATACGGAAAGACGTGCGGGACGAAGTCGACCTCGTGGCGGCGGAGAGCGCGGACGGCGAGCGTCACCGGGTGCGAGGTTGCCATCTCACGGACCGAACGCAAAAAACGTCGCCGACACCCGCCACGAGCCACCGCTCGCGATGTCCTCGACCTGCCAGCGGAAATTGTGAGCGCCGGGCGACGTCAACGCGGACGGTTCCCAGGTCAGCGGGGGCGTGAGACTCCCGGGGCACCAGTTGGCGCGTGATGCTTTGACGCTGGAGATGGCACCGCACGGGTTCTCTTTGCAGTAGTCGAAGCCGCCGCTCGTGCTGTCCTGGTGTGCGAGCGTGCAGAGCGTGGCGCAGTCGTCCCGCCAGGGCGAGAAACTGTCGAGCACCGCCTCGTCGACGTAGAGCGTGTGGCTGCGCAGGCAGAACTCTTCGGCAGGCGACAGTCCGCAGCCCGCCGCGCCGACCACCCCGCCGTGCCCGGTGACCCTGTACTCGAGCCGAGTCGAGGTGGTCCCCTGGGGCACGTCGAAGTTGATGGGAGCGATCGGCGTTGGATCCCCCGAGCTCACGTTGGTGAGGGGAACGACAGCGAGCACATTGCGCGGCGGCTTGCCGGGGACGAGATCGAAGCGCGCCGTGACCCACCACCCCCCGTCCGAGCCCGACACCTTGCCGGCACCGTCCGACCAGGTCGAGATGGTCACGTCCACCGGGTGTTTGCCGGGACGAGCATTGATCACGTCGGTCACGTCGATTTCGAGATGCAGCGGACCACCGAACGGAGTGATGGCGCGCATCAGCTCGAGGGCCGGCGGGCCCAGCTTCGGATCCGAGGGCGGGTCGAGCAAGAGCTCGAAGTTGCGATCGAAGGCGTCGCAGTTGGCCGGCCAGTTCTGCCCGCTGGGTGGCGGATTGTCTTTCCAGCCCTCGAACGGGAAACAACTGGTCCCGAGATCGACCACGAGCGTGGCTTTGGTGAAGGGCCCTGCGCCGAAGTCGGCATCCGTCGACGCACGCTGAAAGTTGGGCTTGCTCGAGTCGCTGTTGATGCGGACCTTGTCGAAGGCTGGGACCGAATACGGCGCGACACCCCCAAAACCGCCGGCGCCCGCGCTGCCGCTGGCGCCCGCCGAGCCGCCGCTGCTCGCACCACCGGTCGCGCCGCCGGTCCCCGCGGTACCGCCCGTGCCCGTCTTCCCGCCTTGCTCGTCCGACGAGCACGCGACGCAGAGCGAGAGCACAGTGACCGCGGCCAGTGTTCGACCCAGCATGACTCGACGATACCACGAGCCCCCCGAGGCAGCCCACGAGGTCGCCAGCCAAGCTGCGCCGCGTCTCCCGCGGGAGAACACTCGACGGCGCCCTAGAACACCGATCAGCTTGCGCTGCTCGTGTTCTAGGACACTTACGTTGGGGCTGCGCCCCAAACCCCCGGCCTTCGGCCGTGCGCGCTCCGCGCGCGAGCGCCGAACACATTGCAAGTCGCTGAAAACAAACGACGTTCAACCTGTTCGGCGCTCTAGCGGGGCCGTGCGCGCCCTGCGCGTTCACAGATGCGGTCGAAGACTCGGCTAGCGAGCGGCAAGTCCATGTCACGAAAGTTTTTGGGGTTCTGCCAGAACTCGTCGAGGCGACCGCGCTTCTGCCCTTCGTAGACGAGGGCCTTGATCATCATGTGGAGTTTGTCGCTGGCCTTGACGACGCGCGCTTCGAGAATCTGCCCGGCCTCGGCGACACGCCAGGACTCCGCGAGCGCGGCAGGGAGCAGCTCGCCAACGATGCGCGCTTCGAGCTCGTCGAGCGCCGCCGCTGCCTCCGCGCTCTTGGCGGGCATGGGCACGTCGCCCGTGCGCGCCTCCGGCGCGTCGTGAAGCAACGCCATGCGCAAGACGAGCTCACCGTCCAGCGAGACGCCTTCCTCTCGGAGCGCGTCCGTCAAGAGCATCGCCACCAGGGCCACCCCGAAGCTGTGGTCCGCGATGGACTCGCAGGGCCGGACACCACGCAGGAGCCAGCCCGTGCGCGGCAGCTCCGACATCGGGTCGAGGTGCATGACGGTGTCGATGAGCCGGTCTTCGGGTTTCACAAGGGATCTCTCGTGCTAGGAGCTGGCGGGGAATTCTAGCAGGCCAGAGGGGGGTGAAAGGCCGCCCACGGCTCCTGCGTTACGATCTCAGGCGCGTACCATCGCGCGAGGAACGACGCATGAAAACCAGCAGCTCGTTCGCCATGCCGCTTGGGCTCGCCCTCGGCATCATCGCCTGCGCGGCGGGGCCGCAGCCCCAGCCGCTGGGGCCACCCCCTTCGACAGCCAGTGCTGAACCGAGCGCGGGCGACCCGAACGCCGCGGTCTCGAGCCCGCCCGTCGCGCCCGTCGAACCTTCCGGGGAGACACCCGCGCCGGGCCCACCAGGAATGAGCTTCGCCGTGAGGGACCTCGGGGTCTCCGTCCCCGACGAGTGGCGCGCCTGCGGCGCTCCCAGCGACTGCACGCTGGTCGTGACGACGTGCTGTGACCAGTGCAACCGCGGCAAGGCCGTCTCGGTCAACACGAAGCACGCCAAAGACGTGGCGGCGAAGTACCCCAAGAACTGCGACAAGACCGCGTGCACCGAGCGGGGTTGTTTCACGCGTGCGAACTGCATCGAGAGTCGTTGTGTGCTCGAGTGGCAGAGTGGCTAGCGCATTTTGCGCTTCCGTGTGACAATTACGTGACGAATCAGTGAAGGACATTGCACAACGAGTCCGCGAGCGCGGCGAACAGCCGGCGTCGGACACCCGGCCTTCGGTGAGGGCGCCCGAGCGGCCGAGCGACTGGGGCTCGCTGGTCGCGGATCTCTCCCGCGGACGCGACGAACCCACCTTCCACGTCCACGATCGAACCCACCTCGAGCTCGCTCTCGACTACCGGCTCCGCGCCGAGCACTCGGTCGAGTCGTTCGTCTGGGAAGCCTATTTCTTCGCGCCCGAGAGCCTGCGCCTCGATAGCCGTACCTACGACAAGACCGACATCTACACCGACCTGCAGAGCTACGTGCGGTTCGAGGTCCCCAGCGTGGAGTTCGGCGAGCTTGCCTCTGATCCCATCGACAAGATCCGCACCGCACTCGAGGGCGGGGAGCAGGGCGCAGTGCGCGAGATGCGTCTGTTTGCGTGCCAGGTCCGCGCGGCGGGTGTCGAGTTGCGTCAGCGCATCGTCGAAGCCCTGGCGGAGCCCGGTGTCGAACGGGAGCGCGCCGAGCAAGCCGCAGCGCGCATGGTGGCGGACTGTCGGCAGATCACCGCCAAGCTGCGCGAAGCCCTCGCGCCGGCGGCGGAGCGCGGCGATACCCTGGCCACCGCGGCCCGCTGGGTCGACGAGGACGTGTCGCGCCTGATCGAGACGCTGCTCGCGACGGTCGCCCGACGATTGTCGAAGAACAGCGGGACCCCCTCGTTGATCGAGCTGGTCGAGCGGGCCGCCATCAGCGAGGCAAGACAGCGAGAAGAATCTGGCATTGGGCGTACCGGGCGCTTGGCCATGCGGGCGCGAGAGATCGAAGCGCTGGAGTTCCGGCGCCACCTGCTCAAGCGCTTCACGTCTTCGGTGTTGTGGCTCAACCCGGAGGTGCGACCCGCGTCCACCTGGGTCCGCGAGCTGCTCTACGCCGTGGCCGCGTCGGTGGCGATGGCCTTTGCTCTGGGCGCGGCGGTCTGGAACGGCTTCCAGGTCGGCTCGGAAGGGCTGATGACGTGGGTGCTGGTCGGGGTGGTCGCCTACGCGGTCAAGGACCGGATCAAGGCGCTCTTGCAAACGAAGTTTTCGAGCGTCGTCGATCGTCACTTCCCGGATCGACGCTGGCAGATCCGGGACCGGGAGCGAGCCGTGATCTTGGGCGAAATGAACGAACAGAGCGGCTTCGTCGCTTTCGACGACATGCCTCCTGCCGTGCTCGCCGCGCGACGGCTGACCCGCCGCCACGAGCTCGAGGAACAAGCGCGCCCCGAGACGGTGTTGTTCCACAAAAAAGAGGTGACGGTGCAGGCGCAGCGGGTGGCCATGGCCGATCCGCGGTTCACTGCTTTGACGGAGATCTTTCGGCTCGACGTCAGCCGCTGGCTCGCACACACCGACGATCCCAAGCGCGACATCGTGTTCGCCGATCCCGTGGCGGGAAAGATCGGCTCGGCCAAGGCTCCGCGCGTCTACAACCTGGCGGTGGTGTTCCGCTTGCGCCGCCACGACGACGAATCCGTGGCCTGGCACCGGCTGCGGGTCGTGGTCTCGCGCAAGGGGATCCGACGCGTCGAGCGCATCGCTTGAGCATTTGCGACGAGCCAGCGTGCTAGGCTCGCGCCGTGCTCCGTCGTGCGTTCATCGTGTGGACCCTGTCCCTCGGCACGCTGGCTTGTTCGTCGGACTCCGGCGACGTGCCAACCTCGTGTCAGCCCGGCGAGATCGGCACCTGCTACGGCCCCGGCGACTGTGCCGGCACCGCGGTCTGCAAACCGGACGGGCTCGATTTCGGACCGTGTCAGTGCGCGAGCGACGCGGGCAGCGACGCGACCGCGGACTGATGCAAGCTCACTTCAGCTTGGCGGCCGTGGCTAGAGCCAGCGCCTTGACCTCGGCGAGCTTGGTCGTTGCGCCGGGCACGTTGCCCACGGTCGAGTAGCTGAGAGAGGCAGCCGACTCACCCTGCAGCCACTGGACATCGACCCCGATCAAGGCACCCATGTCGACGGCACCCTCGTCCCCGATGTCGAAGGGTTCGGCGTTGGTTCCGGGTACGTAGTATTTCTGCCCCTGCCAGACCCGAAATTGGAGCAGGTGGCTGTCGTTGTTCGCGTTCTGATACGACCACAAACACTCGCCGCGAAGCGCCGGATCGACGATCTGCGCGCCGGTGTCCTTGCTGGCGGTCTGCCCGAACAGCGCCGTGGCGTCGGACTCGGTCACGATGGCGCAAGCGTCGATCTTGTTGGAGCCCCCACCCCCGCCCTTGCCACCCTCGTCTCCGCCGCAGCCCATGGCCAAGAGCGCGACAGCGAGCGGCAGCCCGAGTGAAAATCGGCGTTTCATCCCAGCAAACATCTCCCACTCTTGTCGTCGGAGGCGAGGACCGGATTCGAACCGGCGTATGACGGTTTTGCAAACCGTTGCCTAACCGCTTGGCTACCTCGCCGCGGAGCCAGGGTGGATACCGCCGAGCCGAGCCTCGGTCAACCTCGACCATCGGTCAGGTCTGGCTTGCCGCCCCTCCCGGCGTCCGCTAGCGGCAAAGCATGCTGTACCGTTTCCTCGCGGTGTGCGCCGCAGGCGCGCTGGGCACCGGGGTTCGTTACCTGGTCGCGCTCTGGGCCAACAAGACCTTCGGTTCGGGTTTTCCCTACGGCACGCTGCTGGTGAACCTGGCGGGTTGTTTTCTGATCGCCGTGGTTCTCCAGGCAGCGACGAGCTCGGCCACCATTTCACCCACCTTGCGTATCGCCGCGGCCAGCGGGTTTTTGGGCGGGCTGACCACCTACTCGAGCTTCAACTACGAAACGACCGTCCTCATCGAACAGCGGGCGACCAGCACCGCCCTGTTGAGTTTTTTCATCACGACGATCGGCTGCCTGGCCGCGGGAGCGCTCGGGCTCTTCGTGGCCCGACGACTAATCGGCACCTGAACCGAGGTCGGGACGCCCGAATCGCGGGGCCCAATTGAAACAGAGCTGTGAATTCTCACGGTCCGAGGCTCGGTTCGGGCCAGGGAGGGTTCTCCCACCCGCCTGAGCGTGTTAGCTCGCGCAAGCCATGGCCGGCACCTCCGCCCCCGTTGCAACGCCGTTCTTGCAGCACACCGACGCGTTCCGGCGGCGGCGCTTCCTGAATTGGTTCCCGCTCGGGGTCACGTACGCGCTGCTCTACATGGCGCGGTACAACCTGACCGTCGCCAAGACCTCGCTCGGCGAGTTGATGACCAAGGAGGACTTCGGGATCATCTTCGGGGCCGGGACCTTCGTCTACGCCTTTGCTTTTCTTCTGAATGGCCCGCTCGTCGATCGCCTCGGCGGGCGCAAGGGCATGCTGGCCGGGGCACTGGGCTCGACCTTCGCGAACCTCGCGATGGGGGCCTACCTGCATCACGTACTCAGCTCGGGGCAAGCCACGACCGCGCCGCTGCGCCTCGTGTTCAGCGTGCTCTACGGCGTGAACATGTACTTCCAGAGCTTCGGCGCCGTCTCAATCGTGAAGGTGAACGCCCACTGGTTCCACGTCACCGAACGGGGGGGCTTCTCGGGCATCTTCGGCACGATGATCTCGAGCGGGATCTTTCTGGCGTTCACGGTCAACGAGCTGTTGCTCAAGCTCGCGCAGCGGATCTGGCCGGCAGCGCCCGGGCCGAGCCTCGCATGGGTGGTGTTTGCCATCCCCGCGGTGCTGCTCTTCGTGTTCTTTCTGGTCGAGCTCTGGCTGCTGCGGGACCGCCCGGGGCAGGCGGGCCACAGCGACTTCGACACCGGGGATGCTTCATCCGGGGACACGAGCGACGCGCCCATCCCGGTGTTCGCGCTCTACAAACGCATCCTGCTGCACCCGGTGATCCTGACCGTGGCGCTAATCGAGCTCTGCACGGGGGTCGTGCGCAATGGTGTGATGCACTGGTTCCCGATCTACGCCAACGAGATCTGGGCGCTGCCCAACGAACACGCGCTCAGGGGTGGTGCGCTGCTCTTGACCATGCGCGACGGGACCTGGGCTCCGCTCTGGCCCGCGCTGCCGTGTTTCGGCGTCGCGGCGATCTCGGCCTGGCTCGCCACACGAGCGCGTGGCGGTCGGCGCGGCGCGTATGCGGTTGGCGCTGCTTTGGCCTTCCTCGCGCCGTTCACCCAAGGGGGCTGGGGTGGCCTGTTGATGGTCGCCGGAGTCATCGGCGGCAACGTCGCGGGCTGGGTCAGCGATCTCTTCTTCCAGAGCCGACGCGGACCCGCCGCCGGGTTTCTGTATGCCCTGCTCACCGTGTGTGTGGTGGGCATGGCGTTCTCACTGGCACCGCCGACCAACGTTGTCGCCTCGGCGGACGCAAAGAGCGGACTTTCGCCGGGCGACAAGATCCTCGGCATTGCTGGCGACTCCGAGGTCAGCGGCTGGGTCGAGGTGCGAAACGCAGTGGCCTGCGCCCAGCCCACCTGCAAGGACTCCGGCTGGGACAAGGCAAAGTGCATGTGTGTCGCGGCGCTGTCGGGCAGGCCCGCCGACCAACGCGACCCCGTGCTCAGCGCGCGCATCGAGCGCGGCGGCCAGGTGATGGATGTGATGCTGCCGGATCCCAAGGCCACGCAGCGCGCGGGTGACATGCGTTTCTTGAAGGCCAGACCGGAGCTGCCGCTGTCGCCGTTCCTGCTGGGGGCGCTGGTGTTCTTGATCAGCCTCGGAGTCATCGGCACCCACGGTGTGCTCAGCGGAACCGCCACCATGGACTTCGGCGGGCGCCGGGGCGCGGCGACCGCAGTCGGCGTGATCGATGGGTTCGTGTACCTCGGGACCGCGCTGCAGTCGGTCGCCCTGGGATTTCTGACCACCAAGTCTTGGGCCTACTGGCCGTGGTTCTTGCTGCCCTTCGGCGTGATCGGTTTTGTTCTGTCACTGCGCATCTGGAACGCCAAACCCGCAGCTCGCGGCGGACACTGAGCCGCGGCACGGCGGCGCCAAGGCACGCTGGCCCGTCACCCCCTCACTTCGTGCCGTCGAGATCTTCGGCCAGGTACGACAGGATGACCTCGTCCAGCGATTTTTCGCCGATCAACGAGTCACCGAAGATGCTGCGATTGTCCGGCGGGGGCGCGTCACCAAAGATCGAGGCCGGGCGCGAGACCGAGTAGCGGCCCGGCGGTCCCTCTCCGGCGGCAGCGCCCCGACGCCGCATCAACGGCGAGCTGAGCGGCGTGCCGATCGGCGTCGCCGATCTGGGCGGGGGCACGCCTGCGAACTTGGCTGCCATCGCCTCGACCGCGGAGTCGATGGAGTGGGACGGGGGTGGCGGCGTCGGGATACGCGCGCGCGACACGGGCAACGCCTCTGCCACGGCAGCAATGGGCTGGTGCAGCGGTTCGCTCGGAAGAATCTGCTCCGGCGTTTGCCACTCGACCGGCAGCGGCGTGCTGATGCGCGCCGCGACCTCCTCCGGCGTCGGCTCCGGCACTAGCTTCTTGGCTTCCGCACCGGCCGGCACCGCCGCCGGGGTTGCGACCGCCACCGCCGGCGGGCCGAACGCCGCCTCGATCACGGCGTCGAGCTCCCCGGCACGCAGCGCCACGAACATGGCCTTGTGCTGGTCCTTCATCATCCGCTTCAGCGTGGCCGCCATGTCCGCGGTCCCGAGGTGCTCGGAGTAGTCGGTCCTGACACTCTTCAGGATGCGTCCGCCGTCGCCGAACAGGTGCGTGATGATGTGTGGGCGCTTGACGCCGCTATCTTCGGTCTGAATGTGGAAAACCCGCCCGTGATGCCGCACGTTGTTGTTGTACCCGAGCATGGGGGGCGGGGTTTGAGACACTCTTTGGGCTCCGACCGAGAGAAAAAGCGTATCACGCTGAGGCGCGCAGGCGCACCTGGCAGCAACCAGCGCACATCAGGCGCCTTCGTCCATGCGCCGCATCCCCTCGAGCAGCAGAGCTTCGGGGCTCTCGGCGATCAGGCGCTGAGGCGCCTCGAAGTTGGGATCAAAGACGAAACTGCCCTCTCGCAGGCGCAGCATGCCATACACGGCCTCCGCGCCGCGGAGCGTGCCGTACATCGCGTTGAACACGTTGCCGCCGACGAAATGCACCTCGCCGTTGTCCGCGGAGGTCCTCAGCTTGAGCGCGCCCGTCTTGCGCCCTTGGCTCAGGACCTGCACCAGATCCGGCAGCCCCATCTCGGCGAGGGACCCGGCGACGCCGCCCGGCCCCGCCGTGGCGGACCGCTCGAGGATGGTCTTGATCTTCGCCACCAGGAGGTCGGGGCTCACGGGTTTGGTCAGATAGTCCGTCGCGCCGGCCTCGAAAGCCTTCTGCGCATCAGCGCCCGCCGTTCGTCCCGTGAGGAAGACCCACGGCAACTTCAACCCCCACTTCTGGCGGCGAGCCCAGCCCAAGAGCGACAGCCCATCCATCGGAGTGAGATCCATCTCGGCGATCACGAGCTGAATGTCACCGCGCTCGAGCAGCTTCATCGCCTGGTCGGTGTTGCGGGCGGGCCGCACGTCGAAACCTTGCTCCAGCATGCGCAGCTCCAGCACCGTAGTCTCTTCGGGGTCGGGGTCGACGATCAGCGCGACGTGGCGCGTAGCGAGCAACCGGGCGCGGAGATCGTCACCCGTGATGATCAGCCGGAACAGATCCACGATGTTCGGATCGAAGACCGAGCCACGGTAACGGGCGAGCACGTCGCAGGCGGCGGCGGGCTCGAGCAGCTGGCGGAATGGGTTCTTCGGATTCTGTGTGAGATCCGCGTAAGTGTCGGCCACGGCGAGCAGCCGAGCGATGAGCGGGATCTCCTTGCCGTGCAGCGACCCCGGCAGTCCGTCGCCGTCGTAACGCTCGTACATGGTCTCGATCGCCAGCGTGACCTCGCGCGGCAGCTTGACCGCCTCCATCAAGCTGGTCGGCGCCCGGTAGAGCTTGGTCCCGACGGCCCGGTGCTGGTCGTACTGCGCCACGTTGAACGCCGTCAGGTGGTACTCCGTGACTTTGCCCAGGTCGTGCAAGTAACCGACGATCACCGCGCTGGTTCGCTCGGCGTCCGGCAGGCCGATGCGCTCGGTGATCTTGCGCATCAGGCGCGCGACGTAGGCGGAGTGACCACGCAAGTCGGGTCGTGTGCTCTCGAGCAACGAGGTCAGCACGTTGAGCGTCTCGAGGTAGGAGTTGGTCGCGACGGCCTCCGCGCCGACCCCGAAGGTGCCACCAGTCAGATCTTGACCGGACAGGATGCGCTCCCGCCCCGGGCGCTCCGCCGAAAGAGCCGCCGCCAAGGTCTCCGGGCTGACGAGGTTGCGCTCGTAGACGTCCAGCATGCTCGAGAACTGCGCTTGCGCCTGCCGATCGAGCACCGCAAACGCGTGGATGTCCCCACCGTAGGCCTTTGCGATCGCCGCCTTGACGGCCCGAGGGCGCCCGACGAACGCGCGCACGCTCTTCACCCCGGAGGCGATCTGCGCCTCGTGAAGCGCCTCCGCGTTGTCGGGGTCGGCAGTCACTACCGACAAGACGCTGGCTTGCGCGTCGAACAACACCGGAAACAGTTGGTGTTGCTCGGCGAGGCGCTTGGGCACCTTCTCGAGTGCAAAGCGATCGACCTCTGCCCTGGACAGCTTTTCGGTCGACACGAACCGAGTGCGGTGGATACCCGCCAGGTACTTGAGCAGCGAGACCTCGTCGGTGGCTCTGAGCTCCAGCAGACACTCCTCCACCCGATCGCCCGTTCGCTGAACGAACGAGATGCACGCCTCTTGCTGCTCACTCGTGATGAGGCCGTCGGCCACCATCCGCTCGACGAGGCGCAGGCTGGCGGCGGGAGTCATGGTGCGGTGTTCAGGGAGACGCTGGGAGTATAGCGGACCCGGCGCCGGTTAACCCCCCGCGCATGCTGAGGCCAAACCCCCAGAAGAAGCTGGGTTTCCCCGGTCGGCAGCCAGTATCGGCCAGGACTGGCGCCGCGCCCCCCGAATCTCCCTGGGACGGACCGAAGGCGCGCTTGACGGACTACCCGGCCGAAGCTAGTAATGCCGCCCCTTTCCCGGCGGGCCCCCGACTCGCCTTCACAGGAATTCTCTGTCATGCGCCAGACGAAGCGGACGTATTCGGCGAAAACTGCCGAAGCGCAAGCCACCCGCAAGTGGTGGATCATCGATGCCAAAGATCAGCCCCTCGGGCGACTGGCGAGCCGTGTTGCAACGGTGCTGTCCGGCAAGAACAAGCCGACGTACACGCGCCACATCGACACCGGCGACTTCGTGATCGTGGTGAACGCCACCGGCGTGAAGCTGACCGGGAACAAGGCGACCACCAAGCTCTACCACCGCCACAGCGGGCACTCGGGCGGACTCCGCAGCCGTGCGTTCGCAGAGGTGCAGCAGACACACCCCGAGATGCCGATCACCAAAGCGGTCAAGGGAATGCTGCCAAAGAACGTGCTCGGGCGCGAAATGCTCGGCAAGCTGAAGGTCTACGCAGGCGCGGAGCATCCGCACCAGGCACAGAAGCCGGAAACGCTCGCGCTCTGAGAAAGATTCTAGAAAATGTCCGAGACGACCTCCATTTACGCCACTGGCAAGCGCAAGACTGCAGTCGCTCGCGTTTGGGTCAAGCCCGGCACCGGGCAGATCAACATCAACGGCGGTTCCGCCGATGAGTACTTCGAACGTCCGACCAGTCGCATGATCATGCGACAGAGCCTCGAGCTGCTCGAGCTGCTCGACAAGTACGACGTGGAAGCGACCGTCAAAGGCGGCGGGCACAGCGCCCAGGCCGAGGCCATGCGCCACGGCATCGCCCGCGCACTGACCTCGGAGGATCCGGAGCGCCGCAAGTCGCTCAAGCGTGCCGGCTTCCTCACCCGCGACTCCCGCAAGAAGGAGCGCAAGAAGTACGGCCAGGCCGGCGCCCGCAAGCGCTTCCAGTACAGCAAGCGTTGACCTCCGTCCGCGTTGGCATCGTCGGAGCCAGCGGCTACACCGGCGCCGAGCTGGTGCGGCTCATCAGCGCGCACCCCGAACACGAGCTCGTCTACCTCGGAGCACGGGACAAGGCAGGGCTCTGCCTGGGAGCGGTGCTTCCGCCCACCAACGGCGTCCCGGGTCTCGGCGACCGGGTGCTCGAAGCGTTCGACCCGGCCGCCGCGGCGGAGCTGGCAACGCGCATGGACGTGGTGTTCACGGCCCTGCCGCACGCGCACAGCGCCCGCGCCGGCAAGGCGCTCTACGACGCCGGACTCCGCGTCGTCGATCTGTCGGCGGACTTCCGGCTCAAGAACGTCGCCGACTATCACGAGTGGTACGGCGAGCACCCGGCGCCGGAGCTACTCCCGGAGGCGGTCTACGGCTTGCCCGAGCTGCACCGCGAGGAGCTCCGAGGCGCGCGCCTGATCGCCGCTCCCGGCTGCTACCCGACGAGCGCGATCCTGCCACTGTCTCCGCTGCTCTCGAGCGGGCTCGTCGAGCCCGCGGGTATCGTCATCGACAGCAAGAGCGGCGTGACGGGTGCAGGGCGAAGCCCGAGCGCAAACACTCATTTTCCCGAGACCGCAGAGGGCATGCGCGCGTACAAAGTGGCGGGCAAACACCGGCACGTCCCGGAGATCGAACAGGAGCTCGCGCTGGGTGCGGGCGCCGCGATCCGCGTGGTCTTCACCCCGCACCTCGCGCCCTTCTCTCGAGGCATTTTTACTACCGCCTACGCTCGAGCAAAACCCGGCGTGACGGCAGACCAATGCCGGGAGGCAGCGCGAGCGAGGTACGAGGGTGGCTTGGTCACCGTTCTCGACGAGGGCCACCTGCCAGACACGTTGTGGGTGCGCGGCTCGGCGCGGGCGCACGTCGCCTACGCGCTCGACGAACGTGCGGGGATGATCGTGGCCCTGTGCGCCATCGACAACCTCGCGAAGGGTGCGTCCGCGCAGGCCATCCAGGCGCTCAACGTTTGCCTGGGTCACCCGGACTCGCTGGGGCTGCCTCAGCTGGCGATGTTCCCGTAGACGGATCCCCTACCGACAGCGGCACGGCGACGTCCCCGACGTAGACCAAGGTGTCCGGGGTCGCTGCGACCTCGCGAAATCGCACGCGCCCGGCGACATCGCTCTCCCCCTGGAGCGTGAGCCCTTGCGCGCGCACCACCACCGTGGCGTGGGCCACCGGTCGGTCATCACAAGCAACCAGAGGTCCCGCCGGGCCTCGCACCATCTCCGGCTCTAGCTGGCGGCGCTCTTCACCCTCGGAGAGCAACGGGACGAGCGCCACGCCAGCCCCACCGGCGATGAGCGAGCCACCGAGCAGATCCGAGCCCTGGTTCGAGAGGAGGATCGAGCCCCCGATGAAGGCCGCCGCAGCGCCAACCAGGCGTCCCCCGGTCGCGCGCACACGATCGACCTCGAGACGCTCGATGCGGGTGCGGTGGATCTCGGAGCAGAGGGCCACCGACCGCACGCGGATGTCCAAAAAATTCGAGTGCGGTACGCTGAGTGCGTACAAACGCTCCGAGCCGGCCACGCGCTCGCGACCTTCGAAGCGCGAAGGTCCAGGCCGAGTCGTGATCTGCCGATCGTGCGTCATGCATGCGCTGGTGTTCAGCAGCGCGAGCAGCAGCGCGACAGCGGCCGCGCGTCCGCTGTTCACCTCGACCTCTTGATGATCAGGCGCTGCACACTCACACCATCGACCCACACGTCGAAGTCGGCACGGCCATCGACCCAGACGCTTTCCGGCAAGTTGAGCCGCCCGCGGCCAAAACCATCCAGCGGCGCAACGAAGCGCCGGCCGCTCGGCGTTCTGAGCTCGACGCGGGCGGGCGAACGTCGCTGCTTGTGTTCACACGGTACGACCCGCGGCGCAGGCTCGAGCGTGGTCTCCTCTCGCACCGACTGGCTGTCGGAGAAACGACTCCCGTCAATCGCGAGCGCAACCCCAGCCCCCAGCCCCGCTGCGAGCGAGAGCACACCGAGCACGTCCGAGCCGCGGACCTGATCGGACGAGGACTGCCGCCGAGCGGCGATTCCGACGCCCACACCGACACCCATCAACACGGCTTCGCCCGCGAGCGTACTCGGGCTTGGTTCGCGGCGGACCCGCTCGCGCACGAGCGCGCGTTCTCGAAACTGCACGACGCAGCGTGGACCACCGCTCACGACGACCGAGAGCGAAGCTCCGTTCAGCGTCGCGCGGACCTGGATCTGATTCAGCTCGGGGCGTTCCGTCTCGGACACCCGCACGCTCTCGTCTTCCAGAATTTCACGCGTGCGCGTCTCCTGCACGTGGGCGCAGCCGAACTGCAGGCTGGCGACCCAAAACGCCACCTGGGCCAGAGAGCGACACGCGCGCACGGGGCGAGTCTATCGCGTCTGGGACCGGGTTGGCATCAAGGACAGCGGGCCCCGCCCTGATGAATGGTGATCTTCGACAGCTTCAGCTGCGCATCGAGGGTGGCGTAGTGCGGCTTCAGCGCGGCGAACCAGTCCACGTGTTTGCCGATGATCGCGCCACCGGTGTCGTCCGCGCTGAAACAACCGTCGTGCACGAACCCGCCCCACGGTGGGTCGCCGGGCACAGCCACGCCGTCGAGCTCCGGCACGTAGACCCTGCTGCCGTACGGGATCTCGGCCTTATCGACGGCAAACGACCGGAACGGGACCAGCGCCTTGCCCTGTACTCCGTAGCCCCACGGGTGCTGCGCGTCGGCCACCAGGTAACAAGGCGAAGTCGGGCACGCGCACGACCCGGCGTAGTTCAAGAGCCGCCCGTCGCTGAGCCGACCCGTGCCCTCGAGCTTGAGCGAGGCCGCAAACTTCGCGCTGACCAGCGCCAGCTGTTTGCAGTTCTTGTCATACACACTCGTGTCTTTGGCGCCGGTGAACTCCTCTTCAGTCGTCACCCAGTAATAGGTCAGCTGGAACGATCCGAGCAGGGGCCCGGGCTCCGGCAAGTTTGCGTCGGCGCCGCCGTCGACAGCCAGGGTGCCTCCGCCGCCGGACGCTCCGCCAGTTCCTCCACCTGCTTGACCGCTCGCACCCCCGCTCGTGAGACCGCCGCTGCCGCCAGCCTGGTTGCCACCACTGCCCGCCGCTCCGCTTGCACCACCCGTCCCGTTCGCTTGAGGACCGGCCGAGTCATCCGAGACGCAGGCTGTCGCGGACAGCATCACCACCAAGACCGAGGACGCTAGAGACGTTCGCACGCCCGAAGGTTACGCTCAAAACGCTCACGCGGCTCGCATGATCGTCGAGCTCGTCGGCCGCGTGTGATGCCTTCGCCAGAGAACTCATTGACGGCGAGCGAAGGGCGCGCATGCTCTCGGGTTCGAATGTCGCATCGGGTACGCACGGCGCTGACGAGCTCATTGCTCACCTCGAGCCTCAGCATCGTGAGCCCGGCAGGGGCACAAGCGCCCATGCCGCCGCCTGCGCCTGCGCCGACCGTCGCGCCCGCCGCTCCGGTGCCGCCGGGGCCCCCGGCCGCCGGCTACTACTATCCCACCCCACCCCCGCCACTGCCGCCCCCAACCGCCAGCGGCGCGAAGCTGGGGGTGCACGAGCACGAGGGGTTCTTCCTGCGGATGGGGCTGGGGTTCTCGAGCATGCTGACCAAGACGGAAGGAACGCTGGGTCAGCCCGACCCCGGCGGCGACTTCAGTGGAAATGGGGGCGCGCTCGAGTTGCTCCTGGGTGGCACGCCAGCGCGCGGGTTCGTGATCGGCGGCGGGCTCGTGCTCCATTCCTGGCCCGAACCCAGCTACGACAACGGAGGCACCCGCACGCGCCTGAACGGCGCACAGCTCGGCTCGTCATTCCTGGCGCTGTTCGGTCAGCTCTACTTCGACAGAACCAGCGGCGGCTACGTACAAGCCCTCGTGGCTGGCGCCGAACAGACCTATCGCTACGAAGAAGCCGGTGAGACCAAGGAGGCGGGGCTGTCCGGCTTCGCCCTGGCCCTGGGCGGCGGCTACGACTTCTGGGTCGGCGAAGAGTGGAGCCTCGGGCCCGAGCTACGCCTGAGCTACGCGCGTGTGGAGCACGAGGATGCCGGGGTCACGACTCGACATCGCACCCTTGCGCTCACGCTCTCTTTCAGCGCAACCCTGCACTGAACGCGGCGGAAGAACCGGAGCTTCGCGGCCGATTGGCGCGGCACGAGAGGCGAGCCGCCGCCCATTTCCATTCGAGTTTCGTCCGCCCAGTTGAAATGCAAACGGCCTCGCCAGATGATGTGGGACTTTTTCCATGAAGCGTGAGTTCAAACTGCGCAGCGACTTCACGCCCAAGGGTGATCAACCTGCGGCGATCGCACGGCTCACGGCCTCCCTGGACGCTGGGGATCGCTATCAGACCCTCTTGGGGATCACCGGCAGCGGCAAGACGTTCACGGTGGCAAACGTCATCCAGCATCTGCAGCGCCCCACTCTGATCATCGCGCCCAACAAGACCCTCGCCGCTCAGCTGTACGGAGAGATGCGCGACCTGTTCCCCGAGAACGCGGTCCACTACTTCGTAAGCTACTACGACTACTACCAGCCGGAAGCCTACATTCCGACCACCGACACCTTCATCGAGAAGGACGCGATCATCAACGATCAGATTGATCGCATGCGGCACGCGGCGACCCACGGCCTGCTCTCTCGCTCCGACGTGATCATCATCGCCAGTGTGAGTTGTATCTACGGAATCGGCTCGGCGGAGTCCTACGAGGGATTGCTGATCGAAATCGTCAAGGGCGAAGAACTGCTGCGCGACCATCTGCTGCGCCGACTGGTAGACATTCAGTACGAGCGCAATGACGTCGACTTCCACCGCGGCACCTTCCGCGTCCGCGGTGACGTCGTCGAGATCTTCCCAGCCTACGAGGACAAGACCGCGATCCGCGTCGAGTTCTTCGGGGACGAAGTGGACGGCATCAGCGAGGTCGACCCGGTGCGTGGGCGGGTGCTCGCGGAGCTCGATCGGTATTCGGTCTATCCCGGCTCCCACTACGTGACCCCGCGGCAGCAACTACAGCGCGCGATCGACGCGATTCGCACCGAGGTGCGGGAGCGCCTGGACTTCTACGACAAACAGGGCCGCTTCCTGGAGAAACAGCGCATCGAGCAGCGCACCATGTACGACCTCGAAATGCTCGAACAGATGGGCTTCGTGCAGGGCATCGAGAACTACTCGCGCCACCTGTCGAACCGCGAGCCCGGCGAACCTCCCCCCACCCTCATCGACTACTTCCCCGAGGACTTCCTGCTGATCTTGGACGAGTCACACCAGACCGTGTCCCAGATCGGGGCGATGTATCGCGGAGATCGCTCCCGCAAGGAGACGCTGGTCGAGTTCGGGTTCCGCCTGCCGAGCGCGCTCGACAATCGCCCGCTCAAGTTCGACGAGTTCGAAAAATACATGCGCCGTGTCATCTTCGTGTCGGCGACCCCCGGTGATTTCGAGCTAGAGCACAGCAAAGACTGCATCGTCGAGCAGCTGATTCGACCGACGGGGCTGCTCGATCCGGAGATCTTCGTGCGTCCGGTCTCGGGCCAGGTCGATGACCTCCTGGTCGAGATCAGGAAGCGCGTCGCGTGTGACGAACGCGTGCTCGTCACGACTCTCACCAAACGCATGGCGGAGGATCTCACCGAGTACTACGCGGAGCTGGCGATCCGTGTGCGGTACCTGCACTCCGACATCGACACGCTCGAGCGCATCGACATCCTTCGCGATCTGCGAGCGGGTGAGTTCGACGTGCTGGTTGGCATCAACCTCTTGCGCGAAGGCCTCGATCTACCAGAAGTGAGCCTGGTGGCCATTCTGGACGCCGATCGCGAGGGTTTCCTGCGCAGCGCCCGGTCGCTGATCCAGACCGTTGGACGCGCGGCCCGCAACTCGCATGGCCAGGTCTTCATGTATGCCGATCGCATCACCGATGCGATGCGCTTCGCCATCGACGAGACCAACCGACGCCGGACGATCCAGGCAAAGTACAACCAGGATCACGGCATCACGCCCGAGACGATTCAGCGGGCGATCCTCGACATCAACCCCGCCAGCGGCACGACGGACTACTACGCCGTCCCGCGCCCCGAGCGCTCGTCGGCCGGGGCCCGAGGCCGCGCGCCCCGCACCCCGGATCCCCAAGAGGAGCTCGCCGATCGCATCGAGGCGTTGCGGCAGCAGATGTTCACCGCGGCCGAGGGCCTGGAGTTCGAGACCGCGGCGCGCCTCCGAGACGACCTGCGGAAGCTCCAGGCTGGGTTGTCGCCCGAGGCCCGAGAATCCATGACCCCCAGCCCGCCGCGCGCCGCGTCCAAATCGATGCCGCCGGGCAGAGGCAAGACACCGCGGCCGAGCTCCCAGCCCGGGAGGCGTCGACGCTGAGAAACGGCGCGCGCCCTCGCGAGCGCGAGCGATGGCGCTCCGGTGATCGGAGTCTACCCGAGCAAGAGGAAGCTCACGGTGCCTGGCAGAAGGTGTTGATCTGGTTCACCAGGTCGTCCTCCTGCTTCACGATCTTGTCGAACTCTTTCTGCGCCGACTCGGCTTGGTCGGGGTTCTTGGTCTCGATCGCCGTCGCAACCTGACGAGCCGTCGACGCGGCCTTCGTGCACATCTGCTGATAGTTCGCCGAGTGGGCCTTCAGCTCCGCCGTGCTGACATCGAGTGCCCCCACGTCCTTGGCCAGTTGATCGTAGAGCTCACCGAGCTTTTTCATCTCGGAGATGACCTGCGCGTCTTCCCCACCCTTCGAGGCGGAGTGCTGCTCGATCTCCTTGATGGCGGTGTTCACCTTCTCGATGAAGGCGTTACACTCCTTCGTCTTCTTGAACTTTCCGCACCCGGTCAGCGAAAAAGCGGCCGTGATTGCGAAGGCTGCGAGGACGATACGCTTGCGCATGGAGCTCTCCTTCCGAGGCACCCTCTACCTTGCCGGTCGCCGCCCGGGCTAGTCCGAATCGCACGTGACGAGGCGGCCAGCGACCTCAAAGCAGATCGGTGCTGCCACGCTCCTTGAGCGCGTCCACCACTTTTCGCACGTCCTGGGCCTGATCTCGCGGAATGACGAGGAGCCCGTCGTCCGTCTCGATCACACACAGTCCGTCGACCCCGACCAGCGCAATGACTCGGCGGCGGCCGTCCGTGCGCAGGTCCTTGACCAGGTTGTTGCTGGCGTCGGCGAGCACGGCGTCCGCCGGCGCGGCGTTCCCGCGTGGGTCCTTCGGCGCGAGCTCCCAGGCCGTCTCCCAGCTCCCCAGGTCGCTCCAACCGAAGCTCCCCGGCACCATCGCGAGCTCCTCGGCCTTCTCCATGATGGCGTAATCGATGCTCACGGACGGGAACGCCTCGAACGCCTGGATGAGCGCCGACGTGCGCTCGGCCGCAGGCACAGCGTAACAACGGTTGAGCGCCGCCGCGACCTCGGGCAGGTGCTCGCGCACGGCCCGCGCCATCACGTCGGCGCGGAAGAAGAACATGCCACTGTTCCAGAAGTGGCGCCCGCTCGCCAGATACTGCTCGGCGCGCGCGCGGTCGGGCTTCTCGACGAAGCGGGTCACGCGCCGCACGCTGGCAGACGTCCCTTCTCCCGCCTCGATGTAGCCGTAGCCGGTCTCGGCTCGAGTGGGTGTCACCCCGATCGTCGTGATGATGCCATCCCGAGCGCTCTCGACGGCAATGCGGATCAGAGCGCGATAGGCATCCGCATCGCCGATGTGCTGGTCACTCGGCACGACCATCACGACGGCGTCGGGATCACGAGCCAGCACCTCCCAGGTCGCCCACGCGATGCACGGCGCCGTGTTGCGCGCCACGGGCTCCCCCATGAACGAGACCTCCGGAAGCTGCGGCAAGAGCGCGCGCGTTGCTCCGAGCAGATGTCTGCCCGTTGCGATCAAGATCCGCTCGCTCGGGCACAGCGGCTCGAGTCGCCGAACAGTGGCTGCGATCAAACAGTCCGGCTCGGGGCCGATCGCGAGCAGTTGTTTGGGCAGGGCCTTGCGTGACGCGGGCCAGAAGCGCGTCCCGCTTCCGCCGGCCAACACCACGCTGAATAGATGAGGGATCATGCCACGACTCAGCCATCCAATTATCACGCTTCGGACGCTGCGCGGCGCCGCTCGTGGGGCCGCGCAGCGCGCGACGAACGCGACGAACGCGCATTGCCGCACCACGCTCCGCTAGAGCGCCCCTCCAACTTGGACCAGGTGCGCCCACCGGGTGCACTACTTTTCGCTCATTTCGAGCGCGAGGCGGCCGAAGGAACCCGAGAGCGTCGCGGAGCTACGGGCCGTGACGGAAACCTGCGCTATGTTCCGCCGCCCCTCCGGGGCACTCCCACGATCCGGTGCTCGATATGAAGACCTTCTACACGCCTCGCCCTGTCTTGATCGGTTCCCTCGCGAGCCTCATCGCGCTCTCCCTCACCTCGGCTTGTGGGGACGACGGAGGGGGAGGAGGCGGAGGCAGCGGGAACCTGGGTGGCAACGGCAACACCGGCGGCACCAACACCGGCGGCACCAACACCGGCGGCAGCGGCGGGCTCGCAGGCAGCGGGGGACTCGCGGGCAGCGGAGGGCTCGCGGGCAGCGGCGGACTCGCGGGCAGCGGCGGAACCGGCGGCAGCGGCCCCGGCACCGCGCTCAAGATCACCGAGTGCAAGACGCTGACCGCCACGAGCGAGCTGTGCAGCGTTCAGTCGGGCCAGAAGGGACTGCGGCTGATCGGCAACGTGCTGGCGCCCCAAGAGGTGCTGCACGGCGGCGAAGTGCTGCTCGACGCAAACGGCATCATCACCTGCGTCGGCTGCGACTGCTCGACCGCAGCGGGTGCAGCGACCGCGCCCACCGTCACCTGCGCCAACGGCGTCATCTCGCCAGGGCTCGTCAACTCCCACGACCACATCACGTACGCCAACAACGCCCCCTACGACGTGGGCACGCTACGCTACGACCACCGTCACGAGTGGCGCACCGGGAAGACCCCTGGCAAACCCGAGATCAAGTACTCGAGTGGTGCCTCCAAGGACGTCGTGCTCGCCGCAGAGCTCCGCTTCGTCATGAGCGGTGCGACCTCTTCCGTCAGCGCCGGCGGAGTGGGGCACTTGCTCCGCAACCTCGACACCGCCAACAAGGAAGGGCTGCCGGCCCAGACGGTGAACAGCGACACGTTCCCGCTCGACGATGCGAATGGCAAGATGCTGGACAGCGGTTGCAACTACGGCTCGGCGCCCACCACGGCGCAAGACATTGCCAGCCTCGACGCCTATCAGCCGCACATCTCCGAGGGGGTGAACCAGGCGGCCCGCAACGAGCTGACGTGCACCACCTCGGGCACCCTCGATGTCGTCGAGCCACAGACCGCCATCGTGCATGCCATGGCCGTGACGCCGACGGAGGCCAAGGCAATTGCCGACTCCAAGGCCTGGGTGGTCTGGTCGCCCCGCTCGAACATTGCGCTCTACGGCAACACCGCGCCGGTCACGCTGCTGGACAACGTGGGCGTCGGCATCGCGCTCGGCACCGACTGGATCCTATCCGGATCGATGAACCTGTCGCGAGAGCTGCGCTGCGCCGATGACATGAACCAGAAGTACCTGGGCAAACACTTCTCCGATTTCGATCTCTGGCGCATGGTGACCACCAACGCGGCCATCGCCGCGGGCGTCGAGCGCGGCGTCGGCATGCTCCGCACCGGCTTCATCGGTGACATCACCATCTTCGATGGCACGACGAAGAAGGACCACCGAGCCGTGATCGACGCCGAGCCGAAGAACGTGGCTCTGGTGCTGCGCGGCGGGGCTCCGCTCTACGGAGACGACGCGCTCGTGGCGAACGCTGCGGTGGGCGGCGCGACCTGCGAGACCTTGGACGTGTGCGGGGCGGCCAAGCGCGCTTGCATCGCCAAAGACACCGCCAATGGCTCGACCCTCGCCGGGGTCAAGACCGCGGGCGAGGCCTTCGCGCCACTCTTCAGCTGCGGCGGGGCGCCGACCAAGGAGCCGAGCTGCGTGCCCTCGCGTCCGAGCGAATACACTGGCCAAATCACGGCCACCGACAAGGACGGCGACGGTGTACCCGACGCAACCGACCTCTGCCCGGACGTGTTCGATCCGGCTCGCCCGCTCGACAAGGGCAAGCAGGGTGATGCGGACAACGACGGCAAGGGCGACGCCTGCGACCCCTGCCCCTTCGATCCCAACGACAAGTGCCCGAAGCTCAATCCGGATGACCTCGACGACGACGGCTGGGCGAATGGCGTGGACAACTGCCCGGACGACGCCAACCCGGGACAGGAAGACAGCGACAAAGACGGCAAGGGGGACGCTTGTGACACCTGCGCCACCGCAAACCCGACCTTCGCGGCATGCCCGATCAGCATCGAGGCCGTTCGCGATCCCAAGAACCCGCAACATCCGAAGCCGGGTACGCAGGTCAAGCTCACCGGCCTCTACGTGACGGCGCTCCGACCCGACACCGGAAAATCGCGAGGGTTCTACGCACAGGACGCCTCGCTGAAGCCGTACACCGGCATCTTCGTCTTCACCGCCGGGCTCACCCCCACCGTGGCAGTCGGAAACAAGATCGACATCAGCGCGAAGTACGACGAGTTCTTCAATCTGAGCGAGCTCGCCAACTCCGTGATCACGGTGACAGACTCCGGTACGACCCTACCGTTCGGCCCAATCCCCGTCGCAAACCCCGCCGACATCGCCACTGGCGGGAGCAAAGCCGAAGGCTTTGAATCGATGCTGGTCTCCGTCTCGAACGTGCTCGTCACGAACATGAACCCGGACAGCCCCAAGGACTTCGACGAGACCGCGGTGACCGGAAACCTGCGCATCGACGACGAGCTCGAGCCCACAATCGACAACACCTACGGCGTGGGGACGGCCTTCTCGAAGATCACCGGCGTGCTGACCTTCTCGTTCAGCAACCACAAACTCGCGCCGCGCAGCTTGGCTGAGCTCGTTCCCTGACGGATGATGACGAACCTCGCGGAGGTCAGCAGTGAAGATCGCGTGCATCGGAGGAGGTCCTGCAGGGCTCTATTTCGGGATCTTGATGAAACGGGTCGACCCGGCCAACGAGGTCAGCGTCTACGAGCGCAATCGGGCCGATGACACCTTCGGCTTCGGGGTGGTGTTCTCGGACGCCACCCTGGACAACCTGGCCGCGGCCGACCCCGAGAGTCACGCGGCGATCCTGGCCAGCTTCGCCCACTGGAACGACATCGACATCCACTTTGGCGATGGCGTGATTCGCTCGACTGGCCACGGCTTCAGCGGCATGGGTCGGCAGACGTTGCTCGGCATCCTGCAGACCCGCGCGAGCGAGCTCGGCGTCCGTGTCCTGTACGAGACCGAGGCGCCCGCGCTGGGCGAGCTCAGTCGTGAACATGACCTGGTCGTCGCCGCGGACGGCGTGAACAGCGCCGTCCGCGACCAGCTGGCCGTCCACCTGACTCCGGAGCTCGACTGGCGCCCGAATCGCTTCGTGTGGCTGGGCACGACCTTCCCCTTCGAGGCGTTTACGTTCTACTTCAAACAAAGCGCACACGGTTTGTTCCGGGTCCACGCCTACCGCTACGCCGAAGACTCCTCGACCTTCATCCTCGAATGCACCGAGGAGACCTGGAAGAAGTCCGGCCTCGACCAGGCGACGGAAGATCAGACCATCGAGTACGCCGAGCGGCTGTTCTCGGCCGAGCTCCGCGGGCACCGCCTGCAAAAGAACCGCAGCATCTGGCGGGCGTTCCCCACGGTGAAGAATCGAGCATGGCATCACGAGAACGTGGTGTTGCTCGGAGACGCGGTCCACACCGCCCACTTTTCCATCGGCTCGGGCACGAAGCTCGCGATGGAGGACTGCATCGCGCTTCGCGACGCCCTCGCGGCAAATCCCGAGCTGCAGTCTGCCCTCGACGCTTACGAAAAGGAGCGGCGACCGGTCGTCGAAGCCACCCAGCGCGCCGCCCAGGTCAGCCTGGAGTGGTTCGAGCAGACCGAGCGCTACATGGGGCTCGCGCCAATCCAGTTTGCGATGAGCCTCCTGACACGCAGCCTGCGGGTCACTCACGAGAACCTGGCGCGCCGCGATCCGGCGTTCGTCCGCCAGCTGAACCACTGGGTCCGCGACCAGGCGCTGACGCAGTCGGGCGTCGCCGCCGCGCAGCTACCGGCAGACGTTCCGCCGATGTTCACTCCGTTCCGGCTGGGTGAGCTGCTGCTCGACAATCGCGTGGTCGTCTCGCCCATGTGCCAGTACTCAGCCGAAGACGGCGCCATCGACGATTGGCATTTGGTACACCTGGGCAGCCGCGCCCTGGGCGGCGCCGGGCTCGTGATCACGGAGATGACGGATGTGAGCGCCGACGCGCGCATCTCCCCCGGTTGCGCCGGCATGTATCAACCCGAGCACGCAATCCGCTGGCGGCGCGTGGTCGACTTCGTTCATCAGCACAGCTCCGCAAAGATCGGCATGCAGCTCGCCCACGCCGGCCGCAAGGGTGCGACCAAGCGCTTGTGGGAGGGTGCCGATCAGCCCCTCGACAGCGGCGCGTGGCCACTGCTCGCAGCCTCGGCGATCCCGTACTTGCCCCACAGTCAGGTGCCCCGAGTGATGGATCGCTCGGACATGGACGCCGTGAAGCGGGACTTCGTCCGTGCAACCGAGCTCTCGGCGAGCGCAGGCTTCGATCTGTTGGAGCTCCACGCGGCACACGGCTACCTGCTCGCGAGTTTCATCTCTCCGCTGACCAATCGCCGCGACGACGGCTATGGGGGCAGCATCGAACGACGCATGCGCTACCCGCTCGAGGTGTTCGATGCGGTGCGAGCCGCCTGGCCCGCGGGCAAACCCATCAGCGTGCGTATCTCAGCCTGCGACTGGGCGCCCGGTGGGATCTCTGCCGAGGACGTGCTCACCGCGGCGCGGTTGTTGAAAGAACACGGCGCGGACATCCTGGATGTCTCGGCAGGACAGACCGTCGCGGATGCACGACCGGTCTACGGCCGCCTGTTCCAGACGCCGTTCAGTGAGCTGGTGCGCCTCGAGGTCGGTATCCCCACCATGACCGTGGGCAACATCTCGTCGTGGTCCGACGTCAACAGCATCATCGCTGCGGGGCGCGCGGATCTCTGTGTACTGGCACGCGCGCACCTCTACGATCCGTACTGGACTCGGCACGCCGCCAACGATCAGGGTTATTTGCTCGCCTGGCCCAACCAGTACGAGAGCGTCGCCCGCTACGTTCCGCGGTTCAGCTGACGGACCGGAGCTCAGCTCCCGCTCTGTCGAGCTGTTCTCTGTTTCGGCACCACGTACGGTTGCTCGACCACGAGATTCCAGGGCTCGCCGTTGCGCCAGAAACGTCCCCAGATCTCCGGCGCTCGCTCGTTTCTGGAGCCGATCACCACGCCAATGACGTCGCCGGGAGTCAGCGCGGGGCGTCCCGCCGCGTGGGTGAGCACGTCTCCGTCCTGGAGTCCGATGCCGAGGGCACTCACACCCACCAGGGCCAGGCCACGCGGACGCTCACCCTGAGCCGCAACCGGGAAGCCCGCAGGCCGTGCACCTGCGCTCGCCAAACGCAGCACCATGTCGGCGCGGACGCGGATCCCCTTCTTCGGCACAGCGGGCGGCAGGCGACGAGGCGCCGCGACCGAGCGAGTCGTGGCCAGCGGGGCGGCCTGATCGGCGTCCATCGGCGCTGGCGGCAACGCCTCGATCAGGACGGGGGACGGCGTCCGCGGCGTGCTCGACGTGAACGCCCGGACCTGGAGGGCGAGGCTGCGACCGGCGCGCGTGCCGAGAACGTCAGCGAGCTTCGACGTCCCAACCGCCGCGAGCGGCAGCGGAAGAGTCAAGACGATCGCGAGGGCAACGCTCCGGCCGACCACTTCGACAGGTTACCACGCCGCTCGAGCCGTCGGACCCTTCAGTTGCGGATCCGCCAGTTTCCCGGGTAGGTCCGGCCAATGTCGTCGCAGGTCGGGTCGGTCACGATCAGCTCGGGCCGCGCGTTCTGACACACCAGGATGGTGTTCTGGCGGAACGTGCGCCCGAAGTAGATGGCTTCTTCCTTCTGCACACCGTGCACCAACCACGCGGGCTCTCGCCACACACCCTCGGGCTCCTCGTCGTAGCCCACGCAGTGTTCGACGCGGAAACAACCCAGGATCAACAGATCCCGCATGACGTGGTGGCGGGCCTCGTTGACCCGGCGCGGGAGCAGCATGCTGCGCGGGTTGTAGGCCGTAAGCACCGCAAAGTCGCGCCGCAGCAGCTCGGGCAGCGCACCGATGTCGTGGACGATTTCCCCGTCCATGGACACACGTAGGAGCCCCGACTCCGAGGGCAGCTCGTAGACGGTCGCGAAGTAGGATCGGAGCAGGTTTTGGTCCACCGAGGCGCCTTTCTAGCTCAATTCGGCCAAACCCACCACTCAGGCCTGGAATCGATAACCCACACCCCGCACCGTCAGCAGGTGCTCGGGATCACTCGGGTCGTCTTCGAGCTTGGCCCGGAGCTGCAGCATGAAATTGTCGATTGTGCGTGGAGTTCCGTGGTGACCCGGTCCCCACACACGCTTCAAGATCTGTTCGCGCGAGAGCACGCGCCCCGACTCCTCCACCAGGCACAGGAGCAGCTCGAACTCGGTGGCCGTGAGCAAGACCGGCTCACCGGCGCGAGACACCTCTCGGGTCTCGATGTTGATCGTGAGCTTGCCGGCCACGACCGCCCGCGCCCCGGGTCGCGCGATGGCGTCCCGCCGAAGCTGGGCCTTCACCCGCGCCAAGAGCTCCGCCAAGCTGAAGGGCTTTGTGATGTAGTCCTCCGCTCCGAGCTCGAGCCCCATCACCTTGTCCAGCTCCGCTCCCCGGGCCGACAGCAAGATCACGGGGATCTTACAGCCGTCGGCGCGCAGGCTACGCACCACCTCGAAGCCGTTCATTTTCGGCAGCATGATGTCGAGGATCACCAGCGACACCTCGGGAGCATGCGCGGCGGCGAGTCCTGCTTCGCCATCCGTCGCCACGGCGACCTCGTAACCCTCGGCCTCGAGGTTCATGCGCAGCCCGAGCGTGATGCTCTCGTCGTCCTCGACGACCAGGATCCTCTTCGTCGGTTCGGGCATTTGACGATCCGCTCGGTTCGGTTCAGGAGGCCGCGTCCGCGTCCTTTGCGTCGCTTCCGTCGGGCTCCGAGCGCCGAGATAGCACGATTGAGAAGGTGCTGCCTTGCCCGGGCGCGCTCTCGAGCTCGATTCGGCCGTGGTGCGCCCGGACCACGTGTTTGACGATGGCAAGGCCCAACCCCGACCCTTCGCGCTCGCGCGAGAGCCGGTCGTCGACGCGGTAGAACTTCTGGAAGATCCGCGTGTGTTCGTGCTCCTCCAGCCCCTGACCATTGTCTCGAACGCCGAGCACGACCTCGCGCGGCGTCGCCCGCACCGAGAGCTCGATCTCCGCGGGGTCACCCCCGTACTTGATGGCATTCGTCAGTAGGTTCAACAGAGCGTCACACAGGGCGGCACGGTCGGCGTCGACGTAGATCTCCTCGTCGGGCACATCGACACGGAGGGTCGCGGGCCGGCGCTCGAGCACCGGAGTGAACGCGGCGACGGTTCGTTTCACCACGTCACGAATCAACGTGCGCTGGAGCGAGAACTCCTTGCGTCCACTCTCCATGCGGCCCCAGTCCAGCAGGCGATCGATCAGCTCCTGGAGGCGCATGCTCTCGCGGGCAAGTCCCTCGATGCACTTGTCTTCGGCCTCAGCATCCCCACGGCGCAGCGCCAGCGTCTCGCTGAACAGCCGGATGGACGTGAGCGGCGTCCGGAGCTCGTGGGAGACCTTGGACACGAAATCACTCTGCAGCGCCGTGAGGTTGGCTTCGCGCCGAACGAACACCCAGACCAAGATCACCCCGGTGACGACGGCGCCGCTGAGGCTCACGATCAGGATCCCCATCAACAGGTTGGCCTGGAGCTCCCCCAGAAAGAGCATCACGGCACCCAGGGTCAGGAGCAGCGCGGTCGGCACCACGATCATCGACACCAGGGACAGGACGATCCTGCGGTAGCCCAGGGCCGACAGATCGCGCGCCATCAGCTGACTCCGAGATCGACCTCGAGCGCCGACAGGAGCAGTGCCGTGCTCCAGCTCTGCGCCGGGCAGCCGCGCCAACGGTGAGGCTCCTCGCCATCGGCGATCTGCATGACGTGCCCTAGCACCGAGCCGCCGACGACGGCCGCCTCGATCCGACGCGTGAGGTCTTGCCTCACCTCTTCGTCACCCGGGTTTTGCGCCCGCACGGCCCGCGCGAAGAAACCCAGCAAGAAGGGCCACACACAACCCTGGTGCAGAGCGCGCTCCCGTTCGTCGATGCTGCCCTCGTAATGACCCACGAAGGCGGGGTCAGCCGGCGAGAGCGTGCGAATACCCCGGGGGGTCAAGAGCTCGTTCTTGACCCGGGTCAAGATGGCGTTGACCTGCCACGCCTCGAACAATTCCGGCGCGAGGGCCAGCGCGATCAATGCGTTGGGGCGCACGCTGGCATCCGCCCAAGCGTCTGCGGTGGCCCGCTCGATGCTCAAACAATCGAACGGGTAGTCGGTCTCGATGCACCAGAAGCGCTGTGCCGTAGTTCGCCTCACGGCCTCGGCGCAGGCCTCGGCCGCGTCCGCGACTGACGGGTGACCGTATTGGCGTGCGCAAGCCGCGAGCGTCGTCGACGCAACGAACCAGAGCGCTTGATGTTCGATGGCCAGGCCGTTGCGCGGAGTGACCGGCACACCTTCCGCGCGGGCATCCATCCAGGTCCCGGGCTGCGGTTCCGTGGTCGTGAAGAAGCCGTCGTCACTGACCCATGCATGACGTTTCAGCCGCTTGCCGCGCAAGCGAACGAAGGCGCGGACGAGGCGTGGATAGAGCTCTCCTCGTACCCACGGGTCGTGCAACCCGAGCTCCTTGATTAGAGCGCGAGCCGCCTCGAACAACCACAAAGTCGCGTCTGGCGAAGGCACTCGAGCCTTGGCGGCGACACCGGGCAACTCCGTTGGCAAGAGCCCTCCGCGAAGGAGACGCGTTGCGAGGGAGAGGGACGCCTTGGCCTCGTCGATTCGCCCACGTGCCAGGAAGAGGCCTGGGAATGCCAGAAGCCAATCCCGGAGAGGCGCGCCGAGCCATGGATATCCAGCTACCGCCGCCGGCTTTTCGCAGGCGTTACTCGTGAACGTGTCAGCGGCGAGCCACAGTCTGCGCAGCAGGGGTCGGCGTCGTTCACCCGGATCTCGCGCGAGCAGATACTCCCGAGTCTCTTGCATGATGCTCTCGGGAGTCGCGTCCAGTAGCCCACCAAGAGCCACCACGAGATACGCGGTCCCACCTGGCTCGAGCGCCAGCTTGAACGTCCCGGGCGTCCACATGTCCTCTTGGAAGTCGGCGTAGCGGCGCAAATCTTCGCCGTACTCGAAGCGGCGCCACCAATCGGGGGACCCCATGAAGACGCCACGATGTGCAAACGCGATCGGAGGCAGCGCCGAGACCGGTTGGACCTCCACCTCGTTCGGGCGCAAGGTCACCCGCTGTTTCATGCCCCCGTGCTCCCGCGACAGCTGCTCCAACGGGCGCAGCGGCATCAGCGGCATCAGCGAGACGAGCGCCGGCACCTGACCCTTCCAGTGGTAGCGAAGCACCAGGGCGTTCCGACCGCGGGCGAGCGCGAGCGTGCGCTCGAACTCGGCGTTGCCGAGCCGGTACGTCCAGCGTGGCAGGGGATCTTGGGAGAAAGTCCGGAGATTTCTGTAGCCGAGGGTGGGCGCAACGCTGGGAAACTGGTGAGTCGAAAGCTTGTAGCTGCGCTCGCCGACGGTGACGCTGGTCTCGGCGTGGCTGAGGATCACCCAGCGACCGAGCGGCGGCTCGAGCGATGCAACGAGGAGCGCGTGGTGCCGCCGCGTGTGCATCAGCGCGAGGGTGCTCATGGAGTAGGCACCCGCGCCGTTGGTGTGCAGGAACTCTTGCTCCGCTCGCTCGAGCTCGCCGTCAATGGTGATGACCGGCCACGGACCGGTCCCGGCTCCGTTGCGCCGCGCTCCCGAAGGTGTCATGGGCCGTCAGAGCCTCGAGCAGTCAACGCCGCGCGAGCCGCACGCGCCATTACCGAACGGGGCGGCTCGACGCCGAGCCAGATGCGAAATGCGAGCGCAGCTTGACCCACGAGCATGCCCAGGCCCCCGCTCGCGCCGAGCCCCCTCACCCGGGCAGCCTCCAGGAACGGCGTCACGGCCGGGGTGTAGACCACGTCGTAGGCCAGCGCGGAAGTGGGAACGGCGTCCCACGGAATGATTGCCGACACATCCAGCCCGGGTGGGCCACCCGTCATGCCAGCGCTCGTCGCCTGGATCAGCACGTCAGCCTGGGAAATTGCGTCGAACAGCAGCGATCTCGCGTGGGGGTTCACGGGCCACGGCAGGCGGCGCGCAGTCATTGCGCCGCTCGTGCGCGGCCACTCTCCCGACGCCGCCGGCGCATCGTCTTTGAAACGCCGCGCCACCACCGCGAGCTCGGTGATGCCGCCGAGCTCGCACGCCCGCACCGCCGCCCGGGCAGCGCCGCCCGCACCAAACACCACCGCCGAGGTCGCACCCGGCGCCAGGAGCCCGAGCTCCTCCGCCAGCGCCGACACATCGGTGTTGAACGCGGTGACCCGGCCATCTACGAGGGCGAGCACGTTGGCAGCCTCCGTCTCGCGCGCGGAGCCGTCGCTCTCGTCGGCCAGCTCGAGCGCGCGCTCTTTGTAAGGGACGGTCACGTTGGCGCCCGCGAGCTCACCGCTCCGGATGCGGTCGATCGCGCTAGCGAGCGCCGCAGCGTCCGGACAGTCCAAGAGCTCGTAGCTGTGCGAGAGGCCGAGAGCGCCATGGGCCGCAGCGTGGATGGCGGGGGACAACGAGTGGGTCACCGGATGGCCAAGCAGAACGAAGCGGCTCATCGGATCGCCCCGGGCGTGCGCCGCGGGCGGCCAGGTGGGTTGAAATCCAAGCGGGTCACGATCTACTCGCCCGAGGCTAGGCTCGCCGCGTCCAGGCTCCAAATCCGGAAATATGGCGGGTCCGCTCCGGCGCGCGAGGAGTGTGCGCTGCTCAGGCCGGCTCGCCAGTCTTCGTGGCCGTGACCTGCGCCTCGATCTGGCCTGCGTGAACTCGCAGCGAAATCCCAGACCCCACCCGGACCTCCTCCGCGCTGCGGATCGCGCGTCCGTCTTCGGTCGTTGCGATGGCGTAGCCGCGCGCGAGCACCGCCAGAGGCGACAGTGCGTGCAGCCGCGCCACGAGCTCGCCCAAGGCCGTGCCAGACAGCGCGAGACGGGCTCGCGCCAGAGCGTCGAGCCGCGCGGCGAGCGGTGAGAGCTGCGCGTGGGCCCGAGCGAGCACGGCGCGCGGGTCCTCCGCGCTCAGCCGGCGATGTGTCTCTTCCAGCGCAGCACGGCAGCGGGCGATCCTCCGCGCTTCGATGCGTTCGAGTCGAGCCAAGAGCTCGTCGAGCCCCTGTTGTCGCGCGGCGATCACGAAGCGTGGGTCGCTGAGCCGCGCACGCATGCGATCGACTCGAGAGCGCTCTTCGAAGACTCGCGCCCGCATCGCACGCGCCAAGTTCCGGCGATTTCTGGAGAGCAGCTGGCGGCGTGCGGCCGCGTCCGGGATGACCAGCTCGGCGGCCACGGAGGGCGTCGCCGCGCGCACGTCCGCCGCCAGATCCGCCAGGGTTACGTCCGTCTCGTGACCGACGGCGCTGACCACGGGCACGACGGTTGCGGCGATGCGACGCACCACGCGCTCGTCGTTGAAGGCCATCAGATCCTCGGCGGAGCCGCCACCGCGGCCGACGATCAACACGTCGAGACCGGGATAGCGCTCGGCGAGATTGATGGCAGCGACGATGCTATCGGGCGCTCCCTCCCCCTGCACCAGGGCCGGACACAACACCAGACGAGCTCCGCCGCGGCGAAACGCCACGGTGCGGATGTCGTGAAAGGCTGCGCCGACCGCGCTCGTCACCACACCCACCACCCTGGGCTCGGCGGGCAGCGCACGCTTCTTGTCCTCAGCGAAGAGCCCCTCCGCGAGCAGCCGCGCCTTGAGTTGTTCGAGGGCTTCGAGCAGCGCGCCCCGACCCGCTGGACGCAACGCCTCGGCCACGAGCTGCAGCCGTCCGCGCGGCGCCCAGAGCGTGGCACGACCGGAGAGCTGCACCCGCGCGCCATCGCTCAGGTGACGGCGCGCGCGCTGCGCGTTCATGCGATACATCACGCAGTCGATCACGGCGTCCTCGCGCTCGTCCTTCAAGGTGAAGTAGGCGTGCCCACTCGGGGCCAGCTTGAGCGAAGCGATTTCGCCCTCCACCCACTCACGCCCGGTGACCGACTCCACCGCTCGCTTGAGTCGCCGGTCGAGCTCGGCGACACCGATTACGTCGTCCGGCAGGGGCACGCGGCGTTTATAGCTCGGATCCGCGCCGCCGAGTCCCTGCTATGTTGGCGGCACGAATCCCATGTCGGCTTGGCTCTATCCGCTTGCTTGCGTCGTGCTCCCGGGCGTTTGGGGGGTCTTGATGTATTTTGCGTTCGGAGCGTTCGAGCGTCGGCGACGAACGAGCGTGAAGAAGGACGCCCTTCCTCCCATCGACTACTCGATCTGATGCTCGTCGCCGGACAAGAGGTGAGCCTGCTGGCGTTGATCGCGCTCGGCGTGTTCGTCGGCTTCGTGGCCGGGCTGTTCGGTATTGGAGGCGGCTTCATCCTCACGCCGCTGTTGTCGGTCGTGCTCGACGTGCCGCTGCCCATCGCCATCGGCAGCGGGCTCTGCCAGATGGTCGGTACGGCCACCGTCGCACTGCTCAAACATCGCAAGTTGCGCCAAGGCGAAGTGCGCTTCGACTTCCTGATGCTGGGCGGCGCACTGCTCGGTGTGTCCGCCGGCGCCAGGAGCGTCAAGTACCTGGAGACCACCGGTAGCGTCCAGATCGGCGGCGGCACCATCCCGACTTCGATGCTGGTCCTCTACGGGGGATACATCTTGTTCCTGATCGGCTCGGCGGTGAGCCTGGTACGGCGTTCGAGCGGCGACGTGGATACGCTGGCATATGTACGCCGGGGTCCGCTCGCGAACATCCAGCTCCCTCCGTACGTCGACTTCCCCACGCTGCCACTGACGCGTGTCTCAGCGCCCGTCGTCGCGTACATCGGGCTGGCTTTGGGGTATCTCAGCGGCCTCTTGGGTGTCGGCGGCGGCATCGCGCTGATCCCGACCCTGCTCTACGGCTTCGGATTCCCGATTCGACAAGCCGCCGGCACCGGCATCCTGGTACTCGTCGTCACCGCGGTCAGCGGGACCCTGGCACACGCGGCCAACGGCTACGTTCACCTGCCGATGTCGCTCACTCTGCTGGCGGGAGCCAGCATCAGCGCGCAGTTCGGGGCCCTGGCCACGAGCCGATTGAGCGCGGGAGTGTTACGCCGCGGGCTCGCGAGCCTGATCCTGCTCACACTCGTGGCCTTGGTCTGGTCGCTCGCGCGGCGCGTCGTGTAGGGTCTCGAACATCTTGGCGGCCTTCTCCAGCATCGCAGACGTGATCGGAAACACCCCTTTGGTGTTGCTCGCGCGGCTCTCCGAAGAGCTCGGCATCTCGCTGCACGCCAAGGTCGAAGGCGTGAACCCGGCGGGCAGCGTCAAAGATCGCATCGCCCGCGCGATGGTCGACGACGCCGAGGAGCGGGGACTGCTTCGCCCGGGCGCGACGCTGATCGAGCCCACCAGCGGCAACACCGGCATTGCCTTGGCGATGATCGCCGCGGTCCGCGGGTATCGGCTGATCCTCACCATGCCCGAGGCCATGAGCCGCGAGCGGGTCCAGCTGCTTCGAGCCTTCGGCGCCGAGGTCGTGCTGACGGCCGGCACACTGATGAAAAAGGCGGTGGAGCAGGCCGAGCTGCTCGGCGCCACTACGCCGGGGGCCGTGATGCTGCGGCAGTTCGAGAACCCGGCGAATCCGCGCGTGCACGAGCAGACCACCGCCGAGGAGATCTGGCGGGACAGCGCTGGAAAGATCGACGTGTTCGTCGCTGGCATCGGCACCGGCGGGACCATCAGCGGGGTGGGTCGTGTGCTCAAGACGCGCAGCCCCTCGACCCACATCGTCGGCGTGGAACCGGCCGGGGCTGCAGTGCTCTCCGGGCAGGAGCCGGTCGGTCACCATATCCAGGGCATCGGCGCGGGCTTCGTGCCCAAGGTGTTGGACCGAAGTGTGATCGACGAGGTGCTCGCCGTCAGCGAGGACGCGGCACTCGACGCCGCCCGGCGCCTCGCGCGAAGAGATGGCGTGCTCTCGGGCTTCAGCGCAGGCGCGGCGATGAGCGCGGTGTTCGTGCTCGCGGCCCGACCCGAGTTCCGCGGCAAGAGCTTCGTGGTCGTCCTGCCCGATACCGGCGAGCGCTACGTCTCGACCGCGCTGTTCGAACGGGTCTCGGGCTGAGGGGATTGCGGTCGTGCTGCTTCGTCGAACGCGAGCGGCGGCAAGTTGAGCTCGACGCGGCCGTCGGGGAAGAAGTCCGAGAACTGCGGCTCGACCCGCTGCTCCAGGCGCTCTGCCACCGCCTGGGCCCGCTCGAGCGCGAGCCGGATCCCGTGCACCGCGAGATCTCCCTCCAGCCGCGGCACCAGCCGCTTGACCCGCTCGAAGGTGGAGAGATAAGCGCCGCGCCAGATGGCGAGATATGGCCGGTGGTCCATCGGATTCATGCTGAGCAGCCGACGCACGCGGTTGGAGGGCAGGAAGGTGTACGTGCTCACTTCGGGATGTTTGCGCAGGACCCACTCCCGCGTGTTCTCGAAGCGGGTGTAGGACATGGAGCGGATGTCCTGGTCGATGTTGTACAGAATGCCGCGTCGGTTCGCGGCACCAGCCAGCTGTGAGACATAAGGCACGAAGGGGTCGAGGATGAACACCAGGTCCGCACCGCGTGCGATGGCCTCGACGAAGTTGCTGGTGCGGGTCACGGCGCCGTCTTCGTAGAAACGCGACTCGATCTCCACGGCTGAAAAAGCTGGGTTGACGCTCACGGAGCCCTGGATGGCTTGGCTGATGGGGACATGGTCATGTCCCTCACTGCCAAACATGAGGTGCCGGCGTGCGTCTTGGTCCGAGGCTCCGATGAAGAGCGGTTTCTTCAGCCGGCGAAAGTCATTGTCGACCCCAGGACGCGACAGGATCTCGCGCAGCGCGGCCTCGAAGCGGTCCGAGCGAAATGGCGCACCGATCAGCGAGGTGTAGTCCAAGATCAGATCGTTGAAGCTAGGTAACGTGCGGCGCCAGGCGAGCTCGTAGGCGGCGCGCCAGAAGATGTCGGTGGCCGCCGCCAAGCGTTGACCGAGGTCTCGGAAGTTCAGGTGTCCGAAGCGGAAGAGCTGTAGGTCGATCGGCGGCAAGCGCCCGCCCGGATGCCCGGCGATCGACGCCATCAGTTCGTCGACGGAGTAGCCCGCGCTCATGATCCCGGTGACGACGGCGCCGGCGCTGATGCCAAAATACATGTCCAGGTCGAGCACCCCCGGGGTCAGGCAGTCATCCAGGCACTTGAGCGCTCCCAGCTCGAAGAAGATCCCCGTGATTCCGCCGCCCGATGCAGCCAGGGCCGTCTTGCCCACCGCACGGTGCGTCGTGATGTCGACGATGGCGTCCAGGATTCGCCGAGGGAAGTCCGTATCGGCAGGCCGCTCGCGCAGGACGTGGCCGATCCCCCGACCGCCGAGCTCGGCGATCAGCCGGTCGGTGTCCTCGTCGTCACCGCGCACCAGCGCCACGATGCGGTGAAAGCCATATCGCAGCTCGACATCGGGTGCGTGATCGAGGCGTGAGCAGAGCGCCCGCGCCCGCTCGACGCATGCCCTGGCGTCGTCCGCCGCGTCCGCGCGCAGGTCGAGCAAGAGCAGATTCACGTAACCGGCTGCCAGCCGCGCCTCGACGCCGCTCGCCGCAGTCTCCACCGAGAGCGCGAGGATGCTGCCAGCGTGCTCGATGCGTGGCGGGTCATGGGAGACCACCTTCGCCGCGGCGGCCAGACGGGCAAAGCAGACCTGGGCGGGGCGCCCGGCTGCCGAATAGTAGACCACGCGCTTTTCCAAGGGCCTGATTGTGACCTCGGTAGGACGCGGCGAAACGCGCAACCTTTTCGTCCGCCCGTCTGTGTTATGGACGCGCCGTCATGTTCCAGAAAGTTCTCATCGCAAACCGCGGAGAAATCGCCGTTCGCATTGCCCGCACGCTGAAGGAGATGGGCATCGTCCCGGTCGCCGTCATGAGTGAGGTCGATCGCGATGCGTTGCACGTGCGCGTCGCTGGAGAGGCCTACGAGATCGGGCCGGCGCCAGCCGCCGAGAGCTACCTCCGCATCGACAAACTGATCGAGGTGGCAAAACGTTCGGGCTGCCAAGCCCTGATCCCGGGCTACGGCTTCCTGAGCGAGAACCCGGCTCTGCCGGAGGCCTGCGAGGACAACGGCATCGTCTTCATTGGTCCTCCGGCGAGCGCCATGCGGGAGCTCGGCTCGAAGACCGCGGCGCGCGAGAAGATGAGCGCGGCGGGTGTCCCCATCGTTCCCGGTGGCCCGGCGAACACCGCGGAAGAGGCACTCGTCACCGCGGCGCGCATCGGATATCCGGTCATGCTGAAGGCGACGGCCGGCGGCGGCGGCAAAGGCATGCGGCTGGTCGCGACGGAGGCGGAGCTGCCGGGCGCCCTCGAGCGCGCCAAGAGCGAAGCCAAGAAGGCCTTCGGTAACGACGAGGTCTACCTGGAAAAGGCCATCGTTCGGCCACGCCACGTCGAAGTGCAGGTGCTCGGCGATAGGCAAGGCAACGTCGTGCACTTGTTCGAGCGGGACTGCTCGGTTCAGCGCCGTCACCAGAAGGTGGTGGAAGAGACGCCCTGCCCGGTGCTCGACGACGCGACGGCCCGAAAGATGGGGGAGGTCGCGGTGAAGGGCGCGAAAGCGGTCGGTTATTACTCCGCCGGCACCTTCGAGTTCCTGCTGGCCGAGGACGGTTCTTTCTACTTCCTCGAAGTGAACACCCGGCTGCAGGTCGAACACCCCATCACGGAGCTGTGCACCGGCGTCGACCTCGTGCGCGAGATGGTACGCATCGCCGATGGTGAGCCGCTCGGCTACGCGCAGGACGCGATCACGCGGCGCGGCGCCGCCATCGAATGCCGCGTCTACGCCGAGGATCCGAGCACTGGGTTTCTCCCGAGCCCGGGGCTGATCAACGAGCTGCGTGTGCCCGCGGGTCCTGGCGTCCGCGACGACAGCGGCGCGTACGAGGGCTGCACGATCAGCTCCAACTACGACCCGTTGATCTCGAAGTTGTGTGTGTGGGCGTCGACTCGAGAGCAGGCGCT
This sequence comes from Myxococcales bacterium, assembly GCA_016706225.1. Lineage (NCBI taxonomy): Bacteria > Pseudomonadati > Myxococcota > Myxococcia > Myxococcales > Myxococcales bacterium. The sequence continues at coordinate 218,979 of JADJKB010000003.1, forward strand.
GGCCCGCATGCGCCGCGCGCTCTCCGAGTACGTCGTCGCCGGCATCCGCACGAACCTACCGTTCCACGAGCGCCTGTTCGAGCACCCGGAGTTCCTGTCCGGCCGCTACGACACGTCGCTCATCGAGCGCAACAAGGCCGAGCTGCTCAGCGGCACGCGGATCCCCGACCGGGACAAACACTTGTTCGCGGCAGCGGTGGCGCTCGCCACGTTCCGCGAGAAGCGCGGACCCAGCAGCCTGGCCGCACAGAACGGCAACGAACCCGGCCTGGCGCCCTGGGTCGCGGCGCAGCGGTCACGTCTGACTCCGGGGAGGCCCCGCTGACATGGCCGCGCTCTCCGGTGTCCGGGTGCTCGACCTCACCCGACTCTTGCCAGGCCCCTTCGCCACCCTGGTGCTCGCCGAGCTCGGCGCACAGGTGGACAAGATCGAAGATCCGAACCTGGGCGATTACACCCGGCATGCGCCGCCCGTGGTCGGGCCCCACGGTGCGGCGTTCCACGCGCTGAACCGCGGCAAACGCAGCGCCGTGCTCGATCTGAAGAGCAGCGAAGGTGTGCGCGTGTTCGAGCGCCTGCTGCCGCACTACGACGTGCTGTTCGAGCAGTTCCGACCTGGCGTCCTCGATCGGTTGGGGATCGGCCACCAACGTCTGCTCGAGCTCTGCCCGAAGCTCGTGATCTGCGCGCTGACCGGCTACGGACAGACCGGACCGCTCAAGTCACGCGCGGGCCACGATCTCAACTATCTGGCGCGGGCGGGTCTGGTAGGATTGGGCGGCCCCGCCGAGAGCAAACCCACCATCCCGCCATTCCAGCTCGCGGACGTGAGCGGCGGGCTGTGGAGTGTGATCGCCATCCTGGCGAGCCTGCGCGAGCGCGACCAGACCGGGCGGGGCCAAGTGCTCGACATCGCGATGTTGGACTCCGTGGTTCCGTTCGCGACCATTGCGCTATCCAAGATCCTGGGCGGCGAGCTTCCGGAGCGCGGCAACGAGCTGCTCACTGGCGGCGTCGCCCCCTACGACACGTACACGACTGCCGACGGCGAGACGATGACCCTCGGCGCCCTGGAGCCGAAATTCCTGACCAAGTTCTGCGCCGCAAACGCCATCGAGGTCGATCTGAGCGCCCTCATGCCGGGCCCCCACCAAGTGGAGCTGAAGCGCCGCTTCGCAGAGGTCATTGCGCAGAAGACCCGCCGCGAGTGGGAGGCATTCAACGCCGAGCATGATGTGTGTTTCGAGCCAGCGTTGCGACCCGACGAGCTGCTCTCGGATCCGCAGATCGCCGCACGCGGTTTGTTCTTCGAGGGCAAAGCAGGAGAAGAGACGGTGCGTTATTACCGCACGCCGGTCACTCCGCGGGATCTCGCACCCACGCCCGCCCCGGGCCCTGGTGAACACACGGATGCAATCTTGCGAGAGGCCGGCTTCGACGCTGACGAGCTCGCCGCACTCCGCGCCGCCAACGTCATCCGCTGACCGGGCGGCTCAGATCTTCTTGAATTCCTCGACGAATTCCCAGTCGGCGATCAAGTGTTTGCGGAGCAGCACGCTGAGCAGGGCCGCGAAGAGCTTCTCCCATTGCACGTGCTCTCCGAGAATTTCGCTGGCGTCGGCGCCGTGTGAAACCGCGCGCAGCGCCGCCACCAGATCGCGCGCGGTCAGGTGATCGCCGTGATCGTCCGCGGCGGCCGGTTCTCGTGAACGCGAAGAGCGCCGCGCGGGCAGGTTGATCGTGGTCCCGTCGAGCAGCGTGACCGCCACCATCTTGCCCTTGCCCTGCCGCGGCGGGGGCAGGCTGATGTCGCGAGCGGAGATCTGCGGACCGGAGTCCGGCGGAAAGCTCTCGGCCTTGGCGACGGGTTCTCTGCGGGCAGCGGGGCGCACCGATGGAGCTCTCGCCGCCGGTCGCTCGGAGGCTCGCGGCTCAGGTGGGCGACTCGCGGGACTCTGCGGAACCGGAGTACCGGCCGCAGGGGTCGCAGGCGACTCCAGCGGCTCGGCGCTCGCCGCGGCCGCGTGGGGAGGGCTCGACGGCGCGAAGCGAGTCGTCGCCGGCTGCTCGGCAGCTGCGACCGTCGCGTCGCCGCCGTAGTACGCACGAATGGCCCCACGGATGTCCGAGAGCGGTGCGATCATGGCTCGAACGGGCAGACCAGAGTAGCGGGCCACCTCTTCCTTTGCGGCGTCGTCCTCCGGATTGTCCATCGCGATGTACAGGGTCTCGCCGCTGCCGCGCACGCGTCGCACGAAGATCGGAACCAGCGAGTGCCGTTCGGCGACTTCGCGCGGCACCAGGTTCAAGAGCTGCCTGGAGAAGTCGATGTGGTACAGCGACACCCAGGGCACACTGAGCTGCTGGCTCAAGATCTGTGTGACCTGCGTCTCGGTGACGAGCCCACTCGCCACCAAGAGCGTGCCGAAGCGACGGCCATCCTTCTTCTGGAGCGCCAGAGTCTCTTCGAGCTGCTCGCGCGTGATGATCTGGGCCTCGACCAGCAGCTCCCCAAGGCGAACGCGAGGTGCGGACATCGAGGGCGAGTCTAGCAGCGAGCCCCCCGTTGCCCGAAAAACTCGGGGTTTTGCCGGAGCCAGCCGGCTGGGGCGGGGCGGTCCGTCCGCGAAAGGCGCGCCCGGGGCTTCTATTCAGGCCCGGCCTGGGCAATACTCCAGGCCTTGTGCGGGGGTCTTGGGATGAACCGCAACACCCGTGCCGTCGACAACTTGGCGCCGCCGACCGGGCGTCAGTCGTCATTTCAACCAATTAGGACGGGAGTGCGTCGATGGTAGCGGCGGAACCGACTCGGGCATGCCCCCAGTGCGGTGCGACCTGCCAGCCCACTCATCAGTACTGTCCGACCTGCGGCTTCCCGGTGGCAAACGTCAGTCAGTCCAGCGAAGACCGCATGATCGGCCGGACCCTGCCCGGCGGTTACCACATCCTGGATCTGGTCAGCGTCGGCGGCATGGGTCGGGTCTATCGGGCCGAGCAGAGCGTTCTGGGTCGCACCGTTGCGGTGAAGGTCATTCACCCGCACCTCTTGGCGGACGAGAACGCGGCGCTCCGGTTCATGACGGAGGCCCGCGCGGCCTCACAGTTGAACCACCCGAACTCGGTCTCGGTCTTCGACTTCGGGCGCACCGAGGACGGCCAGCCCTACCTGGTCATGGAATTTCTGCGAGGCAAGGACCTCGCGACCGTCGCCTGGGAAGAGGGACCCCTGCCCTTCAGCCGCATCGTCGACGTGCTGCGGCAGGCCCTCACGGCACTCGGTGAAGCCCACGAGCTTGGCATCGTGCATCGGGATTTGAAGCCCGAGAACATCATCCTCGAGCCGCTTCGACGCGGCGGCGACTTCGTCAAGGTCGTCGACTTCGGGCTCGCCAAACTCAAGGGCGACGCCCAGGGTCGGAGCATCACCAACCCCGGCATCGTGTGCGGAACACCAGACTACATGGCGCCGGAACAGGGCCGCGGCGACGCGCTCGACGGCCGTAGCGACCTCTACGGCCTCGGCGTCGTGTTGTTCCAACTGCTGACGGGCCGCCTGCCGTTCGACGCCGACAGCCCGACGCAGGTGGTGATGATGCACCTCACCATCCCGATGCCCGATCCGCGCCAGGTAGCGCCGGAGCGGAACATCCCGGACGTACTGGTCGACGTCGTCACGAAGGCAATGGCCAAGGAGGCCGACCAGCGTTACCAGGACGCGATCGAGTTCTCGGACGCACTCCTGGCGGCGCTCCGAGCGTTCGAGGGTGTGCCTTCCTCTCCTGTCGCGTCCGTCGGACCGGGAACGCTGCAGCCTGGCATGGAGGGCACGCTGACCGCACTCGGAGTCGAGTGTCCGGCCTGCAACTCCCGGGTCGCTTCCGCAAAGTTCTGCGGCGAGTGCGGCGAGCGGTTGCCGCTGAAGTCCCGCCCGGACAGCCCGACCCGCGCAGATTTTCCGCTTCCGCTGCTGGCCCGCGAAGAAGATCTGGCGTGGCTCGAAGACCGCCGCCGCCAGGTAGTGAACAGCATCGTCGGCGCCCGCATCGTGGGCGAAGCCGGCAGCGGAAAAACACGACTGCTTCAAGAGTTTGCGGCGCGCGCCCGCGCCGATGGCGATTGCGTGGTGCTCGTCGGCCCGGACCCGTTCTGGTGCGAGGCCGCCAATTCATCGTTGCGCGACGCACTGAAAGGCCTGACCGGCCTGGATGAAAAAGCCATCCGCGCGCTATCGGAAGACGCGAGCCCCGAGGCGCGCCGCGGCATCGAGGACGTCTTCGACGGCGAGCGAACTCGCCGAGACGACAAACGTTCGGCGGCCGAGCGCCGTTTCGCTGCCGCCGAAGCCTTGCGCTGGGCGTTGCTCGGTGCGGCGTCCGCCACCTCGAAGCGGGTGATCCTGGCCATCGACGAGCTGCACCGCATCGACGGGCCGAGTCGCGCGGCTTTTGCCGATGCTTTGGGGGAACCGCCCGAAGCCCGCGTGCTCATGGTGTGCACCCACGCGCCAGGTTTCGAGTCCGGGTGGGGTGCGAGCCACGCTGCGCGTGTCCTGTCCGGGCTCCCACCGCAGGCACTCTCCCAGGTGCTGTCGATGGTGCCGACGGCACAGCTCGACGCAGCGGAGGACGAGACCGGGCGCGGGGTCCTGCCGATGTACGCGGAGCAGCTGTTGCGCTTCCACCTCGACGGCGGCAATGACCCACCGCGACGGCTCGGCGATCTCGTGGGCCTGCGCGTCGATACCTTGGATCCATCCGCTCGGCGAACCCTGCAGTCCCTCAGCGTGCTCGGCGATCGCGTCGAGCTCGACATGCTCTTGGCACTTTTACCAAAGAACCATCCCGTCGAGACCTCTCTGGTCGAGCTGCAGACCGCGGGCATGGCGGTGCGCGCGGGTGAAGTTTGGTCCACTTCACACCCCCTCTTGCGTGAGCTGGTCCTGACCGGCATCCCGGCAGCAGTCCGGCGCGAGCTGCACGCAAAGGCGCTCCGGGTCTGTGAGCAGCACGCAGCACCCATCGAGGCTCAGGCTCTCCACGCCTACGAGGCCCAAGACTCGTTCCAAGCGTTGCTCCTGCTCGAACAGGTCGCCGACCGGGCAACCGCGCGAGGAGATCTCAACACCGAGATCGAAGCGCTGCGGCGAGGCCTCGAGATCGCTCGCCGCGACGTGGCCCGCGGCGAGCTCGACGATCCCCTGCGTGCCGTCCTGATCTTCGCGCGCAAGCTGGGCGCGGCGTTGACGCGTGCCGGGAACTTTGCCGACGCCGAGGGCATTCTGCGGGAGGCCCTCGACATCGCGGGGCCCAGTGGAGCCGATCGCGCACGTGTGCTCGGCAGCCTCGCGCAGGTCGCTCACGGTCGCCACCGCGAGGCCGAAGCGGTCAACTACATCGATCAAGCCATCGACACGGCCCGGCAGTCCGGCGCGTACGACTTGGTTTCGAGCTTCAGCGACGCCCGAAAAGCCTGGGCAAACTGAGCGAATCGGCAGTCGGGGACAGGTTTCGGTGGTGAACAGCACGAAAGCGGGAGTGACGCCGCCTCAGCTGGTGGCCCGCTGGGACCTCGACAAGACCTACCTTCGCACCGAGTTCGACACGGTGCGCGACCTCGTTCGCACCGCCATCGAGCGCCCGGACCGCAAACGCTCCGTTCCCGGCGCCGCCACCCTGCTTCGGGAGCTCAAGCGCTCTGGCGCCTGGGTCCACATCTTGAGTGGGAGCCCGCGCCAGATGCGCGGCAGGCTCGAAGAGAAGCTCGCCATCGATCGCGTCCGTTACGACGAGCTGACGCTCAAGCCAAATCTGAGCAACGCGCTGCGCCTCCGCTTTCGCGCCATGCGCGATCAGCTCGGCTACAAACTCCCCAGTCTGCTCAGCGCGCGCGCGCGCGACCAGCATCGCGGGGCGAGCCCGGCCGAGCTCTCGGAAGTGCTGGTGGGGGACGACGCCGAAGCGGACGCCTTCGTCTACTCTCTGTATGCCGACGTGTGCGCGGGAGCGGTGGACGAGACGCTGCTCCGTCGTGTGCTCGAGAAGGGCCGCGTCTATTCGGACCAAGCCGAGGTTGCCCTCGAGGCTCAGCGCAACATCGAACCCACGCCCGCCGTCCATCGCATCTTGATCCACCTCGACCGGCAGACCTCGCCCAGTCAATTTCGGGATTACGGACCGCGGGTCGTGCCCTTCTACAACTACCTCCAGGCCGCCATCGTGCTGAGGGAAGACGGTCACGTGTCGGCGGAGGCCGTGCTGCGCGTGGCCTCGGAGCTGGTGCAGCACCACCGCTTCGACGCCGATGCGCTCGCCCGCAGCTACTTCGAGCTGGTCCGCCGCGGCCACGTGAGAAAATCGCCGGTGGAGGCCCTGGGGCGGGCCCTCTCGGACCTGAGTGGCCGCCTGCCGACATTGCACGAGCTGACCACCATGGTCGAGCAGCTGGCGGATCGAGAAATCGAACCCACCGCTCTGCCGGAGACCCCGGTGATGGACTACCTGGCCCTGGCGGACACCCATCGGGGCGGCAAGAACCGGCGGCGACCCGGCTCGGGCTGAGTCGGGGTCGGGTTTACGCGGGAGGGCCTTTGACTTTCGTCGCAATTCAAGGCAGGGAAAGCCGCCCGTGAGAGGATCGCCAACGTGGATAGTGACCTGGCGGAGGCAATCTCAGCCCTCAAAGATGTGATGAAGCGCCGCGGGGTGCGAGCCAGCTTCGGAAAGGCTTCACCCGAGCTGGTGACCGCGCTCCGAAGCAAGCTGCGCCTGCCGCGCAGGTATCGGGATTTCCTCAGTGAAGCCGACCCACTCGACGTCGAGACGCGCACTCCGCCGGAGCGTGTCCGGCTTCTGCCGTCGGCTGATCTCGAGGCTGAACAACACGGGTTTTGCCTCGACGACAAGGGAGAGGCCGTCAAGGCGGCGTCACCCCAAGGTTGGCGCCCGAGCTGGGTGATTGTCGGCCACAGCGCGCTGCTCGGCGACCCGTACTTCCTCGACACCTCCGCCCCTGATCCGGAGGGAGATTGCCCCGTCTACACTGCGATGAGCGGGACCGACAACTGGAAGCCGCGCCTCTGCGCCACCAGCTTCGCGCTGTTCGTTCGCATCCTTGCCGTCGGGATGGAGGTCGCTGAGGGCTTCGCCGAAGAAGACGTCGACACGGACGACGAGCAGACCTTCCGCGACGCCTTCGGCCCGCGCCTGCGGGAGTACGACCCGGCGGCGTTGAAGGCCGGACACTGGACGTGACCCTACTTCGAGTCGTCAGCCATCCGAGCGCCGAGCTCGAGAAGACGCTGACTCTGCTGGAGCGGCGAGGCGAAAACGACCTCGATCGGGTCGAGCCGAGTGTGCGCGAAGTGCTGGCCGCAGTGCGTCTCGAGGGCGACTCCGCGGTCCGTCGTTTCGTGCAGAAGTTCGAAGGGCGATCCCCAGACAGCCTGTTGATCCGCGACTACGGCGGCGCCGCCGCCCTCGCGAGCCTCGAGCCGGCGCTCGCCGGCGCACTCACCGAGGCCGCAGCGCGGATTCGCGTTTTCCACCAGCGGCAGGCCGCGCGAGGCGGAAGCTTCGAGTACGAAGAGGCCGGAATTCGGCTGGGAACCCGGGAAAGGCCGCTGAAACGCGTCGGAGTCTACGCCCCCGGTGGCAAGGCTCGTTATCCCTCGAGCGTGCTCATGTGCGCGATCATCGCCCAGGTCGCCGGCGTCGAGCAGATCATCGTCGCAACGCCGGACGCGGCGCCGGAAGTGCGCGCGGCCTGCCACCTTGCCGGCGTCGACGCCATCCTGGACGCGGGCGGAGCGCAGGCCATCGCAGCCTTGGCTTACGGCACCGAAACGCTGCCGCGAGTGGACAAGATCGTCGGGCCCGGAAACATCTACGTCGCGGCCGCCAAGCGCCTCGTATTCGGCGAAGTCGACATCGACAGCATCGCGGGCCCCAGCGAAATTCTCGTGCTCGCAGACGAGAGCGCGGATGCGGACGTCGTCGCGGCCGATCTCCTGTCGCAGGCCGAGCACGACGAGGCGGCCTACCCCCTCCTGCTCACTACCCACGCGGCGCTCGTCCCGGCCGTCGAGCAAGCACTCGCCGTGCGACTCGCCGACCTGCCCCGTCGGGTCATTGCCGAGGCGTCGATCCGCGAGAAAGGTGTTGCGCTGGTCGTGCCCGATCTCGACACCCTCACGCACATCGCCAATCGGCTGGCCGCCGAACACGTGGCGCTCCACGTGCGGGAGCCACGAGCGCTGGCCGACCGGGTCACCCACGCCGGGGCGTTGTTCATCGGCGCGATGACCCCGGAAGCTGCAGGGGACTACGTCGCCGGGCCGTCCCACGTGTTGCCGACCGGAGGCGCCGCTCGTTACGGCTCCCCGCTCGGGATCTACGACTTCGTCGCCCGGACCTCGATCATCGAGTACTCTAGAGAGGCGCTCGCCCAGGCTGGCTCGGGCATCGAGGCCCTGGCCCGAGCCGAGGGCCTGCACGCCCATGCGCGGGCGGTCTCGGTCCGAACCGCGCGGACTTCAAAGACTTAACGCCGGGCGCCGGCCGCGAGCTCGACGAGCGCGCCCCGGTCGAGCTCGCGGCCCGTCCGGCCCCCCGCCCGAAGCCGTTGCCAGTTAGGGAACTTACGGCTAGGGTGCGCCGGCTTTCGGACCCGAGACGGTCCCCACGCCTAAACACCCGATATTCGTCGGGAAAAAACATGGCTTGGGACTTGCTTAGGTGCCGGAGGCTCGGAGTTCTCTGGCTGCTCGAGTGCCCTCTCGCTTCCTGGCGACTGGACCCTCAAGCGGTGAGAGAACCGAAAACTTCCCGAGGAACCTTGAAGGAGAGCGGCATGAATAGGTGGACGCGACGGCTGCTGCAGGGGCTGTCATTGCTGGCGTTGGGCAGCGTGGGTTGCGCTGAAGAGCGCGAGCCCATCAACCGGGTCCAGGCGGACGCACTGGCGAAGTCTTTCTTCGTCGGCGACCTCAAAGATCCAAACGACAACCCCGATTTCTACTGGCGAAACTTCGTCGTGGACGGCACCGAGGCCCAGAGCATGGTCGGCATCGGGTCCTGGGGCGGCGTCGACAAGATCCGCTTCGAGATCACGGAGCACATGCTGTTCGCCCGCAAGGCGTACGCCATCAGCGACGGAGCCGACGACAAGACCGGCAAGACGCCGAATGGCACGCTCGTCGCGGCCTACCCCATCTCCAACCACTTCGACATCAAGCGGGACTACAACCCGCAGACCGGCGAAGAGCTGAACGTGGTCGGTGAAAACTCGAGCGACCGCCCCTGGTACGAGCGCGCCTACTTCCGCGTCGACTGGTCGACCAACATGGTCGACTCACCGATGTGGAGCGACATGTTCAGCGGCAAGCTGTTCGGTGACCTCATTGTCACCCCGATCGCCTACTACGTGAACGACAAGGCCCACCCGGACGCGCCGCACTTCGACGCGAAGGAAGGCTACTTCGACGTCACCAACAAGTTCTTCGTCGAGCCGGAGCAGATGAACTCGCCCTTCAGCGACCTGAAGGGGCAGATCCCGGCCTGCTTGCTGATTGGCTTCTACACCGGCACCGCGGTGAACAACTGCGACCCGCAGGAAGCGGTCGTTCGCAGCTCGTACTGGAAGGTCGACAGCGTCCCGGGCGCCCGGGATTTCGAGCCCTTCGAGAACACCAAGGCGCACCTGGACATCGTCGGTAACCCCGGCGGCTTGGGCGACGCCTTCTCTGTCGGCATCGTGACGCCCCCGCGCGTCGATTGGGACCCGCAGTACGGGTACACCGACGAACACATGAAGCGGTTCATGCACATCCACAACATCTGGATCCAGAGCCATCAGCTCCGGAACAGCTGCAAGGTCGACGCCGATTGTGGCGGCGGTGCGTGCCTTCCGGTTCCGGATCAGGCGACGGGCAAACCGACGGCGACCCACCAGTGCACCGTGCCCTGCAGCTACAAGAACCGTGGCGACAGCGACAGCGACGGCACTGACGACCAGTGCTCGCAGGACAAGACCGGTTACCAGGGCAGCACCGGCTCACAGTGCAGCGCCAAGGACTGGTGCACCGTCCCGTACCGCGATCGCAAGATCAAGACGATGGCGTACTGGATGAACAAAGAGACGCCTGCCGAGCTCACCGATCCGGTCGACGGCAACGGCAACGCCACGGGTCGCGGTCCAACGGAAGACCTCACCTACAGCTGGAACCAGCTGATGGAGTTCTCGGTGGCCAAGGCGCGCGAGGTCGAGTGCCGGCGCACCGGCACCGGCGACCGCGGCGGCTGCTGGGGCCAGTACTTCGAAGGCGGCAGCGACATGGTCGGCTTCGGCGGCTGGGGCATCCCCAAGGTGCGCCCGCTCGAGGACAAGGTCCTCGTCTCGTGCCACAACCCGGTTCGCGTCTACGACCACAAGGTCTGCGGCCCGGTCGGTTACAGCGCCCGCGTCGGCGATGTTCGGCACAACTTCATGTACTACTGGCCCTACGCTTCACGGGCGCCGTGGGGTGGTATCGCCAACTGGAACGCGGATCCGACCAGCGGCATGATCATCGGCGCTGCCGCCACGACGATGGGCCGCTCCGCGACCTACGCCGCGGCGATGGTGCGCGACATCATCATGGTCGCCAACGGCGAGCTGAGCTTCAAGGACATCACGGACGGCACGCCGGCCACGCTCTACGAGCGCCGGCTTCAGAATGGCTACCAGCCGTCCCAGGCCCTGAGCGCCGACGAGCTGAAACAACGCTTCGAGGCCATCGACGCCAAACACGCGGCCGAGATGATCGCCCCGAAGGACTTCGTCGGGAAGACCGTCAAGGACAAGCTCGGGACGATGATGAGCCTGATCCCGAAGACGGTCGCCGGCATCGGTCCGGCGTCGACCTCGGCGCTCCAGTACGAAGCCATCGCCCAGAAGGTGCGCGGCACGGAGTTCGAAGCGCAGCTGGTCGACCAGAACTGGCTCGTCGACGCGGCCGGCATGGGACCCAACACGACCATCAAGGACGTGATGGACTACGTGTCACCGCTGCGGGGCATGGATGAAGGTCGCATGGGCGGCATTCGCCAGATGATCGACCTGAAGATGCAGTCTCGAGGCATCTGTTTCCCTGACATCTTCGCGGGCAATGTCGGCAACCTCGACGTTCAGGGCGTCGCCAAGTTCTTCGCGAACAAGTACAACAACGAGCTCATCAAGCAGAACTACCAGGAGTACGCCAACGCGGACGAGGGCACGCTCTCGAAGAAGCGCGCCGAGCTCATCTACAACGAGCTCTGGAAGGAGACCTTCAAGGGCATCGCGCTCCATGAGGTCGGCCACTCCCTCGGCATGCTCCACCAGTTCGCGTCCTCGTTCGACTCGGCGAACTTCAACCCGCAGTACTGGCAGCTCCGCACCCAAGAGGGCAAAGCGACCGCCAACTGCAATGGCAAGGCGCGCACGGGTGACACCTGGGCCGCGGGCGCCGACAGCTGCATGGGTCCGCGCTACCTCGATCCCGAGACGGACGACGAGATGGGCCAGGCCGGCGAGTCCCGCCCGGGCATCGCGTACTACGGCCACACCTCCACGATGGAGTACCAGAACGAGCGTTTCTTCGAGACGGTCGGGCTGGGCCAGTACGATCTGCACACCATGGGCCTCTTGTACGGCCGCGTGCTGCAGACGTTCGACGCGGACGTGATTCCGCAGGCCGAGCAGGACGACTACTCGTTCCGTAACTGGACCCAGCTGACCGAGCAGAACTACGTCAACTGGGACAACCCCGATACCGCGAGCATCCTGGGCGGCAAGGCGCTCCAGCCAATGCACTACACGGAGCAAGCGCGCCGCTTCAAGGTGTTCGATCCCAACTCCTGCCGTGACGCGACCCAGGAAGAGCGTGACCATGCCCAGTGGCGCATCGTGCACGGCAAGGTGTGCGAGATCCCGCGCAAGGACTACGCCGCATGGGCCGACTTCGAGGATGGTCTCCCGAACGATCATCCGTCGTGGATGGCGCCGGAGACGGACTCGCTGCTCAAGTTCCGAGTCAACCCGAACTCCAAGTCCGCAGGCGGCAACGTCCGCTGGCCGTACCGCTGGGGTGTGGGCTCGAACTCGTACCCACACACCAACCCGAGCGACGCGGGCGCGGACATCTACGAGGTCGTGCAGGAGACGATCCGGAAGTTCAAGTACGGCTATCCGTTCTCGTACTTCCGTCGTCAGAACCGCGACTGGTACTACCGAACCCTGCCGTCGCGCGTGATCGGCAACTTCTACGAGCGTCTGCGCGCTTTCCACTGGAGTATGGCCAACAACAACGCCCGCTTCGTGACCTTCGGTTCGTCGGCCTTTGCGACGATCGCCGGCGCGGATGACTGGTGGAGGCCGTACGTGGTGGCCGAGAAGGACATGTTCGACAACATCGCCTTGGCGCTCCTGCAGCCGCAGATCGGCTCCTACAAGCTGGCAGTCAAGCCGGTCGACAGCGTCGAGACGCTGTACGATCCGGAAGGCAACAGCTCGATCCCGGCAGAGTTCGAGGTCGACGCATCCACCGGTCGCTTCATCGATCCGGACTTCGACTCCACGTCGAACGGCGGCGGCTCCTGGGCCTACCAGGAGTGGGTGAACCACACCGGCTTCACGGTCGAAAAATCCGAGGCGGCGCGCGCCCTGACCGACGGTCGCGCGGTGTTCTCCACCATCAGCCGCGAGAACTACCTCGATGGCCGCAACGTCAACATCAACTTCCGGAGTGACATGCCGGATCAGATGGACCGCCTCCTGGGCGGCATGTTGTCGGGCGACTTCGAGACCATCGCGCCGTACGTGCTCGCGAGCGACACGGACGACCCGGACAACAATGGCCTACCGAACCCCGAGGTTCGAGCCTTCGACCTCGGCGGTGCTTCACCGAAGCGGCCAGCGGGTGCGAAGCTCTTGTTCCCGAACGTCGGGTACAAACAGACCCTCGGCACGCTGGTGAACGCCCACATCTTCGCTCGTCTGAACGGAGACCTTCAGCTCTCCAACAAGATGCGCGTGTGGGTGGACGGCCTGGCCGGCGAGCTCAAGATCGCCGACAGCTTGCAAATTCGCTTCACCAACCCGGAGAGCGGCTACACCTACGTTGCCAAGAAGTACGGTCCTCAGACCATCGACGGCAAGACCGTGGACAAGGGCATCGGCTCGCGCATGATCGCGCGAGGCAACGCCCTGCTCATGCAGGCGTTCGAGACCTCGGGCGTGGACTCCTTCGGGTCCCCGATCGTCGTCGTCGATGCCAACGGCGAGCCCGTCAAGAAGATCGGCGCGTCCGAGGCCGCGATCATCGAGTTCCGTGAGTGGGTCGGTACGCTGGACGCCACGGTGCAGATCGCGAACATGGTCGGGTACGGTCCGTTCTACGGCTGGTACGGCCTGGACTACGAGTGAGCTCTGGTCCTGAACACGGTGGGCGTTGACTGACGCCCACCCACGAGGCCCGGCGCGTGATGCGTCGGGCCTTCGTGTTTTGTCAGTGTGCCGCGGCAGCGCACAACCCGAGCTGAACGCGGGCTCGATGAAGGGAGCACGTGTGCGTTCGCCTCGCCGAAAGTCTACGGGATGTCGGCGAGGTAGCCGCGTTTGATCAGCGACTTCAGGACCTCAGCGGTCTCGAGATCCGTCACCGACGTACGGTCGAAGAGCGCGGCGATCGAGGAAGAATTCAGAGCCAGCTGCAAGACGTCCAAGTGAGTGGGCTCGAGCTCGTGAAGGGGTGCTTCGAGCGGAGTACGCAGCTGGAGCCGGTGCTCGAGCGGCGGCAGATCGTCGAGCAGACGATTGAGATCGTCTTGCTGCCGGAAGCCCTCCATCAACAAGCTCTGCACGCTGACGTTCCAGGGATTCTCGGGTTCCTCGGCGGCCGGCGGGTCGAGCTCGAACACACCGCTCTGCCACGCGAGCATGCGATACGCCGCCTTCGCCGCGGAGAGCTGGGGCATGCCCTCGATCATCGCGTGCGAGACGAGTCCCGTGCTCAGGAAGATGCGCCCGGTGAGCGTCTCGGTCCGAATGACGAGCACACCGTTCTTCTTCGAGGTTCCGAACAGCTGCAACAGGTCGGGCAGCGGGATCTCCTCGATATTGCCGGTCATGCGCGGCGCCTCACCCACCATGGTGCGCTGCTGCATCGTGGGAGCGGGTCGGCGGGCGGCGCCGGAACCCTCGCTCCGTACATCCTCGAGCGGGACGGACACGACCTTCAGAATGCTGGTTCCGACCAGCACGCGATCCCCTTCACGCAGTGTGGCTCGCTGGATCTTTTCACCGTTGACGAAGGTTCCGTTCGTCGAGCCCAGATCCTCGATGCTGATCACGCCGCCGTTCATGTTGATCTGCGCGTGCCTGCGCGAGACCATCTCTTCGACCAGGACCATGTCGAGATCACTCGAACGACCGATCACGATCTGACGGCCCTCTTCGAGCGGATATTCCCCTCCCTGGTACTTGCCAGAAATGAACCGTAGCGCGAGGCGGGTTTGGCCACCGGCGGGGGGATTCGCGAGTCTGTCGGGCATCACGGTTAGGGGCCCTCGGACACGACACCCGAACGGGAGTCGCGCCCGTGATGAGCGTAGCGGTCACAAAAAGATAGGGCCTGGCTGAAGATAGGGTCAAGCAAGACGCTAAGAATCCTAGCGGTTTGCGGTCTTCTTGGGGGGAGCGGCCTGGGCGCCGGCCGGGGCTGGTCACGGCCGGGCCCCATCCGAGGTCAGGCAGGCTCGGCTTCCGGGCCCGCGCTGGGCAGCCGCTCCTCGGCGCCCGAGGGCCGCGGGGTGGGGCTGAGCTCAATTCCGGCTGGGAGTACTACTGAAAAAGTCGAGCCCGACCCAGGCTGGGACTGCACCTCGATGCGCCCGCCCCACTCTTCGACCAGGCGCTGGCTGATGGCGAGGCCGAGGCCTGTTCCCTTTTCCTTGGTCGTGAAGAAGGGAACAAACAGGCTCTTGAGCACCTGGGGCGAGATCCCGGTGCCGTGGTCTCGCACGGAGATCTCGACGGACTCGGTCTTCGCCCGACCCGCGGGCCTCAAACGGGTCGACACGGTAACCCCGCTGCCCTTGCCCCCCGTGGCGTAGAGCGCGTTCTGAACCAGGTTCATCAGCACCTGCCTCAGTTGCTCGGCGTCGGCGCGCACCAGGGGAAGCTCCGCGGCGAGCTCCGTCGAGACCGCCTCGTCCCCGGACTGCCCGGATGAGAGCACCTGCAGCGTCCGACGAATGACCGCGTTCACGTCGACCGCGCCGGGGTTGCCCTTGGATGGCCGGGCGTAGTCGAGCACCGACCCCACCACCCGGTCGAGCCGATCGACCTCCTCCAAGATGATACCCAGGAACTCACGCGCATTGGGATCCGCATCACCACCACCTTCGGGCTCGTTGAGCAGCTGGGCGGCACCTTTGATCGCGCCCAGCGGGTTCTTTACTTCGTGCGCCAAGCCGGCCGCCATCTGTCCGAGTGCTGCCAGGCGATCACGCTCCTGCATACGCCGATATTGTTGCGAGTTCTCGATCACGACGGCCATCTGCACACACAGAGTCTCCAGCAGGGCGACGTCCTCGCTGCTGAACGCGTCGGAGACTCGATCATCGGCGATCAGCATGATGGCCACGATCGCCTGACCCTCGCCCCGCACGGCCAGACAAACCCCGTCCTTGTAGGGTCCAAGCACCTCCGCAGTGGCCAGCAGACGCTCGTCCGCCTCGAGCGCGGGCGTGCGGTCGCCGCGGCGCCGTTCGACCACGTCGTGGCGCAAGAGCTCGAGCGGGACCGACGGCGCCGCCGCCAGTCGGTCGAGCAGCGGGCGGGCGGTCGCGGAATCGATACGCGGGGGCGGAAGTGGGCCGAAGGCCTGCCCCAGCTCGAAGTCGGGACCCGTGGGATCTCGGAGGTAGAGTGCGGCGGCGGTGACCCGTCGCGAGGCCTCCAGCGCCGAGAGGACCACCTGCATCATCTCGCGACCTTCGAGCACGTGCGCCAGTTTCTGCCGTGCCTTCAGCAGCGCTCGGTCCAGGTCGACACGCTCGCGGAAGAAGGCGAAGTGGATGTAATGCTCGACCTTGTCGCGCAACGGATCGAACAGCACCAGGATCACGATGGCCGCGAGGATCGCGTTCAAATACATGGTGGAGAAACCGCCCACCAAAACCACGAACACGTAGAAGATCCCGGCCAGCGTGAAGGCCAGCGCCGTCGACACCACCAAGCGCCCGAGGATGTCGTAGAGATCGACGAGGCGCTCGCGGATCATCGATTCCGCCAGAATGAACAAGAAGACGATGCTGAGGACCGCACCCACTGGCGGCAAAGGCGCCCCGATGAACCAGAGAAAGTCCGCCAGGGTAAAGGCTGCGGCGAGCGCCCCGACGACCACCAGAAATCTCACACGCTGCTGAGTGGCGCGCGAACGGCTGCGTTCACCCCGCAGCGCCAGCGACCAGAGTCCGGCGGCGATCAGCCCGAAGACGTAGAGCATCACCGCGCCGCGCACCAAGCCGTGTTTGTGCAACGGTGACAGGACGAGCACCATCATCGGGACCATCAGCACGCCGGCTACCCGAACCAGAGTCGAACGGCGGTCGCGCCGAGGAACCAGCACCTCGAACAAGTGAACGGCGAACTGCGGCAGGAGCACGGCCAAGATGGCGGTGAAACGCACCCACACCTCGGAGTGAACGAAGTGGTAAAGCCACTGCGCGATGTACCAGAGGCCGATATCGGCGGCGAACGCCGCAAAGAACAGGTGAGCCCTGCCCCGCCTGCCGCGCAGCAGGATCGACACGGCGATCGCCAGCGCCAACGCGCCGCAGAACAGAGAGGTGCGCGTGCGAAGATCCACTTCGACTCGAGCGTACACCGAACTCTGCGCAAACGGCCGGTCTGCGCCCCGAGGCTCGCCGCGCTGTCGGGCCCAATTCGCGTGCTCGAGCCCTGTTATGCCGCTATCTTGTCGATCGCATGGCTGCCGGGCGGATCAAAGGCAACGCGTTCCGCGAGTTTCTCGTCTGGTACGCCGAGCACTCCGGCACGGAGGCGTTGCGGGCGGCCTTCGACGCCCTGCCGGAGCGGCTGCAAAGCGAAGTCGATCCGAGACGCCCGGGGTTGGGGGTGCTGCCATCGGTCTGGTACCCCATCGAGCTGGTGCACGCGCTGCTGGATACCGCGTGTGCAGGACTCTCCGACGAAGAGCTGGACGACTTCGCTCGGCAAGCGGCCAGGGCCACCATTTCGCGCATGATGAAGGGCCTGCAGCGGGCCGTGTTCTCATTGCTAGTTTCACCCCGCCGCTACCCGAAGGTGATCAACTCCCTGTGGGGGCTGAGCTACGACACCGGCAGGGTGCAGGTCATCGAGCTGTCGTCCACGTCGCACGAGGGCGTCATCACGGAGTGGCTCGGTCACCATCCGATGATTTGCAGGATGAACCACCTCTCGAAACTGCACATCTACGCCGCGATGGGCTGTCGTGACGTCAGCGTGGAGCTCACCCGCTGTGTGTCTCGAGGCGACCCCGATTGCCGCTCGGTCGTGCGCTGGGCTTGAAGCACGACCGACGCCGCTAGGACGAGCTCTTCTGCGCAGCGCCCGTCTGCCCGTGCGGCTGGGTTCCACCGCTGGGCTGGGTTCCGCCGCCCGGCTGGGCGTTGTCCTCTTGGTCCGGGTCATCACCCCAGGGATATGGCGTCGGCCCTCCGCTCGGGTCGTCGTCGGTATTCCAAGGGTATGGGGTTGGCCCGCTCGGGTCGTCCGATCCGGACACGATGAGGCCCCGAGGATTGCCGAGCTCGCCCACTCCAGGCTCCGGGCTCGGGTCTTCGCTTCCGAGCTCGGAGGCCACCTCGCCGGCGCCCTCCGACGACGGATCGTCCGCGCTCACTGCGCATCCCCCAAGGCCCAAGGCCAGGCCCACCAAACAGAAACCCACTAGCTGTTTCATGACGGATCCTCCGTCCCGTTGACCAGGAAGCCATACTGTTTGACTAGCTGGCTGAGCCGCGGACGCTTCATTCCCAGAAGCGTCGCCGCCCGTGTGATGTTCCCACCCGCGTCTTCCAGCGCGCGTTCGATGCACTCGCGCTCGATGTTGCGTTTCAAGTCGGACAGGCTCGTCGAGCCTTGCCGGATCTCTCGATAAGCGACCTCGGTCACCGGCACTCCGGCGCTGCTGGATGAGCCGCCGGGCGCAGCGGCCCTCAGAGCGGTCGAGTCGCGGCGAACCGACTGCGGCTCGAGCGCCAGTTTCCGCAGGGCTTCGACGTGCTCGACGAAGTCCTGAACATCGAGCACTTCACGCTCGGAAAGCACCGACACGGCGCGCAGCGCGTTCTCGAGCTCCCGCACGTTGCCGGGCCAACGGTGGCGCCCCAAGAGCTCGATGGCCTCTCGCGTCAGGCTCTTCGCGGCCTCGCCGCGCTCCCGCGCGATGCGCTCGAGAATCGCGTCGCACAAGAGTGGAAGGTCCGAGAGCCGCTCGCGCAGCGACGGCACTTCGAGATTGATTCCGCTCAGACGGTAGTAGAGATCCTCCCGGAACTGGCCACGCTCCACCAGGGTCCGAAGATCACGATGGGTCGCGCAGACGATCCTGACGTCCACGGCGATCGGGGCGCTCCCGCCCACTCGCTCGATGCGACGCTCCTCCAAGACACGCAGGAGCGCGACCTGGGTGCGCGGCGAAATGTCCCCGATCTCGTCGAGGAACAGCGTTCCACCGTTGGCCCGCTCGAAACGGCCGCGGCGCCTGGAGCTTGCCCCGGTGAAGGCTCCCTTCTCGTGCCCGAACAGTTCGCTGAGCAGCAAGGACTCGACGAGGGCCGCACAGTTCACGCGCACGAGGGGCCCCCGAGCACGCTGGCTGTGGCCATGAATGAGCTCGGAGATCAGCTCTTTGCCGGTCCCGCTCTCACCGTGGATCAAGACAGTCGCATCACTCGGTCCGACCCTTCCAAGAGAGTCGAGCAACGCGCGCACGCTGGGGTGTTTGCCGACGTAGACTATTTCGCCCGCTGCCTGGCGGGGCGCCTGACTCGGCAACCGCAGGGACACCGGCTCGCTCTCCGACTCCGGCGCATCGACCACGGCCCGTTCCAGCCGCGCGAGATGCATCAGCGCCGGACGGGCGAGATACGCCTCGCGTACGTGACCCGAGAGCGATCGCAGCACGTCGTCGACGAGCGCTCGCGCCGCCGCGAGGTGGGTCTGCGCCGCCAGGTCGTCCGCCTCGGAGAGAGCGATTTCGGCGCTGAGCACGTGGGCCTGCCGGGCCAGCTCCTCGTCGCCGGCCTCGTGGGTCGCGGCAACCGCGTGCTCCGCGGCGGCTCGGGCCGGTCGACCCTGGGCCCGGAGTGACAGGGCCTCGAGCAGAGCAACCTCCGCGTGATCGTAGGGTGTGGCGGCCAGGGCCCGCGCACGTCCGATCTCGACCTCGGCTCGCCCGACCGCCCCGTCGTCCAGAGCGACTCGGGCTGCAACACGGTGGCACTCACCCAACTTGTCACCGTCGCTGGACATCGCCGCCGAGCGGAGCGCACTGCGCACGTCGCGTTCGGCTTCCGGCGTCCGCCGGAGCGCCAGGTGAACCTGCGCCGAAGCCAGGGCAATTTCAGCGGCGCGGGAGCCGGGCGCGCCCGGCCCGAGGGCGTGCCGACCGAAGCGCAGCGCCTGCTCCGCCTGCTCCAGCAAGCCCAGGCGTAGGCGCAGCTCGACGATGTTGGAGATGTCTCGGGCGAAGTTCAGACGGTCACCGACCCGACGGTGCGCGGCAATCGTACGTTCGAGGAGCTCGAGTGCGTGTCCGTAGTCGTGACGCTCGATGGC
The DNA here is from genome assembly GCA_016706225.1 of Myxococcales bacterium. Taxonomy (NCBI): domain Bacteria; kingdom Pseudomonadati; phylum Myxococcota; class Myxococcia; order Myxococcales; species Myxococcales bacterium. The sequence continues at coordinate 238,845 of JADJKB010000003.1, forward strand.
GAGCACCGCGAGGTTGCTGAGCGCGAAGCCGACCGCGCGCCGCTCACCACGGGCCTGGGCATCGCTGAGCACCTGCGCGAGCATGGCGCGAGCGGGCTCGGATGCTCCGCGTGACAGCAGCGCAATCGCGCGATTCACCCGCGCCCGCAGCTCGGCGGTGGAGTCGCCGTTCCCGATCGCTTCACACTCGTCGGCAGCAAAATGCGCGTCCGCCGTCGCCCATTCGCCGCGGGCGAGGAGCAGCTTGCCGAGCAAGTTCCGCGCGGCCAGGCGCACCGACGCGGTCTGCGCCGAGCTCTGGACACACTGGGCGATCTCCGCAGCCTCCGTCAGCTCACCGGCGGCGTAGCGTACCTCGCCGATCTGGACACTCGCGGCCCACTTGGCCTCGTCATCGTCGGACAGGTCGCGAGCCCGCTCGAGGGCGGCGAAGGCCGAGACCAGATCACCCCGCGCCAGGGCGGCGCGGCCGAGCACGAATGCCGCGCGGGCCGGCTGCTCCGCGCATCCAATCCGTTGAGCCCACGCCAGCCCGACGTCGGCATCCCCGAGCTCCAGCGCCAACTCGGCGCCGCGCAGGCGCGCGTCGCTCGCAGCCGTTTCCGGCGCTGTGTCCAGGAGCGCGCCAAACCTGGCCCAGAGGCTGGCGCGGAACGCGCCATCGTCAACCGAGTTGAGCGCCGAATGCATGGCGCTCTCGGCAGGGCCGAGTTGACCCAATCCCGCCCAGAGCTCGGCGCTCCTGGCGAATCCCAGCGCGTCGCGGGGAAGCAGGCGCGCCATCGCCGCGGCGACCCGCTCAGCGAGCTCGCGCGGGGCGGCGGACGGGTTCGGGATGCGAGCGACGGAGATCAATTCGTCCCGCACCGAGACGAGTCCGCGTCGTATGAGGAGCTCGAGATCTGCTGCTGCTCCGAGCTCGGCAACTCCCGACACGGGCCAGGCCCGATGCGCGAGCGAGAGGCACGCAAACAACTCCCGCGCGGAAGCCGGGAGCTCCGCGAGCAACTCTTCGGGCTGGCGGCCTTCACCTCGCTCTGCGCCGTCCATCCAAGCGTTGAGGTCGGAGAGTTTCGAGTGCGCGGCCCGACTGCGCGCGGCCGCCACTGCTTCCCACCAACGAGCGAGGGCTGCGCCGTCGAGCTCCGCGGGGATGTCGAGCACGTCGAGTGTCGAACCCGGGAGAGCGCGCGGCATCAGGATGATGAACAGCGCACCCCCGCGTCGATCGGCTACGGCACTCGCGATTGCGTCGTCCCATGCACTCTCGCTGCCGAGCGCGACGAGCAAGACGGCGCTCACGCCGCTCGCGGCGCTGACCAAGAGATCAGCCGCGGCATCGACGTCGTGTGGCAAGTTCGCGAGACCCAGCCGCAGCGCTGCATCGCGCCACGGACTCTCCGCGTGCAGGTCGGCACGCACCACGCGCCGGCCGATTGCCTCGGCGCGGCGCTCGACGTGAGCCGAAATCGCCTCGAAGCCGGCCTCGGCGCTCGTGACTCGCAGCACGCCGTGGGCGTCCCGGGTTTGCACACGCTCGTCGAGCAGCATGAAGCCGGAGCAGGCCGCATTCGGCTGCGCCGACAGGCCCCCGTCCAGTCGTTCCGCAAGAAGTGCCAAGACCACCCAAACCTACCCGCGAACCGGCCGGTCGGCAACGCGAAGACAGCCGATTATTTCGGTAATTTTCAGGGATTTTCAGGCAACAGAGGAATCCGCTCGGGTCATACGCGGCGGCGGCCCGGAGCGGGCGGAGAGAGGGCCTGGCGGATGGCACGTTGCGCCGCGGGGGTGGCCTCGCCGATGGCCGCGGCCAGAGGCAGCTGAGCCAAGCCAAGGGCTCGGTATAATCCAGTTATTTCGCTACCTTGGCGCTCAAGCTGGCGCAGGTGTTTGGCCACCGTAGCGGCGTCGCCGCGGCGGATGGGCCCGGTGAGCGCGGTCGGAAGCCCGAGTTTGAGCAGATTCTCCGCCACCGTCCGCAGCAACACCCCAAGTGCCGGGGTCACCTCGCCCGCGGGAGCGCCCGCGGCGACCAGCTCGTGCGCAGCGGTGGCAGCGAGGGCGACCGCGCCGTTGGAGACCAGCGCCGCGAGGGCATGATAACGCTCCGCCGAAACGCTTGGCCAGCTCCTGGGCACACAGCCCAGCGCCCGCCCGAGGCGCCGCGCGCGGCTGACCGCCACGCGGTCGCCGGCGACCAGCAGCAGCGCGCCGTCGAAGTCGGGGAAGCGCTTCGTCGACGCAAAACTCACCAGCGGATGAGCGGATCCCACACCCGCCGAACGACCGCGAAGCGGCGCGAGCACGTCGGGACCGAGTGCTCCCGCGACGTGGACCACGGCAGCAGCCAGCGCTGGCTTCGCGTGCCGAGCCAGGCGCCGCGCGACGTTTGGCAAGGCGTCGTCGCGCACCGCCAGCACGATCAGCTCGACGTCACTGGCGACGCGCGGCCACTTACCCCGGGCAGCGTGCAGTCGTACGGTGTGCTGCCTGTGTTTCAGCTTGGCAAACAGCGCGCGACCGACCTTGCCGCGTCCAATGATGACGACGTTCATCGATACAGCCCACGCTCGTCGATGTACGCGAGCACGTCGCGCGGCACCAGCGCGCGCAGGCGGATGTCTCGAGCGGCGTTCGCGGTAGCTCCGAGCAGTCCGCGCACTTCGGTGGAAGAGACCTCGGGCAACAACGCCAGTGGCGCGGACGGGTGGGGAAACCCCGCGCGCCCGAGCACCAACGGTGGCGCGAGGCGCTCGATACGCTCGAACGCACGCCACTTGTCGCGTTCGTGGAGCACGTCCGATCCAATCACCAGTCTGAGCGCCCACTCGGGGTGCTCCTCGGCCAGTCGCTCGAGCGTCTGGAGCGTGAAGCTGGGCGTCGGAAGCTCCGCTTCGACCGCAGAGACCCGCACGCGGGGCAACCAGCCGAAGGCCAGGCGGCAGAGCTCCACGCGTTCGACGAAAGGCGCGAGATCCTTGCTGAATGCGTGCTCGAACACCGGCACCACGAGCAGCTCCTGAATGCCCCCGAACGCCAGCGTGTAGGTGACGGCGAGCACGTGCGCGACGTGCGGGGGATTGAAGCTGCCGCCGAAGATCGCGACCGGCGTGCGCGCCGTCATGGCTGGACCTTGAGCTTGCCGGACACACTCGCGACCAGGCGCTCGCTGCGGACCTCACGGCACTCTCCGTCATAAAGCGAGAGCTCCACTCCGTTCGGTCCGTCTTCGAGCAGCATGACCCCGAAATCTCCGAGCGGACCCGGCGAGAGAAACCAGCGGCTGCCGATCGACTTGATCATCGGCTCGGGGCTCTTGCCGAAGATCAGGTACGTCGCCGAGGCAATGTCGTCCTCGTCGAGCAACGCCTTGTCGTGGATCATCACCGCGACCTTGCCGTTCAGGAGCTCGACGAGGCGCGTGTCAGCGCCGGGCAATGCACCAAACACCATCAGCGCGAGCCGCTCGCGCTCGGCCTCGAGAAAGGCGTCAATCTCGGGGGGGCTAGCCGCCTCGCAGCGGGCCGCAGCCCGCTGCCAGAGTGCGCCGACACCCGGGTCGTCCCCCACCGCCTTCGACGCCAGCTCACCAACGACACGTTCGAGCGCCGAGTCGAAGCCGAGGTACACCGCCCGGTGCACCGCGCGCTCCTTGGACAAGAAGCGAACCGCTCGCTCGAGGAGGTCGTCCTGTTCGTCGGCAGGGCCAATCAGGCCAAGGCGCATGATCTTCGAACACGGTAGTTCAAGACGCGTCGAGTGAGACGGACATTCCTCGCTCGCAGCATCTCGGCTAGGCTCTCTGGTCGATGCCATCGCGGCTGAAATCCCTCGAAAACCCGGTGGAAATTAGCCACGACGGCGCCGTGGTTCCGGCCGAGCGCGGTGAGCCGCTGGCCGTCGCGTTGATCGCGGCCGATCGCCTGCCGCTGGCCCGCAGTCCCAAACTTCACCGACCCCGTGGGCCGTACTGTCTCCGAGGCGGCTGTGACGGTTGCCTGGCGCGTGTCGACGGAGTGCCGAACGTGATGACGTGTCTGCGTGCCACTCGCGGCGGCGAGGTGATCGAGACCCAGAACGTACTCGGCACACGGGAGCTCGATGCGCTGCGGGCCGCAGACTTCCTGTTCCCGAAGGGAATCGACCACCACCGCTTGTTCGCCGGCATCCGCGGCGTATCCGCGGTCGTGCAGAGCTTCGCGCGCCGGGTCGCGGGGCTCGGCACTCTTCCCGCCAACGTCGAACCCAGCCGACCGGCGACACGACGCGAGCTCGAAGTCTTGGTCATCGGCGGAGGCCTCGCGGGACTGTCGGCGCTCGCGGCGCTCGATGCCCGGGCCTGGCTCGTCGACGACGGACCCAGCATCGGCGGAGCTGCCCGCGCGCTCTCACCCGAGCGCCTGGGCGAGCTTTCGGCCCGAGCCACGGCCAATGGCGGAACGCTGGCAGCGCGTACCACGGCCATCGCACTCTACCGCGAGCCGGAGCGCCCGGACGGGCGGATGCACGTCATCGCGTTGGGCCCCGAAGGGGCCACGCTGTTCGTGCCGCGGGTCGTCATCCTGGCGACTGGCCGCCACGAGCCGGTGCCGGCGTTCGGTGAGAACGAGCTCCCCGGCGTATACTCTGCGCACGCGGCGCTCGCGCTGTGGCGGGCAGGCGTCACGCTCGGCAAACGCGTCGCCGTCGTCGGCGGCGGCGCGGCCGCAGACCGCTACGCCGAGTTGGTTGCGGAGCAGACTGCGATCGTGCGCTTCGAAGAAACCGAGGTGGTTCGCGCGCGAGGACGCTCGAAGGTGTCTGGGCTCGTGCTCACCGGGGAGAAGAGCGAACGGAACGAGCGGGTCGAGGCCATCGTGCTCGGGGGCCGTGGCTCACCGGCCCTGGAGCTGGCGATCCAGGCAGGCGCCTCGGCCGAATTCGACGCCCTCGAAGCATATCGGCTGCGCGTCGACGCCGACGGACTGGTCGCGCCTGGGGTGCTCGCAGCGGGCAGCTTGGTCGGAGACGACGATGCGGCCGTTGCCGGCGCCCGCGCTGCTTCCCGAGCAAAACAGCTGCTCGGAGCCGGCTGAGGGTCAGCCTTCGATCAGCGTCCCGAACAGCGCGAGCCCACCGCTCACGAACACGACGTCGAACACACCCATCAGTTTGAAATAGTCTCCGAGCTCCGAAATCGGCGCGCCGCCGAGCAGCTCTCGCGTGGCGGCCACCGACGCGAGCAGGGTCGGGGCGAGCAGCGGCAAGAGCACGATGGCGAGCAGCAGGTCCCGGGCGCGAGTCCGCACCGTCATCGAGCCGAACAGGGTCCCCGTGGCCGCGAGGCCCGGGGTCGAGAGCAAGCAGATGAGCAAGAGCCCCGGACCGACGACCGTCAGATCGATGGAGAAGAGCAGCGCGCTCAGCGGCAGCACGACCAGCTCGACCACACCCAAGAAAGCGACGAGCCCCATGGCCTTGCCGAGGAAGAGCGCGGCCCGCGACAGCGGCGCCACCAGCAGCCCCGCCAGCGCACCCTCCTCCCGTTCGCGTTGCCAGGCCCGCCCCAACGCCAGCACGGCGGCAAACGCGATCGACAGCCACATGGTGCCCGCGGCGACGAGGCGCTTGGAAGCGGGTCCGCCGTAGAACGAAAACGACGCGATGATCACGACGAGCAAGGCGAAGAACGCGCTCGTGGTCACGACCTCGCCGCTCTGAAGCTCGATCAGCAAGTCCTTCTTCAGGATCAAGAATGCCTGCGAGAAAAAACCCGGAGGCCGCGGTGGCGCCTGGGATCGCGTGGACGAGGCGGCGGCTACCGACATGTTCGGGCATCGTATAACCCTCCGCAGGGCGGGCTGGCCAGCCGTGGGTCGTCGTGACCCGACCGGCAGAAAACTCGCAGTAATGTCCGAGACATAGCGATCTCGCCGGGTCCTGGGCGGTCTCGTGACGCGAAAGCTCGAGCTCGTCACGAGCGGCGAAAACCGACCTGAACCACCGGCGAGGCCAGCGGATGCCGCCTGGCGCGGGAACGAGACGCGAAATTTCTGGCGGTCGCGCGTCACCGGGTGACCTCGAAGAAACCCTCTCGCATCGGTTTTTTCGCTGCGCGAAAGCGCACGAGTCGAGTCTAGGATGCGCGCATGGCCGACGTTCGTATCGAGCACGTTTACAACTGCAGCGAAGACACCTTCTGGGACAAGCTGTTCTTCGACGACGCCTACAACGACGATCTGTTCAAGAAAGCGTTGGAGTTCCCCGTCTACGAGAAGCTCAAGCAAGAAGACGACGACAAGGAGATCCGACGCAGTCTCAACGTCGTTCCGAAGCTCGCCCCCATGCCCGGACCGCTGAAGGCCGTCGTGGGCGAGGGACTGGGTTATCGAGAGGACGGCACGTTCGACAAGAAGTCCCGTCGTTATTCGATCGTCATCACGCCCAACAAACTCGCGGACAAGGTGACCATCAAGGGCTCGCTCTACACCAAGCCGCAGGGCGACAAGTGCGTCCGGGTGTTCGACTGCACGGTCATCGCGAAGATCTTCGGAGTCGGCGGGATGCTCGAGAAGCGCATCATCGGTGACATGGAAGAAAGCTACAAAAAAGGCGCCGACTTCAGCAACAAGTGGATCGCCGACAAGGGGCTCTGATTCGGGTTCGTCCGAAAGAGCGAAACACGACTCTCCGGCTGTTCCCGCTCCTCACACGAGCTCCGCGGAGGCTCCGCGGTGTCTTGCGTAGATGTCCTCGACCCAGTCGAAACCGGACCGGTCGGAGAGGCTCTGTTTCATGGCCACCAGCTCCTTCGGCCAGGGCTCGGGCAACGGATACGAGAACTGCTTGGGCCGAATGATGGCGGTCATCACGGCAGCGGCGGTCAGATCCGCGACACTGAACGAGTCGCCCACCAGGTAGCCGCTCTTGCCGATCTCGCTCTCGAGCCGGTCGAAGTGCGAGCTCAGGCGCCCGCGCGCTCTCTCCACGCCATCGGGATCGCCGCCCATGTTCTTGACGAACAGCGGGCGAATGACGGGAAAGATGCCGCGCCAGAACCAGCGCATCGACGCACTGAAACCGTCCGTCGCGAGGCGCGCACAGTCCGCCGGGTGGTCGAAGTAACAGGACCAGAAGAGCTTGCGCAGGTCCGGCGCCACCTCGTCGTCGAAGTGAGCCTGGAGCGCCAGCGCCCGCTCGCGCTCGGCGGGATCTGCGGGATAGAGCGGAGGCTCCGGGTAACGCCGCTCGAGCTCATCGATGATGGCGGCTGAACCCGGGAGCGCCTCGCCGTCGAGCACCAGCACCGGCACCTTGCTCTGGCCGGTCAGAAAGCGCACACGCGGGATGTGCAGCCCCGGCACCAGCGCCTCGCGCGTGTGGGCGACGCCTTTCAGATCGAGGGCCCAGCGCACCTTCTCGTTGTAATGAGAGACCCGGAAGTGGAGCAGGTGAGCGGGTGCCGACGGGCTCATGGAGCGGGGATGATACCCGACCAGCGTCGGCCGCGCCGTGCATCGCGTCGAGGTGAGCTCGGCGGCTCAGGCCCCGTAAGCTGGGACAGTTTGGGTAGGACGAGCTCAGGCCGATGCGGCCGCGGCCTTGGCCTTCTTGGCCGCCGGCTTCTTTTTGGCCGCCGCCGGAGCTGCCTTGGCCTTCGCCTCCGCACGCCGGGCTCGCCGAGCCGCGGCCGCGTGCAGATCGACCAGCTGCGGGAGCGGGTGCTGCTCGAGGCGCGACTTGTAGCCAGCGTCCTTGCTGCGCTTCTCGAGCGTGACGATCGCGTCGATGAGCTTGCCGCGGGAGCCGAAGTCCTTCTTCACACTCGTGAGAATGTCGTGCAAGCGGACCAGCTTGGCGTTCGAGACGCGGGCCAGGCCCTTGCCGCCGTTGACTCGGTCGATCCACAGGTCGCCGGTCGCGAGTTTCTGCACGGCCTCGACGAGCTTTTCTTTGCTCGTGAACCGGTCCTTCGCCACCTTCAAGGGAGTCTTATTCATGGGTCGTCTCCGAACGGCCTTCGGTCAGCCGTGAGGGCGGGCCTTTTAGCAGTGGGCCCCGGCCTAGGCAATGCCTGCCGTCCCTCCCCTCGCCCAGCGGCCGAAAACCATGCTAACGCGCCGAACCCATGGGACCCCGCGTTCGCTTCGCCCCGTCGCCGAGTGGCTACCTCCACATCGGCGGAGCCCGGACTGCCCTCTTCAACTGGCTCTGGGCCAAGAGCCAGGGCGGTGCGCTGATCTTGCGCATCGAGGACACCGACCAGGAGCGCAGCAGCCTGGACAGCGTGCGGGCGATCCTGGACGCGATGACCTGGCTCGGGCTCGACTGGCAGGAAGGTCCAGAGGTCGGAGGTCCCCACGGCTCGTACTTCCAGAGTGAGAGGAAGGCGCTGTATCGCGACGCGGTCGAGCAGCTGATCCGTGAACGCAAGGCCTACCGTTGCTACTGCACCAAGGAGATCCTCGACGCCCAGCGCGCAGCCTTGAAGGAGCGCGACCCCAAGGCGCAGTTCGTCTACCCCGGCACGTGTCGCGAGCGCAAAGACGAGCCGGCGCTCCCCCACGTCGTGCGCTTCAGCTCACCCAAACACGGCACGACCGATTTCATCGACAAGGTGTTCGGTGAGATCCGCACGCCGAACGAGGCGCAACAGGACTTCGTGATCGTCCGCACCGACGGCTTCCCTTTGTACAACCTGGCAGCGGTGGTCGACGACCACGCCATGGGCATCACCCTGGTGGCCCGCGGACGCGACCACATCGGCAACACGCCGCAACAGGTCCTGCTCTACCAGGCCTTTGGTTGGGAGGCGCCGGAGTTCGCCCATTTGCCGATGATGATGTCGGCCAAGGGTGAAAAGCTGAGCAAACGCCACGCATCGGTGGGAGTGCAGGACTACAAGGACCGCGGCTTCTCGCCGATGGGGGTCCTGAACTACCTCGTGCGCTTCGGCTGGTCGTCCGGCGATCAGGAGATCTTCACGCGCGACGAGCTGATCCGGCTCTTCGATTGGGCTCGCGTGAACAAGAGCGACGGCAAGTTCGACGAGAAGAAGTTCGCCGACGTCGCCTTCGAGCAGCTCAAACGCCCGGACCTGACCCCGCTCGACGAATACGCCGCGGGCGTGCGACCCTTTCTCGCGGCGCGCGGCCTGCCGGAAGTCCCGGCTGACACGCTCGGCGCCGCCATTAGCAGCATTCGCGAGCGGGCCCGAACCTGGGTCGAGGCCGCCCACGCCCTCGACTACTTCTTCCGCGAGCCGCCGGAGATGGACGCGGACGCCAGCGCCAAACACCTGGGCGCAGGCGCCGTGAACGTCCTCACCACGCTTCGGGAGATCTGCGCCGGCATCGAAACGTTCAGCGTGCCCGCCCTCGAGGAGGCCGTTCGAGTCTGGACCGAGCGCGAGCAGATCAAGATGAAGGACGTGGCCCAGCCAGCACGGGTCGCCCTCACGGGCCGCACGGCGAGCCCCGGCCTGTTCGACGTGATGGTCGTGCTCGGTCGAGAGCGCACCGTTCGACGCCTCGAGGCAGCGGCAAACCTGGCGAGCGAGCGCAGCTAGGCTGCCAAAGACCCATGATCGACGGCCTCGCCAATCTGGGACCCGAGCTGCCCGAGGGCTTCACCCTGCCGCTGGCTCACTTGCGCGAGCTCTCCTGGTGGGACGCGATCCTCGGATATCCGCCGCTCAAGGCGCTGCTCCCGATCCCGATCATGTGCCTGATGGCGCCGCTCATCTGGCGCTTCTTCCGCGACACCTGGCGTGCGCTCGACGCCGAGGCCGCCGAGTTCCGCGCCGAACAGGTCCGCGCCGGCAACCACGACCTCCGACCTGCTGTGTGTCTGGCCATCACGGCCATCGTGCTGACGCTGCAGGAATACTACGGCGGCCGTCAGGTCTACGATCAGATGATCCGGCCGTTCTTGTCCGAGCTCGAGCGAAACGGCAGCGCGTGGGTGAAGCTCGGCAAGTACGACGAGCTCTACGGTTACGCCTGGTGGGTCACGAGCCGCGTGGTTGGCTACGTGCTGATTCCGCTCCCGCTGTGGAAGCTGATGTTCCCCAAGGACAGCCTGCTGGACATGGGGTTTCGGGTGAAGGGTTTCTTCTCCCACGCCTGGATCTACGCCGCGTGTCTGGGCTTCGTACTGCCCGCGATGTTGCTGGTGGCTTCGCAGCCGGATTTTGGCGGGTACTACCCATTTTACAAACAGAGCTCGCGCAGCTGGTTCGATTTTCTCACCTGTGAGGCCATCTACTTCGTGCAGTTCCTCTCGCTCGAATCGTTCTTCCGCGGCTGGATCGTCGGCGCGCTCCGCAAGAGCATGGGCGCGGGAGCCATCTTTGCCATGGCCGTCCCCTACTGCATGATCCACTACGGGAAGCCGTACCTCGAAGCCAACGGCGCCATCGTTGCGGGCGTCGTGCTCGGCAGTCTCGCCATGCGCACGCGCAGCATCTACTCCGGGTTCCTGGTGCACATCACCGTCGCCTTCCTGATGGACTTCCTCGCGCTGTGGAAGCGCGGCGGGTTGCCGACGACGCTCTGGGCGCCGGGCTGAGCCAGGATTCCGCCGTGGATTTCGAGGTGCTCCGGCCCCGGCGGGGTCGGCCCGGGGGGCGCCGTCGGGGGGGCCGCGCCCCAGAGCAGAGCGTTTCGCTTGCGACGCCGGCCGTTTGGACGTTTGCTTCCGCCCGCCCGCTCGGCCCGACGTCGCCCCGTCTCCGCGCGCGCTCGAGCGCCGAGCTCGATTCGGCACGAGTGTATCGAAGACAGCGACCGATGGAGTCGCGACCCAGCCAACGCGCGAGACAACCAGACCTTCCCGCCCCGAGGAGTCCAAGTTGAACGAGATGGTCGAAAATACCGAGCTGTGGACCGCGCAGAAGAGCGCGCAGATCTACCAGATCCAGGGCTGGGGCATGCCCTACTTCACGGTGACCGATCAAGGTCACGTGCAGGTGGCGCCCGATCCCACTCGTGATCGCCAGATCAACATGTACGAGCTGGTGCAGCACCTCGAGGCGCGCGGGCTCGATCTGCCGCTGTTGATCCGTTTCAGCGACATCGTCGAACACCGCATCAAACACATCAACGAGGCGTTCGAGCGCGCGATCCTCGAGTACGAGTACGCGGGAATTTACCGCGGCGTGTTCCCCGTCAAGGTGAACCAGCAGCGCCATTTGATCGAGGACGTGGTCGAGTACGGGCGTCGCTGGCAGTTCGGTCTGGAGGCCGGCAGCAAACCCGAGTTGCTCATCGCCCTGGCTGCCATGCAGGACGTCGGCGGTCTGATCATCTGCAACGGCTACAAGGATCTGCACTACATCGAGACGGCGCTGGTCGCTCAGAAGTTCGACAAGACCGTGATCGTGGTGCTCGAGCGCATAGAAGAGCTCGACCACGTGTTCCGCGCCACGGAGAAGCTGGGCATTCGCCCGCTGCTCGGTGTGCGCAGCAAGCTCACGACCAAGGGCGTGGGACGCTGGGCGAACTCGGCGGGAGATCGGGCCAAATTCGGCCTCACGATGACGGAGATCGTGGATCTGGTCGATCGCCTCTCGGCCAAGGACATGCTCGACTGCCTGCAGCTCCTGCACTTCCACATCGGCAGCCAGATCTCGAGCATCATTCCGATCAAGAACGCGATCCAGGAAGCCGCCAACATCTACACCGAGCTGGCGAAGATGGGCTGCAAGATGGGCTTCTTGGACGTGGGCGGCGGGCTCGCCATCGACTACGACGGCTCCAAGACCGACTTTCACGCCTCGAAGAACTATACCCTCGAGGAGTACGCGGCGGACGTCGTTGCGCACGTGCAGGCCGCTTGCCACAAATCCAACGTGCCCTGTCCGACTCTGGTCAGCGAGAGCGGACGTGCGGTGGCGGCGCACCACTCGGTGCTCGTGTTCGAGGTCGTCGGTGTCAACGAGGTCCGGTTCGGCGCACCGGTCGAGCCGAAACCGGAGGCTCACCGGTTGATCAAGGATCTGTACGAGACCTACAAAGGCATCAGCGCGAAGAACGTGCAGGAGTCGTGGCACGACGCCACGCAGGCCAAAGAAGAGGCACAGAACCTGTTCAAGTACGGCTACCTGGGTCTGCGCGAGCGCGCCCAAGCGGAGCGCCTGTTCTGGAACTGCTGCGAGAAGATCATGGAGCGCGTGAAGCGCCTGAAGTTCGTGCCGGAAGAGCTCTGGGATCTCGAGCGCACGATGAGCAGCATCTACTACTGCAACTTCAGCATCTTCCAATCGGCGCCGGACATCTGGGCCATCGATCAGCTATTTCCCATCATGCCGATTCACCGGCTCGACGAGCAGCCGGAGGTGACGGCGCGCCTGGCAGATCTCACCTGCGACAGCGATGGCATGATCGACCGATTCATCGACGTCGAGGAAGACAAACAAGTGCTCGAAGTCCACGACTTTCGGCCCAATGAGCCCTACTTCATGGGCATGTTCCTCAACGGCGCCTACCAGGAGATCCTCGGCGACCTGCACAACCTGTTCGGGGACACCAACGCGGTGCACGTGCGGCTGACAGACGAGGGGTACGAGGTCCGCAACGTGGTCAAAGGCGACAGCATCGCGGACGTGCTCCGATACGTGGAGTACCAACCCGAAGGCATGGTCGAGGCCGTGCGGAAACAAGCCGAGCGCGCGGTGCAGAGCGGGCGCCTGACCAACGAGCAGATGCGCACGCTGATGCAGCACTACGAGCAGGCGCTCCGGAGCTACACATACCTGACCGACAGCGAGTGAGCAGCTGGCGACCGTGGGCTGTCGCTCGGCGAATGCCGCCGCCGTCAGCCGAGCGCCTCGAGCGCCCGCACGAGCCCGACACAGTCCTCGGCACGACGCAGCCGCTCGGCGATCGCGTCCGGCACCAGCAAACGCTCGACGCGCCCGAGCACGTCCAGACAGAGTTCCCGCGCAAGCTCGGTGTTTGCGGGTCGGGCATCGTCAGCACGCTCGGCGTCCATCAGATCGCGCAGCCAGAGCCGCCCCTGCTCGTCGACGGCGAAGCGCCGAAATCGCGCGTCGGGCAGCCGCACCCCGGCCAGAGCAAGCGCGCCCAAGATACAGGCCGCCTCGATGCAGAGGCCGAGGCCGGTCGGCGCCGAGAGTCCGCCCTTGCCCAGGATGAGCTCGTTGGCCGCGCGGCCGTGGCGTGCCATCGCCAGGTACGGCTCTCCGCCTTGGCCAAGGCCGTGGGCAACGACGGACGCGACCCCGGGCAAGGCCAAGGAAGCCGTGAGCTCGACCGCCCGCTGGTAGCGCTCGACGTCCGCCGGCGTGCCGATGCGCACCCAGACCGACTGCTGTCGCTTGAGGAGCACACCCATCGAGAAGCGTTCGCGCGCCGGGCGTGTGTCGTCCCTGGCTGGCGCGCGTTCGGACAGGCCGATGCCCCCGATGCGCGGGCCGTCGAGGGCCGTGATCAAATGCCGCGGCACCTCGACCCGAGGCGCGTCCTTGGCGAGGGAGCTGATCAACGCGCGGGTCTCGCGGTCCAGGCCGCGGGAGAGCAGCCAGCCGAGCAGTGACCGCGCCGCGTCGCCGAACACGCGGTCCTCTTTGGGAAAGCTCTCGAGCAGGGTACGGAGACCGGTCGCACACTTGGCGGCCGGTTCCTCCGCGAGCTCGATGCCGACCGTGAACAGGCGGCGGGCGACCGCGGGGGTCTGTGCACGCAGCACACTTTCGTGCAGACCCAGGAGCATGCTGGCGCCGCGGGCCAGCGCCGCGCCGTCGAATGGGTTCGGGGCACCGCGGACGATCACCGCGTGGGCAGAGCGCAGCGGCACCACGATGTTCGCCAGCGCCTCCGGGAGTTTCTCGGCGGAGGCGTCGAAGGCCTGCTGGAACGTCGAGCTCGAGAGCAGGCTGAAGAGCAGATCCGGCCGTGCGCGCTCGTCGGTGAGCTCGACGATCAGATCGAGCACTCGGCGCATCTGCGCCGCACTGACGGCGCTGAAGTCGATGCGCCTCAAGGCCTCCGATAGGGCCGCCACCGCGTCGGGGCGCGCCGCGTCCTTGAGTGATTCGAGATACAAAAGAAGGTAGGCGATGTCCGGCGAGAAACGGATGATGCCTTCGAGTAGGCGTGTACGGCTGGCAGGGTCGAGTCGCTGTGCTGCCAGCTCGACCCGACTGCGTTCGACCTTGTCCAGCAGGTGCTGGCAAACACCGCGGTGCGTCGGCTCACGCGCACCGTTCAAGAGCAGGTCCTCGGCGGCGTTGACCTTGAGCGCGAGGACCTTGCGGTGCTCGCGCAGGAAGCGCAGATGGATGCGCATCTGGGCCGCCTCGGCTGCGGTCAGCGGCAAGTCTGCCGACTTGTTCTGGTCGACCGCCGGTTTTGCGGTCTGAATCAGCTTGACCGCTGACTCGGTCGGATGCCGCGCCGGGCCACGCCGCCGCCGCTTACGATCGCTGCGGGAATCACGTTCTTGCATGGGAAACTTCAGTCGAGCGCCGAGGGGGGAGTCTAGCTGTTCCTCGCTTATCGAAGCGGGAATACTTGGACGACTGCCTGGCGTTGTCGCTACGATTTGTCTCGAGCCTTGTCCAACCTTGCCGTTCCCCTCCGCCTGGCGTCTTTGATATGCGGCGCAGCCTTGCTCACCCTGAGCAGCGATGGCCACGCCGACATCTACAAAACCGTCGACTCGAGCGGCGTGGTCTCGTTCACCAACAAGCCGACCGGCAAGTCGAGCGAGCTGTTCGCCAAGGACAAGCCGAAGATCCCCGTGTTCATGCCGAGTGACACGTCGCCCGAGCGCTTCTCGCGCTACGACACGTACATTCGCCAGGCCGCGACGCTGTATCAGATCCCCGAAGAGCTCGTGCGCGCGGTGATCAAGGTCGAGAGCGACTTCGATCCGCGCGCCGTGTCGCGGGCCAACGCCCGAGGGCTGATGCAGCTCATTCCGGAGACGGCGGGCCGTATGCTGGTCACGGACCACTTCGACCCGCGTCAGAACATCTTCGGTGGAACGCGCTACCTGCGGGTGCTCGCCAATCTGTTCAACGGAGATCTCGAGCTGACGATTGCCGCCTACAATGCCGGTGAGAACGCCGTCATCCGCAATGGCGGGATCCCACCCTACGAAGAGACTCAGGCCTACGTCGGCAAGGTGCTGGCCTACTATCGCTACTTCCGCAGCCAGCCCAAGTGAGAGCGCTCAGCTCTTGGGCGACTTGCGCCGCTTCGGTACGCCGTACAGGCGAGCGGCCTGCTCGAGCTCACCACGCACACGTTCGACGAGCTCGGGCGGCTCGATCACCTTGGCGCGGGGTCCCCACTCGAGCACCCAGCTCACGACCGGATTGAGACTGCCGACGGTCATCGAGAGGCGCACCCCTCCGTTGGCGATCGACTGGAGTTTTTGTGAGCCGTGCACCTTCCGCATGCGCACGTACTCTGCACCCTGGGCGTCGAAGTCGATCACGACCTTGTGCCGAGTCTCGCTGCGCCAGACCCCGAGCTCACCCTGGAAATAGTCGTCAATTTTGAAGCTGTCGGGCAGGACGAACCGCTGCGAGACGGCGCACTCCGTGTTGCGCATGCGGTCGAGGACGAAGGTTCGGATCTCGTCCTTTTCCACGTGGTGCGCCACGCAGTAGATGCTGTCTCGGTGGAGGACGAGTGCGTAGGGGTGGATGACGATGCGTTCGTCCTCTTTCTTGGCCGCACTCTTGTAGGCGAGGCTGAGGGGCCGGAGATCCGAGACCGCCTGGAACAAGTCGTCGAGCTCCTCGGTCTTCTCGGCGTAGTTCTTGGGCGCGAACGGCAGATACAGGAAGCGATCCTCGAGCCGAGCGTCTGCGAGCCCAGCATTGGGCCCTCGCCCAGGTCGTTGGGCAAACGTGAGGAGTTTGTTGATCGCGAGATCGATCTCCTCGAACAACGCCGAGCCGCGCATGGGTTCGAACAGGCGACGAGCGGCCAAGAGGGCGTACGCTTGGGTGCGCCGGAGCTCGACCTTGCGCGGGGCCTCCGAGTGTCGGATGCGCCAGAGCAGAGCGCCTCCGCCCTTGAGCTCGTGGCTCTCGAGATCGAACTCGCGCTCCATCTCTTTCAGGTAGCGCCGCATGGTGCGGGCGCTGACGTCGAGCGCATCGGCCATCTCGTAGAGCGAGAGCCCGCGCGGGTGGCGCGCCAGCAGATCGCGCATCAAATCGAGGCGCCGATGCTGAGTGAAGCGGCCTTTGGGGCGTCCGAGCGGCTTGGGCACGGATTGTTGTCTCCGAGAAGGCGAGCGAATGCACGCTTAGCTTCCCTGTGCCCGCGCGTCACGGGCGCTCCACAGATGCCTGGAAATGGGTGGATTCTCCCCCGGTATCGGCTAGGGCCAATGTAGGCATGGGTAGGCAAGATCGTCCCGCCCAGCCTTGAGGCTCGGAGGTCGAGCGTGTAGCTTGAGCGTTGGCTCGGAATTCTTCCGTCGGGCGCGTGGCAGGCGCTCGACGATGGGGATCTCTGACGGACCCCCCAAGCACAAACAGCGGACCTCGAGGGCGTGCCCATGACGGACGAAAAAGCGCGAACCGTGCGGCTATTGACCCGAACCTGCGGCCTGGCGTTGGTGGGACTGGCGACCCTTGCCGTCTGGCCTGCCCCGGCGAGGGCGCAGGAGCCTGCATCCTGCTTGAGCGCGGATCCCTCGGTGTGGCCAAAGCCCCAGCGCCCGTACTTCCTCGTGGTCGTGGACACGTCGGGGAGCATGGCGGCGTGTACGAATCCGGCGACGGCCTGGCCGCAGACGTGCGCCGACGTTGGAGGGGGCATCAACAACTCGTGCGGCTGGCAGCCGCTCCGCGTCAATGACGCGAAGTGTGCGCTCAAGAACACTCTGCTCGCGTTCTCCGGTGAGGCCAATTTCGGCCTGGCGAGCTTCTCGCGTACGATCTCGGGCTGTCCTGCGGCGTGCAACTGGGGCGAGACTTGGACAGGGACGTTTTGGTATCGCTACGCGTATAGCGGCTGCTCGTTCGGGGGTAGCGCGTGCGGCGGCGCGAACTTGCTCGCGGGCGTGGTTCCGGACCAGGTCCCCCCGTTGCCGAACAACGTCGCTTCCATGCTGCAGTACATGGACCACAACTGCGGCGACAACAAAGAGCTGTTCGCTTACGACGCAACGCCCATCGGTGCGTCGCTCCAGAATGCGTTGACGTATTATCAGAATGGTCTGCCCGGATTCGCATCCCCACTGACGGCGGCGGATCGCGCCTGCCGGTCCCTCAACGTCATCTTGATGACCGATGGTGGCGAGACTTGCGGCGGAGATCCGGTCACCGCGGCCCAGCAGCTCTACAACGGGTTCACGAAGGACGGCGTCCCGCGGCGCATCTACACCCACGTCATCGCGTTCAACGTGGACCAGCCTGCGGACCAGACGCTGCTCAACAATGTCCACAAAATGGGCCAGTGTGGCACGACGTCGGGCGCGTGCGCCGCGGCGGTCAATGCACTGCCTGCCAACAACGAGGTGACGCTGTCGCAGGCCTTTGCGAAGATCATCTCCGGCGCGATCAAACCCGAGGTGTGCAACAACTCGGACGACAACTGCAACGGCTGCACGGACGAGGGTTACAACCACTATTGCAACCAGCGCACGGACTGCTGCCAGCTGGCCCGGGCGACGTGTCTTTCGCAGTACACGGCGTCGATCACTCCTGGTAATCCCCAGGGCGACTTGACCAAGCTGCCCTGCGTCAATCAGGCGCAGTCATCCCAGCCGCCGAACTGGCTCTGTTACAACCCGACCGAGCAGTGCAACGCCGCGGACGACAACTGCAACGGGCAGATCGACGAAGGCGTGCTGCGTTGCGGCAATCCGCTGCACTGCCCGACGGCCGAGATCTGCAACAGCGAGGACGACAACTGCGACGGCGTCATCGACAACGCCGCCGGCAGCGGTGTGCCCTTCAGCGCTTGCCCCAACAACTGCCAGCCAAGCGCGGAGATCTGCGACGGCTGTGACAACAACTGCGACGGCATCGCGGACAACGGCATCCCGTCGATCCCCTGCGGGTTCACGCCGCCGGCCAACTGCGCGGGCACCCAGAGTTGTCTGAGCGCGGGTCAGGCCGTGCCCGTCGGCGGCTGTGTCGGCGCGGGTGTGCCCAAGGGCTTCGGCGCGTGTGTGAACACACCGCAGACCGAGATCTGCGACGGCATCGACAACAACTGCAACGGCACCGTCGACGAGGGCATCCCGCCGACCGCGTGTACCATTCCGGGCAAACCGGGCCTCGTCTACAACGACACCTTCGCCCAGAGCCAGTGTGTGAAGGGCCTCTTGCCGTGCAACGGTACCTGCAGCGGCTTCATCGGCCCGACCCCCGAGGTCTGCGACGGCATCGACAACGACTGCAACGGTAGCGTCGACGACGCCATCCCGGGCCTCGGTCAGCCCTGCGGCATTCAGGGTGGCATCTGTACCAAGGGCACCACCGCGTGTGTGGGCGGCGCCCTGGTCTGCCAGGGCGGCAACCCGCCGCAGCCCGAGAAGTGCAACGGGGTAGACGACGACTGCGACGGCAGCGTCGACGACGCGCCGCTGAGCGATCAGCCGACGACCCCGGGCTGTTGGAACTTGCCGGCGACCGGCTGCAATCCCGTCTGCAGTCACGCCAATGCGCAGTGGTGCCCGCCTCCAGGCGGAACTTGCAGCGGCAAGGGCACGTTGAGTGATCCCTGTCAGGCGGGCAGCCTGGTCTGCAACGGCACCCAGGGCTGGAAGTGCCAGGGTGGCAAGACCCCGAGCGGCGAGGTCTGCGACGGCGTCGACAACGACTGCAACGGCTCGACCGACGACAACCTCACCGGTGTCGGCCAGGACTGCGGGCTGACGACTCCGCCCTGCGCACCGGGCAAGACCGCCTGTGTCAACGGCGCCATCGAGTGCCAGGGCGGCGTGAAACCCACCGCCGAGGTCTGCAACGGCAAGGACGACAACTGCAACGGCATCGTCGACGATGGCCTCGGCCTCGGCGGACCGTGCAGCCCCACTTACGACACCAACCTCTACCCGGGGGACCGCACCAAGGGCGTCTGCACCCCGGGCGTCAGCGCCTGTGACTCCGGCGGCAGCGGCAAGACCATCTGCCAGGGTGGCGTCGGACCCAGCCCCGAGATCTGCGACGGCATCGACAACGACTGCGACGGTAAGGTCGATGAGCCGGGCCCGGCCCCCGACGGCATCGACGGCACGACCAACCCCAGCGACCCGAACCAGAAGATCGGCGACGCCTGCGGCACCGACGAGGGTGAGTGCAAGAAGGGTCAGCTGATCTGCGACTCTGGCAAGTTCGTGTGCGCCAACGCAGTGGGTCCGCAGCCGGAGCAGTGTGACTGCAAGGACAACGACTGCGACGGCAAGATCGACAACACCAACGGCGGCGGCAACGACGCCGGCGGTCTGCCCATCTGCAGCCCGGGCAAGACCTGTGTCGAGGTGACGGCAGGGGTCTGCCAGTGTGCGCTGCCGTGCAAGGGAGAAATCTGCCCCGGCGGTGCCACCTGCGAGAACGTGACCAAGAGCGGCACGACCGAGACCGGACCGTTCTGCGTCAACAACCCGTGCGGCGATTGCAAGACCAAGACCGTCAAGAATCCGACCACCGGCGAGGTCGTGTGTGGACCGAAGGGCACCACTGCCGGCGGCTTACCCGAGTGTGTGTGCAAAGGCGACCTCGGCTGTCAGAGCCCCTGTTTCGGCGTGCAGTGCCCGAGTGGGCAGGCGTGTGCACCAAGCGGGCCCGCCGTCGGCTCCTGCCAGCCCGACAACAACTGCAACTTCTTCGGCTGCAAGACCGGCGAGGCGTGCAGCAACGGCAACTGCGTCGACGACCCGTGCGAGCCGAATCCCTGTCAGGCGGACGAGGTCTGCAAACCCAACGAGAGCTTCACGGAGCCGCGCTGTGTGAAGAGCTGCGCCGCGGTGACGTGCCAGGCGGGCGAGCTGTGCGTCGAGGGCACCTGCACCCCGACCGGTTGTGGCGTCGATTGCCCGACGGGTCAGGTCTGCGCTGGTGACGGCGACGCGGGTTTCGCCTGCGCTCCGAACAAGTGCACCTCGGACGCCGGCCTGGCCTGCTCCAACGGCGCCTATTGCGATCCCGCCACCGGCTCCTGTGGCAACGACCCGTGCACGGCCGTGAAGTGCCCGGCGGGTCAGACCTGCGAGTCCGGTGACTGCCAGTGGGCACCGGAGGCGGGAACCGGCGGCAGCGGCGGAACGAGCGGTGCAGGCGGCGCAGGTGGCGCGGCCGGCAAGGACGGCGGCGGCGCAGGCGGCACCAGCGGCGCCGCAGGTAGCGCGGGCAGCACGGCGCCCAAGGGGGTCTGGGGCCTCGCGACCGGCGGCGGGGGCTGCGCGTGTCGCGCGGGAGGCTCCGATCCGCGACAGAGCGCGCTCGCGTTCATCATGGCGGGACTTCTCATGGGGGCGGCAGGCCTCCGGCGTCGGGGTAATCGGGAGATGGAAAAGTGACGACATCGATGCGGCTTGGACTGTCGCTGTTGGCCTGCTTGGCCAGCGCAACCTTCGCGGGACCGCTGGCGGCCCAGGAAGACCCCAAATGCCTGAGCCAGAACCCGGCGGATTGGCCCGCGGCGGCGCGGCCCTACTTCATGATCGCGTTCGACTCCTCCGGGTCGATGACGACCAGTGTCGCGACCAACAACTCGTGCGGGTATCCGAACAATCGACTCGGCCACGGCCGCTGCGCCGTCAAGAACACGACACAAGCGTTCGCCGGCGAAGCGCGCTTCGGGCTCTCTTCGTTCGCGCGCACGATGACCGGTTGCTCGGCCACTTGTTACAACAACTGCAACTACGCGAATCTCCCCGGAGACGCCAACGGCAACGGCTGCAATGGCGGATGTGGGCCCGAGCCGAATACCGGTGCTGCGAACTCGTCGTCGCGCGCGGGCGCCAACATCTTGGTCCCGATCGCGCCGGACAGTCAGCCCACCAACGCCGCCCAGATCTTGGGCTGGGTGGACAACAACTGCACCGGCAACCAGGAGCTCTTCGCGAGCGGGTGCACGCCGCTGAACGGCATCCTCCGCGACATGTATCGCTACTACTCCGCGAGCTGGACGCGGCCCGGCGGCGGCGCGACCTACAACTCTCCGCTCACCTCGGTCGCCAACGGTGAACGCGGATGCCGCAGCGTCAACGTGATCTTGGTCACCGATGGCGGTGAGACCTGTGACAACTCGGCCGATTCAGTCGTGGCCGCGACGGCGCTCTACAACGGCTTCGTCAAAGACGGCATCACCTGGCACATCAAGACCTCGGTCATCGATTTCGGCAACGCCGGTGCGACCGCCGATCAGATCGCCGACCGCGGCGACGATGGTCTCGCGAACAGCAGCGTGGGCGCCTACACGGCGAGCGACGAAGTCCAGCTGAGCCAGGCGTTGGCGAAGATCATCTCCGCCGGCATCAAGCCCGAGGTGTGCAACAACTCGGACGACAACTGCAACAGCTGCACGGACGAGGGTTACAACCACTACTGCAACCAGCGCACGGACTGCTGCCAGCTGGCTCGGGCGACGTGTCTGTCGCAGTACACGGCGTCGATCACACCCGGTAATCCCCAGGGCGACTTGACCAAGCTGCCCTGCGTCAATCAGGCGCAGTCGTCCCAGCCGCCGACCTGGCTCTGTTACAACCCGAGCGAGCAGTGCAACGGAGCGGACGACAACTGCAATGCTCAGATCGACGAGGGCGTGCTGCGCTGCGGTAATCCGCTGCACTGCCCGACGCCCGAGATCTGCAACAACGACGACGACAACTGCGACGGCGTCATCGACAACGCGAGCGGCAGTGGTGTGCCCTACAGCGCCTGCCCCAATAACTGCCAGCCGAGCACCGAGATCTGCGACGGCTGTGACAACGACTGCGACGGCGTGGCGGACGACGGCGTGGCAGCCATTCCGTGTGGTTTTTCGCCCCCGGGCAACTGCGCGGGCACCCAGAGCTGCCTGAGCACGGGTCAGGCCGTGCCCGTCGGCGGCTGTGTCGCTGCGGGAGTGCCCAAGGGCTTTGGCACCTGCAACAACACGCCGCAGACCGAGATCTGCGACGGCCTCGACAACAACTGCAACGGCACCGTCGACGAAGGCATCCCGCCGACCGCGTGTACCATCCCGGGCCAGCCGGGCCTCGTCTACAACGACACCTTCCCCCAGAGCCAGTGTGTGAAGGGCCAGCTGCCGTGCAACGGCACCTGCACCGGCTTCATTGGCCCGAGCGCGGAGGTCTGCGACGGCATCGACAACGACTGCAACGGTAGCGTCGATGACGCCATCCCGGGCCTCGGTCAGCCCTGCGGCGTTTCGGGCGGCATTTGCACCAAGGGCACCACCGCGTGTGTGGGCGGCGCCTTGGTCTGCCAGGGCGGCAACCCGCCGCAGCCCGAGAAGTGCAACGGCGTCGATGACGACTGCGACGGCAGCGTCGACGACGCACCGCTGAGCGATCAGCCGACGACCCCGGGTTGCTGGAACCTTCCGGCGACCGGCTGCAATCCCGTCTGCAGTCACGCCAACGCACAATGGTGCCCGCCTCCCGGCGGCACCTGCAGCGGCAAGGGCACACTCAGCGATCCGTGCCAGGCGGGCAGCCTGGTCTGCAACGGCACCCAGGGTTGGAAGTGCCAGGGTGGCAAGACCCCGAGCGGCGAGGTCTGCGACGGCGTCGACAACGACTGCAACGGCTCGACCGACGACAACCTCACCGGTGTGGGCCAGGATTGCGGGCTCACGACTCCGCCCTGTGCACCGGGCAAGACCGCGTGTGTCAACGGCGCCATCGAGTGCCAGGGCGGCGTGAAACCCACCGCCGAGGTCTGCAACGGCAAGGACGACAACTGCAACGGCATCGTCGACGATGGCCTCGGTTTGGGCGGCCCCTGCGCCCCCACCTACGACACCAATCTCTATCCGGGGGACCGCACCAAGGGCGTCTGCACCCCGGGCGTCAGCACCTGTGACTCCGGCGGCAGCGGCAAGACCATCTGCCAGGGTGGCGTCGGGCCCAGCCCCGAGATCTGCGACGGCATCGACAACGACTGCGACGGCAAGGTCGACGAGCCGGGACCGGCCCCCGACGGCATCGACGGCACGACCAACCCCAGCGACCCGAATCAGAAGATCGGCGACGCCTGCGGCACCGATCAGGGTGAGTGCAAGAAGGGTCAGCTGATCTGCGACTCGGGCAAGTTCGTGTGCGCGAATGCGGTTGGCCCGCAGCCGGAGCAGTGTGACTGCAAGGACAACGATTGCGACGGCAAGATCGACAACACCAACGGCGGCGGCAACGACGCCGGCGGTCTGCCCATCTGCAGCCCGGGCAAGACCTGCGTCGAGGTGACGGCCGGCGTCTGCCAGTGTGCGGTCCCGTGCAAGGGAGAAATCTGCCCCGGCGGCGCCACCTGCGAGAACGTGACCAAGAGCGGCACGACCGAGACCGGCTCGTTCTGTGTCAACGACCCGTGCGGTGATTGCAGCAAGAAGACCGCGAAGAGCCCCACTACCGGTGAGGTGACCTGTGGTCCCAAGGGGTCGACGGCCACCGGCTTGCCGCAGTGTGTGTGCAAGGGAGATCTGGGCTGCCAGAGCCCGTGTTTCGGCGTCCAGTGCCCGAGCGGCCAGGCGTGTGTGCCGAGCGGCCCGGCTACCGGCTCGTGTCAGCCCGACAACAACTGCAACTTCTTCGGCTGCAACGACGGCAAGACCTGCAGCAACGGCAACTGCGTCGACGATCCCTGTGAGCCGAACCCGTGCCAGGCCGATGAGGTCTGCAAACCCAACGAGAGCTTCACGGAGCCGCGTTGTGTGAAGAGTTGCGCAGGCGTGACCTGTCAGGCCGGGGAGAAGTGCGCGGAAGGCACCTGCACGCCGACCGGCTGCGGCGTCGATTGCGCGCCAGGCCAGGTCTGCGCGGGCGACGGGGACGCCGGCTTCGCCTGCGCTCCGAACAAGTGCACCTCGGACGCCGGGCTCGCCTGCTCCAACGGCAGCTACTGCGATCCGGCCACCGGCTCCTGCGGCAACGACCCGTGCACGGCCGTGAAGTGCCCGGCGGGCCAAACCTGCGAGTCCGGCGACTGCCAGTGGGCACCAGAGGCAGGCACCGGCGGAACCGGTGGCACCAGCGGTACGGGCGGTGCCAGTGGCACGGCCGGCAAGGACAGCGGCGGCGCGGGCGCCGGCGGCACCAGCGGGTCATCCGGCAGTGCGGGCAGCTCGGAGCAAAAGGGTGTCTGGGGACTCGCGACGGGCGGCGGTGGCTGCGCGTGCAGCAGCGTCGGCGAACGTGGGGATCGGGCCTGGGCGCTGGCGCTCGGCGGGCTGGCACTGGCGGTCGGAGTGTCCCGCCGTCGAAAAGGTCGGAAGACCAGGAGTCCACGCGGATTTTTCGGGGTGTAGCGAGAGGATTGGGGTAGGTAGAAGAGTCAAATGATCAGCCGATTACACCGATCTACTGCGGTTCTTGGACTGGCTGCGCTCGCAGTCAGCGCCGTGCTGAGCGCGCCTCGCGCATCGGCGCAAGAACCGGCGTCCTGCCTGAACCCCGATCCCTCGAAGTGGCCCGCGGCATCGCGGCCCTACTTCATGCTGGTCGTGGACACGTCGGGCAGCATGATCGGTTGTACCAACCCGTCGACCTCGACCTATCAGTTCCCGAGCTCGTGTCCTTCCACGGCGCCGAAGAACTCCTGCAACATGGAGCCGACCCGCATCAACGATGCGAAGTGCGCGCTCCGCAACACGGTCCAGGCCTTCAGCGGAGAGGTGAACTTCGGGCTCGCCACCTTCCCCGTGCGCATGGCCGGCTGCGGGAACGGTGCCTGCGTCGACACCTGCACTGCGGCCAACGGGAGCTGCACCCTGACTGCAGGCGTCGGCACCAGCGGCGAATACTACTCGGGCAACGGCTGCACCGTGAGCGGATTCCCCAATGCCTCGGGCGGCACCTCTTGCGGTAATCTTCCCAGCTGTCCGGGCACCGGCCCGGCTGCTCCCAATTTCGCCAAGGGCACCTGGCGCAACGGCGGAAATCTCGTGGTGGACATGCTCCAGGATCCAACCTGGGGCCCGAATCCGCCGCCGACGAACGTGCCCGAGCTCTTGAAGTGGTTCGACGGGAACTGCAACGAGAGCAAGGAGCTCTTTGCCATCGGCGGGACGCCGATCGCGGGCTCTCTGCGGACCACGGCAGAATACATGCGCGCTGGCTGGAACCTGGGCTGGACGAACGCCAACTACTGCCAGAACCCGACCTTCACGAGCTCGACCCCCGTCACCACGAGTGATCGTGCCTGCCGTAATCTGAACGTCATCCTCGTCACCGACGGCGACGAAGGCTGTGACACCGACGCGGACGGCGTGGCCGCCGCCCAGGATCTCTTCCAGAACGGGGTGACCCTCGGAACCCAGAACTGGAAGGTGAAGACCCACGTGATCGGATTCGCCGGCGCCAGCCAGGCCAAGGTGGACGCGATCGCCGCCGCGGGCGGCACGGTCGCTGCGCTGTCCGCTAACAGCGAGGTTCAGCTGAGCCAGGCCCTCGCCAAGATCATCTCCAGCGGTATCAAACCCGAGGTGTGCAACAACACGGACGACAACTGCAACGGCTGCACGGACGAGGGCTACAACCACTATTGCAACCAGCGCACGGACTGCTGCACGCTGGCCCGGGCGACGTGTCTGTCGCAGTACACGGCGTCGATCACCCCCGCCAATCCCCAGGGAGATCTGACCAAGCTGCCCTGCGTCAATCAGGCGCAGTCGTCCCAGCCGCCGACCTGGCTCTGTTACAACCCGACCGAGCAGTGCAACGGGGCCGACGACAACTGCAATGCTCAGATCGACGAGGGCGTGCTGCGCTGCGGTAATCCGCTGCACTGCCCGACGCCCGAGATCTGCAACAACGACGACGACAACTGCGACGGCGTCATCGACAACGCGAGCGGCAGCGGTGTGCCCTACAGCGCCTGCCCCAACAACTGCCAGCCGAGCGCGGAGATCTGCGACGGCTGTGACAACGACTGCGACGGCGTGGCGGACGACGGCGTGGCAGCCATTCCGTGTGGTTTTTCGCCCCCGGGCAACTGCGCGGGCACCCAGAGTTGCCTGAGCACGGGCCAGGCCGTGCCGGTGGGCGGCTGTGTCGCCGCGGGTGTGCCCAAAGGCTTCGGCAGCTGCAACAACACGCCGCAGACCGAGATCTGCGACGGGCTCGACAACAACTGCAACGGCACCGTCGACGAAGGCATCTCGCCGGTGGCCTGCACCATTCCGGGCAAACCCGGCCTCGTCTACAACGACACCTTCCCCCAGAGCCAGTGTGTGAAGGGCCTCTTGCCGTGCAACGGCACCTGCACCGGCTTCATTGGCCCGACCGCGGAGGTCTGCGATGGCATCGACAACGACTGCAACGGCAGCGTCGACGACGCCATCCCCGGCCTCGGTCAGCCCTGCGGCATTCAGGGTGGCATCTGCACCAAGGGCGCCACCGCGTGTGTGGGCGGCGCCTTGGTCTGCCAGGGCGGCAACCCGCCGCAGCCCGAGAAGTGCAACGGGGTAGACGATGACTGCGACGGCAGCGTCGACGACGCGCCGCTGAGCGATCAGCCGACGACCCCGGGTTGCTGGAACCTTCCGGCGACCGGCTGCAATCCCGTCTGCAGTCACGCCAACGCACAATGGTGCCCGCCTCCCGGCGGCACCTGCAGCGGCAAGGGCACACTCAGCGATCCGTGCCAGGCGGGCAGCCTGGTCTGCAACGGCACCCAGGGTTGGAAGTGCCAGGGTGGCAAGACACCGAGCGGCGAGGTCTGCGACGGCGTCGACAACGACTGCAACGGCTCGACCGACGACAACCTCACCGGTGTGGGTCAGGACTGCGGGCTGACGACTCCGCCCTGCGCACCGGGCAAGACCGCGTGTGTCAACGGCGCCATCGAGTGTCAGGGCGGCGTGAAACCCACCGCCGAGGTCTGCAACGGCAAGGACGACAACTGCAACGGCATCGTCGACGATGGCCTCGGCCTCGGCGGACCTTGCAGCCCCACCTACGACACCAACCTCTACCCGGGTGATCGCACCAAGGGCGTCTGCACGCCGGGGGTCAGCGCCTGTGATTCCGGGGGCACCGGCAAGACCATCTGCCAGGGCGGCGTCGGACCCAGCCCCGAGATCTGCGACGGCATCGACAACGACTGCGACGGCAAGGTCGACGAGCCGGGACCGGCCCCCGACGGCATCGACGGCACGACCAACCCCAGCGACCCGAATCAGAAGATCGGCGACGCCTGTGGCACCGATCAGGGTGAGTGCAAGAAGGGTCAGCTGATCTGCGACTCCGGCAAGTTCGTGTGCGCGAATGCGGTTGGCCCGCAGCCGGAGCAGTGTGACTGCCAGGACAACGACTGCGACGGCAAGATCGACAACACCAACGGCGCGGGCAACGACGCCGGCGGGTTGCCCATCTGCAGCCCGGGCAAGACCTGCGTCGAGGTGACGGCCGGCGTCTGCCAGTGTGCTGTCCCGTGCAAGGGTGAAATCTGCCCCGGCGGCGCCACCTGCGAGAACGTGACCAAGAGCGGCACGACCGAGACCGGACCGTTCTGTGTCAACGACCCGTGCGGCGACTGCAAGGCCAAGACGGTCAAGAACCCGACCACTGGCGAGGTCGTGTGCGGGCCGAAGGCCACCACTGCCGGCGGCTTGCCGGAGTGTGTGTGCAAGGGAGATCTGGGCTGCCAGAGCCCGTGCTTCGGCGTGCAGTGCCCAAGCGGCCAGGCGTGTGCACCGAGCGGCCCCGCCGTCGGCTCCTGCCAGCCCGACAACAACTGCAACTTCTTCGGCTGCAAGACCGGCGAGGCCTGCAGCAACGGCAACTGCGTCGACGATCCCTGCGACCCCAACACCTGCGCTGCCGACGAGGTCTGCAAACCCAACGAGAGCTTCACGGAGCCGCGCTGCGTGAAGAGCTGCGCCGCTGTGACGTGCCAGGCGGGTGAGCTGTGCGTCGAAGGCACCTGCACCCCGACCGGTTGTGGCGTCGATTGCCCGACCGGTCAGGTCTGCGCAGGCGACGGCGACGCGGGTTTCGCCTGCGCTCCGAACAAGTGCAGCTCGGACGCCGGCCTGGCCTGCTCCAATGGCGCCTATTGCGATCCCGCCACCGGCTCCTGTGGCAACGACCCGTGCACGGCCGTGAAGTGCCCGGCAGGTCAGAGCTGTGAGCTCGGCGAGTGCCAGAAGGAACCGGAGCCGGACGGGGGCGGTACGGGCGGCACCAGCGGTACGGGCGGCGCCAGTGGCGCGGCAGGCAAGGACGGCGGCGGCGGCGCTGGTGGCACCAGCGGCGCGGCGGGCAGTGCTGGCAGCAGCGCACCGAAGGGTGTCTGGGGGCTCGCGACCGGCGGCGGGGGCTGCGCGTGCACGAGCGCGGGCGAGCGCGGGCGCGCCACGCCGTTTGCGCTGGCGCTCTTTGCGCTGGGCGCACTCACATTCACAACAAGACGTCGGCGGCTCGGGCGGGCCGCTGGATTGAGCGAAGTCAGTTCGCGCGCGGGCGAATCGGAGAAAAAGGGAGATTGGTCATGAAACGCTTCGGGTTGGCGGTAGCCTTCATCTCGAGCGCTGTAGTCGGTTTGTGGGGAACGACCGGCTGCACCACTGCGGGCTTTTGTTTCGATGACTGCGGGACCGGAGGTTCGGCAGCCAGCGGAACTGGCGGCGACGGCGGCCCTGGCGGGGGCGGCACTGGAGGCCTCGTGATCGATGGCGGAGGTGGCTCCGGCGGCGGGATCATCTTCCCCGACGCCAGCGACACTTGTGTCAAGACGGGCGACGAGATCTGCAACGGCATCGACGACGACTGCAACGGTAAGATCGACGACGGACTGGACTGGACCACGCCCCAGCATTGCGGCACCTGCGATCTGAACTGCACGCAGATCCCCCACAGCGTCGAACAGACCTGCGAACCGCCCACCACGCTCGATGGTACGACGCCCGGTACCTGCAAGTTCAAGTGTGAACCCGACTTCTACGACGACACTACCAAACCCGGCACGGACTGCGACTACCAGTGCACGTGGAATCCGAACGGGACCAACACCACGGATCCGGGCGGCGCTTTCGGCTGCGGGAAGGACGACGACTGCGACGGCACCATCGACGAGGACGTCGACACCTGCAAGGACCTCGACAACTGCGGAACTTGCGGCAAGAAGTGCAACGTCGCCAACGCAACCGCCAAGTGTGTGACGACGGCGACGGGCGGCGCGGCCTGCACGGACAAGAACACCGGCTGCGAGATCGAGAACTGCACGGGCGGCTACGCCGACGTCAACAAGAGCCCGGACGACGGCTGCGAGTACAAGTGCCCCGTTTCCCCCACCGGGCCCGAGGTCTGTGATGGGCTCGACAACGACTGCGACGGACTCATCGACAACGCCGACCCGAGCCTACAGACGGACGAGCCGGGCCTCGGCACCGCCTGTTTTGGCGGAACGGACGGCATCTGCGCCGACACCACCCACCAAGGCATCAAGAAATGCATGGGCGGCAAGCTCGACTGCTGTGATCCGGACTCCAACACCGTGGCCGGCACGAACCCCAAGTTCCCGGTCAACGGACTGCGCAACGGTGTGTGTGACGCGCCGACCGGTAATCAGGTGGTGACGCCGGGCGAGAAGGTCGAAGTCTGCAACGGCCTCGACGACGACTGCGACGGGCAGAAGGACGACAATCCCACCGATCAGGGTGGAAAATGCGGTCTCAGCAACGTCGGCAACTGCGTCAAGGGCACGGACCAATGCCAGAACGGCGCCCTGGTTTGTGTGGGCAAGATCGACCCGACCCCTGAGCTCTGCAACGGGCAGGATAACGACTGCGACGGAGTGATCGACGGCACCATCCCTGCCGGCGCACCCAAGGTCTGCACGACCAACGCCAACTGCGCTTCCGACGAGTGGTGCGCTCAGGTAGGCGCAGCCAAGCAGTGCGTGAAGTCGCCGACCGAGGCCGCAGGTGACTGCGCCCCGCCCGGCCTTCAGCTCCCGGTTCCAGCACCCTGTTTGAAGGGCAACCTCGCCTGTGTCGGTGGCGTGAAGCAGTGTGTCGGCTACGTGGGCCCGGCATCGGCCACGGACACCTGCGGCGTCGACGCAAACTGCGACGGCCAGCTGACGGGCCAGCCCAACACGCAAACGGACGTCAAGAACTGCGGCAGCTGCGGCAACGATTGCGCGAAGCTCTTCCCTGGCGGCCACGGCGTGTGGTCGTGCCAGGCCGGCGCTTGTGTGCGCACGGGCTGTGACAGCGGCTTCATCAACTGCGACGGCAACAACAACGACTGCGAGAAGGCTTGCACGTTCATCAGCGCAAACGAGCAGTGCAATGGCATCGACGATAACTGCAACTGCCAGGTCGACGAGAGCATTTCGAACGCGCCGCTTCCTCCGCAGGTCTGTGGGGTTGCCCCGTCCGCCACGGACAACGGCTGCAAGTCCACGACCCAGGGAGGACAGGTCACCGTGGCCTGCACCGCCGGCGCCTGGAAGTGCACCTTCCCGGCGGGATATTGCACCGGCACGGCGCCCAACTACTGCTCCGCCACGGCCGATATCTGTGACGCCAAGGACAACAACTGCAACGGAGCCGTGGACGAGAACTTCAAACAACCAGTGCTGAATCAGGGGTACCTCGGACAACCCTGCGCCAGCGATGACGGCAAGGCTCCGCCAGGAGACGGTGCCTGCAAGGGCGTCGGTCAGTTCGTGTGCAGCGGCACAGCGGCCACCGTGTGCAACGCGACGAAGAACCTCGCGGCCGCCGGCCCCGAGCTCTGCGACACCATCGACAACGATTGCGACGGGCTGGTGGACGAGAACTTCACGGCCAAGGGCACCAACACCACCCACTGGGTGAAACCCGCGGTCACCAAGGTCGCCGCCTCACTCTGGATGACCCAGTACGAGGTCAGCCGTCCCGGCGCGACCAACGTCAACCCGGGCAGCGGCAACGGCTACCAGACCGCGGCTCCGGTCGGGTCGACCATCGACAAGACCCAGGCCTGCTCCGTCAGCGGTGTGGTGCCCTGGTTCAACATCACCCCGGTCGAAGCGGCACAGACCTGCTCCGCCCGCGGCGGACGGCTCTGCAGCACCGCAGAGTGGACCAGCACGTGTCAGGCCACCGCGACCTGCAAGTGGGGCTACAACCCGCGCGGCGCCGCCTGCACCAGCATTGGGACCGGCTCCAAGTTCTGCAACATCGGCGCCTTCGACTTCGACGGCAACCCGGGCAACGGCAATCAGGACGGCCTCTTGCCCACGTCCTCCGGCTCGCTGCAGAACTGCTGGGCCGACTGGTCGGCGCTGCAGGGCAACGTCGCGGCCAACAACAACATCCGGGACGTCACGGGCAACCTCCGGGAAATCACCTTCAACTCGACGGCGAGCCCGGGCGGTTGCAGCCAGACGGCCACGAACAGCACCTGCCTCTTCACGCTGATGGGTGGAGCGTTCAACAGTGACTCTGAAGACGGCGCCCAGTGCAACTTCAGCTTCTTCACGGTGGACGCGCAGTACAAACTGTTCGACGTCGGTTTCCGCTGCTGTTTCTCGGCGGACCCCAACCTGTAATCAGCCGAAAAGGTGAAGCGGCAGCCGCGCCCCGGTGACAACCACCGGGGCGCAGTGCTTTGTCTCATCCATGAGAAAAAGCCCGGTCGAGCTCATCATCGAAAAGCGGGACGGCGGCAGCCACACCCCCGAAGAAGTGCGGGGTCTGGTGGCAGATTTCGTCGGCGGCGGGGTCGCCGACTACCAGATGAGCGCCTGGCTGATGGCCGCCTTCTTGCGTGGACTCGACGACGCGGAGACCGTGGCATTGACCGAGGCCATGTTGCACTCCGGTGACGTGCTGCGCCTGCCGAGCGTGAAACGTCCGAAGGTCGACAAACACTCGACCGGAGGCGTCGGGGACAAGATCAGCATCTGTCTCGCGCCGCTGGTCGCCGCGTGCGGAGTCGCCGTCCCGATGATCTCGGGGCGCGGACTTGGGCATACCGGCGGAACGCTGGACAAACTCGAGGCCATCCCGGGCTACTCGGTCGACATCGATCAGAAGAAGTTCGAGCGCATCGTGCGTGAGGTCGGCGTGGCGATGATCGGGCAGACCGCACGTTTGGCGCCCGCGGACAAACGCATCTACGCCCTCCGGGACGTGACCGGCACGGTGGAAAGCATCCCGTTGATCGTGGCCAGCATCTTGTCGAAGAAGCTCGCCGAGGGCATCGACGGCCTGGTGCTCGATGTGAAGGTTGGACGCGGCGCGTTCATGAAGGACCTGGCCTCGGCCCGGGCGCTCGCGCGGGCACTGGTGCGGGTCGGCACCCGCGCCGGGAAGCGGGTTGTTGCACTCTTGACCGACATGAACGTGCCCATCGGCACCACCATCGGCAATGCGCTCGAGACCCGCGAGGCCATCGAGATCCTGATGGGCAAGGGTCCAGCCGACACCCGGGAGCTCACGCTGGCGCTGGGCGCGGAGATGCTGCTGCTGGGCGGCGTCACGAAAAAGCCCGCCGACGCCAGAAAACGCCTCGAGAGGGCGATCCAGGACGGCAGCGCCCTCGACGTGCTCGTGCGCATGGTCAAGGCGCAGGGCGGCGATCCCCGCGTGGTCCTCGATCCATCACGATTGCCGCGCGCCAAGCTGAAGCTCGAGGTGCCCGCCCCCACGACCGGCTTCGTGGTCGCGACGGACGCCCTCGAGCTAGGGCTCACGGCAGTGGCGTTGGGAGCGGGGCGTACCCGCGCCGATCAGAAGGTCGACCCCGCAGTGGGCATCGAGCTCTGCGCCAAGCCTGGAGACCGCGTCGAGAAGGGCACGCCGCTCGCGCTCTTGCATCTCGCAAACAAGAAGAACGCTCCAGCCTTGATCGAACGCACCGCCCGCGCCTTCACGCTCGGGAGAAGAGCCCCGACGCCGCGCCCTCTGGTGCTCGAACGAATTTCTTAGTCTGCCAATGGCGACTGACGGGTGTCGAGGCTTCTCCCTCCGGCCTCGGTCCACCCAGCGTCACTTCAGTGAACGCGTTGTCCGGGCTTCGCGCCGGGGTCGGGAGAGAGCAGGAACACGTCCTTGTCGCCAGGGCCAGCCGCTACGACCATGCCCTCGCTCACCCCGAACTTCATCTTGCGGGGGGCCAGATTCGCCACCATCACCACCAGGCGGCCCACCAGTTTCTCCGGCTCATAGGCGGCCTTGATCCCGGCGAAGACAGTGCGCGTCGTTCCCCCACCGAGGCTCAGCGTCAGCTTCAGCAGCTTCTTTGCTTCGGGTACTTGTTCGGCCGCAACGACCCGCGCAACACGCAGATCCAGCTTCGCGAAATCGTCGATGCTGCACTCGGCGGCCAGCGGCTCGGCTTCCAGCGCCGCGCCGTCGTCCGGGTCGACCTTCGAGGCCTTGCCGCGTGCGACGTCCGCCTCGGCATCCATGCTGGCCGCGACGAGGGCCTCGATCTTCTTGGGATCCACGCGCTGCATCAGGTGTTTGAACTCGGCGACCGCGCTGCCGACGAGCGGCGTCTTGGCATCGTCCCACGACCGAACGGGCGCCCCGAGCAGCTCCGCCGTCTGCTCCGCCAGCCGCGGCAGCACCGGCGTCAGGTAGACGACCAGCTGGCGATACAGGTTGAGAATGATGGTGCACACGGCCTGAAGCTCCGCCGCCTTCTCCGGGTCCTTCTTCAGGTTCCAGGGCTGGATGCGGTCAACGTACTCGTTGGCGCGGTCAGCGAGCGCCATGATGGCGCGCATGGCCCGCGCGTAGTCCGCCGCCTCGTAGGCTGCCGCGATCTCGTCACCTGCCGCGACGCCGCGCTCGAACAAACCTTCGTCGGCCGGGTAACTCGGGCTGAGGCCCGACTCCCGCACGAAGCGCGCAGAGCGGCTGGCGAGGTTGACGACCTTGCCCACCAGATCCGAGTTCACCTTGGCCACGAGCTCGTCGAGGTTCAAATCGAGATCGGCAGGCCCCGCGCCGAGCTTGGCCGCGTAGAAGTAGCGGAGGTAGGAGGGGTCCAGGTGCTCGAGGTAGGTCGACGCGAGCACGAAGGTGCCCTTGGACTTGCTCATCTTCTCGCCGTTGACGGTCAAGAATCCGTGCACGTGGACCCGCGCTGGCAGAGACAGGCCCGCGGTCTTCAGCATGGCCGGCCAGAACAGCGTGTGGAAATAGGTGATGTCCTTGCCGATGAAGTGGCGGATCTCGGTGTCAGCGCTGCGCCACCAGTCGTCAAAGCGCTCCCCACGCTTCTCACACCACTCCCGGGTGGACGCCACGTAGCCAATGGGTGCGTCGAACCACACGTACCAGTAGTTGCCGGGGGCGTCGGGGATCTCGAAACCGAAGTAAGGTGCGGGTCGGGACACATCCCAGTCGCGCAGCGGCTCCGCGAGAAAATGTCCCGCCAGGTAGTTGGCGATCTCGGGCTGCAGGTGTCCCTCGGCCGAGGTCCATTCGCCCAGGAAGTCGTGCAGTGTCTCGATCTTCACGAACAGGTGGTTGGCGCTCCGAAGCTCCGGGCGGGTGCCGGACAGCGTGCTCACCGGATCGACCAGCTCGTGCGCCGAGTAGGTCGCGTTGCACTTTTCGCAGGCGTCCCCGTATTGGTCCGGCGCTCCGCAGCGTGGGCACTTGCCCTTCACGAAGCGGTCCGCGAGAAAAGTCCCCTCTTTGGCGTCGAAGAGCTGCGTCACTTCTCGCTCGACGACGAGCTCCGCGCGCCGGAGGGCTGCCCAGATCTCGTGGCAGAGCTCGCGATTCGCTTTCGAGTGGGTGCTGCCGTAGTGGTCGAAGGAGACCTGGAAGCCGGCGAAGTCGCGCTGGTGCGCCAGGCTCATGTCCGCGATGACGTCTTCGGGGGTTCGCCCCTCCTGCCGCGCGCGCATCATGATGGCGGTTCCGTGGGTGTCGTCAGCGCAGATGTAGATGGCGCGGTGCCCGCGCAGGCGCTGGAATCGCACCCAGATGTCGGTCTGGATGTACTCGACCAGGTGCCCCAGGTGAATGTGGCCGTTGGCGTAGGGCAGCGCGGCCGTGACGAGGATGCGGCGGCTCATGGGGCGCGGAGCCTAACATCGCTCCGCGCGCTTCGCACAAAGCCGAAAGCCAGCAGCGGCCTCATCGACCACTGCCTACCTTCCGCTTGGCGCCCGACGCCGGGTCTCGTCAGCTCGGGTTCGGCGTGCAGCAGCCGGTGACGCAGTACTCACCCGTCGGGCAGGGCCCTTGGCCCGGAAGCCCACACTCCTGTTTGCCGGTCGGACAGGTCTGCTCGGTGCACTGGGGCGGCAACGTGGGCTTGCCGACGCAGATCTCGCAGACGTCGCAGTTGTTCGCGCAGGAAGGTACCTGAGCGCACTTGTGACACGCGGGGGACGTACCGGGGTTTCCGGCGTTGACCACGGCCATGGTGCAAGTCCCTGCCGACTGCTTCGTCGGAGAGGACCCCAAGTAGACGCCCGTCTTCATCGCCACGCCCTGGATGATCGTGTCCGGGTACGGCAGCTGCGGGAACACGCAGCAACCGAAGCAGTCGCAGCCGTTCGGGACCAGCGGACCGCAGTAGCCGGTCGCTGCCGTCGACTGGTTCATGTTCCCTGCGCACTGGGCGGATTGCGTGGTTCTGTAGTCGGCGCAGCTCTTGTTGCCAGGGAACTTGAAGGTCGGATCGTAGGTGCAGCCGTCGCCCAGCTGAGGCTGGTTCGTGTCGCAGCGGTGGTCCCAGTTGCAGTCGTCGTTCCCTCCGCCCGAGTCGGCGTCGAAGTAACAATCCATCTTGCAGGCCGCGTTGTTCTGCCCCGGGATTTCACCCTTGAAGCCGCCCTCGTTGTCCGAACAGGTGCCGAGGCAGCTCTCGTCCTGCGAGTCGACCTTGCAGTCTCCATCGTTGTCGATGCAGTCACCGCAGGCGTAGGTCTTGCCCTGACAGGTACCGGGCTTGCACCAGGTGTTGCTGCATTGGCCGGTGGCGGCGTCGCACTTGTAACCGCACTGGGGTGGATTGTGTTGCTGGTTGCACAGGTCGTCATTGCCCACTGACTGACAACCGATGCCCTCGACACACGCCTTGGTCGCGCAACCGACCGGTGCCCCGCACGACAAGGGGCCAGGGCTCGGCACACATCCGGTGGTCGCATTGGCGTTACCCGCGCTCGGGTTGCACGCTTCTGCTCCGTTACACTGGCTCGCGTCCTGACAAGCGGCGTCATTCGGCTGGTAGAAGCAGCCAATCGACGCCAGACAGCTGTCGATGGTGCAGCTCTTGTTGTCGTTGCACGCGAGCGGCGTGCCAGCCTGACAGCCAGTGGTCACGTTGCACGTCTCGATGCCGTTGCAGAGGTTCCCGTCACTGCAGAAGGCGTTGAACGGCGTATGCGTGCAGGCTCCCGTGCCGGTGTTGCACTCGTCCAGCGTACAAGCCACGCCGTCGTTGCAGTTCACCGGGGTTCCCGGCTTGCACTGGCCGCCCGGGACGCTGGTGTCGCAGGTCTCGAGACCGTTGCAGGCGTTGCCATCGGTACAATCGGCGGCCGTCGTGCAGGCCTGCGTGACACATCCGGTCGGAGGAATACAGACCTGGCCACCGGTGCATTTGGTGTTGTCGATGGCGGTGTCGCAGGTGTCCGTCGCCTCGTTGCAAGTCTCGACGGTACAGGCCAGCCCGTCCACGTTCGGGCAGTTGATCGGGGCGCCGGCCTTGCAGCCAGTGTTCACATCGCAGCTCTCGGCGCCGTTGCAGTAGAGCCCGTCTTGGCACTTGCTGTCGTCGCCGACGTGTTGGCAGGTGTCGTTGACCTCGTCGCAGCTGTCGGTGGTGCAGGCGAGCCCGTCCTCGCAATTCGGCGCGGTGCCGGCCACGCAGCCCGTCGTGGGGTTGGCACCGGAGGTTCCGGGCGCGCAGGTCTCGGCGCCGTCGCAGTACAGGCCGTTGCTGCAGGCGTTGTTGCTGGCAGTGTGAACGCAGGCTTTGGAGCCTTCGTTGCAGCTGTCCACGGTGCAGCTGAAGCTGTCATCGCACGCGACGGGTGTTCCCGCGGTGCAACCGGTGGTGGAATTCGATTGCGCATTGGTTGGGTCGCAAGCCTCGATGCCGTTGCAGTAGAGACCGTCATCGCAGGCCCCATCGCTCTTGAACACCTTGCAGCTCGTGCTGGTTTCGTCACAGACCGCGGACGTGCACGATTTGCCGTCGTCCGGACAGACGATCGCCGTCCCCGGCGTGCATTTGTTTGCGACGCACTTCTCGACACCATCGCAATACGCCCCGTTGTCACAGTCGCCGTCGCTCACGCACTCGGGCGCGCCGCCGTCGCCGGCGGTCCCGCCTGTTCCCGCGGCCCCGCCCGTGCCGGTGCCGCCGGTTCCGCCCGTTGCGCCGCCGGTTCCGCCCGTCGAGCCTCCGGTTCCGCCCGTTGCGCCGCCGGTCCCGCCCGTCGCGCCCCCCGCGCCCGCGGCCCCGCCCGTCGAGCCTCCGGTTCCGCCCGTCGCGCCGCCCGCGCCGGCAGCTCCGCCCGTTGCGCCGCCAGCACCCGCAGCACCGCCGGTTGCGCCGCCAGCACCCGCTGCACCGCCGGAGCCCGCTGCGCCCCCGGTGCTCCCACCCGATCCAGACGCGCCACCACCACCTGCTGCGCCCCCGATGGACGTTCCACCACTCCCACCCGTGGAGCCCCCGCCGGTCCCGCCCGTCGAGCCGTCCTTGCCAGCGTCTTTCTTTCCGCCGCCGCCGCCTTCGTCTCCGCCGCCACAAGCGACGGTTCCCAGCAGCGCGCAGAACCCGAGCAACGCAAATCGTTGAAGCTTCATGATGGCCTGCCCTCTATCACCCGGAAACGTGGCTGACAGCAAACCTGCTGCTCTTTGCAGCCGGTCTGCGCGGTCACCTCGCAGGGCTCGTTCTTGTTCTTGGTGTTTCCGTCGTCGTC
This sequence comes from Myxococcales bacterium, assembly GCA_016706225.1. NCBI lineage: Bacteria > Pseudomonadati > Myxococcota > Myxococcia > Myxococcales > Myxococcales bacterium. The sequence continues at coordinate 276,883 of JADJKB010000003.1, forward strand.
ACTGCCGCAGGCAGACAGCAATGGCGCGGCGAAGAGGCACAATCGGCCCACCAGTCGAAGCAAACGTCCGTATAGCATTTCGCCCTCAGCTCGGAACGGGTTGGCAGCAGCCGGTGATGCAGTAGTAGCCGTTGGCACACGCCGCTTGACCCGGCAGTCCACAGGGTTGTTTCCCGACCGGACACTGCAGGTCGACGCCGCCGTCGTAGCCAGCGTCGTACCCGGCGTCGTACCCGCCATCCGGTGGGTAACACTCGGCAGGCAGCGTCGGTTTGCCGATGCACAGCTCACACTTGCCGCAGCCGTTGAAGCACGCGGCCACGGGTGTGCAGGGTTTGCACTTCGCCGGGTCCGCGAGGCTCGCGATGTCACAGCTGCCAACGCCGTTCACTTCGGACCCGAGGTAGACGAACTTGCCGCCGCCTGCGGGGAGCTCGCAACAGCCGAAACAGTCACAGCCGTTCGGCGTGAGCGGACCGCAGTAGTCCCCGCAGGCTTTGCTCTGCGTCTTGTCGAGCTCCGCACACGACAGGCTAGTGCCAGGCGTCTTGGCGGCCGCGTTGTACTTGCAGCCCGCGCCCTCTGGCGGGTAGTCCGGCGCCACCGAGAGTGGATCACACTCGTGGTTCCAGTAACAGTCGTCGTTGCCGGGGCCGGTGTCCTGGTCGAAGTAACAGTCGGCCTTGCAGGGCGCCTTGTTCTGACCGGGAATGCCGCCGTAGTAGGAACCTTCGGTGTTGTCGCAGGGCCCGAGGCAGTCGGGATCCCGTTCGTCCGTCAGGCCGTCGCCGTCGTTGTCGAGGGTGTCCCCGCAATCGTATATGTGGCCCTGACAGGTCGAGATCCCACCGTCGGGGTTGAAGCCTCCGGTGCCCCCAGCGCCGGAGCTGTTACCCGTACCGGCCGCGCCGTCGCTGTTCGTGCCGCTGGTGCCGCCCGAACCGCCGCCCGCAGCGCCGCCGTTCCCGGTGCCTCCCTTGCCGCCAGAACCTCCGTCATCGGAGTCACTCCCGCAGGCGACCGCCACGCCCAACGCCAAAAGAAGCGCCAATCCCAGCGTATTCCGCGTCGACATCTGCACCACTCTTTTGCCCGATCACTTGGAGGCCAGAGCCAGACGAACAGCCAATTTTTTTTCGGGTGACGGCCCAAGGTATGCTCCTTTCACCGGCAATGCTGCACTCCCGCGCACTCGCGGCTTTCGCCGTCGCCTTCCTTTGTGGCTCCGCTGCGCGGGCCGCAGATCCGGATCCCTGGTGGGGACCCGACAAGGCGTTGCACTTCAGTGTGTCCGCCGGCCTCGCGGCCGGTGGATACGCGACGTCGTCGATCTTTCTGGACCGACGCTGGCAACGCGCCGCGACCGGGGCGACCTTCGCGCTGACGCTAGGTGTCGGCAAAGAGGTGTACGACGCGACCGGGCACGGCACGGCCAGCGGTAAGGATCTCGCTTGGGACGTGGTGGGCACAGCCGTCGGGACCGCGCTCGCGCTCTTGGTCGACGTGCTCGTCGCACCGAAGGCATCCGAGCCCGCCGGTCCCAGCGCCGGCTCCGCTTCTCGCGCTCTCGCGCGGTGACGAGCCAGCCCGAGCGGGCTATGTTTCGGCCCCCGTCGGCGCGCGACCCACGACGGGGCGCACCAACGCGCACGTGCGGCCAAAGGATCGCTGGAGTCACGCAAGCATGGGCCTCTTGAACGGAAAAGTCGCCATCATCACCGGAGCCGGCGGCGGCATCGGCCGCGCCACGGCGCTCCTGTTCGCCCGCGAAGGCGCGCGAGTGGTGGTCAACGACGCCGGTGGCGCCCGGGATGGCACGGGTCAGAGCGGCACACCGGCCAGGACCGTGGTCGACGAAATTCGGGCCGCGGGCGCTGAGGCCGTCGAGAGCGGAGACAGCGTGGCAACCCGCGCGGGGGCCGAGCGCATCGTCGCGACTGCGGTCGAACACTTCGGTCGGCTCGACGTCTTGATCAACAACGCCGGCATCCTGCGAGACAAGACGCTGCTCAAGATGGACGATTCGATGTGGGATGCGGTGATCGCCGTCCACCTCACCGGCACGTTCCTGTGCACGCAGGCAGCCGCCAGCCAGATGCGCGCGCAGGGCTCGACCGGCAGCATCGTCAACACCACCAGCGTGTCCGGCATGCTGGGCAACTTCGGGCAAGCCAACTACGCCGCCGCCAAGGCCGGCATCTACGGCTTGACGAGGACCGCGTCGATCGAGCTCCAACGCCACGGGATCCGGGTCAATGCCGTGGCGCCGATCGCAAAGACGCGAATGACCGAGGACCTTCCGATGTTCGAGAAGGTCGCGAGCATGACGCCGGAGCACGTCGCTCCCGCGCATTTGTTCCTGGCCAGCGAGCTCTCGCAGGACATTTCCGGCGCTGTCCTGTCCGTCGCGGGCGGCAAGCTCAGCATCTACAAGGTCGTCGAGAGCGCCGGAAAGTTCAAAGACTCCGACAGCGGCGTGTGGACCGCCGGCGAGATCGCCGAGCACTGGGACGTGATCTCGAAGGTTTAGCGCCCCAGCGCACGTCATTCTCCCGCCGCCCGTCGATTGCTGGTCCCCTGGTCGGATGTTACGTTAGGCGGACCCACGGCGTCTGATGACTCGCGACTCCAACATCCCCATTTTCCTCTGGGTCGCCACGGCGTTGCTGGCGCACCTGGTCTGGGGTGGAGGTGCGTCGAAGATGTCGCGGCTGTTCGAGGAGACCCTCGACATCAAACGCTTCGCTCAGAGTGTTCAACGTCAGGTGCGCGGCAGCGGGACCGTCGAGATCAGCCTGCTCGACGAGTCGGCGCCCGACCCTGCCGAGCCCAAGGAGTTGCCCGAGCAGGTCGACCCCAACAAGCCCAGCGAGCAGGCCAGCGATCCGAACGACGAACCAGGCCCGACGGATGACTCGAAACAGGCGAAGGAAGAGCAGCCGAAGAAAGAGGACGAGCCCAAGGTCGAGCCCAACAAACCCGAGCCTCCGAAGCTAGAGCTGAAGAGCGAAGCCAAGAAGGAAGAGGCGAAGCCGGACCCGCTCAAAGAGCTGCCCAAGATGCAGGCGAAAAAGCGCGTCGCCGTGGTGCAAAACGTCGAGGACAAGAACCAAAAAGACAACCCGAACGCGGCCCAGATTGCCGATCAGGCGAACCGCGTAAAACAGGAGACCCAAGCTCGCATCACGGCTACCGACCAGAACGACAAGAAACCCACGCCGGGCGGAGCCCACTCGGGACCGACCAAGAACCCGGGCAACTCCGACGAGTCGCGCGTGGCGCAGTCGGACGAACACGAGGGTGAGCCCAACAAGGCGCCCACCAGCCAGGACGATCCCGACAAGCCGGAGAAGACCGCGTCCTCCCAGGCGCCACCGCCGTCACCCGGCCGCGAGCAGAAGGCACCGGGCCCGGAAAACGGCAGCGCGGCGTCGAAACGCCCGGGTACCGCAGCGGCGCAGCGTGGGCAGACCGAACGCGCAGCCAAGGAAGAGGTAGCACCCGATCCCGAGCCCACGAGCGCCGACAACGGCAACTGGGCCGTGGCCGAAGCGCGCGCCGCGCGCGCTGCGCAAAAAGCGCGCAAAGCCCGCAAGAAGCGCCTGCCACCGATGAAGGGTTCGGGCGGCGCAAGCGACATGTTGGGGCTCGGCGCGCTGGGCACCACGTCGAGTGGGGTGAATCTGAACCTGTCTCCGCAGCAGGCGTTCGCGGCCATCGGGCGTGATCGTCTGGTCAAGGAAAAGAAGCGCGACGCCGAGCGCCGTAAGAGCGCTCATCGCGGCTCGTGGAAGGCGCTCGGCATCGAGCGCTGGCGTGCCTCGATCGAGAACTACGTCGCGAGCGTCAAGCCGGGCAACCAGACCGCGCTCAACACGGCACGCGTACCGTTCGCCACCTACCTGAACACGGTGCACAACCGGCTCCATCCGATCTTCGCGGACTCGTTCCTGGCCTCGCTCGAAGCTCTGCCCGCAGGGCATCCGATGAACCGACCGGAGATCAAGACGGACCTCGAGATCGTGCTCGACAAAGACGAGGGCAAGTTGGTGCGTATGGGGGTCACCCACACGAGCGGAGTCACGGCCTTCGATATCGCAGCCCTCGAGAGCGTGAAACGGGCCAGCCCGTTCGGAGCGCCGCCGGGGGAAATCGTCTCGCCGGATGGCCGGGTCTACTTTCACTGGGAGTTTTATCGGAACCCGTTTTACGCCTGCTCCACCTACTTCGCGCACCCGTTCATCCTCAAGGGCGCGCCCAAATCCGCACCGCCGAAGGTCGATCCGGCGCCCTGGCGACCCCTCGACCCCAAAGAGGCGCCGCCCGGTGATCAGCGCCACGGGGCAGTGTGGCCATTCCTCGGGCTGGAAAAGCGCGCATCGCTCAGGTAAGAGCGAGACGCGACGGAGCCCAAGGTAGACCTTCGTCGCAAGGCCGTGAGTGACCAGCATCGACGGCGAACGAGCACCCACGAGCGAAGCGGCAGGGGCTCCGGAGGCCCCAGCGAACCCGCCTGAGCCGGCGGAAGCCGAACCGCGACTCGACGCCGCAGCGCCGAGCCGTGCGGCATCCAGCGTGCGTTCGCCACGGCTCTCCGCCCGCGCGCAGCGGTCACTCCTGGGCGCTCTGGTGCTGCTGTTCTTCTTTGCGTTCCTGTCTGGGCGAGTCGCCGTGCCGGCACTCCTGGGCTGGCGCTCGGGTCTCGAGGCTTGGATCTCGCGCTCGGACGACGCCGCAGCCCTGCTGGGTCAGCTGACGGTCGTCGCGGGTTGTCTGGTCGCCATCCAGCTGCTCATCGCAATCCTGGTCGAGAGCGACCTCAGCGTCGGCTATCGCTTGATCGCAGCACCGACCACCGCCGGCATCGTGACGCTGGTCATGGCAGCGTCGACGCGCGAGTTGCCGCTGCTGTTGGTCATCGGCCTGGCGACGCTGGCGTCCTTCGCGGCGCTCGCGGCCAGCGTGCCGACCGTGATCGAAAAACACACCCGTGCAACCGGGATGGTCATCGGAATCGCCGGGTTGAACTCGCTCTTGTCGGTGTCGGCGCGTTCCCTCGCCGTCTGGGCGAGCCACGAGGCGCTGACTCGTCTGTTTCGCGTTGCGCAGGTCCTCGCCACGGTTGCGTGGGTACTGGACCTGGTAACTCTCGGCATCGCGATCGTGTGGCTGACGGAGCGTCGCTGGAAGCGGGCGCTGCTCGTGTGGGGACCCGTAGTCGCGCTCGCCATCGGGCTTGCCATCGTCAGCCTGTACATGACCCCCAGGCCAGACAGCGTGCTGGGTCTACTGGACAAAGCGGTCCCGGTCTTCCTGCGGCACCCGTGGCCGGTGGTGCCGACCCTGCTGCATTTTGCCCTGTGTCTCTTGCTATTTTTTGCCGTTCCGGCGGCGCTCTTTGGGCGCCGACAACACCCCTACGCACAGAGCGCCGTTGCACTTGCGCTGCTCGCGCGCTCGGGGACGGACATCCCGGTCCTCGGGCTCGCGCTCTTGCTCGCCTCGCTGCTCGCAGCGCTGGCTGCGGTCCGAGAGCGCCCGGACGCTGCGGCTCCCCTGCCTCAGCGCCCGAGCCAGTAGCCGACGAGCGGGATGGCCAGACACACCACTGCAAACGCTCCCCACGCCCACCAACGCATCCGAGGCGGCTCGGTCATTGCGCGGTGAATGCCAGGCAGCCGTAGACCACGAGCAGATAGGGCAGCGTCGCCAAGAACAGCCGTTTGGCCCAGAGCTGAAGATCGGGCGCCCGGAATCCGCGCACTGCAACCACGACCTGAGTCAGGCCGAGCACACTGGCAACGACCACGTACGGCGCACCGCCGAGTCCCATCCACGCCGGAACCAGGCTGACGGCGAGCAGCAAGATGGAGTAGCGCACCACCGCCTTCTTTGCGGCGGGAATGCCCCGCACGGACGGGTACACGAGCAGCCCTGCTCCCTCGTACTCTTTCGCCCGAAACATGGCGATGGCCAGGAAATGCGGGATCTGCCAGACCAGCAAGATCGCGAACACCGAGAAGGCCGGCAGCGACAGACTGCGGGTCATGCTCGCCCAGCCAATCAGCGGGGGAATCGCGCCTGGAATTGCTCCGATGTGTAGAGCCAGGGGCGTCACGCGCTTGAGCGGCGTGTAGACGAGCACGTAGCTCAGGAAGGCCACCGCGCACAAAAGTCCCGAGAGGGCGTTGACCAGGAACGTCAACCCCACGAGCCCGGCCAGCGCGAGCGTCACACCGAACCAGAGCGCCACCTCGGGCGCGATCCGCCCCGAAGGAATCGGCCGCTCTCGGGTGCGCGTCATGAGCGCGTCGACGTCCCGCTCGAGATACATGTTGAGCGCGTTGGCAGCACCGACCACCGCGGCGGTGGCAACGACCGCGATCACCAGCTTCGAGAGCACGACCGGACCCGGCGCGAGGATCGCCCCGATGGCGGTGGTCACCAGCACCATGCGCGTCACGCCGGGTTTGGTCAGCTCGGTGAGGCCGACGAGCGTACGGCGGACGTCGCGGGTTCTCGTTGCTGCTTCCACGGCCGGCATCATGTTAGACCAATTCTCGGGGCTCACCGCTGCGCGCGTGCCACGGCCGCGGCGAGCACGGAGAGCGCCTCGTCGATCACGGACTCGGCGGCGGCGTACGAGTACCGCACGTGCCCAGGGGCTCCGAAGGGCTCCCCGGCGACGGCCGCGATGCCACACACGTCGAGTTGCCACAGCGAGACGTCGCTGGCGCTTTCGAGCTTCTTGTCTCCCCAGCGGATCCCGTACAGCCCTGTCACGTCCGGGAACGCGTAGAACGCGCCGCGGGGCCAGTCACAACGGATGCCCGGGATCTGATTGAGGCCCTCGACCATGCGCCGGCGACGCTCGGCGAAGACCTTCGCCATGGCGATCATCGGCTCCCGAGGCCCGAGCAGAGCAGCCTCGGCTGCCACCTGCGCGACGGCCGTCGGATTGGTGGTCGACTGGCCCTGGACCTTGAGCAGCGCTTTGGCCAGTGCCGGCGGCGTGATGGCCCAGCCGATGCGCCAGCCGGTCATCGCATAGGTCTTGCTCACACCGTCGACGACGATGAGGCGATCGGCCAACTCCGGCGCCAGCTTGGCCAGCGACACGTGCTCGAAGCCGTCGTAGGTCAGATCGGCGTAGATCTCGTCGACGATCACCCAGACGTCGTGTTTCGCCAGGACGGCCGCCAGAGCGCGAAGCTCGCTGGCGTCGTAGGCGGCGCCGCTGGGGTTGGAAGGTGTACACAAGATGACGGCCTTGGTGTTCGGCCCAATCGCCGCATCGAGTGCCTCCGGCGTGACACGGAAGCCGTTCTCGACCGAGGTCTCGACGATCTTCGCTTCGGCGCCGAAGAGCCGGACCTGCTCGGGATAACTCACCCAGTACGGAGCAGGGATCACGACCTCGTCACCGGGCTCACAGAGCACCATCGCCAAGTTGAACAGCGCGTGCTTCGCGCCCACACACACGGTCACCTGGTCGGGGGTGGGGCGCCAGCCGCGGTCGCGTGCCGTGGCCTCGCAGATTGCCTGGCGCAAGCTGAGCGTTCCTTGCACCGCGGTGTAGTGTGAGCTCGTCGCGATGCCGCGCTCTGCGGCTTGGCGAATGTGCTCCGGCGTCTCGAAGTCGGGCTCACCGACACCGAAGGCGTAGATCTTCCGTCCGGCCGCCTTGAGCTCCGCCGCCTTTGCGGTCATGGCCAGCGTTGCACTCGGTGCCACGCGGTCCAGTCGCTTTGCGAATTGCCTCGGCAAGTTCAGTTCCTCTCGTCGTCGTTGTCGTCGTTGTCGTCCGGCTCGGCTCTGCGCCGCGCCCTGACGTGTCTCTTGTTCAATACCGTGTCCGGAGCCTGTGCCACACGCTTCTTGCGCTTGGGGAGCTGCCGCTCGCCGGGGTCGTCATCGTCATCGTCTGCGTCGTCCGCCTTGCCCCGCGCCCGCCGACGCCCAGCATCGTTCATGCTGTTCTTGAAAGCCCGGACCGCCTCTCCGAGACCGCGACCGATTCCTCCCAGTCGACCAGCACCGAACAGGAGCAGCAGAAACAGGACGATGACAGCCAGCTGCCAGGGGCCGACACCCATGAGAGCGGCGGTTGATATCACCGGCCGAGGTCGCCAGCAACGCGTCGGCGAACCGGCCGAGGCCGAGGCCGGGGAAACCCAGGATTTGCGCCCGCTTCAGGGCCCAATAGGTCGTGCACGCTGCCGCAGCCGAGCGCGAGCGAACGCCGCGAACGCGCTGACCGAAACGAGCGTGACCACACCAACGACGGGCACGAGCAGGTAGCTTTTCGCCGACCCGCCGCCGGCGTCCAGCCGGGACTGCAGCGCGATCGACGCCAGCACCGGGACTCCGGCGACGGCGATGGCCGTCACGCGCCGGGTCGTGCCGAGCCGAAGCGCCGACAGCACGCCGCCGAGCGCGAGCAGAACCGCGGTGGCAGCCGACAGCGCGCTCCGCACCGACAGGGGCAGCTTTGCGCTGCGACCCCAGCCGGGCAACCCGCGCACCGTGCCGTTCTGCACGCTGAGATCGAGGTAGTGTTTTTCGTCGAGGCGCCGGCTCACGACTCTCATGTCGACCAGACGCAACTCCCGCAAGTCGTCGCTCGGTTCCAGCTCGCGCGCGCTGAACCACGCGCGTCCCCCCAGGCCCGGCAGGGCGCCCGTGATGCGCGGGGGCTGGCCGGGAAAACACAACCAGGTCACGCCGAGCAGCGGGACCGACGCGCTTTTTGCTTGCTCCACGCCGGCGCAGCTCGAGCGACCTTCGTGGATCAACTGTCGGGCGAAGCGACCGGGCACATCGGCACCGGAGCCCCAGGCGAGGCTGGCCGAAAAGGCAGCGAGTCCCACCAGCGCCAAGTGCGGGAAGGTCGAGAGTGTCAGCCGGAGCGGTGACGCACCGACCGCCATGAGCGAGCGGGCCTCGCCCCGCTCGATGAAGCTCACGACGACCAGCGCCGCCCCGATGGGTGCGCCCACCAAGAACGCGATTTCGGTCGCCGACGCGCCGAGCGCGCGGGCGAAGGGCAGCGCGACGCGCAGCGGCACTTCGGGCGCCAGGAGCCACGGCAGGAGTCGGACCGTGCCCGCCGCGAGGCCAACGGCCAGAACCAGAGCGACCGCCAGCGTGGCACCCCGAATCACACGCCAGCCGAGTCTGCCCACGTCCCGAGGAAATCTACGTGACTGCAGCGCCAGGCGCGAGCCGCCGAGCACGCGGCCCGTGCGGCGAAGCCCCCTCCGTCCAGCCCGACAAACCCCTGCACAGACGCGCCGGTGCCTGAACCCTTGGTGGCCGGACTCGACCGGGGTAGTCTGCGCGAACATTTCGTCGCCTAGGGACACCGAACCCTCGGAAACCTACGGAGCGGAGGATCGATGCGTATTCTTCAGTCGCTTTCCTGTGTCGCCTTGTCGGCGTCGTTGCTGCTCGCTGCTCAGCCGTCACGGGCCGCAGAGGATGCAGAAGAGGCCAGCGCGACCGGCAAAGGCATCACGGGCGGCGTGCTGCTCGGCGCCGAGGTCGTGATGCTGGTCGAAGCGGCGGTGAAGGTGAAAAAACCCTGGGCGTATGCCGTCGGCGGCATCGCAGGCGGCATCGCCGGCGGCGTCGGCGGGTATTTCGTGGAGACTGGCAGCAGTGACGCGAAGATCAGCATCTACATGCTCGCCGGCGGAATGGCGCTTGCCATTCCAACCACGGTGGCAGTCCTCAGCGGCGCTGCCTACGAACCCCCCGCAAACGCCACCGAGGACCGGCGGCCGAGTGATGAACCGGTGGCAGAACCGCCGCAGCCCGGCTCCGCACCCGCCGCGACCAGCAAGGCGCCGGCCCGGAAGAAGAGGGTGGCAAAACGCCTGTCCCAACCGGCAGTGCTTCTCGCGGCGCCCCCTCCTCCGGCGCTGGTCGGATGGACTCCTCGCGCTCTGTCCTTGAGCGTGCCCGCGGTCGAGGTGAAGAACGCCTATTCGCGCGCCGAGCTGATGCAGTTTGGGGTGAAACAGGCGACCGAGGTCCGCGTACCGGTCGTGAGCTTCGTGTTTTGAGCCTCAGCGGCGCGGAACGCCGCTTGGAGGACGACCGGACTATCCGCTAGAGTTCGAGGTCGACTTGCTCCCTTCGTGAAGGACGGACCAAAAGCACATGGCACAAGCAGCGCCGCAACGTTCGGCCTCCCGTGGACGAGGTGAGGATCCCGCGATTGGCAAGGTGATTGCGGGGCGCTACCGCCTCGAGGCGCGCATCGGCGAAGGTGGCATGGGCATCGTGTACCGGGCCCGGCACGTCCTCATCGACCGAGTCGTCGCTGTGAAGCTGATTCGGCCCGATCTGCGCGGCGAGACCCACCTTCGCGCATGGATGCTACGGGAAGCGCGCGCCGCCAACCGGGTCGACCACGCACACATCATCGACATCCACGACATCGGGGAGACCGACGAGAGCGAGCTCTACCTGGTCATGGAGTACCTGATCGGCATCCCGCTCTCGACCGAACTCGCGCGTGGTCCGATGCCGCTCACCCGCGGCGTGGACATCCTCGAGCAGATGGGCGCGGCCCTCGCTCGCGCGCACGACCTGGGCGTCGTGCACCGCGATCTCAAGAGCGACAACATCCTCTTGACCCAGCGGGGCGGCCGTAAAGATTTCGTGAAGATTCTGGATTTCGGCTTGGCGGCCCTCGCTCACGATCCGCGCTTGGCGCCCAAGGGCGCCGTATTCGGCACGCCGGAGTACATGTCGCCGGAGCAGGCCCGCGGCGAACAAGCCGGACCGCAGTCGGATCTCTACGCCCTCGGCGTGCTGTTCTACGAAATGCTCGTTGGCCAGCTCCCGTTCCGCGCAGCAGACCGCGACACCTTGCTGGAGATGCAGCGCACGGCACCGGCGCCACGCCCGACCGCCATCAAGAAGGACGTCAACCCGGTCGCCGAGAAGATCATTCTCAAGTTACTCGAGAAGGACAACCGCAAGCGTTATCGCGACGGCCATCACCTGCTCGAGGAGCTGAAAGCGCTGCAGCGCTCGCTGCCGAGCACCTCGTGGGACAAAGAGAGCGCGGGCGAGGCGCCGCCTCAGGCTGCGCCGCCGCCACCACCTCCGCCCACCACCACGCCGGTGACGGAGTGGGGCGGCCGCGCCGGACTGTTCGCTCGCATGCTCGCGCGCGCTTTCCCATCGGGCAACGCAACACCCGAGCTGACCACGTCCATGGCCACGATCTGGGATGTCACCGCCAAAGCCAATGGGCTGGAAGGCGAGATCGCCAGTCACACACGGAAACTCGAAGCGCTCGAGCGGCGTGGTCGTGCGCTGCGCGCGGAGATCGGCCGCAAGGTCGAGGAGCTGGCACAAGAAGAGAGCCGCGCTCTGCGTGACGCTGCGGCCTACGGCGAAGAAGAAGAGGTCGCTCGGCGAGAGCTGGCGGCAGCGCAACAGCTCGCCAAGGACAAGGTCGCTCAGGCGGACGCTGCCGAGCGCGCGGGTCAAGGCAATCGGGCCATCTACGAGGGCGCCGGAGCCGCACGCGCGATGGTCGAGGCAAAACGCCAGTGGTTGAGCACGCGCGAGACACGTCGCCTGGGACGCGAAGGAACGGCCCGGGACCTACGGCGTCAGATCGAGGACCTGCGCGCCCAGCTCGCCCGTTACGCCGAGGCGTTGGAAGAAGATCTGGCGAGCGGTCGTGAGAAGGTCGCGGGCCGCACGCGAGAAGGCATTCGCATCGAGCAGGCGTTCACCGATGCCAGCAAGGTCCTGGTCGAAGGCCTGAAGGACCGACCCGAGTGCCGCGACTTGATGACTCAGCTCAAGAGCAACGACTCGGCGCAGCAGCCCCCCGAACAGCCGTGGGCCAACGTCAGCGCTCGCGTGTCGGGCTGACTCACTTCGGCAGCTTGGCGGCGAGGAAACTCTTCAGCTTGACCAGGTTCTTCGCGTCCCGGTGAAAACCCGGCTCGGAGTATCCGTCGGCCCAGCTCTTCACCTCGCGAACGAAGTCGGCACGTACCGCCGCGTCGCCGAAGATGTCATCGACCGTGCGGCCACGGGCGGCAGCGCCACCGAGGCTCGCGACGTAGGCCTCGAGGCGCGGGAAATCGTCCGCCAAGAACTCGCTGATCAGCTCGGTGTCGGCGGCAAGACGGGCAACGATCGCATGACCCCCGTCGGCCTGACCCCGCGAGGCGGCGACCCGGAACACGAAGGCATCGTCGATGAACCCCAGGTCCTCGATACCGTCGGGGATGAGGTCCAGCGACTTGAACAAGTAGTTCAGGGCGACCGCAGCATTGCGGCGCAGCTCGGCTGGCGCGGCGTCGTTCTCGACGAGGATCGCTAGCTCACGGGCGTCTTCGCCCAGGGTGCGCAGCCAGGTAGGGAACGCTTCGAGACAGCGGCTATCGAGCTCGGTCATGGGCACGGTTTACCCGAGCCCGGCCCCTGCGTCACCACTTGCCGACCACGAGGCCCGCGGCGAAGCCGAGCATCAGCGCCATGACCGCGACGAGCAGCGCGAGCGGGAGTGGGACCGCAATTGTCCGCCGTGGCACGCTGACCACCTCGACCGACGGAGCCGCGTGACCCGACGTCGCCCCGGGGAGTCCGGCCGAAACCGCCGTGTCACCGCCGAACCGCCGTCCTACCGCCGGTGCATCCCCGGCGCCCGGGGCGGGGGGTGGCCTCGAGCCGTAGTGGCCGGGCGGCGGAGCCGATGGATGATGGGGCGGCGGAGCCGATGGGTAGTGCCCACCGGGGGGCAAGGGACCGGACGGGATCGCGACCGCGTCACGGGTGTCCGGCGCCGCGACCACCGACGCCGGCATCTGCCCGGAGCGCGCCACACTCTCGACCGCCTGCGCCATGTCGTAGGCGGTCTGGAATCGCGCTTCCGGCTTCCGCGCCAGAGCGCGCTGAAAAAACGGTGCCCAGTGTGCGTACTGGGGCGCGACGGTCTGGATCGGCGTCGGCTCACTCGTCAGCACCTTGGTCACCCGAACGAAGTCGTTCTCCGCCTCGAATGCCGGGACCCCAGTGAGGAGCTCGTAGAACAAGATCCCACACGACCAGAGGTCGGCCCTCGCGTCCGTGTGTTTGATGTCCTTGATCTGCTCCGGACTCATGTAGCCGGGAGTCCCGAGCAGCATCCCGGTCCGGGTCTTGCGGTGCATTCCGCCAGCAGCATCGAGCACGAGCGAGATACCGAAGTCGAGAACCCTGATGTCGCTGCCGTGATTGGAATCGCCCACCAAGAACACGTTGCCGGGCTTGAGATCGCGGTGGATCACACCCGCGGCGTGTGCAGCGGACAGAGCACGAAGGATGTTCTGAACGATGGCGGAGGCCTGCTCCACCGGCACCCGACCGCGGTTCATGCGATCGGCGAGCGGTTCGCCCTCGAGCAGCTCCATCACCAGGTACGGCGTCCCGTCCGCGGCTCGCACGGCTTCGTACACCCGCGCGATGCCGGGATGATCGACACGAGCGCTCGCCTGGACCTCGTTGAGAAAACGCGCAACGACGTCCTGATTTTCGCCGAACTCGGCCCGCAGCACCTTGATCGCGGCCCGCGCCGTGCCGTCGACGCCCACCCCCTCGAACACGACGGCCAGGCCTCCCTGACCGAGGACCCGGCTGAGCCTCCAGCGGCCGTCCAGGACGGCACCGATCAACTCGTTGGGGTCTTCGAACTCCAGCATGTCAGGGTCCAAACAGCGATAGCTGACGTGCCTCGCGGCGCGGCGTCGCCTTGCGCGGGCGCGACGGCTCTCTTGCTCCCTTCGGCGGCGGGCGAGTCTTCGCGGGCTCCGAGAGTTGCCTCATCAGGCTGGACTCACGCTGGAAGAACCCAGCGTTGTGGAAGGTGTCCTTGAGCCCGAAGTACTTGAAGTCGAGGTGGTGACACACCTCGTGCAAGAGCGTGCGCAAGAACGTGCGCGGCGCCACCGTGCGCGAGTGTTCCGCCGTGCGCATCCAGACTTCGAGGTGTGCACGCCCGTCCGCCTCCAGCGTATACAGACCATGCAGCTCGCCGTCGTGATCCTTGGGGCGCCGGGCCAAGACCCGAACGGTCACGTTGACGACACCGAGGGATAGCGTCAGGTCCGTCACCAGCGCCTGCGCGGCGGTCTGCACCGCGCGCCGGGAGCCGCCCTCGAGTGCCTGGCGTAGCACGACGGCCCGCTCCCGGTGCTCCGCCACACGCGGCAAGCTGACGCTCCTTATCGCATCACTCTTGTCATAGGTGCGCTTGCCGGAAGCGGAGAGCGAGCGGTAGTAAGGGAAACGCTTCACGGCGGCGGCATTCTACCCGAATCCGGAGCGTCACTTGGCATTCCGGCAGCACACCGTCAGCGCCGTGTTCGGGTCGCCGACAATTTTGCCAACCGGGGTGCCTCCCCCGGGGATGCAGCCTCCGACGAGCGTCGGGCTCTTGGTTCGCTCCAGCCCCCACGCCGGCCAGAACGAGTTGATGGTCCCTGAAACGTCGGTGCAGTTCGTACTCGAGAGTTTCTGGTTGTCGAACAGGCAAGTCGCGTCGTCCCAGAACTTGTATTCCGCCGTGCAATCCATGACTCCCGGTGCGCAGCTGCAGGGTGCGCACGAGCGTGTATCGAGGTACTTCTGGAATACGGGCTTGCGCTGGGGCCAGTCACTTGGGCAGAGCTGGTCGCCCGGTAGGTAGATACAGATCGACGCCGCGTACGTGCCCGTGCCTTGCGGCAAACACTCGGACGCCGGACCGCACGCCGTCGCTGGTTTCCCCGGGCACACGTCCGCGCGGTTCTTCCAAGGATCACCCTGGATCGGCGCCACAGCGCTCGGCTCGCAGCTGCCCGGCGTCGTCACATTCGGGTTACCGAGCCTGCAATGCAGCGATGGGCTTCCGCTCTTGCCTTTGCAGCCCCCGCTGGTCTCCGTGTAGTCCGTGCTGACGCTGCACGTCGCGTCGCCGCTGCAGAGCAGCGACACGCTGCACGCGCCGCCAGTCATTGCGCCGCAGGTGCAGGCCGAACAGCTGCCTTGCCCGGCGGGGTTGCTGAAGAACTTCTGCGGCTCGGAGCCATCCGGGCAGATCGGACCAGCCGGTTCGCTGGCAACGTAGGTACCCTCGGAAAGAAAGGCATAGCCCCAACCTGCGGGCGCCTTCGGCACGCATTGAAAACCGGTGCTGCACGCGGTCGGTGGTGCACCCGCAGCGCCAGCGCTCCCACCGGCACCCGCCAGACCTCCAACCCCGCCGTCACCCCCGAAACCGCCGAGCGGCGCGCCACCGGTCGCACCGGCGCCACTACCGCCGCCCGCGTCGGGCGCGGCGCCGCCCTTCAGCTCGATGCTGCATCCGAGGACCGACAGCGCGCCAAGCGCGCAGGCGAAGAGGAGATTTCCCGTCACGCGAGCCGCGGAATGGTATCACGCGGGTCGGACCGGCGCTTTTCCCGGTGCAAGCTCCGACCGCTCAGAAACGCCCGCCAAAGCTGAATCCACCGCCGTGCCGCTGCACGTATGCCTGCGCCGCCGGCGGACTCGTCGTTGGTGCGCGCCCGCGGCCCAAGAGCATCACAACCCCGGTTCCAACACCAACCACACCGAGCCCGAGCGTGACTCCCGTGAGGGTCGAGTAGGTCTGGCCTCGCTTCTGTGTGCTCTCGAGTGTGTCGGGACAGGTGCGACCGATGCAACCCTTGTCGAGGTCGTCGACGGCCTTGGCACGGAGTGAATAGAACACCGCCGACGCGGCCAAGCTGGCCACGCCCAGCCCGCCGATGATCCACGGCGCAGACGAGCCCGACGCTTCCACGCGCGGGGCCTCGGGCGGCACCGCGTCGTCGCGCGCTGCGACCGGCGCCGCCTCGTTCGTCCCCTCGGAGCTCGGCGCAGCCGGCGTCTCGGTCGCCGGTGCCACCAGGTCGTCGGGCACGTCGAGCACCACATTCACTTGCTCTGCCTCGGCCAGAGTCAACGTCCGCTTGAACGACTTGCCCTGGGCCACGATTCCTCGCACGACATGCGGACCAGGATCCAGGGTGATCGGTTGACCGATCTGCGTGTCGCCGAGCGCAACACCGTCGAGCTCAATCTTGATTGCTTCGGCGCCCTTGCCGCGCGTGATGGTGACCTTCGGGATCTTTCCTTCGAGCGCCTCGCGGGCCTTCTTCACCTCGTCGACGAGGCTCTGCTCCTTCTTCCCACCCTGCTCGGCTTCGTACTCCGCCATCCGGTATCCACCGAGCGCCTCGTTGAAGCGGCCGAGGTTCTCTTTGCAGCGTGCGAGATGAAAGCGCACCTGCGGCGTGGCCTTGATGCGGGCTACATCCTCGAAGGTTCCAAGCGCGCCCGCCCAGTCCCCCGCGGCCTCCTGGGTCAGGCCCTGGGCGTAGAGCTTCCGCGCGCGGATGAGCTCGGCGTCGGACTGGGCAAATGCCGGCGTGGCCAGCCAGAGGGAGGCGGACAGCCCAATCCAGCGAGCAACGGTCAGAAATCGCGGGCCAGGCACATTCGGCATGGAACCGCGCCAAGCGGCTGCCGGCAAGGGCGTTTCGTCAGGAGTTTCACCCACCCGCCTGTCCGCGCTAGCCTACCCGGGTCGCATGAGCCAACGGGTCACCACCGCCTTCGAACCGCTCCTGACTGCGTTGCAGGATTTTCGCACTCAATGGCCGAAGCGCGGTTGGAGCTGGGATGGGCGCTTCTCGTGCGTAGCGTCAGCGTTCTCGGCCGAGCTGGTGGAAGAGGCGAACACGGCACTGGCGCCGACCTTCCCTGGACGCTGGAACCACAAGACCTTGGGCGCGGCGCCGCCGCTCGTGCAGCAGATTGCAGAGCGCACCGGTGGCGTTCGGTCGGACCAGTGGATCTTCTCGACCAACACGAGTGGTGGTGCGATCATCTACGCGCTGTGGTGGCCTTGGGGCGACGACACGACCATTACGCTTCGGGTCGGGCTGCCGAGCCCGAACCCAGCGGTCGAAGATCGACTTCGGGACGTGTTCGGCGCGAGCCCGTACTGAGGGGCGAGTCCGCCGCGTTCGCGGCTTGCATGCTTGTGGCCTGCGCCGGCGTGAGCGTGGCATGCGGCGCATCGCCTGCGACAAAAGCGGCGAGCGCTCCGACGCTGATCGTCGCGCGCGCCGACGAGGTCGACGAACCCGCAGAGCCTCCGGTGCAGCCGCGAACCGAGCCCCCTCCCCCGAATCCATTCCCGCTCGGGCGCTGGGCGGGCACCGGTGTGCAGGGTGATGGTCAGAGCTGGCCCCTCGAGGTCGACCTCTGGACCACGCGGAGCGGCGCCTGTGCTTCCGTCAGGTACCCGTCGATCCCGTGCGCCGCCACCTGGATCTGCGTCGCACAGAGCAGCGACGGTGTCCTCGAAGCGAGGGAGGAGCTGACGGAGGGCCACGACCGCTGCATCGACGGCGGCACCATGACGATGCGACCCGTCGACGACCACCTCGAGTGGCAGTGGCAGGGCAGCGGGCAGACGGCGCGCGCCGACCTCACCCGCGTGAAGTGAGCGCGCCACGACTGCATCAGCGACTTCGCACCTCCCGTGTGGCATGCGCATTGCTGAGCACGAGGGAGAATGCGAAGATCCAGCGAGGGAACGAGAATGGGCGTCGACGAAGCTGACGCATTCGACACCACACTCCTGGCCGAGAGTGGCCCACGAAGCACATCCAAGCCCCCGAGCTCGGACGCCACTCGCTGGGTGGGTCAGCGACTCGACCACTTCGACGTCCAGCGACCGCTCGGCAGCGGCGGGATGGGGGCGGTGTACGTGGGGCACGACCGCTCCCTCGACCGGCGAGTGGCCATCAAGGTCCTGCCCGAGGGCCTCGCGGAGAGCGGGGAGCTGCAGGAGCGTTTCCTGCGCGAAGCTCGCGCGCAGGCGCGCCTCAACTCGGCCCACGTTGCTCACATCTATTACATCGGACGAACCCCGGCGAACGACCACGGTAAGACCTCTCTCTTCTTCGCCATGGAGCTGGTCGATGGCGGCGACCTGGAAGACTTCATCGACAAACGCGAGCCCGTCGATCCGGAGCTTGCCCGGCGGCTGATGCTGGAGGTCGCCCAGGGGCTGCGCGACGCACAACGCGCGGGCATCATCCATCGCGACATCAAGCCGAGCAATCTGCTGCTCGACAAGAAGGGCAACCTGAAGATCGCCGACTTTGGCGTCGCAAAACCCGTGGGCGGAACGGACTCGAAGATCACCCGCGACGGCGCGGTGGTGGGCAGCCCGCTCTACATGGCGCCGGAGCAGGCGAAGGGCGAGGACATCGACCATCGCGCCGACATGTACTCGGTGGGCTGCACCTTCTACCATCTGCTCTCGGGCGCTCCGCCATTCAACGCAAAGACGCCGGTGGCGGTGATCGCCAAACACCTGACCGAGGCCCCACCGAGGCTCGCGCTCGCGGTGCCAATCGTTCCCAAACGCCTCGCGGCGATCGTCGAGCGCCTGATGTCGAAGGAACCGGCGGGGCGCTTCGACAGCTACGACGATCTGATCGCAGCGCTCGAAGCCGCCGCCCCCGAGACGGTCCGGCACGCAGGCTTCTGGGTGCGCGGCGCCGCGGTGGGGGTCGACGTCGGCCTCGCCAGCCTGGTGATCGGGCTTCTGGGTCTGCCGGGGCTCTTCCTCCACCTCATCTATGTGAGTGTGGCCCACGCCACCCGCGGGCAGAGTCTTGGGAAGCTGCTGATGAACCTGCAGGTGCGGCGCCCCGATGGCGGGCGCCTCGGGCTGGGCCGCTCGGCAGTGCGAACCGTGGCCAGCATGTGGATGCCGTTCTTCGCGGGCCTCGTGATCCTGCTGACCCAGGGGCGCGGCGGGCTTCAGCTCGCAATTCGACAGATCCAGATCACCGACATGGACGCCTTCCGCGGGCTGGTCCTGGCGGTGGTCCTCGGCAACGCGCTGCTGAGTCTGCTGTACGGTGCTGGCCTCGCCCTCGCCGCATTCCACCCGGAAAAACGTGCGGCCCACGACCTGATTGTCGGGTCCGAGGTGGTCTACCGGCTGAAGTGAGGGGAGCCGGGCGCAGACGGACCCACATGCGCTCCAGAACCGGGTTGCCCGAGTCTCGGGCCGGGTGTAGACCCCCGGCGGTTTTCCTTTCTGGGCAGGGTTAGCTATCCTGTCCTTTGGGCTTTTTATCTGGAGGAGACGGCAGTGTCTTTCGCTGATCGCCTTAAGGGCTTGTTCGTTGCGGCTTGTGCGGTGGCCATTCCCCTGACTTTCGCGCCGGCTTGCGGCAGTGACAGCGGCGGAGACGGCGGCGGAGGCTCGGGTAACACCGGCGCCGTGGGCGGAGCTGGCGGAAGCGTCGGCGGCTCGGGTGGCAGCGGCAACACGTCCGGCGTGTGCCTGCTGAACAACTGCAACTCGGACCAAGAGTGCGACGGCTGCTCCTTCGGCCGAAACAAGTGCAAGCTCTCCGAGCATCGCTGCGTCGCGTGCGACCCGGCTACCGGTCAGGGCTGCCCTGCAGGTCAAGAGTGCACGTCGTTCGGCACCTGCGCGCCGTCCGGGCAAACCTGCGCCACCAACGCCAACGGCGATCCGACCATCACCTGCCAGTCCAACGCCGACTGCGCAGCCTGTGATCCCCTGCACCAGATCTGCGAGCCCACCAGCAGCAAGTGTGTGGCTTGCACGGACACCAACACCAGCCAGTGTTCGGCGTCGGACATCTGCGTCGACAACAAATGCGCCCACAAGTGCCCGGACAGCTGCACCGTCGACAACGACTGCGCGCGCTGTGAGTACGCCGCGGGCAAGAAGGCCAAGGCGTGCTTCAACCACACCTGCGCCGAGTGCTCGGACACCTACGCTTGCCCCGCAGGCCTCGTTTGTCAGAAGGGCCAGTGCATCAAGCCGTGCGGCATCCCGGGCCTGTCGGCGGGAACCTGCAACACGAAGGTGGACTGTGAGGGCTGCGGCGACCCGACCAACACCACTGCACCGAAGTGGGACTGCAAGTTGCCGATCAACGGCGGACTCCACGGCGTCTGCGCGGCACCCGCGACCGGTTGCTCGGACCTCGGCCAAGGCGCCGTGCTCCCTGCGCCCTACGACAAGGTGACCAACCTGTGTTCGAAGGACACCGACTGCGCTGGCGTTGGGATTCAGTACAACGTCGGCCAGCTGATCCGCGACCTGGTCGGCGGACCCGAGATCGACATCGGGATCAAGAAGATCAAGATCCAGGACGCCAACGTCCAGTACGGCATGAACAAGTGCGCCAGCATCGAGCTGGTCAACAACGTCAAATGCGGCGTATGTGTGCCGTGCAAGGCCGACTCGGATTGCCAGAAGATCGACATCAGCAAGCTGATCTTCGACCTGTTCAAGGGTGATCCGTTGGCCCAGATCGCCGGCGCGTTCATCATCGACCTCCTGTACGGTCAGAACAAAGACCACAGCCTGCACTTCCAGTGCCTCAACATCGCCGCGGGTTACGGCGTGTGTGCGCCTTGCTCCAACCCGACCAAGGCCTGCGGGCAGACCACCGGCGGCGGTGGCACCGGCGCCTGTGACCACGAGGTGTGCAAGACCGGCGGCGCCCTCAAGGAGAGCTGCGGCAGCTGTGCGGCCGAGGTCTGCAAGAACGACTCGTACTGCTGCACGACCGCCTGGGACGACGTGTGCGTGAAGGCCGTGGACAAGTACTGCCCGAACGGCTGCGGCGGCGGGGGCACGACGACCTGCGACCACAACCCCTGCACCGAGGGTGGAGCGCTCAGCACGACCTGCAGCGCCTGCACCAAGGCCGTGTGCGCCAACGACGCCTTCTGCTGCGGCACCAAGTGGGATGCGCAGTGTGTGACCGAGGCCAAGGCCGAGGCCGCGTGTGCCTCGGCCTGCGGAGCCGGCTGTGCGCACAGCGAGTGCACGTCGGGCGGACCGCTGACCACGGGTTGCTCCACCTGCGCCACCAACGTCTGTGCCGCCGACTCGTTCTGCTGCGCAACGTCGTGGGACAGCCTGTGTGTCACCAAGGCCAAGACCACGACGGGCTGCACCTGCCCCTGAGTCTCGGCTAGAGAACCGGCGCCCGAACCATCGGGCGCCTTGCGAGCGTACGCATCCACTGCGCGGGTCCACGGCCGCTCGCCGGTCCTTCCGGGTGGCTGTCCTCGCACGGTGTTCGGCCGCGCTTTGAGCCACGGCTGCAGGTGAGCGTGGCCTCCGCCCAGCGTGCCGCTCGCAGCTTGGCGCCCACTCCGCCCGAAGCCTGAAGCGGGGGCTCCGGTGACCTGCTATCCTTCGGCGGTTGGAGGCGAATACGATGACCTGGTCCGTCAGGAGCTTGCTTGCCACGATTTTTGGGAGCGCCCTCGTGCTCACGCTGGCCCTGCCGGGCTGCAGCGCCGGGAAGGGCGGCGGCGGCGGTCCCCCCGGAGTCGGCGGTAACGGTGGCAGCGGTGGCTCGAGCGGCGACAGCGGCGTGGGAGGCAACTCCGGAGACGGCGGCTCGAGCGGTACCGCATCCGGGCTCTGCCTGCTCAACAACTGTCACTCGAACCAGGAGTGTGAGGGTTGTTCCTACGGTCGTCACACCTGTGACATCGCGAACACCCGGTGCATTGCCTGCACGAGCGAGAAGGACTGCAAGACCGGAGAGCAGTGCACCTCGTTCGGGACCTGTGCGCCGAAGGATCTGACTTGCCCGACGGACGCGACGGGCACACCGACCATCACGTGCTCCAAAGACGTGGACTGCTCGGTCTGCGACCCGTTGCACCAGGTCTGCGACACCGCGTCCAGCAAGTGTGTGGCCTGTGTGACGGGCAACACCGCCGCGTGCACCGGCAACCAAGCCTGCGGAACCACTGGACTGTGCGAGAACAAATGCCCGAGCAACTGCACCACCGACGGCGAGTGCGGCAAATGCGAGGCCGGCGGCGTCCAGGCCAAGGCGTGCAACAACCATGTCTGCGCGGAGTGCTCGGCGACCAAACCCTGCGTTCAAGGCTTCGACTGCGAGGGTGGCAAATGCGTGAAGCCGTGCGGCACGAGCGGCGGGGAGGGCGCCGACTGCAAGCAGGACGCCGAGTGTTACGGCTGCGGCAACACCAGCTCGACCGAGACCTGGAAGTGTAAGTTCCCGGTCAACGGCGGCACCCACGGCACTTGCACCCACCCCGCCACAGGCTGCACTGATCTGCTCTCGAGCGGAGCGGTGCTGCCCCCGCCCTTCGACGGCGTGACCAACACCTGTTCCAGCGACGCCAACTGCGCCGGCGTGAGCATGGACGTCAACGTGGGCAAGATCATCCGGGACCTGGTGGGCGGTGGTGAAATCAACCTGGGTTTCAAGAAGATCAAGATTCAGGATTCCATCCTCAAATTCCCGATGAAGGCCTGCGCCAGCGTCGAGCTGTTCGACGGGAAGAAGTGCGGCGTTTGTGTGCCGTGCAACGACGACGCCGACTGCACGCCGATCGAGCTCGACCCGCTGGTGAAGGACCTATTCAAGGGGGATCCGCTGCTGCAGATCGCCGCCGCGTTCTTGATGGACCTCTTGTTCGGCAAGGACAAGAAGCACCAGATCCACCAGCAGTGCCAGGAGGTTGCCGCCGGCTACGGCGTCTGCCTTCCCTGCGCCAACCCGCTGGACGGCTGCGGCGCTGGTAGCGGCACCGGGAGTACCAGCGGACAGTGCGGCCACGACAAATGCACGGTCGGCGCGGCCCTCGATCCGACCTGTGGCCTGTGTGAAGCCGCCGTCTGCGTGAACGACATCTTCTGCTGCACCGCGGGTTGGGATGAGCTCTGTGTGCAAGCAGTCGGCGAGTACTGCGGCACCGCGTGCGCGATTGACCCGACCTGCACCGCACATACGCCGTGCGTAGCCGGCGCGGCGATGAACGAAAAATGCAGCAACTGCACGCTGGCGGTCTGCGCAGCCGACCCAACTTGCTGCGACACCAAGAACGGCCAGTGGACACAGAAGTGCGCCGACATGGTCTTGAAGGACATCACCATCAAGCCCGAGTGCGGCGGTGCCTGCGGCAAGGCGCCGTGCGGCTCACACAGTGAGTGCACGCTCGGGACGGCGTTGACGGAGACCTGCACGGAATGCACCAAGGTGATCTGCGCCAAGGACAAATACTGCTGTGATACCCAGGTCGGAAAGTGGGACCTGATTTGCCAGGACGAGGCGAGCAAAGAGCCCATGTGTCCGGCCTGTCCGAAGAAGTGACGCAACCGATGGAGGAGCAGGCCAGCTCGGGGGTGAAGGCCCGCTTCTTCCGTGGGCTTCTCCCGGCTCTGATGACAGCAGCGCTCAGCTTCGCTTGCGGGGGCTCCACTCAAAAAGATGGCGCGGGCAGCGGCGGACAATCCGGCGGCGGGAGCTCCGGATCCGGCGGCGGCAGCGGAGGCATTGGCGGTTCGTCCGCCGGAGGCAGCGGAGGGAGCGGTTACTGCGAGTCGTTCGTGCCCTGCTGCGACGCGCAGGGCAATCCGGTCGACCCCGTGTGCCCAACGCCCGGAAACCCCGAGTGCCCAGCCGGCTCGAGCTGGGCGAAAGCGGGGCTCTGTGAGGCCAGTGCCGCTTGCAAGCCCGACCAACCCTGCGCCGCCGATGAGTACTGCGACTATCCGGACAACCACTGCGGCGCCGGCAGCGCCGGCCAATGCGTGAAACGTCCAGCTGGTTGTGACCTCATCTACGCACCCGTGTGCACCTGCGCCGGCGCGGAGGCGGGCAACGAGTGTTCGGCGTACAGCGACGGCTCGGACCTGAACGGCAACGGTGGCTGCAAACCCCCCGTCGGCATGTTCGAGTGCGGGCAGCAGTTCTGCGCCACGGGCAACCAGTATTGCGAGGTCATCGGCTCCGATCTGGGCGGGTACCCGGATACCTACACCTGCAAGCAGCTCCCAGCAGGCTGTGCGGCGGGCGTGAGCTGCGATTGTCTGAAGGCCGAGCAGTGCGGGTCGGTGTGTAAGGCCGACGCTTCGGGAAACTACCAACTCACGTGTCTGGGCGGCTGACTCGGCCCGCTCAGAACCTACCGAGCACACTGCCCCCGGCGAATCCCGGTGCGAAGATCGGCGCCGCGGAGATCTCCATGCTCGCGGGCGTCGTTTTGCTGGGCGCCTGTCCCGGGAGAGCGTCCTCCGCGGGCGGCAGCGGCGCTCGGGCTGGATCGAAGATGTGCAACATCAATCCCAGTGTGCCGACGCCGGCTCCTGCGCTCGCGCTGATGATCGCCGCGAGCCTGAAATCATCCCGGCTCTGTCGAAGCTGCTCGTATCGGCCGAGCTCGCTCTCGGGCTGACTGCCCTGGTCGCGCGTGGCAGCTCGGATGTCCTCCGCCTTGTTTTGTTTGTCGAGAGCAAGGTAGCCGAGCACGCCCCCCGCGATCACACCGCCGGCGCCCACACCCATCAGTACCCACGATGCGGTCCGCTGTGACGTGCTCTCGAGGTTTGCGGAGAGCTCCTTCTTCTGGCCGCGAGCGAGGGTCACCTGCTGGGAAAACGCCTGCTTTCCGTTCTTGGTCACACTCACGAAGTGTTTGCCCGAGGGCACCGCGAGCGGTGGCAAGGGCATGACACCCTGCAAGCGTCCGTCGATGGCGACCTCGGCCCCATCAGGCGCCCGGATCACCAGCAACGCGGGGCGCTCCTTCAGTGGAACATCCAGAGGCGGGGCGCCGGTCTTGGCGTCGACGACGATGTCCCGGGCGTAGTCCTCGTGACCCGGCGCGCTCAAGACGACCTTGTGTTTGCCTGGCTCGACCTCCTGGATGAACGGGTGACTCACCAGGCGACCGTCGAACGTCACCTTCACGTCCTGAGTCGGGGACGAGATCATCACGCGCGGTTTTTGGGGGGCCACGGGGGTGACGGGACCGTCGGACTTGTCCATGGCACCAGCCGCAGCTAGCGGCTTCAGCTTGGACAAGGCGTCTGTCGCGTCGGCTGCTCGTTTGCCCTGTGGTTCCTTGACCAGGTACTCCTCGTAGAAGCGGATCGCATCGCGCAGGCGCGCAGGGTCGTTGCGCGCAAAGAACTCCATGCGGTGAGCTTGACCGAGAGAAAACAGCAGGCCGGCTCGGTTCGAGATTCGGTAGGCCTCCGCGAAAGCTTGAGCCGCGTCGGTGTAGCGCGCGGCCTGGTAGGCCTTGGCGCCGATGTCGAAGTACGTTCGCGCGTCGTCCGCCGCGATCGCGGGAGCCGCGGCGAGCAACAGCGCGAGCCCGAGAATGCCGCAGTGTTTCACTGTTTCACCGGCTTTCCGTAGTACACAACCAGGTGGTCCGGCCGGGCGACGGCAAAATCAGGCAGGCGGTCCCCATTGAAATCGCCAGTGACGACGCCAGCGATGGTCCGAGAGAGCACGTCGTAGGGCGCGAGCGGTCCGGCGAAGACTGGCCCTGGCACAGGGCCGAAGCCAGAGTCGGCGACCAGCTTCTTGTCTTTCAGCTCCCCAGTCTGGAAGTCGACCTCGTACTGGTATTCCCCAAACTCCGTCGCAACGATCAGCTCCAGCTCGGGATCGGTGTCCACATTCACCAGCACGGCTCCCTGGATGAAACTGTCCGAGGGCAAGCTCAGCATGAGCGGCGCGTCGAAGGCTCCGTCCTTGAACAGCGCCAAGCTGAACTTCACCTCTCCGAGCTCCAGGGCCGAGGTGAAATTGCTCGAGACGGAGAAGGCCATCACGTCCGGGACGCCGCTTGCATCCGCATCGGCGACCTGCACGGTGCCGTCGTCGAGGAAGTCTGCAATCCCGGGTTTCCCAACGCCACCCAGCTCGATGTAACGGCACGTCGTCCGCGCAATGCGCTCGTTCGTGAAGCGCGCGCCGTCGACCTTGACCAGCGGGTCGAATTTCCAAGCACCGTTCTCGGCGCGGGCGACCTGCACGCGTCCCCCCTTGCCACCTGCCTGGCGTGGGCGCCCGAGCAACACGAGCTCGTCGCTACCGTTGGCGTCGAGATCGAGCTGGGCCAGCTGGGTGGTGCACGGGTCGATGTCGATGCCGGCGAGTGGCGTCGCCTGGTTGGTTGCGGCACTCAGCTCCGCCATGCCGGTCGAGGGCGCCAGCCAGAGCCGCGCCGGCAGCGGGCCGCTCGCGGCTGCCGCAGCCGAGTACGTGATGGAGAGGGCTGCCAGATCCGGGTGGTCCTCGCCCGCAAAGCGGCCGATCTGCAGGGCGAAAGTCAGGTCTGGCTGGGAGTCCAGCCCATCCGTCAGCTCGAAGGGCGACTGCAGCTGGCGATCAGTAGCGCCACCAAAGAGCGCGACGCTCAGGCTGAAATCCGAGCCGAGCGCCAGCACCCCGACGTCTGCTGCCGTATCGAGCCCTTTGAAGAGCAGGTGTCCCGAGGCAAGCCCGAGGACCTGGCCGATCTTGCCCATGCTCACCGGCGCCTCGGGCGCGCCTTGCAGCTTGCCGAACAGAATGCTGAGTTTGTCCTTCGGTAAGGACAAGACTTCGGACGACTTGACCCCGGAGCCGCGAGCCCCGAACTGCTCGGTCTCGATGACGGCGACGTCCAGCACCAGATCGCCGTCGTAGTCACCCACGTTGATGAACGTCGGGAACCCGAGCGTCGGGATCCGAGAGAGGTTGTAGAGGCCGAGCCCGGTTCCGTTGAGAAACGCCACCTCGCGGGTGTTCTCGGAGATCGCTACGACGTCGTTCAAGTCATCCTTGTTGACGTCGGCGACGATGGCCCGGAAATACTCGCCGTTCTCGTTGCCAAGGCTGGCGAAACAGCCCGGATCGGGTGCACAGCTCTCACTCAACGCGATGCCGCCCGGAAATACGAAATCTGCCCGCCCGTCGGAGTTCAGGTCCCCCGCGGCGAGTGGCACGGCCGGAAAGAACGGTTTGCCCTTGTCGACCGACAACCTCACGGCCTTGTTGGCGGTGCCGCCTGCGCCCATGTCGTCCTTGAACGTCCCGTCGCCGTTGCCGAAGGCCGCGAAGATCTCGTGGCGCTCCGCGCCGAGCGGGTTCACCTCGAGATTCGCGCTGCCAATGACGATGTCCAGGTGCCCGTCGCCGTTCAGGTCGGCAGCCAGCGCGGTCTCGAGGCCTTTGACCGGCAGTGACGGCAGCTCGATGGGTGGGTAACTCTTGGTCAGCCCGTTGTTCCAACCGTCGCCATTGCACGGACTGATCAGGTACAACTTGGCGGATTGAGCGCCGACGAGGACGAACTGGTCACAGCGCGTCGCTCCTTCGTCGAATCTTCCGATCGGCGGATCGCCACGTTCGACGCTGGGAACGATGTCCAGTACGCTGATCGGCAGAGAGGCCGTGAGCACGGTCTTGTCGACGATGCTCCGGAGTGAGGTCCCGGTGATTTGCAGGATCTCGCTCCCGCCGAAGAACCGATCGTCCTCATCCTGCTTGATGTCGCTCGGGGGCCGTGCGTCGAAAATCAAGAACCGTGAGTCCGTCTCGCTGACTGGGATCGGTGCGTAGGCCACCGGCGCGAAGTCACGCTTGGTCGACGTCTCGAGCACGCCGACCGAAAACCCTCCGAGGTGGGCAATGTCATCGGTGGAGTCGAGCTTGCCGTCGGAGTCCGCCGTGAGCTTACCAACGGCCGGAGAGAACGGCTCGGATTGGAACGCCTTGGTCGCGACCTGCCCGCCCTGTTCGAAGTAGTGCACCTCGAGCCTCCCGCTTTGCCCGACACTCAGAACATCGTCGAAGCCGTCCCCGTCGAAATCACCCACCTTCACCCGGATCTGCGAGTCGGCGGAAATCAACGCGGGGCTGCGCTCGAAACCGCCCGACGGTTCGCGGCAGATGGCGTCTTTTCCGCAGTGCCAGCCTGTTTTGCACTCGTCGTCGCTCTCACACACAAAACGGCAGGCGCCGTCCTTGCCAGCAGGCCCGCAGCCCTGGCTTCCGTCGCAGTCCTCGGACCCTTCGACCACGCCGTTCCCGCAGACTCCTGCGCTGATGTCCCCGAGCTCAGTGCAGCCGGCAAGACAGACGCCAAACAAAAACAACGACCACTCGGGTATCCGCATCTCAGTACTCCAACGCCGGGTTCCCAGGTTTTGGTTTGCCGCCCCCGCCCGTCTTCCTTCGGAGCTTCACCGACAGCGACACGTCGGCGACGGGTTTCACCTTGACGACCTCCGGCAGGTAGCCGTCTGCCTTGATCGTGAGCGACAACTCTGCCTCGCCCCGCGGTAGCCGAAGCTCGTCGTCGGGTGTCGTACCGAGCTTCTCATCGCCGTGGAACACCTCGACCTGCTTCGGCACGCTGGTGAGCGTGAGCTTGACCGGCCCGGCCGGCTCCGGCGTCACACTCGCGGCTGGCGGTGCCGTCGGCTCCGCGCTGGCCGACGGCACGGCCGCGCTCGGCTCCGGCGTCACAGCCGAGGTCTGACTGGCCACGCTCGCGGGCTCGGATTTTTTCGAGGTCGCCACGGCGATGCCCCCACCGACGAGGGCGACCACTACCAACACACCGAGCGCGACCAGCGGTGCGCGGCCCTTGCTCGGCGGCCCCGCCAGAGTCTCCGACGCTGACAACGTCGACGACCCGCTTGCTCCGAGTACGGCGGTTCGCGCGTGAGCAAAACCATCACTGTGCGCGGGCCCCGCGCCCAGCAGGTTCGCCGGCGTCCCCGCGGGCAGCGTCCCGACGGCGTGACCCGCCGAGCGCGCTGCAGCCGCCAGCGCCTCGATCGCCGCGCCGGGGGAATCGGGGCGTTCGGCCGGGCTTTTCGCCAACATCTGCCCGATGACCGCATCGAGCGCCGGTCCCAGGCTCGGGAACACCTGCGAGGGCACAGGAGGCGGGGTGCTGACGTGCGCGAACATGATCTGCATGAACGACTCACCCGCGAACGGCAGCTGCCCCGTCAGCACCTGGAACACGAGGACTCCGAACGAATACACGTCGGTCTTGTGGTCGATCTTGTCGCCACGACACTGCTCCGGAGACATGTAGTACGGCGTACCCATCGGCACACCAGTGCGCGTCTTGTGCCCACCGGTCGAACCTCCCATCAGCTTGGCGATGCCGAAGTCGAGCAGCTTTGGTGTGAGACCGGACTCTCGATCGTTCACCAGGAAGACGTTCTCGGGTTTCAGATCCCGGTGCACGATCTCCGAGGCGTGGGCTGCGTCGAGCGCCCGCGCAATGCCCCGGAAGATGGGGATCGCATCCTCGATGGACAGTCGCCCTCTCTGGCGCACGTAGTCCTCCAGCGTCGCGCCGGTCATCAGCTCCATCACGAAGTACTGGCGACCGTCCGGCAGCGCGCCAAAACCGAAGATGTCGACGATGTTCTTGCTCTGGATCTGATTGACGGCGCGCGCTTCTGCCACGAAACGCGAGACCATCTCGGGGTCGCCGCTCAGCTTGCGCGACAAGATCTTGATCGCGACCTGTTTGCCGATCAGCGGCTGAACTGCGCGGTAGACCGCGCCAAAGCCGCCTTCGCCGAGCTTCTCCTCGACGCGGTACTCCCCCACCATTTCTCCCGGCCCGACCTCGCGGTCCATCGCGGCGATTGCGCTGTCAGGTACCAGAGGGGCTCCGTCGGCCTCACACGCGAGCGTCTCGTCCGGATATCGCAGGTAACATTTGGGGCAAGTCGCCATCCCTGAAGAGCCCTCTCCTTCGTCGCAAGCCTACCCCGCCCTCACTGCCCTTGCCATGGCCTCAGCCTGCGATTTTGGCCTGAATTGCGGCGCGCCAGACGGAGCGAGTCCGCGGGTCGGGTCAATCCAAGCGCAGCGGGAGCGCCATCGCTTCGGCCGCTCGTTCCTTCTCGTACAGATAGGCGTAGGCCGCGCGGCTCGCGAGCACACGTTTGGTGTAGCGGCGTGTCTCCGTGATCGGGATCAGCTCGACCCACAGATCGAAGTCGGTGCGCGGTCGCTCGCGCAGCCAGCGGCGCGGGCGGTTGGGGCCGGCGTTGTAACCAGGGATCGCGAGCAGGGGGTTCTGCTTGAACGTCTTCTCGAGCTCGGCGAGGCCCCGGGTGCCGAGGGCAATGTTCACGCTCGGCTGTTTGAGGCTAGCCGCGTCGTAGGGCAGACCGACGGGTTTTGCGAACAGCTTCGCCGTTGGCACGATCAGCTGCATCAGCCCGTAGGCGTCCGCTGGGCTCACGGCACCGGGATCGAAGGCGCTCTCCTCGCGCATGACCGCGTAGACCAGCGCCTGCGTCACCGGGTTCTTTTTCACCTCGCGCTCCACGATGGCGCGGTACGGGCGCGGGAACGCCAGCTGCCAGGCCTTGACCCAGTCGCCGGAGGGCCAGCGACCAAGCCAGTCGGTGAGCATGCCGCGCGCAATGATGTGGGCGTCGCGCGCCGAGCCGGCCCGTGCATAGAGTAGAGAGAGCCCCCAGAGCAGTCGCGGCGTCGCGCCGCGCTTGGCGATGCCCAGGCCCTCGACCTCGCGCCGCGCCAGATCGAGCTCACCCTGACGGAGCAGCTCCATCGCCCGCTGAAAACCCTCGGAGTCGAACTCGGGTTGGTGTTCGAAGCTGAAGGGCTGAGTCGCCGCCTTTTTCTCGGCCTCCTCCAGGACACGCTTGGCACGAAACGGGTCTTTTTCGACCAGACGAGCCCAGGCGTGCAGCATGTAATACGAGAGCGGCAGCTCCCGCACGATCGCCTCCAGCTCGGCGTAGCCACGCTCCGTATCACCGCTCTCGAGCCAGGCCCGAGCCAGGAAATACCGTTCACGGCCGCTCGTCTCGGTGCCGCGCGCGCTGTCGTTCTTGGCCACAGCCGCGACGACCTTCTCGAGCACGGTGGCGGCGCCGGGCCAGTCGCTCTTTTCCATGCGACGCAGGGCCAGACGGAAGACGGCGTCGAGTACGACGTCGCCGTCTGGGAAATCTTCCACCATCGTGGACAGGAGCTCAGTGAAGCGCGCCTCGATGCCGAGCTCGAAATACCCGAGCGCCTGGCCCATGCGCGCGTCGTCGGCGAGGCGATGTTTGGGCAGGAGTCTTTCGAGCTCTGCGTAGCGCTGGATGGCCTGCATCTGGCGCCCGTCGGCGGCCGCCTGTTTGCCCGCCAAGAACAACGAGCGGGCCAGCAGGTCGTCATCACTCTTGCAGTGTTTGACGACCTCGTCGAAGGCCTCGCTCGCCCGCGACGCATCCCGCTTGAGCGCGATGGCCTTGCCGCGCCAGAACGAAGTCTCACACCCGAGCTTGCTCCAGCGGTCCGCCTTGTCGAGAGACGCGAGGAGTTTGTCGGCCGCCTTCTCCGCCTCGGCTTCGAGCTTGGCTTCCGCGAGCGCGCGGACTCGGATCAGCTCGTCCTCCCGCGTGGGCAGGCTCGAGCGGTGGCGCTCCGGCTGAGGTAGCGCCTCGAGCGCGCGCTTCTCGAGCTTGTGTGCCCGATTGAGCACCGATGCGTTGGCGGCGTTCTCCGCTGCTGCGCGCCGAGCGAGACTCAAAGCCTCGGTCTGGTCTTTGACGGCCGCCGCGTCGGTCTTGCCGCGGGCCCGAGCCAAGAGCGCGGTCGCCAGCCGCAGGGAGAAGTCGGTGGCGTCCCCTGGCTTGGTATCGAGGTGAGCGCGCCAGGCTTCGATGGCGATGTCCGGCTTGCCTGCCTTGAGCGCGGCCTCTGCCTTGAGCAACCGCGCGTCCGTCGAGAGCGGTTGACCATTGGGCGTGCGCTCCAGCCAGCGGATGGCCTCCTCCGTCTTGCCCGCGCGCAGGAGCACACGCCCGGTGGCGAGCGTTGCGTAGCCGGCGAGGGGCCAACGTTCTGCCGCAGCGAGCTGATACGAAGCAGTCGCCCCGGGCAGGTCGCCCGCGAGCTCCCGCAGGCGACCGAGCAACATCTGGAAGCGTGCAACACTTCGTGGCGACGCCTCCGCCTTGCCCATCTGAGCCTCGACCTCACGCGCGGCAAGGCCATACGCCCCAGCGTCGACGTGCTTGGCTGCGCGGGCGAAGAGCGACTCGGCCAGGAGCGGCTGGAACTCCTCGATCGAGATCTCGTCCTTGATGGCCGGTGCCGGCTTCTGCTTCGCGAGCGCTCCCGAGTCTGCCCCGAGCGGCGTCTCGACACCGTGCGAGCCGACCGGCGTCTGCTGAGCGGAGCACGCCGCCAGCGCGAACACGATCACGGAGCCACCGAACTTCACGCGCGCCTCCGAGGATCGGTCCGCCGAGCTGCCAGGCCATCCTGAGCCGCCTCGTCCTCTTCGAGCTCGCGCGCACGCTCGCCCTCTTCTACCCAGCGCTCCCGGTGTCGCTCGAGGGCCTTTGCCTCCGCCTCGGCCAGCGCCAGTGCGTCGCGTGCCTGGGCTTGCGCGCGCTCCGCGGCCTCGACCTCACTGCGACGGTCCACCTCGAGCTCTGCGAGGCGCTCCAACCGAGCGCGCTCGGCTCGCTCCCACGCGGCTTGGGCTGCCAGATCCGCGGCGCGGGCCGCGCCCTGATCCACCCGATTGCGCTCTGCGTCGGTCTGGCTCTCGACGCGCGCCTGCTCGTCCTCGTGAAGGCGCGCGGCGCGCTCGAGCTCGCGCATAGCCGCGGCCGTGCGCGCCACCTGCTCGGCGACCTCGCGGACCTGCCCCTCGACGCCGGCCTGACGGACGTCCCTCAACGCTTCCAAGGGGTAACGACGCTTCACGGGAGAGGAGTGGTTCCGGGGGTGCGGTGGCGCACCCAGCGCGGGCGCACGAGTCTTCCTTGAAGGAGTACCCCATCGTGGGCGTCGGGGCGACTTTCCGCCCCGGGCGGATCCCCCCGCCGAAAATCGCCTGAACTCAGCCTGGTGCGGCGCGGCGCGAACGCTGATGCCACTCCTGCAGACTCCGCACGGAGCTCACATTTCGACCCGCCACGAAGCGCACCTCCATCGCGTCCACCGCGGCGCGGGCTGCGCTCAGGGTCGTGAAGTAGGGGATGTTCTCCAGCAGGGTGGTGCGTCGAATCGAATAACTGTCACGGATCGCCTTGGCACCCTGCGTGGTGTTGACCACCACCTGAATCGTCCCGGCGACGAGCGCGTCGACGACGTGCGGGGAACCGTCGAGCACTTTGTTGATGCGTTCGACCGGAATGCGGGCGCTCTCGAGCGCGTCGGCAGTTCCGCCGGTGGCAACGATGCTGAAACCCAGGTTGCGCAAACGCCGAGCCACGTCGCAGGCCGCAGGTTTGTCGTCATCTTGAACGCTGATGAATGCACGGCCTGTCTCGGGCAGGGCGTAGCCGCTCGCGGCCATCGATTTGCCGAACGCGAGCGCGAGGCTCACGGAGATCCCCATCACCTCACCGGTCGAGCGCATCTCCGGACCCAAGATCGTGTCCACACCCGGGAACTTCGCGAACGGGAAGACGCTCTCCTTGACCGCGATGTGGGTCGGGATGGGTTCGTCGCGGATCCCGAGCTCGTCGAGGGTCTTGCCCACCATGACCTTCGCGGCGATCTTCGCCAGCGGGCGACCGATGGACTTGGAGACGAACGGGACCGTGCGCGACGCCCGCGGATTCACCTCCAGCACGAACACCTGGTCGTCCTTGACGGCGAACTGCACGTTCATCAAGCCGATGACACCGAGCTCGAGCGCCAGGGCGCGGGTGCAGCGCTCGATCTCGGCGATGACCGCCGGCTTCAGGCTGTAGGGCGGCAAGACGCTGGTCGAGTCCCCCGAGTGGACCCCGGCTTCCTCGATGTGCTGCATCACGCCGCCGATCACCACGCGTTTGCCGTCGCTCACCGAGTCCACGTCGACCTCGATGGCATTCTTCAAGAACTGATCGATGAGCAGGGTCTGCGACCCACCCTCCTCTCGGGCGGCGTCGAGCGCGAGCTCGACGTAGGCATCGAGCTCCGTCTCACTCCAGCAGATCATCATCGCGCGGCCGCCGAGCACGTAGGAAGGGCGAACCAGCACCGGAAAGCCGATGTCGCTTGCGATCCGTTTGGCCTCGGCGGCGCCCTTGGCAATGCCGGCCTTGGGCCGCTCGAGTCCGAGCTTGGTGAGCAAGGTGTCGAAACGCTCGCGATCTTCCGCGCGATCGATGGCGTCGGCCCCCGTACCGAGCAAGCGCACTCCGGCCTTTTCAAGGGGCACGGCCAGCTTGAGCGGCGTCTGTCCGCCGAACTGCACGATCACCCCGAGCAGCTCCCCGCGCTGGGACTCCTCGCGGCAGATCGAGAGCACGTCCTCCAGCGTCAAGGGCTCGAAGTAGAGGCGGTCGCTGGTGTCGTAGTCGGTGGAGACGGTCTCGGGATTGCAGTTGACCATCACCGTCTCGATGCCGAGCTCTCTGAGCGCGAAGACCGCGTGGCAGCAGCAGTAATCGAACTCGATCCCCTGCCCGATGCGGTTCGGGCCGCCACCCAGGATCAGCACCTTCTTCTTGTCGCTGACCTCCGCTTCGCTCTCGGTCTCCCAGGTCGAGTACAGATACGGCGTGCGCGCGACGAACTCGGCGGAGCAGGTGTCCACTCGCCCATAAACGGCGTGCAGCCCGGCGCGCTGGCGGGTCTCGCGCACCAGGGACTCGTCGACACGCCGGAGCCGCGCGATCTGTGCGTCCGAGAAGCCAAGGCGTTTGCTCTCGAGCAGCAACTCGGTGGACAGCTCCGGCGCCGAGGTGAGCGTGCGCTCCTGCAGGACGATGCGCTCAATCTGCCGCAAAAACCAGGGATCGATCGCGCAGACTTCGTGCAGGCGTTCGAGTGAGATGCCGTGGCGCACGGCGTCGGCGACGTGAAATAAACGATCCGCCGTTGGCTGCGCCACGATCTTCTCGAGCAGGCCTCTGAGTTCGTCCTTCGGCGGGGGTTCACTGGTCTTCGGACGTGCCATCGGCGGCGCCTCGTGCACCAGGTCACGAGCCGTGATCGGCTCCTCGAGCAGCGCCCTGTAGTCGACGCGCCCGACCAGGCTGGTCAACCCGTCTTTGCCGGTCTCGAGGGAGCGCGCCGCCTTCTGCAGCGCCTCGGGGAAGGTGCGACCGATGCTCATCACCTCACCGACGCTCTTCATCTGCGTGCCGAGCCGATTGTCCGAGCCCGGGAACTTCTCGAAGGCAAAGCGCGGCCACTTCACCACGACGTAGTCGATGGTCGGCTCGAACGCCGCGCTCGTCCCGGTGATGTCGTTCTCGATTTCGTCGAGGGTGAACCCGACCGCGAGCTTGGCTGCGACCTTCGCGATTGGATAACCCGTTGCCTTGGAGGCGAGGGCGCTCGAGCGGGAGACACGCGGGTTCATCTCGATGACCAACACCCGCCCGGTCCTCGGGTCCACGGCGAACTGCACGTTCGAACCGCCGGTCTCGACGCCGATCTCGTGCATCACGGCTCGGGCCGCGTCACGCAGGCGCTGGTACTCGCGGTCCGTCAGCGTCATGGCCGGCGCGACCGTGATCGAGTCCCCGGTGTGCACCCCCATGGGATCGAGGTTTTCGATCGAACAGATCACGATGAAATTGTCGTTTTTGTCCCGGATGACCTCGAGCTCGTATTCCTTCCAGCCGAGCAGGCTCTCCTCGACGAGCACCTGATGGGTCGGTGATTGAGCGAGCGCCCACTCGATCTTGGCCTCGAGCTCGCCTGCGTTTTCGACGATGGCGCCGCCGGACCCACCCATGGTGAAACTCGGGCGCAAGATCACCGGATAACCCGTCACCGCCGCCAGCTCCAGCGCCTCGGCCACACTGCTCACGTGCGCGGAGCGCGGCGACTCCAGGCCAGCGCGCTCCATTGCCTCCTTGAAGAGCTGGCGATCTTCGGCCTTGCGAATGGCGTCGATCTGCGCGCCCAACAGCTTCACGCCGTTGCGGGACAGCACTCCGTCTTCGTGCAGCGTCAGCGCCAGGTTGAGGGCCGTCTGACCGCCGAGGGTCGGCAAGAGCGCGTCCGGGCGTTCGCGCTCGATGATCGCAGTGAGGGTGTCGAGATCGAGGGGTTCGACGTACGTGCGGCGCACCAGCTCGGGATCCGTCATGATGGTCGCCGGATTCGAGTTGACCAGGACGACATCGTAACCGAGCTCGGTCAGCGCCTTGGCACCCTGAGTGCCCGAGTAGTCGAACTCACAGGCCTGCCCGATGACGATGGGGCCGGAGCCGATCAGCAGGATCTTCTGGATGTCTTCTCGTTTCGGCATCGCGCTCCCTGCGGCGTGGCGTTCGCCGCCGCGTCTATCGCAGCCCTGGGCGGGGGAGAAGCGCGGTCGGACCTCGGGCGACCCGGGCCGGCAGATCGCCGCGGTTTGTCGGCGCCCAGACCCGAGCTAAGCTCCGGCCATGCAGCGAACGAACCGGGGACGCGGGCGCTTCTGGCCCTCAGTCGTCGCAGTGGGCATTCTGCTCCAGAGCGCACCGGCCTTCGGGCAAGACAGCCCGGACGATCTTGCGCGGCGACACTTCGAGTCGGGCGTCGCGTATCTGCAAGAGGCGGACTACGAGAGCGCGCTGAAGGCGTTTCAGAAGTCCTACGAGCTCAGCAAGCGACCCGATCTGCTCCTGAACATCGCGACGGTTCACGAGCGCAAGGGAGACTTCACGGCCGCCATCGACTCACTCAAGAAGTTCCTGGAAGTAGCGCCCGACGCCGAACAGCGGGCGACCGTCGAGGCGCGCATCACGAACCTCGAGAAGCGTCAGGCAGAGGGCGCGACGGGCGAGCCGAAGACCGGACCGGGCCAGACACCACCGGTCGGGACCACGCCGGGAACGCCACCGCCCGGGGTCAAGCCGGACAAGGCGAAGCCGGCGGAGAAGAACAACGTGCCCGCGTTCGTATTGCTCGGCCTCGGTGGCGTGGCGGCGGCGGGTGCCGTCCTGACCGGCGTGCTGGCGAACGGCGAGTACAACGACGCGAAGGACCACTGCTCACCGGGCTGCACCGACGACGATGTCTCGGCGGGCAAGACGCTGGCTCTGACCAGCACGATCTTGACTGGGGTCGCGGTGGTGAGCGCCAGCATCGGTGCGGTGCTCTACTTCTCGGGGGGCCCTGCGTCGAAGGAAGCCGCGCGACCCGCGCAGCGCTTCAACTTCGGCGTGGCTGCAGCACCAGGCGGCGCGGCGGCAGCTGCGAGCTGGCGGTTCTGACCCCCGCTTCGCCCTTTCGGGCGAAGCACGACGGGGAGGGTGAAACCTCAGCTCTCAGTTGCTGAGCTCGAAGCCAACACCA
Source organism: Myxococcales bacterium (assembly GCA_016706225.1). Classification (NCBI taxonomy): domain Bacteria; kingdom Pseudomonadati; phylum Myxococcota; class Myxococcia; order Myxococcales; species Myxococcales bacterium. Next base: position 314,037 of record JADJKB010000003.1, read on the forward strand.
GAGGTTACCGTGTTGATCGCCACCGGCGTGCGACCCGTCAAGAACAGCTTGTCGGCGTTGTTGAGCCCCAGCTTGCAACTCGTCTTGGTCGCCGTGACGTAGACGAACTCGGGGTTTGCCGCGGTCCCAGTCGTGACGATCGTGATGCTGGCCTTGGCGTCCCCGCCGCTGCCGGTGGCAGAACCGTTGTTGGGGTACTTGATCACGGCCTCTGAATGCCCGGTCACCGCAAACGTGACGCCGGCCTTGTCGACGCAAGGCGCGGTCGAGCCGCCCGCCGTGGCGTTGATCAACACGTTGATCACGGCCTTCTTCGTTGCATCCCAGGCCGGGTCGATGGTCGCCGGATACGTCGATGGGAAGACGGAAAGGAGCGCCGGGAGCTTCGAGAACGCGTTGATCGTGACGTTGTACTCGATGCTGAAGGCATCGAGGCTGCCGGTCTGGGTTCCGATGAAGAAGAACGGCGTGTTCTTCTGAACCTGAAGCGCCGCTTGCCCTTGATACGGGACCTGCACGCTCACACTCGAGCAGATGTTCGTCGTGACCGTCGTCGCAGTCTGTGGGTTTCCGTAGACGATCAGCGCGGCCATTGGATCAAAACATTGGTAGGGCGAGGTTCCGCAGGTCGGGCCGCAGGTCGGAGCGCCGCCAGTGCCACCGGTTCCGCCCGTTGCGCCACCGGTCCCACCCGTTGCGCCACCGGTTCCGCCCGTTGCGCCACCGGTTCCGCCCGTTGCGCCACCGGTCCCGCCCGTTGCGCCGCCGGTTCCACCCGTTGCGCCGCCCGTGCCCGCCGCGCCGCCGGTCGCTCCTGCGCTGCCGCCGGTCCCGGCCGCTCCGCCGCTTCCCGCCGCGCCGCCGGTCGCTCCTGCGCTGCCGCCGGTTCCGCCGCTCCCGCCGCCGGTTCCGCCAGTCGCGCCGCCGCTGCCTCCGGTCGCGCCGCCCGCACCCCCGGTTGCGCCACCGGTGCCTCCGCTGGACGCGCCGCCCGATCCCGAGCCGCTGTCGTCACCCCCGCATCCCCCGACCACCCCCAACACCCCGAGCAACCCCATCAACACTCGACTGCTGTTCATAAAAATAGACTCTCCCAGTTGAGCGCAGGGTGCTCTCGTTCGCATTGACCTGTCCAGCTCTCGTTTTTGGAGGCCCGGTTTGGCTCGCCGACGTGACCGGGATCCGGCGTAGCCTGTAGGACGTGGGTGACATCGACGCTGGCATTGGCCCTCGGCGACGGCTCCTCCGAGCGCTGTTCGGCGCGCTCGCGCTCTCTGCCTGCGCCGCTCCAGCTCCTCGATACGACAATTCGCCCAGCTTGCTCGTCACCGCGCTCGCAGCGCCCGCACTGCCCAGGTCACCGGCCAAGGATCCCTTCGCGTTACGCGATCCACTCCCCGACTCACCGATCGTTCTCGAGCCGGATACCTTCGACGCGACGCTGCTCACCGCGCCGCTGCTCGCGGGTTCGCTCAAAGTCGCAAGTGTGCCGCCACCACCCGCGTCGTGTGCGGCGTGGACGCGCCGCAAGCCGTCCACTCCCCCCGCCTGCTCGAGCGCCGAGGAGGGTCGGTCTGCTCTCGACTGGGCGCTCGAGCCCCGAGCGAACACGGACACGTCGGACGAGCGTCTCGCCTCGCTCGAAACCTGCAAGGGGCTCGAGCCCGGCTTGATCCGCGCGCTCAGGACCGATCTTGCAGCCGCCGAGTGCGGCGACGAGCTCGCGCTTCCTCTGCTCCACAAACGTCCTTCCGGTCTGCGTGCCCCCATCTTCCACGCACTGCTCGGGCTCAGCATCGCGGCACGTGTGGTGCGACTGGCAAGCTCGACAGCACCGCGCGCTTCGCTCGACGAGCTGGCGAACTTGGCGCTGGCCATGCCGCGCTCTTATGGGCGGGCACTGGCGCTCGCCGGAGTCGCTGCGGCGCGGATCCGCGCGGAGGTGGACCCGGACAAGCTCGCGACCGCCGCCAGTCTCGCCGCAGTGGTAGCGATGGGCGCCGAAGGCATTGGTGAATCGCCACGGGTCGAGCCCGCACTCTTCCGGCTCTCCGTGCAATCGGGCTGGCTGTCGGAGATCGACGCCCTCCGCCTACCCCCGTCGCCGGCTTCCCCGCGCGGTCCATCACCCAAGCGGCCGGTCGTAGCCGGTGTCCCGGTCTGCCCCCATTGTTACGACGACCGACGACGCGCGCTCACCCTGACCGAGCGCTTCGCCGAGGAGCTGCCGCCATTTTTCGCAGCGTACCTGCTCACGCCGGAAGAAGCGGCTTCGCCCGTGGCGCTGCGCCCGTGGGCTCGCAAGCACAGCCTACCAACCCGCGCTCGGGCGGCGCTCGCCCGAGCGAGACTCTCCGCCGAAGCCGTACGCCTGGTCGCACACGCACGCCTCGGGCTCGGCATCCGCTTCCTCGATCGCCGGGACGTGGACGCCGCGGCTTCCTTGCTCGCCGCGGAACCCGCCGCGCAGCAAAGCGAAGAGTCGCGGCTGCTCTTGGCTCTGGCTCTTGCGCTGCACGGCGGGCCCGTCAACGCTTCCGCCTGGACCGAGCAGGCCCCCCGCGACGACAGCTTCGACCATTCGGCGCTCGACGTGGTTGCCAAGTCGGCAAACGCCGACCTGGCCGCGCTGGCGGCATACGACCGTGAGATCCTGAGCGGCCTGGAGTCGGGGCCTCGAGCCGGCGATCTCCGAGCGCTCGACGCTCGACTCGCCGACCTCACGACGGCGCTCCGCGGCGGCAAACACCCCACGTTCTTGTGGGAGCGCCAGCGCGCGCTCAACTTGCTCCGCGAACAGCAGAGGCGCCAGAGCGGTTACCAAGCGGACGCGATGGTGCGTCTGACCCGCTGGCCCGAAGTGCAACCCTCGGGGGGCGAATGGCACAGCTCGTCCGGCGTTATTTTCATCGCGATCCGCGCCGGCAACGTCAATCGAACGCTCCGACGTCTGGGCTACCGTTTCGAACCTTGTTTCAAGAAAGCGGCCACCGCGACCGAGCCGCCCGAATCGCTCCTGCTCGAGTTCATCATCGCCCGCGACGGAACCAGCACACAGGCAGTGGCCAAGAGTGAACCCGCCGGCGCCACCGAGCTCGAGGCCTGTGTGGCCCGCGAGGCCGAGGGGCTACTCTTTCCTCAGCCTGACGGCGGTTCGTGGAGCGTGCGCGCGCGCCTCCGCGCCCGCTGACGACCGCAGCCCCGGCAATTCGACCCGGGTCGGAGTCAGCCTGGAACCCGGGCGGCTTGCTCCGGCTGGGCTGCCTCTGACCGGTGGCCTGCCCCGCTTCTCAGGGCGCTCCGGACTGGTCACCCGCTCAGGCCCTCCCCGAGCTTGACGGGCGCGGCCCCTTCCGTCATAAGACCGCGCTCTTGGCGGACCCGGTGGCCACCGAAGCCTGAGTCTTGCCGGAGAACGATAGAGGCGGTTTTCCGCTTCTCACGTAGGAGTCGATTTCTCATGCCGAAAATGAAGACCAACCGCGCCGCCGCCAAGCGCTTCAAGGTCACGGGCAAAGGGCGCGTCCGGCGCTCGAAGTGCGGCGCGCAGCACAACATGATCGGCAAGTCGCGCAAGCGCCGTCGCCGCCTTCGTGATCAAGACATGGTGTCGCCGGCCATGGAGCGGCGAGTGAAGATTCTGCTGCCCTACGGCTGATCGGCAAAGAGGAGATTAGAGATGTCCCGCGTCAAACGAGGTGTCACCGCCCATCGCCGCCACAAGCGCGTCTTCAAGCAGGTCGAGGGCTTCGAGGCCGGCCGCAAGAACCGCTTCCGCCAAGCGCTGCACGTGCTCTGGCACAGCTGGCTCTACGCTTACGAGGGTCGCAAGCTCAAGAAGCGCGACTTCCGCAGCCTGTGGATCACCCGCATCAACGCCGCCTGTCGTCTCAACGGCACCACCTACTCGAAGCTCATGCACACGCTCAAAGAGAGCGAGATCGAGCTCGACCGCAAGGTGCTCGCCGAGATGGCGCTGAACGATCCGGCCGCATTCAAGCAGCTCACCGAGCTCGCCGTCGCAGCCGTCAAGTAGACCGTCCGTGTCCGACGCGGCGGCGGAGATCGAAGCAGGGCTCCGAGCGCTGGGTGAGCGCTTTCGGGAGGCCTTCGCCCAGGCGGCGAGCGAACAAGATCTGCGCAACGCCAAGGCCGAGGTGCTTGGCAAGAATGGCGACCTGACCAAGCTCCTGAAGCTCATGGGCAAGGTGCCCGCCGAGCAGAAGAAGCACATCGGCGAGCAGGTCAATGCCGTCAAACTCGACGTAGAGAGTGCCTTCGAGGCTCGCCTCACGGCGCTGTCCTCGGCCGCGCGCGACGCCGATCTCGCCGCCCCTCCCCACGACCTGACCCTGCCGGGTCGCGTCCCCGGGCCGCGCGGGCACCTGCACCCGATCACCCGCGTCAAGCACGAGATCCTCGACATCTTCCGCTCCCTTGGCTTCGAGGTGGCGTGGGGACCGGAGGTCGATCTCGAGGTCAACAACTTCGAGAAGCTCGCCTTCCCGCCGGATCACCCGGCGACGGACATGCAGGACAGCTTCTGGGTCAACGTCGAGGGCGGACGCCCGGACGCGCGCGTGCTGCTGCGCACCCACACCAGCACGGTGCAGGTGCGCGAGATGAGCCGGCACAAACCCCCGATGGCCATCGTCAGCGGCGGGGCCGTGTATCGACGCGACGACGACGTCACGCACTCGCCGATGTTTCACCAGATCGAGGGCTTCCTGGTGGCCGAGCGGGTGAGCTTTGCAGAGCTGAAAGGCGTGCTCACCGCCTTCGCCGAGCGGCTCTACGGCCCCGGCACTCCGGTGCGCTTCCGGCCGAGCTATTTCCCCTTCGTCGAGCCCGGTGCCGAGGTGGACGTGGGCTGTGTGTTCTGCCATCCCGACGGGGAGGCTGAAGCCGACGCTGACGGACGCGGCCCGCGCTCGAGCTGCCGAGTGTGCAAGGCCACCGGCTGGCTCGAGATCCTGGGCTGCGGCATGGTGCACCCGGCGGTGTTCGAGCACTGCGGCATCGATCCCGAAAAGTACACCGGCTTTGCCTTCGGCCTCGGTGTCGAGCGGGTTGCCATGCTGCGCTACGGCATCCCGGACATTCGCCTGCTGTTCGAGAACGATCCGCGCTTCTTGTCGCAGTTCTGAAGGCGCACATGGCAGACGCGCCGACGCTGACCGTGCAAGGGCACTCCGTGCCCGCGTTCATGTACGGGACGGCCTGGAAAGAGGCAGAGACCTCCCGCCTGACGAGCCTGGCGCTCGACGCGGGCTTTCGCGCCATCGATACCGCAAACCAGCGCCGGCACTACTTCGAGGCCGGTGTCGGTGAAGCGGTGAAGGCTGCCATCGACGCGGGCAAGACCACGCGTGAACAGCTGTTCTTGCAGACCAAGTTCACCTACGCGCGCGGCCAAGACCACCGCCTGCCGTACGACCCGCGCGCGGACTTCACGACTCAGGTCGAGCAGTCCTTCGCGAGCTCACTCGAGCACCTGGGGACGACGTACGTGGACTCGTTCGTGCTGCACGGGCCGGAGAGTGGCCGTGGACTCACTCCCGCGGATCGCGAGACCTGGAGGGCAATGGAGGCCCTGATCAAAGCGGGCAAGGTCCGCTTGCTCGGCGTGAGCAACGTGTCCTCCGAGCAGCTCGCGGCGTTCTACGAGCTATCCAGCGTGCCCATCGCCTTCGTCCAGAATCGCTGTTTTGCGCGCAGCGGCTGGGACCGTGAGGTACGGGCGCTGTGCCGAGCGAACGGCAGTATCTATCAAGGTTTTTCCCTGCTCACCGCCAACGATCGGGAGCTCCGCACGCCGCGCGTTCGCGCGATCGTCGAACGCCTCGGCGTCGACGTTCCCCAGCTGGTGTTCGCGTTCGCGCGAACGCTGGGCATGCTGCCCCTGACGGGCACCTCTGACCCGGACCACATGCGGCAAGATCTCGAGAGTCAATCGCTCGAGCTGTCCGCAGCTGACGTGGACGCAATCGAGACTCTCTGACTCGCAGCCTGCAGCCTGCAGCCTGCAGCCTGGCTCAGTGCTCGCGCGCCACGCGCGTGTAGCCCCGGAGCTCCCGCGGCAGATCCGCCGCCTGCATGCGCCCAGTCGAGACGCGGCGTGCGTCGAAGGTCAGCCAGAAGAGCACGCTCTCGGAGGCGTGAGTCTTGGCGCTCGCCGCGAGCGCAGCCATGGTTTTGGCGCTGTAGGTCGTGTCGAGCTCGAGCGCCGCGTGTTCTCTTGCGAGCGCGAGCGCCCGCCGCCCCGACGCGGTCGGCTCGGCATAACCACGACCGACAAACCCCTCGCGCACCTCGAGCGCAGCACTCTTGTCGGTCAGTGGAAAGCTGGGCTCGAGCTCGTGGACCAGACGGCTCGTCGCGCCAAGCGCTCTCCGCAAGCCAGCCGGCGTGCCGAAGCGCTGACTCGCCGTGCGCACGGCGACGAGCTTCGAACGCAGCCGAGCTCGCGCTAGCCCCAGCGCCAGACCCACCGCGCTACCGCCGGTGCCGAGCGGGAGGTAGATCACCGCTGGCTCCGGCAGCATGCCGGCCCTCACCTGCGCCGCGAGCTCGAGCCCCGCCTCGACGAAGCCGACGTTGCCGAGCGGAGAGCTGCCACCGAGCGCGATGACGTAGGGCGCATCCTTCGCCCGACGAACGGCGCGCTCGACCTGAGCGTCCGAGCCAACCAGGTGCTGCTCGGCACCCAGCTCCGCCTGCGCCAGCAGGTGCTCGCGCGCCGCCGCGCTCGGTCGCTCCGGCAAGAGGTAGAGCCGCGCACTCAAGCCGCGCAGCCGCGCGTAGAAGGCGGTGGAGAGCGTCTGGTTCGAGCCGACGCCGCCCGACGCAACGAGCGTGGTGTGACCCGCTGCCTCCGCTGCGCCGATCAATAGCTCCAGCTTGCGGACCTTGCTGCCGCCGTAGACTGCGCCCGCGCGGTCATCGCGCTTCACGAACAGCCGGCCAACCCCCAGGGCTCGGGCGAGCGCCGGCAACTCCTGCACGGGCGTGGGAAATTGCGCGAGCTCTACCCAAGGCAGTGCGGCACCCAGCCTCGAGCTCTGCCGGAGCAGCTCACGCGGCAGGGGCGCGGCGCTCGCGCTTTGGGGAGCGAGCACCCAGCCGCCGGTCGCGAGGCCCAGCTTCAGCAGCGCGCGGCGCTCCATGGACCAGGGGAACGCCGGAGCCTCGCCGAGCCATTCCCGCACTGCCTACTCGGCAGCGAGCGCCTGCGGCACGCACGCGTCGAGTGTGATGACCCGGGTCGCGAGCGCTGCGACCTCGGCGTGGTGGGTCACCAAGATGATACAACGCGTTCCTGCGAGCTTGGCGACGGCGCCAAGCACGTGCGCTCTCGACACAGCGTCGAGCCCTTCGGTCGGTTCGTCGAGCAACAGCACCGGTAGCTCCGTTGCGATGGCACGGGCCAAAGCCACCAGGCGACGTTCACCCCCGGAGAGCGGCGTGCCCCCTGGACCCACACGCTCGTCCGCCCGTGCGAGCAGGTCGACCGCACCGAGCTCGGTCAGCGCACGCCGCGCGCGAAGCTCGTCGCCGCAGGCCAGGCTGACGTTTTCGAGCAAGCTGCCGGTGACGAGCGGCGCGTCTTGCGGAACCCAGGCGAAGGGTCGCGCGTCGGGGCCCACGGCTGCGTCGGTCAGGTCCAGGTCGCCGTAGCGCAGCTTGCCCACGGTGCGCTCCAGGCCGAGCAGACCGCGGAGCAGCGTGGTCTTTCCGACACCACTGGGCCCGAGCACGGCCAGGGTCTCGGACGGGGCGAGCGAGACACTGGTGCGCGGCCCACGCTCCGTCGCGCCAAACTCCCAAAGCTCGAGCCTCCCCGCGTGTGCATGCCAGCTCGTTCGTGACTCGGCACTGGTGTCGACCTCACGCGGCTCGACGACGTTGGTCTCGAGCGCGCTGCGCGCGGACGCGCCCCGCTCCATCCAGGAACGCGCGTCCCCGAGATCCCTCAATGGCCGGTAGGCCATGAAACACACCGCCGCAAAGGCCACCAACCTGCCATCACCGAACGACATGCCAACGCGCTCCGCAAGCGCGACACAGCCAACCAGTGCGAGCGCACCGAGCGCCTCGTTCGCCCCCGACAACGCAGCTCTTGATGCTTCGACCCGCGCAACCGCGCGCACCGCGTGCGAGCCCGTCTCTTCGAGCACCTGCGCCACGCGACCGGTGGCGCCAAATGTGCGCCAGAGGTCGATGTGACTGACGAGCTCGTCCACACCCTCGTGTAACTGCACGGCCCGAGCTTGCGCGAGCTCGCTCGCGCGCCGAAACCGGCTGCGGAGTTTGGCGAGCAACACTGCGAAGGGGATCAGCACGAGGGTGCCAACGAATGCGAGCAGGGGTGACACCAAGATCAGACCCACCACGATCGGCAGGAGCTGTGCCAACGCCCTTGCGCCGGACATCGCACCCTGTGCGACAGCGGCCTCGAGCTCCGCCAAGCGCACCGCAACCGTTGCGAGAACTCGCGGTCCTTTGTCCGGGAGACCGTCTTTGCCCCAACGCGTCACGAATCGTCGCCGCGCGACCAGCGCAACTTCCCCCGCAGTTCTTGCCTGGAAATATCCGAGCAGTGTAGACCCCGCGCCCTTGACACAGGCGGCACCGAGCCCGACATAACAAATCTTCAACAACCCGAATCCCTCGCCAGATCCCCGCGGTTGGGCCAGCGCCTGAGTCAACATCCCCGCCGCAAATGCCAGGGCGCCGTGTCCGGCGCCCGTTAGAGCGAGGCTCACCACGATCGCGACCAACGCGGTGCGGCGAGCGGGAAGATCCCGCCAGATCGAGCTGACGAAAGCCCAGGCTTTTCGCGAATTCGACTTTGCGCGGATCGAGTGCGGCATCTGGACCGTAGTTACGGAGAGAGAGCGGCACCTAACGCGTCGAGAACGCCACGTCACGCAAACCCGGCCCCGGCCTTGCATCGTAACAAGGGGTCGACCTCTTCAGACATGTCGAACAGTTCAAACCAGAACCTCCAGCAGCTCGGCCCGAATGCTCTCCGACCGGGCACGGACATTGCAGCCAATTATTCGCCAATCGCTTCGCTCAGTCGCCCGAAGACCTCGGACACGGCCAAGACCCCCCGCCCGGCCGCGTCTGACACTCCCCCGCCCCACCTCCCTCCGCCCGGGAATCACTCCCTCGGCAAGGGGGTTCACCGACGTTGGTCCGATACGACGTCCTCTCACCCCGCTTAGGACCGCCATGGCCCAGAATCGCGCCGCTACCGCCACTGCCGAAAAGACCCCCGAGGTCGACGAGTTCGACGAGACGACGGACGTGCGTACGCGTTCTTCCATCGTTGCCGAAGAGGCTCCCGAGAGCGAGATGCGCAGCTCGTCCACCCCTTCGGAGGCCCCCGCGACGTCGGAGGACTCCTCGACCGACTCGATGCTCTCGCGCTACTTCCGCGAGATGGCAACCCATCAGGTGATGGGCCCTGACGAAGAGCTGCAGACCGCCCAGATGGTGGAGCGTGCGGAGATCGAACACTGGGCCGCGCTCTTGGCCTATCCGCCCTGCGCCGAGCTGGTGATCGCACAGATCGACGCGGACATCGGCACGACTGCCGAAGAAGATCGACCGCTCGCGCCGCAGCGCGAGGAGCTGCGCAAGCTGCTCAAGCTCCACAAGAAACAGCGCTCGAAGTTCCTGGCTCCTCAGCAGAAACGCTGGACCGAGCTGTCGGAAGAGCTGGCGCGCGACATCCGTCTGCCGGACTCCGATCGTATCTGGATGGCAAACGCCAACCGGGTCGCCCGCGAGGTCGTGCTCGACCCAACCGACGACGCGGCCCGCCCGGTGCTGCCGGAGTCCGCCGCGTACAAACGCTTCATCGAGCGGGTAAAGGCGACCGACAACAGACAGCGCATGGCGAAGAACCGCTTCGTGAAGGCCAACCTGCGTCTGGTGGTCAGCATCGCGCGTCGTTACAACCGTGGTCGCCTGCCGCTGATCGATTTGATCCAGGAAGGCAACATCGGACTCATGAAGGCGGTCGAGCGCTTCGACCACTCGCGCGGTTATCGCTTCAGCACCTACGCTTCGTGGTGGATCCGCCACGCGATCAGCCGCGCGCTGGCCGACAAGGGACGCGCGGTCCGCATCCCGGTGCACATGCTCGACACCTACAACCGAGTGTCACGCGCCACGCAGACGATCATCGCCCGCACCGGCCGCGAGCCGACGGTCGAAGAGCTGGAGAAGGAGACCGGCATCCCGCGGGACAAGCTGGACAAGGTCCGCGACCTCTACGCCGATACGCCGTTTTCCCTGGATCGGCCGGTCGGGGACGAGGACGGACGCCGCTTCATCGACTTCCTGGTCGAGGAGAACAACCTCTCGCCCTACGACAACCTGGCCAACCAGAAATGGGCCACGGAGGTCCGGCGCCTGCTCGGCACCCTGACGCCGATCGAGAGCCGCATCATTCGCTGGCGCTTCGGCCTCGACAACGAGGACGAGCTCACGCTGAAGGAGATCGGCGACAAGTACAACCTGTCGCGAGAGCGCATCCGGCAGCTGCAGGAGCAGGCCATCGGTAAGATCCGCAAGCAGATGCGCGACAACTGGTGAGCCCCGCCTGTAACCACGGCGCCTGGCGTTTACACTGATCGCCAGGCGCCAGGCGCCAGCTCACTCCGACAGCACCGCGGGTAGCTCGAGCGGGAAGGTCTCGTCCAGGTACGCATCCACATTCATCATGCGTTGGGTGCGCCAGAGCACACCCGCGAGCGCCCAGGCCTCGCGCGGGCCGATGCCCCGGAACCAGCGCAACCAGCGGCGCGAGGCGTGGCCCGAGGCGAGCACGTTGCGCTTCCAGCTCTGGACCATCAGCTCGTAGAAGCGGCGCCGCCCGAGCTTCGGCTCCCACAGCACGTGGTGCATGTCGAAGCGTGCGAAGTCCTTCTCGGCCAGGCGCGCGCGGGTACGGTCATAGTAGTCGGTGCCGGGCAGCGGCGTCAGCACCGTGAACCCGACCCGGTCCAGCTGCAGGCGATCGAGCAATGACCACAGGCTCTCGAAGTCACTCTCGTCCCAGTCTGGGTCGACCACGAAATTACCGGTGACACCGAAGCCGAGGCTGCGCGACAGTCGCACCGCGTCCTCGGAGTCACTCACCGTTGCGTCCTTCTGCAGCGCCGACAGCGCCGCGTCGGTGGCGGCCTCGAAGCCGAAGAACAGGTCGAAGCGCTCGGCCAGCGGCCGCCAGGCTTCGAGCACGTCCGCGCTCCGGGCAACGGTGTCGGCCCGCGTCTGCACCAAGAGCCAGCGCTTCTTCTGGTTGCGCTTGGAGAGCGCCGCCGCAAGCTCTCGGCTGCGCTCGCGGGGGTAAAAGAACAGATCGTCGATCACGAACACGTCGCCGCCCACACTCTCGAAGTCACGGCACACCGCCTCGATGTCCCGCGGCCGGTAGCTGTCCGCGCGTCCCACCGCGCAGAACGAACACCGGAACGGGCAGCCGCGCCCGGTCTCGACGGCCCAGATCGGGGAGCGGTGTACACAACGGTAGCTCTTGCGATACCGGTCGACGAGATCCCTGGCTGGCGCGAGCGCCGGCTCGATCCCATCTTCGCCCTCGGCCGACGGCGCGCGGCTGAGATCCCGGCCGCGCAGCTTGAACCCCGAGATGCTCTCGGTGAGGGGTCCGCGCTCGAGGGCCGCAACGAGTCGAGGTAGCGTTCGTTCACCGGCGCCCAGGCACACCGCGTCCACATCGGGGCCAGCGAAGGCCGCTGGGTCGGAGGCCGCGGCGTGACCGCCGACCACCACGAAAGCTCCAGGCCAGCGGGCTTTGACCCGCCGGGACAGCGCGAGCGTCTCGGGGACGTCCAGCGTGTGGATGCAAGAAATGCCGACGACATCCGGGCGGTCGCGGCCGAACCCGCGGTCCAGGCGCAGATCTCGAAGCTCGACCGTGTGGCCCGCGCCCCGGAGCGCAGCCCCCAGGTACTCCAGGCCCAGTGGTTCCACGCGGAAAAAGGGCCCGAGGCCGAACCGCTCGTGGGCCCGAGGTCGGAGGAGCAGCACTCGCACGGCAAACCGCTAGCACGCGGCGTCCGATGCTCCTATTCGAGCGGCGCGTATCCCGGCTTGTTCGGCGGCGGAACGATGGTCTCGTCCTCCTCGACCCCAGCGTCTGCGTGGGCCACTGCCGGCGCCTCCGCCCGAGGCCGGTTCGGCGAATGCGGGCCCGCCGGCGAGCTCTGCCGGTCACACGCGCCGGCCAGCAAGAGGACCCAGTACAGGCGTCGCATGGCGCGAAGTATGCCCAAGTCGATCCGCTAGACATTGACCCCCGTCAATCGTGCGATAATCAGACACCTGGTGAGATGAGCACCTCTCTTCCGCTCCGTTGTCAGACCTGTGGGCTCGTGCTGCGAGCGGGCGCGTCCGAGTGTCCGTTCAGGGACACCCGCAAGTCCGCCGGCAGCATTTTGCTGCAAGAAGGCGTGAGACCGGAGTCGGTGGTGTACCTGCGCCGCGGCCAAGTGGTGCTGAGCTCCAGCGCCGCATCCGGCTCGGAGGTCTCTTGTGCCGTGCGGGGGCCCGACACGATGCTGGGGCTCGAGCTGCTCCTGGATCGCCCGATGCCCTACCAGGTGTGGGCGCTCAGCGACGTCGTCTACTGCTCGCTCGATCGAGTCGCTGCGGAAGCATGGATCGGTGAACGCAAATCACCGGCCGGCGCAGCGCTCACCTATTCACTCGAGGAGTCGGCGCGCCGCATCGGGGAGCGCCAGGCTTTGCAAGGGTCCGCACTCCGCCGCGCCGCACGTTTCCTGTTGCAGCAGTGCGAAGCCGCGGGCAGCGACGAACCCATCACCACACCTCACCGCGTGCTCGCCGGCATGTTGGGCATGCGACCGGAGACCCTGTCGCGTGCGCTGGCGCAGCTGCGCGCCTCGGGCATGCTCGTGCAGGGGCGGGCCATCCAGGTGGCCGACGTCGCCCGCCTACGAGCTCTCGCCGATTGACCTGTTCCGCGCCGACTCGGCGGGGCGGGCAGGACGGATCCGACCTCTGGAATGGCGCCGGGGCCCGCCCGATCTTCCCACTTTACATTTCCTGCGGACCGCCCCATAAACCGCGCGACAGCACCAAGGCCAAGACTGTTTCGTCGTGAACCCCGTCGCCCGAGGGCGCGGGTCGAGCTGGACGGATCAGGCGGTAGGTTGTTGCCTCGGCGTGGGGCCGAGCGGTCTCGCGTCTCGGTCCGCGCCGACAGCCGTCATTTCCGACGGCCCTGCCGAGCGAAGTTCGGTGTCTCTTCTGTCGCCTTCCATGCCCGCCTCGTGGTACCGGGGTGCGCCCGATCACCTCCCCGCCTGGGGCCACGCTGTGCGCGGCCTGGGCGAACCAGCTCAGGGTCGAAGCGATGAAGCCATTCACGTTCCCGCGATGGGCAAACAAAACCCGGCAAGTGGCCGGCGTCGTACTCGGTGTTGCCCCGGTCTATCTGATCTTCGCGGTGTGGTTCGGGTTTTCCCCGAAGACCACCGATATCGGATACCAGCCAAAACAGCCCGTTCCGTACAGCCACGCATTACATGCCGGCCAGCTCGGCATCGACTGCCGGTACTGCCACAACACGGTGGACCAGGCCGCGCACGCCGCGACGCCCCCGACCGAGACCTGCATGAACTGTCATGCACGGATCTGGGCCACCAGCCCCAAGCTCGAGGCCATCCGCGAGAGCTTCAAGACGAACAAGCCGGTCGAGTGGACCAAGGTCCACGATCTGCCCGACTACGTCTACTTCAACCACAGCGCGCACGTGACTCGGGGCGTGGGCTGCGTGAGCTGCCACGGCCGCGTCGACCAGATGGAAGTAGTGCACCAGGTGCAGACACTGGCCATGGGCTGGTGCCTCGAGTGTCACCGGGCGCCCGAAAAGAACCTCCGGCCACCGGAACAGGCGACGAACATGACGTGGACGCAACCCAGCCCAGCGTTCGGCGCGGAGTTCCGCAAGGCGAACAACATCAACCCCCCCGAGGACTGCTCCACATGTCACAGGTGAACGACAAGCCCGAGTACTGGCGCAGCGTTGCCGAGCTCGAGAACGACCCGGAGTTCTTGGCGACCGTCGAGCGCGAGTGGCGTGTGCCCCTCGATCAGGAGCCCGGCTCCCCCGAGCGCCGTCGTTTCATCCAGGTGATGGGCGCGTCTTTTGCGCTGGCCGGGCTCTCCGGCTGCCGCTGGAAAGAAGACAAACTCATCGATTTCGCGAAGCGCCCGGAAGGCCTGGTGCCGGGCGAAGCCCGCCGCTACGCGACCACGATGGAGATCGGCGGCCAGGCCGTCGGGCTCACCGCCACGAGCTACGACGGTCGACCGGTCAAGCTCGAAGGCAACTCCGCACACCCCGCCAGCCTGGGCGCGGCAACGGTGTGGCACCAAGCGAGCATCCTCGAACTCTACGATCCCGATCGCAGCCAGAGTGTCCAGAAGGGCGGTCAGAAGTCCGACTGGGCCGCGTTCTCGGCGGCGTTCAAGGAGCAGGTCAGCAAGCTGCGAGGGGCCGGCGGCAAGGGGCTCTACATCCTCACTGGTCCGAGCAGCTCCCCGACGCTCGCCGCCCTCGAGAAGCAGGTCGCGACTAAGTATCCGCAGGCCAAGTGGCTCGTATACGGCGCGGTTGCGAATGGCGACGAAGAGCGCGCTGGCACCAAGCTCGCGTTCGGCAAACCGCAGCGGGCGCACCTCGACTGCGCGAAGGCCAAGGTCATCGTCAGCCTCGACGCAGACTTCATTGGCCCGTCGTTCCCGATGGGCATCCCGAACGCACGCGCCGTGGCAGCCGGCCGCAACCCCGACGGCCCGATGAATCGGCTCTACGTCGTGGAGAGCGCCTACTCCCACGCCGGTAGCATGGCGGACCACCGCCTGGCGTTACGTTCAGAGCTGGTGAAGGCGTTCGCCGCTGCCCTCGATGCTGCGGTCAGCGCCGGCGCCAACGCTGCGGCAGAGTTCGGACCCGCGCAGCCCAAACCGAGCGCCGCCTTCCTCAACGACGCCAAGGTCGCCAAATACCTGGCGGCACTGGCCAAGGACCTGGTGGCTCACCGCGGCAGCTCCCTGATCATCGCAGGCCCCCACCAGCCGGCCGAGGTCCACGCCCTCGCGGCGCGCATGAACACCCTGCTCGGCAACGTCGGCACCACTGTTTCTTACACAGAGACGGCGGAGTCACCGAGCATGCTCGAGCAGCTCAAGACCTTGGTCGCCGACCTGAACTCGGGTCAGGTCGACACCCTGGTCGTGCTCGGGGAAAACCCCGTCTACACCGCGCCGGTCGATCTCGACTTCGGCGCTGCCTACGCCAAGGCGAAGACCAGCGTCGCGGTCACGAGCTACGTCGACGAGACCGCGAAGGTGTCCTCCTGGCACGTACCCCTCGCGCACTACCTCGAGACCTGGGGTGACACCCGGTCGTGGGACGGCACCCTCGCCATCGGGCAGCCGTTGATCGCTCCGCTCTTCGGCGGCAAGGCCGCGATCGAGATCGTCGGCATGTTGACGGAGGATGTCTTCTGGTCGGCCAAGGACCTGGTGCGGCGCACGCACAAAGAGACCCACACGGACGAGCGCAAGTGGAAGCGCCTCGTGCAGGTGGGTGTCGCGCCCGCCCGCACGGAAGTTACAGCTCCGAAGCTGGGCCCCATCGCGGCGGTCAAGCTCGAGGGCGGCGAGGCCGGCGGTCTCGAGGCCCAGAACGGTCAGCTCGAGCTCGTGCTCGTCGCGTGCTCCAAGGTGTACGACGGGCGCTGGGCCAACAGCTCCTGGCTGCAAGAGCTGCCCGAATCGTTCACCAAGCTGACCTGGGGCAATGCCGCGCTCTTCGCGCCGGCAACGGCCGCGGCGCTCAACATCACCGATGGCACTCCGGTGCGGCTCAGCGTCGGGGGGCAGAACATCGAGCTGCCCGCCATGATCGCGCCGGGCCAGGCGGCGGGCTCGGTGAAGGTCGCCCTCG
Organism: Myxococcales bacterium; assembly: GCA_016706225.1. NCBI lineage: Bacteria > Pseudomonadati > Myxococcota > Myxococcia > Myxococcales > Myxococcales bacterium. Next base: position 330,052 of record JADJKB010000003.1, read on the forward strand.
GTTACGGGCGCCTGTCAGCCGGAATCGTCGGCGGTCAGGCCGGGGACATCGCCCCCACCACGCCGGTCGGCGCCAACGCGTACAAGCTGCGCAGCACCAAGCTCTACCGCTTTGGCTCCGGCCTCTCCGTGCAAGGCATCGGCTCCGCGGAGAAGCTGGCCACGACGCAGGACGTACACGCCATCGACACGACCGGTCGCGAGGGCACCGACAGCCGGGTGCACATGCTGGTGCGCGAGGGGACCCTCGAGGAATACAAGAAGGAGCCCGAGTTCGCGAAACACGTGGTCCACCACCCTCCGCTCCTGCAGCTCTGGGACGAACCCGTCAAATACGACGGCCACAAGTGGGGCATGGCCATCGATCTCGCCAAGTGCATCGGCTGCAGCTCCTGCATCACCGCTTGCCAGTCCGAGAACAACATCGCCGTCGTGGGCATAGACAACGTCAAGCGCGGACGTGAGCTGCTCTGGCTGCGCGTCGATCGTTATTACAGCGGCAAGGCGGACGACGCAGGCGTGGTGTGGCAGCCGCTGCCGTGCCAGCAGTGTGAGAATGCGCCGTGTGAGCAGGTCTGCCCCGTGGGCGCCACCATGCACAGCCGCGAAGGCCTGAACGACATGGTCTACAACCGCTGCATCGGCACGCGCTACTGCGCCAACAACTGCCCCTACAAGGTGCGGCGCTTCAACTACTTCAACTTCCACCTCGACAAGGTCGGCCCGACACCGTGGCACGGCATGGAGAACGACCGCCACCGAGTGAAGGCCATGATCTTCAACCCCGAGGTGACGGTGCGGTCCCGCGGTGTGATGGAGAAGTGCACGTTCTGCGTGCAGCGCATCCAGCACACGAAGATCAACGCCAAGAACGCCAAGCGCGCGATCAAGGACAACGAGATCCAGACGGCGTGTCAGCAGACGTGTCCCACCGGGGCCATCGCCTTCGGCGATCTGAACGACAAACAGAGCGCCGTCGCCAAGGACACCGACAAACCGCGGGCCTACCAGCTGCTCGACGAGCTGAACAATCGACCGCGGGTGAGTTACCTCGCCCGCATCAAGAACCCCAACCCGGAGCTGGTCTGAGCCATGGCCCAAGCCACCGCCATCAACCCGTTCGACGCCGCCCCCGAGGGCCCGAATGCGTTCGCTCAAATTACCGACAACGTCGCCAGGGTCGCGGAGCTCGAGAAGCCACCCCGCGGCTGGTACATCGCGTTCGGCATCGCGCTGACGCTGCTCAGCATCTTCGGCGTGAGCGTGGGTTGGCTGTTCTGGACCGGCATCGGCGTATTCGGAAACATGAACCCGGTCTTCTGGGCCATGCCGATCGTGAACTTCGTGTTCTGGGTCGGCATTGGTCACGCCGGCACGCTGATCAGCGCCATCTTGTATCTGCTGCGCCAGAACTGGCGCACGGCGATCAACCGCTTCGCCGAGGCCATGACCATCTTCGCCGTCATCTGCGCCGGCATCTTCCCGGGACTGCACGTCGGACGCCCGTGGCTGCCTTACTGGATGTTCCCACTGCCGAACCAGATGAGCATGTGGCCCCAGTTTCGCAGCCCGCTGGAGTGGGACGTGTTCGCGGTCGGCACCTACTTCACGGTCTCGACGCTGTTCTGGTACATGGGCATGATCCCCGATTTCGGGACCTTTCGTGACCGCGCCACGAGCAAGTATCGGCGGCTCGCCTACGGGGTACTCGCGATGGGCTGGCGAGGCTCGAGCCGCCAGTGGCACCGCTACGAGCGGGCCTACCTGATCCTCGCGGCGCTCGCGACTCCGCTCGTGCTCAGCGTGCACAGCGTCGTCTCCTTCGACTTCGCCACGGCGCAGATCCCCGGCTGGCACGCGACCATCTTCCCGCCGTACTTCGTCGCAGGCGCGATCTTCGGCGGGTTTGCCATGGTGGTCACCCTGGCCGTGCCGGCTCGCCAGTTCTTCGGGCTCAAGCGCATCATCACCATCGGGCACCTCGAGCTGATGGCCAAGATCATCATGGCGACGGGCATGATGGTTGGATACGCCTACTCGATGGAGTTCTTCATCGCCTGGTACAGCGGAAGTGAATACGAGATGTTCACCTTCGTGAACCGGGCGTTCGGGCCTTACGCCTGGTCGTACTGGTGCATGATCTTCTGCAACGTCGTCAGCCCCCAGGTGTTCTGGTCGAAGAAGATGCGCACCAACCCCTGGGTCATTCTGGTGGTCGGCATCATCGTCAACATCGGCATGTGGTTCGAGCGCTTCGTGATCGTGATCACCAGCCTCTCGCGGGACTTCCTGCCGTCCAGCTGGGGGTATTACACGCCGACGGTGTGGGACTTCAGCCTCCTGGCCGGCAGCTTCGGCCTGTTCTTCACCCTCTTCCTGCTGTTCTGCCGTTACCTGCCCATGGTTGCCATGTCCGAGGTGAAGGCATTCCACCCCTCCGCGCACGCGCACGGGGACGACCACTGAGGGCAAGGCCATGAGCGACGAAAACAAGGACACGACGCCTTCGGACGCCCCGGTCAGTCAGGGCCCGTTGCACGGCTTGCTCGCCGAGTACGAGCATCCCCACCAGCTGGTCGCGGCCTGCAAGAAGGTCCGCGACGCGGGCTACGAGAAGTGGGACACGTACACTCCGTTCCCGGTCCACGGCATCGACAAGGCCATGGGCATCAAGATGACCAGCCTGCCGTGGTTGGTGCTGATCGCCGCCCTGATCGGGCTGACGACGGCCATCACGCTGCAGTGGTGGACCAACGCCCTCGACTATCGCTTCATCTCCAGCGGCAAGCCGATGTGGAGCATCCCGGCCAACGTGCCGATCTACTTCGAGCTCACGGTGCTCTTCAGCGCGTTCGCGGCGTTGTTCGGCATGCTGGCGCTGAACAACCTGCCGGAGCCGTCGCACCCCCTCGACCACAAGCGCAAGTTCGACAAAGCGACGGACGACCGTTTTTTCCTCTACATCGAGTGTGCCGACGAGCTGTTCGACGCGACGGACACCCGCGCGCTGCTCGAGTCGTCGCACCCCGCATCGCTCGACGAAGTGAACGAGGATCACTCCACCTCGGACCGTATCCCTCCGGCCATCATCCGGACGCTGATCATCGCAGGCGCCGCCGCGCTGATTCCGCTAGCTGTGTTCGCCAAGATGCGCACGAGTAAGTCGACGGATACACGCATCCACGCCATGGGTGACATGGACTGGCAGGCCAAGTTCAAGGTGCAGCAGCCCAACCCGCTGTTCCCTGACAACATGGCGATGCGTGCACCGGAGCCCGGCACCGTGGCCATGGGCGACCCGGTCGACGACGAGCATTTCTCGACCGGCAAGCTCGATGGCCAGTTCACCCGAACGTTTCCCCAGAACTTCAAGCTGGACGACGCCGCGATGGCGCGCGGTAAACAGCGCTTCGAGATCTTCTGCGCACCGTGCCACGGCCAGAGCGGCAACGGCGACGGAATGGTCGCACAGCGTGCGAACACGCTGGCCGAGGGCACGTGGGTCCCGCCGACCAACCTCGGCCTCGAGTACCTGCGGCTGATGCCGGTCGGTCAGCTCTTCGACTCCATCACGCACGGCGTGCGGAACATGCCGCCGTACGCATCGCAGATCGCTCCGCAAGACCGCTGGGCCGTCATCCTCTACCTGCGGGCGCTGCAAAAGAGCAAAGGCGCCCCCGTCACCGAGCTCAACGACGCCGAGCGCGCCGCCCTGAAGTGAGAGAGAGCCCTCATATGGCCACAGCAAACAAGCAAGCCAAGGAAGAGAGCTTCGGCGACAACATCCGCATGGATGGGCTGGCGCAGAAGGTGATGCAGACCGCCGGCGGTGTGGGCGTGCTCGCGCTCGCGGTGAGCGCGGGTCTCGGATTCGCGGGCGGTCAGAAGACCGAGTTCATGCATGCGTATCTGGTGGCCTTCGCCTGGATCCTGAGCATCGGGCTCGGTGCGCTGTGGTGGGTCACCCTGCAGCACCTGGTCAACGCCAAGTGGAGCATCGTGCTCCGGCGGGTCGGAGAGCTGCTGGCGTCGAACATGCCGCTCTTGTTCGTGCTGTCACTCCCCATCGTGATCCCGATGCTGATGGGCGACACCACGCTCTACATCTGGGCGGACGCCCACAAGATGCATGCGGACCACATGCTGCACAAGAAGGCCGCCTACCTGAACATGGGCTTCTTCGGCGTGCGGCTGGTGATCTACTTCGGATTCTGGTCGCTGCTCTCGCGCTTCTTTTTCAAGAAGAGCCTGGAGCAAGACAAGACCGGCGCCCCGGAGATCCGCTCGAAGCTCCAGGGAGTGTCGGCCCCGAGCATGATCCTGCTCGCCCTCACGCTGACGTTTGCGTCAATCGACTTCCTGATGACGCTCGAGCCCAAGTGGTACTCGACCATCTTCGGGGTCTATTACTTCGCGGGCGCGGTGGTCAGCTTCCACTCGTTCTTGGCCCTGACGACCATGTGGCTCCAGAAGAACGGGCGCCTCGCCAAGAGCGTGACGACCGAGCACTTCCACGACATCGGCAAGATGATGTTCGCCTTCACGGTCTTCTGGGCCTACATCGCCTTCAGCCAGTTCATGCTGATCTGGTACGCGAACATGCCGGAAGAGACCGAGTGGTACCACATCCGGTCCCACGAACCGTGGGGCGCCGTCTCGTACGCGATGATCGGCCTGAACTTCGTGGTTCCGTTCTTCGGGCTGCTCTCACGACACGTGAAGCGCAACCGCAAAGCGCTGGGCTTCTGGGCGGTCTGGATCCTGGTCGTGCACTGGTTGGACATGTTCTGGTTGGTCAAGCCGCACATGCACACCGAGAGTCTTCCCTTCAGCATCCTGGACATCACCTGCACCGTGGGTGTGCTCGGCCTGTTCATCGCCGGCGCGGCCTTCAGCTCACAGAAGGTCAACCTGGTCCCCGTCAAGGATCCGCGACTGGAAAAGTCGCTGGCGTTCGAGAATTTCTGATTGGCGCTCGGGAGTAACAAACGCATGGCAACCGAGAAAACCAAGAAACAAGGCAGTCTGGTCGGTGCAGTCGTCGTGGCCGTCGGCCTCGTCGGCGTCGCCGGCTGGCTCACCGCCACCGCCTTGGCGGCGCACGCCGCCGACGTGAAGGCCGGCGAAGCAAGTGTGGATCTCGAGCGTCCGGCCAAGGACCTGAAGTTCCAGCAGCAAGGCGAGCTCGTGGCGCCCGTCGCCTGGGCCGACAAGGCCAAGGGCACCGCCACGGTCCCGGTCGCGCGAGCCATGGATATCGTCGTCAAGACGCTGCAAGAGAACCCGGCCGCCGCGACCCCCGCCCCGCCCCCACCGCCGGAGCCCGCGGCCGACGCCGATGCTGGCGCGGACGCAGCCGACGGCGAAGGAGCGCCAGACGCGGCTCCGACAACGACGGACGCGGCCACCTCCGACACGGACGCTGGTGCCCCCGAGCCGAAGAAGCTGCCGCTCTCGCCGCCCCCGACCCAGCCAGTCGTTCCGCCAACGCCACCCGCGCCTTGAAACGCCAGCGCTGCGCGGTATCCAGACACACACGTCCGCATCCGGACAAACCACGAGTTTGTCCCGCGGGGCCGCCTGGAGCTCTGGCCAAGTCGAACGCCAGATTTGTGCGTACGCAACGGGTTCCGTGGCCGGCGTTCGCGGCGTGAACGTCGTGCCCGATGCGCGACCGTGTGAAATGGGCACAGTCGCTTGCCCACATCGCCCCCAAGCAACCACGAAAGTGTGCCGTTTCGGGTGAATTTCATATTGAAGACCCCACTGCTTGCTGTAGCTTCTGGCCGAACAAGATGCGGAGTGCAGAGATGACGAGACGTCGCGGATCTCTAACGGCGATCCGAGCATTCGCCCTGGCCGCGGCCACGCTGTTTGCGGCGCTGCCGCTCGCGGGCTGTGACCAGGCGCCGGCCGGCGGAACGGCGTCGGGCGCAGAGATCTATCAGCTCTGCACCCAGTGCCACGGGCCGCACGGTCTTGGTAATCCGTCCGCCAATACGCCGGCCATCGGGGGGTTGCCTGCCTGGTACGTCGAGGCCCAGCTGCTCAAGTTCCGCAGTGGTCAGCGCGGCACGCATCCGGACGACCTGACCGGCATGCAGATGCGCCCCATCGCCAGGTCGCTCATGAACGACGTCGATGTAAAGACCATCGCCGAGTACGTAGCCACAATGCCGCGCTACCGGCCCGTGGCGCGACTCGAAGGTGCGGACCCGGCCCGTGGCGCCGCGCTGTTCAAGCCTTGTCAGGCGTGTCACGGGATGTCGGGTGAGGGCAACGAGGCGACCAAGGCGCCGCCGCTGCAAGCCCAGAGCGACTGGTACATTGCACGTCAGCTCATGCATTTCCGCGCTGGGATCCGCGGTACCCATCCAGAAGACGCCACCGGCGGAATGATGCGACCCCAGGCCGTCATGCTGCCGGACGATCAGGCGACCAAAGACATCGCGGCGTTCATCGCGCAGGCCAAGTGAGGAACCAGCATGGCAAAAGACATGAGCGTGGAGCAGCTCGCGAAGTGGACGTTCTGGCTCACGATAGGCGGCTGCGCGGCCTACATCCTCGCGGTGGCGCTGTTCATCCTGAACGCGGAGCCCAGCTCGACCCCCGAAACTCCGGAGAGCGGTCACCATGATTGAATGGCTCATCCCCCAGGCCTCGAGCTATGCGCCCGAGATCGACAACCTGATCACCTTGATCGCGGTCTTGGTCGGCTTCTGGTTCATCGTCGCCGAGGGAGTGCTCTTTTACTTCATCTTCAAGTTCCGGGAGAAACCAGGGCGGAAGTCGCTGTACATCACCGGCGAGAAGAAGGAGGAGATGAAGTGGGTGAGCTATCCCCACTACGCGATCCTCGTGTGCGACGTGTTGGTCATCGTCTTTGCCATCAAGGCCTGGGTCCTGGTCAAACAAACCATGCCGCCCGCCGACGAGAAGGTGAACATCATCTCGCAGCAGTGGGCGTGGTCCTTCGAGCACCCGGGGCCAGACGGCAAGCTCGGAAATGACGACGACATCCGGATGTCGGATGAGCTCCACGTCGAGGTCGGCAAGACCTATCACTTCAACCTGGTCAGCCGTGACGTGCTCCACAGCTTCAGCGTGCCGGTCTTCCGCCTGAAACAAGACGCAGTCCCGGGCCGCATCATCATGGGTTGGTTCAAGCCGACCAAGACCGGATCCTTCGACATCCAGTGCGCCGAGATCTGCGGCGTCGGACACGGGCTCATGCCAGCCAAGATCGTCGTCGAATCACCCGCGGCGCACGCCGCTTGGGTCACCGAGCAGTCCCAACGGCGGCTCGCCAGTGCCAAGGCCAACTGAGTCATGAGTCACGACCACGCGCACCACGAAGAAGGCTTCATCAAGAAGTACTTCTGGTCGACCGATCACAAGATGATCGGCTTCCAGTACATGTTCACCGGCATGGCCATGGCCGTCCTGGGCGGTTTTTTCGCCTACGCCTTCCGCATGCAGCTCGGTTTCCCGGGCAAAGCCGTGCCGGGTTTCGGCGTCGTCTCCCCGAACGAGTACAACGCCCTGGTCACGAACCACGGCACCATCATGATCTTCTGGGTGGCGATGCCGGTGCTGATCGCCGCCTTCGGGAACTTCCTGATCCCGCTGATGATCGGCTGCGACGACATGGTGTTCCCGCGGCTGAATCGCCTGAGCTACCAGATCTTCCTGATCAGCGCCCTGGTGCTCCTGGCATCGTTCATCGTTCCCGGCGGCGGTTTCGGAGGCGCCTGGACCGCGTACCCCCCGCTCTCGGCCAAGCACCAGTACAACCTCACGCCGGCCGGATCTTCGCTGTGGTTGATCGCCGTGGCGCTCGAGTTCGTCGCCTTCCTGATGGGCGGCATCAACTTCGTGACGACCGTGATGAACTCACGGGCTCCGGGCATGAAGTGGTCGGACATCCCGGTCGTGATCTGGATGATCGCCCTCGCAAGCATCATCTTCATGGCCTCGGTCGGACCGCTGGTCGCCGGCGCCGTCATGCTGCTCTTCGATCAGCAGCTCGGCACCGCCTTCTTCGACCCCAGCAAGGGCGGGGACCCGATCCTGTGGCAGCACCTGTTCTGGTTCTTCGGTCATCCCGAGGTGTACGTCGTGCTCTTGCCGGCGGTCGGCATCGTCATCGACGTGATTGCGGTCTTCTCCCGCAAGAAGGTGTTTGCCTACAAGACCGTGCTCTACACGGCCTTTGCCACCGGCATCCTGAGCTTCTTCGTGTGGGCGCATCACCAGTTCATCGCCGGCATCGACCCGCGCATGGCCAACGTGTTCACCGTCACGACCGTGCTCATCTCGGTGCCGATCGCCGAGATGATGTTCGTGATCATCGCCACGCTCTACGGCGGATCGATTCGGCTGACGACCCCGATGCTCTGGGCTCTGGCCTTCGTGGCAGAGTTCCTGATCGGCGGCGTGACGGGCATCTTCCTTGGCGCCAGCGGTTCGGACATCTACTTCCACGACACCTATTTCGTGCTCGCGCATTTCCACTACACGTTCGTCCCCATCGCCATCATCGGCACCTTCGCCGGCATCACCTTCTGGTTCCCGAAGATGTTCGGGAAGATGCTCGACGAAAGGCTCGGGAAACTGCATTTTTGGGTGACGATCATTGCGTTCAACTTCATCTTCATCCCGCTCTTCATCACCGGCTCGGCGGGTGACCACCGACGCATCTTCGACTACCGCCTGTTCCCGGAGCTCATGCGACCGGAGATGCAAAATCTCCGTACGCTCGCCACCGTTGCGACGGTGGCCATGTTCGCCGGACAGCTGATCTTCCTGTACAACTTCGCCAAGAGCATCAGGTCCGGCAAAAAGGCGGGCAAGAACCCGTGGAACTCCGCGACGCTCGAGTGGACGGCTGAGTCGCCGCCGCCGCACGGGAACTTCCCGGTCCTGCCCACGGTGTATCGCGGGCCGTACGAGTACGCGTACCCCGGGCGCGAGCAGGACTTCTGGCCACAGAACGAACCGCCGGAGGGCGAGGAAACGCCGGCCGAGGAGGCTGCCGAATGAACAAGCCCATCGCGACCACTCGCAGTGTCACGGGCATCCCGACGGGCCGACTTGCCGTCTGGTGGGTGATTGCCTCGGAAATCGTGATCTTCGGCGGGCTGCTGGCTTCGTACGTGATGCATCGCATCGGCCATCCCGAGTTCGGCAACTACGCCGCGAATACGAATACGTGGATCGGAGCCTTCAACACGCTCGTGCTGTTGTCTTCCAGCCTGTCGGCGGTGCTCGCGCACCAGGCCGCGGAGCGCAAGGACGGCCTGCGGGCGGCCAAACTGCTCGGGCTGACCATGCTGGGCGGCCTGACGTTCGCCGGCGTGAAGAGCGTGGAGTGGACCATCGAGATCTCCCACGGCTTCGTGCTCTACACGAACGCGTTCTGGTCTTTCTATTACACCGCCGCCGGGCTGCACGCGCTGCACGTCATTGGCGGTGTGGTGATCATGGGCATCGTGGCGAGGGACGCGGCCAAGGGCCGAGAGCTGCAGCGGGTGGAGCTCATCGGCAACTACTGGCACTTCGTGGACATCGTTTGGATCTTCCTGTTCCCGCTGCTCTACATCGCGAAGTGAGGCGAGGAAATGTCCGGCAAAGACGAGATCAAGAACGACGAACCTTCGACTGAAGAGCCGAAGGCTGCCGCAACCGAGGGCGACGACGACGCGGAGAAGAAGCCCGCGGCCGAAGCCGAGCCTGCGGCCAAAGCTGACCCGGCTCCAAGCGATGCCGAAGCCCAGCCTGCGGCCAAAGCTGACCCCGCTCCGAGCGATGCCGAGGCCGAGCCTGCGGCCAAAGCTGACGCCGCTCCGAGCGATGCCAAGGCCGAAACCCAGCCTGCTGCCAAAGCCGAGGCCGAGCCTGCGGCCAAGGCCAAGAGCGAGACCAACAACGAGACCGCGAGCGACGACGACGGCAAAGTCGAGGCCGCGCCGCCCAAGAAAAGCAGCGAGCCCCCGCCGAAGCCCAAAGCGAAGCAGCCCGCGAAGGCCCACAGCACGCCTCCGCCGGCGAAGCCGCACAAAGCCGCCCACGCTGGGCACGGCGGCCACGCCGAAGCCCACGGCGACATGCACTACGTGCAGATCTGGGCCATCTTGGTCGTGCTCCTGGTCGCCAGTGTGCTCGGCCCGATGCTCGGGCACCCCTTCCTCACCCTGATCACGGCCTTTGGCATCGCGCTGGTGAAGGCGTTCATGGTGGCTAAGAACTTCATGCACCTCAACATCGAGCGGCGTTACATCGTGTATCTGCTGGCGACGATGGTGGCGCTCATGGGCCTCTTCTTCGCCGGCGTGGCGCCCGACGTGATGAAACACAAGGGGCACAACTGGAAGAACGACGCCGCGGAGCGCGAGGTTCACCGGGCCCTCGAGGCCGCAAAACGCGGCGAGCACGGGCACTGAGCCGACTTGACGGAGCGCGCTGAGGAGCTACGAGATGACCACGTTGACCGCGCACCTGGACCGCCCGTCGGGAGTCACGCCACGACGCGCGGGCGTGGCACCCAACGCCGTCGTCGGCATGCTGATCTTCGTCGTCGCCGAGGTCATGTTCTTCGCGGCGTTGATCAGCGCCTACATGGTGAGCCGGGTCAGCGCGACGGGGCCTTGGCCACCCATCGGGCAGCCGCGGCTCCCCATCGAAGCGACGGCGGTGAACACGGGCGCGCTGCTCGCGAGCGGGGTGGCCATGTTCTTCGCGAGCCGCCAGTTTCGCATCGAGCCGCTGCGCGCGAAGACCTTGCTCAAGACGTCGGCACTGCTCGGCGCGTGCTTCGTATGTTTTCAAGGTTACGAGTGGGTGCAGCTGATCCGGCAGGGGTTGACTCTCAGCTCGAGCACCCACGGTGGGTTCTTCTACGTCATCGTCGGAGCCCACGCGCTGCACGCCATCGCCGGTCTCATCGTGCTGGCAATTGCGTACGCAAAACTCGCGCGAGACGAGCTCGAGAACGACTTCCTGACCGCCACCCGGATCTATTGGTACCTGGTGGTTGGCCTGTGGCCCTTCCTCTACTGGGCGATCTACCTGTGATGCGCCGAGCCGTTGCCGCGTGTGCGGCCCTCGCTGCTCTGCTCGTGTCGGTGGTCGCCAGTGCCTGTCCGGTGTGTGGCGTCGGCACGAACGAAGCCAACCGGCAGGCCTTCATCGGTTCCACCATCTTCTTGAGCCTGCTGCCCCTCGCCATGATGGGCGGGCTCATCGGTTGGGGGATCTGGCACGTGCGCCGACGCGAGCGAGAGCGCGAAACAGCTTTCACGAGCGCGGACCCCCTCGTACTCCAGGGACTCGATACCCCCGCCGAATAGGCCGCCAATCGCGCTCGCCCGACCGTCGTGTGTCAGTAGATGAAACGTCGGATGTCGTAGCGCGCGATCGGCGCGTTGACACCCAGCTCCCGGAGCCCGCTCTGGAACCGCTGCGACTGCGCCTCGAGCTCGGGCGCCGCGAGCACGCCGAGCCGCTCACCGGCCGCTTCGTAGACGGAGCCCGAGTGCACCGTCAAAGGTGACAGGTAGACTCTGTCCTGTCTCGTGAGCGCCATCCGAGCGACCGAGCTCAGAGTCTCGCGGATGTGCTCGGCTTCGAGCTCCGCTCCTCCGGCACCCACGAGTACGATGACACCGACGCGGATGCCCGCAGCGTGCAGCCGCTCGACGAGGTCCTCAGCGGCGGCCGCTTCGGCTGGTTTACCCAGTGCAGCGAGCACCGCAGGGCTCGCGCTCTCGAGGCCGAGCGCCACGCTCGCGAGGCCGCGCTGTCGAAGCTCGACCAGCTCGGGCAGCGATTTGAGCTTCGAAAACGCATCGATGAACGCCGACATCACCCCGAATGACGCCGGGGCCTCGCTGCGGGCCAGCTCGTCTCGCACGAGCTCGAGCAGCGGCAAGAGTTTGTCTCGGGAGACCACCAGCGCGTTGGCCTGACCCAGAAACACCCCTCTCCTCAGCGGAAGCGCACGCCCGACCAGTGCGAGCACCCGCGCCAGGTGTTCCTTCAGCGCCGCGGGTGTCTTCACCGAGAAGGTCGTGTCGCGATACAGGTGACAGAAGCTGCAGCGGTTCCAGGAGCAGCCCGACGTCAGCTGCACCACGAGCGCCCGGTTCTCTGCCGGCGGCAGGATGGGGATCGGCTCGTAGGTCTCGCGAAAACGCGCGGCGAGCTCGCGGTAGGCATCGGCGGTTGCGAAAGCGCCGGCGCGGGTCAACGGCTCGGCAAGCTCGGGATCGGCGTCGGCCGGCAAGACGTCGGCAGCTCGGCGCACGAGCTCAGCCACCCGCCCGAAGACGGAGCCGGCCTCCAGACCCGACAACACCCGGAGCCCGAAGGACCGGGAGCGGCCGTCGCGCGCGACGTCGACCTTTCGCACGCGACCATCCAAGCCACGCTGGTACGAGCTGCCCGCGAGCCAAGCACGGTGCAGACGCCCATCGAGATCGAGGTGAACCAGATCGTCGGCTCCGGCAAACAACGACAAGAGGTGAGCCTTGCGTGCCAGCGCGAGCTCGGGAGACAGCCGCAGCACCGAGCGATACGCCGAGCCAACCTCGTGCGAGGTGTCGAGCTCGGGGGTCTCGCTCATTTTTCCGAAGCCGCCTGCGCCACGACGCGATCGATGCCGCGGCGCTGTTCGTCCGCCTTGCCGGCAATGCCGTTGATCAAGACGGCGAAGGCGATGCGGGGTTTACCGCCGGAACCGAGGACAAAGCCCGCCAGCGCGTGGGCCCGGGCGAGCGTGCCGGTCTTCGCCCGGATATTTCCCCGGAGCCCCCGCGCGCGATAACGATTTCTCAGCGTTCCATCGACGCCGCCGACCGCGAGCTGATCGAGAAAAGCAGCACCGATCTTGCTGTCGCGCTGCGCGGCGTCGAGCGCTCGCACCAGGACGCCGGCGCTCACCCGGTTGGCGTCGAACAGCCCCGACCCGTTCGTGATCCGGGTATCGGACTCGAGAGCTCCGGCCGATTGCAGCCAGTCCCGCACGGCCTTGGCCCCGTCGGCGCTGCTGCCGGCGCCGTGAGTTGCCGCCGAACCGAGCGCCTTGAGCAGGGTCTCGGCGTAGAAATTGTCGCTGTTCTTGCCCAGCTCGCGCACGAGCACGGACAAGGGTTCGCTCTGCTTCTCGACCAGGATGCTCGTTTCGCCGCTCCCACCCGCGCTGACACCCCCGTCGACACTCACGCCACGTCGCTTGAGCTGCGCCCTGAGAACATAGCCGGCGTAGAGCTCCGGGTTGTCGATGCGCTTGGCAAAGCTGCCCTTCGTACCGAGCGCGATGCTCCCGGATACCCGGATCGTCAGCGCCTGCCCGCTCGGCCGCATGTCGACGTGCAGTTTGCGACCCGAGCCTTTTTTTCCGGTGACGATCTTGCCTTCGACCTCGACGTAACCGGCTGGGTCCACACTCACCTTGGCGGGCTCACCCAGGCTGGTGGGTTCGACGCGAACCACGAAGGCGTTCTGGTCCAGCGAGACGGCGCTCACGGGCGCGCGAAACGCGGCCCACTCGTTCGGTTGTTGTTCGAACGCGGGCGGGGTGAACTTGGCGTCGAAGGCAGCCTGATCGACCAGGATCGCCTTCACGCGCTTGAGGCCGAGGTCAGCGACGTCCTTCGCCATGCGCTCGAGATCCCGCGCGCGCAGCGAGGGGTCGCCGGTGGAGCGCAGCACCAATCGGTCGACCGTGCCGTCGCTGAGTTTTCCGTACAGGCCGGTGCGAAAACGATGAGCCGGCCCCAGCTCCATCAGCACCGCGGCGGCGGTCAGGACCTTGGCATTGGACGCGGGGTTCAACGCCAGGCCGGGATTTTTTGCCGCGATCACCCGCTGAGTCCCGAGCTCGACCACCAACGCGGAGAGCTCGCCCTTTTGCCGCCGAACCCAGCCATCGAGCTGATCCAGGCGGCGTGCGGTCGGCCCGGCCGAGGCAGCCGCCTCGACCGCCGGCGGCAGCGCGTCGGCCCACGCGGGCGCCACGCCCGCGAGGCCGAGGGCAGCGCCAAAGAGCAGGGGCCGGATCCGAACCATCGATCTTCCCAGATACCGTCGAATCGAACGGCGGTCGAGTTCTGGCCATTCCTGGCGAATGACCGAAGCTCGCCCCGACGATCGGGCTGATCTATTAGAGCGGTGTGCGGGTACTCGGCAGGATCGTCGGTTTTGCTGCGCTGCTGTCGAGCTGCGCGGGCCCCACCTCCGGCGGTGAGCGCGCGATCGAGATCGTGCTCCCTACCGAGATCGCGACCCTGGACCCGCGCTTCTCGACGCGCGGGCACGACGTGAAGACCACGCGCCTGATCCACGCCGGGCTGGTCGGACTCGATGCGGACACCCTCGAGCCGATCCCCCTCGCGGCCAAGGCCTGGACCTTCGTCTCGGAGCGAACGCTGGAGCTCGAGCTGCGTCCGGGAGTCCGGTTTCAGAGCGGCAAACCCCTCGAAGCGGCCGACGTGTGCGCGACCTTGAAGGCCATCGCGGATCCCGCGCTCGGCAGCCCGCACCGGGCGGTGGTCAAGGCCATCGGCAGCTGCACCCCGCTACCGAACGGGCGGCTTCGTCTCGAGCTCGAGCACGCGCGCGCGACCCTGCTCACGGATCTCGAGGTCCCCATCTTGCGGGAGGATCAAGCGCGGCTCGGGCCAAGGCCGCTCGGTGATCTGGACGGCCTCGGCCCGTACCGCGTGCAGAGCGCTACCCCCTCCGTGGTCGAGCTCGAGCCTGCGGACACCGGGCTCGTTCCCAAACCTCGGCACGCCCTGGTCATTCGCAGCATCCGCGACGAGAACGCCCGCGCGCTCCGGCTGTTGGCCGGGCGCGCGGACATCGCGCCCAACGCCCTCTCCCCCACGCTCTTGCCGTCGCTCGACGGCCGAGCAGGGCTTACCGTGCGTTCGCGGGCAGGCGCCAACGTGAGCTACCTGCTGTTCCAGAACGATCGTCCGCCGTTCGATCGCCCCGAAGTGCGGCGAGCAATCGGGCAGGCCATCGATCGCGAGCGCATCGTACGAACCTTGCTGGCGGGACGGGGCGAGACGGCGCGCGGTCTGTTACCCCGCGGACACTGGGCCGCACCGGCATCGGCGGTTGCGCTGGCCTACGATCCGGCGGCGGCGAAGGCGGTGCTGTCGAGTCTGCCGCCGGTCACCCTCGTCACGAGCACGGATCGCCTGCGCTTGACCATTGCACGGGCGATGGCGCAGATGCTCGGAGACGCCGGCCTCGAGGTCCGCGTGGTGTCCCTCGACTTCGGCGTGTTGCTCGCCCGCCTCGACAGCGGTGATTTCGAAATGGCGACGCTGCAAATGCCGGAGCTGACCGAGCCCAACGTGCTCAGCTGGTTCTTCCACCCCCGCGGGGTTCCGGGGGAAGGAGGCGAAGGGAAGAACCGCGCTCGTTATCGCGACGCCGACGTGGGGCGCTGGCTCGATGACGCTGGCAAGACGCGCGATCTCGCAACCCGGCGCGCGCGCTACGGCGAAATTGCGACCAGCATGGCGCGCGATTTGCCCGTCCTACCGCTCTGGCACGAGGATCAGGTCGCCGTGGTCTCCGAGCGCGCCGCGAAGTTCTCACTCTCGGCCGAGGGCCGCTGGCTGCAGGTCGCGCAGCTGCCCTGAAGTACCGGCGTTTTTCCCGAGCTGGCGTGACAAAGCAGACGATCTCGAGCCGGACGGCTTGCGCTCCGGCGGCCGCCTGGACGATAAGGCGATCCGTGCGGCTCAGCCCCCTCTGCCCAGTTCTCGCGCTCAGCGTCTGTCTGACGGCGGTGACCACGGTGCGCCCTGCCCACGCCGACGAACCCCAGCGCCCGACCCGAGTGGCGGCAGACGTCTATCCTGCGCCGAACACCCAGCTCGACCTCGCATTGGTTGGTGTGGGCGTGACGGCCGCCTGGTACGGAGCAGCCCTCGGATTTTCGTACGCCTGGCCCGACGCACCCGGCGCGGACAACCTGCGCATCCCGGTGGCGGGCCCGTGGATGGCACTTGGTGAGACCGGCTGTGCGAATGACGATCCGAACTGCTCCACCTTCACCGTCGTGCTGCGGGCCATCCTGACCACGTTGGACGCGGTCGGGCAGACCGGCGGCGTGCTCGTGGTCGCGGAAGCGGCGTTCTTGCCAACGCAGGAACCCTCCGCCTCACCCAGACGTCCGCGACCCAAGCTTCGACGAGAGCAGGGGCTACGTGTCCTGCCCGTGCCGTACACGGCTGGCACTGACGGGGTTGGCCTCGGCCTCGTCGGCCGATTCTGAAGCGTCACGCGCCCGGCGCTTGCGGCGGCGAGAGCACTCCGGAGTGCGCTCGGTCGGCGCGCGTGAAACTTGCGTGACGGCGTTTCACGCGCGTCGTGGGCCAGCGTTTCCGCGCACATGGTCGTGGTCGAAATATCGGGGGTGCCAATCTCGCTCAGGCGTGTTACTCCGCCACGCTTGGAGGTCGAGCGGTGAGCCGACGGACGAAGTTCGTATTCATCACCGGCGGAGTCGTCTCCTCCATCGGCAAGGGACTGGCAAGCGCGTCAATCGGCGCGCTGATGGAAGCGCGTGGCCTGAAGGTCACGCACATGAAGCTGGACCCCTACATCAACGTCGATCCGGGGACGATGTCGCCGTACCAGCACGGCGAGGTCTACGTCACCGACGACGGGGCCGAGACCGATCTCGACCTCGGCCACTACGAGCGCTTCACTGCGTGCCGCCTGACCCGTCAGGCCAACATCACGACGGGGCGCATCTACGAGGCCGTGATCAGCAAGGAACGCCGCGGCGAGTACCTCGGCGCGACGGTGCAGGTGATTCCTCACATCACCGACGAGATCAAGGCCCGGGTCAAACAGGCGACCAGCAATGTCGACATTGCCATCGTCGAAATCGGCGGCACCGTCGGCGACATCGAG
This sequence comes from Myxococcales bacterium, assembly GCA_016706225.1. Lineage (NCBI taxonomy): Bacteria > Pseudomonadati > Myxococcota > Myxococcia > Myxococcales > Myxococcales bacterium. Next base: position 346,989 of record JADJKB010000003.1, read on the forward strand.
TCCCTGCCGTTCCTGGAGGCCATCCGGCAGTTGAAGCTCGAGGCCGGGCACGAGAACGCCATCAGCGTGCATGTGACCCTGGTCCCCTTCATCGCCACCGCCGGTGAGCTGAAGACCAAGCCGACCCAGCACTCGGTCCGAGAAATGCGCGAGATCGGCATCCAGCCCGACGTGCTCATCTGCCGCTCTGATCGGCCGGTTGCCCGGGGACTCAAGGAGAAGATCGCCCTGTTCTCCAACGTGCCGGTCGGGAGCGTGTTCAGCGCCGTGGACGTCGGCTGCATCTACGAGCTGCCGTTGGTGCTCCACGCCGAGGGCCTCGACACGGTGATCGCAGAGCGCCTGAACATCTGGTCTCGCGACCCGGAGCTGAGCCACTGGAAACGAACCGTCGAGAAGTTCAAGAAACCTCAGAACGGCAGCGTGAAGATCGGTGTGGTCGGCAAGTACGTCCACCTGAAGGACAGCTACAAATCCCTGCACGAGGCCCTGGTACACGGCGGTCTCGGCAACGACTGCGCGGTCGAGCTGGAGTACATCGACTCGGAGCAGATCGAACGCGGCAGCGCACCGGCAATGCTCAGCGGGCTGGACGGCATCTTGGTACCGGGCGGGTTCGGGGATCGGGGTGTCGAGGGCAAGATCTCGGCAATCCGCTTCGCGCGCGAGAACAAGGTGCCGTTCTTCGGCATCTGTCTCGGCATGCAGCTCGCGGTCATCGAGTACGCGCGCCACGTGTGCAACCTGAAGGGCGCGAGCTCGACGGAGTTCCAGAAAGACGCACCCCACGCCGTCATCGACCTGATGCCCGACCAGCAGGGCGTGATGGACAAGGGCGGTACCATGCGCCTCGGCGCCTACCCCTGCGCGCTCTTGCCCGGCAGCCGGGCGGCGCAGATCTATGGCGCGGGCGAGATCAGCGAGCGCCATCGCCACCGCTTCGAGTTCAACAACGAGTACCGCGAGCCGCTCTCGAAGGCCGGCCTGGTGCTCAGCGGAACCAGCCCGGATGGGCGTCTGGTGGAAATCGTCGAGCTGCCGGAGCATCCCTACTACGTCGGCTGTCAGTTCCACCCCGAGTTCAAGAGCCGCCCGATGGCGCCGCATCCGCTCTTCAGTCAGTTCGTCGCCGCGGCGCTCGCTCGTCGGGACGAGCTCTCCGCCAGCGCGCGGGAAGACGCAAAAGCCGAAGCAACACCCAGCGTGAACTGAGTCCCCTCCGAGGGGTGCTCAGCGGACCACGAGCATACGCACCCGCGGGCCTGCGCTGACCGTGAGGCGTTTGGCGCTCAGTAGCTCGCCGTCGAGCACGTACGGTCCCTCGGAGTCGGGGAACTCCACCGAGAAGCTACCCACCAGGTCATCGAAACACCCGGCGCCTCGCAGCCGTTTGCCCAGCAGCACCCGCGGCGCTTGGGGGCCGAGCGCTCGGGCCGAGAGTGGAGCGGCGACCAGATGTGGGCGCTCGGGGTCCTCCGCCGCGCGGTGGGCCACCAGCATGTGGAGCCCAAGATCGCGCACGACGGCGCACACAACGAGGCTGTAGGCAGCGGGGGCGAGCTTCTGCCCATCCACCTCGAGCTTGCAGGGCAGCGGCTCGAGGACGCTGCGCGAGTAGCCGTCACCGATGAACGAACCGACGAACACCCGCGCGACGATTCGTGCAGCAGTGGCGTAGCCGCCAGCGCCGGCCGCGTAATAACGTCGGAAGAAGCGCGCAACCAGCCCGGTGCCAAAGATGAACCCGACGCGCGTGGCACCGCCCTCTTCGCTCACACGGAGGGTCGGCTGCAGCCTGACGTCGAGCACCTCGGATGCGCTGGTTGCGCGACGCACACTCTCGACCAGGCCAGCGCGCTGACCCAGATTCTTCGCGACAGTCGCGACGGTGCCGCCGGGCGCCAGGCAGATCTCCGGCAGTGGATCGCTGCCACACTCGGCGAGCGCGCTGAGCGATGCCATGAAGGTGCCGTCCCCGCCGCACAACACGACGCGCTCGGTGCCCGCCGCGCGGATCTCCGCCGCCGCGGCGCGAAGCTCCGCCATGGTATGGGTGACGAACACCCGGGCGCGCTCACCCGCCGCCCGGGTGACCTCGAGGGAAAGCCGCCGATCCGCGGCAAATGCGGCGGCATTGGGGTTGACGACGACGTCGGTCCTCACTGTGCTATCACCGTCCGAACATGCGTTCGCGCTCTGTGAATTGGCTCATCGGTTCGGCCCTACTCCTCGCCGGCTGCGGGACGGCCGGTGTCGTACAGACCGCCCTACACGGGGACCTCGCCTCGCTCAAGCGAGAGGTGCGAGAGAGCCGCGAAGCTGGGCGATTGAACAAGGCCACGGTCGAGGATCTGGCCGCCGCGGTCGCCGGTCGTGAGGTTCGCTCGTCGACTGGGAACGCGGCCGTCGATCGCATCAAGGACGTGCGGCCGTGCGCCAAGCCGCTCGTCTCGGTGCTCGAGGCGCGCGCGGGACAAGCCGACGATGCCGCCGCCCAGGCGACCTGGACGCTGTTCGAGCTCGGCCGCCGTGACGGCGACGAGCTCGTCCGGAAACACCGTGACGCATCGAGCGGCGCGTGGCGTGCACTCGCAGCCCGCGCGAGCGGTCGCAAGGAGCACGGGCCGCTGCGGCGCAAGTACTTCACCGATCCCGACGAGCGCGTGCGACGCGGAGCTCTCGCGGCCGCCATCGAAGCCCGTTCGGTGGACGATCTCGATCCGGCCCTCGAAGCAGCACGCCTCGACCCGGACCTGTTGAGCAAGGCCTTCGCGACCCGAGCGGTCGGGGCCATCGGCGGACAACGCGCGGTGCTCGCCCTCGTCGACCACTGGGTGCGGGCCGACGAGAGCACCCGAATGACGATCATCGACGCGTGGGCGATGCCCGCCTCGTACGCCGCCGGCGGCGAACACGAGCTCACCAGCCTTGCCGAAAACAAACAGGGCCTGCTCGCCCTCGTGGCCGCGGACGCCCTGGTGCGCTCACGCGGCCGGTTCGTCGCGTCTGGAGTGGCGACTCTTCTGCGCGCCGTGAAAGAGGGCACGGAGGCGGAGCGGCGCCTGGCGATCCAGCTGATCCCCTTCTCGGACAAGGACGCGGTACTGGCCATCGAGAAGGCCAGCGCGGACAGCGACAAAGAAGTGAAGGTCATCGCCCTGGCGCGCCTGGCAGGCGAAGGCTCCACCAAGGCAAAGGCCCTGGGCGGCCTGCGAGAGCTCGCCAAGCTGGACGATGACCTCGGGCTCCAGGCCCGTGCCGCTCTTGCCGCAGCGGGGGACACCGGGGTCAAGAAACAGCTGACGGATCTGCTCACCGCGCCCAAAGCCCGAACCCGCACGGTCGCAGCTCGGGGGCTACTCGCCCTCGGGGACTACGGAAACGCCGCCACCGCCCTGGCGGACGACGACCCTGGGGTCCGCACCGCGGTAGCTTGTGCGGTGCTCGCGGGGCGGGACTGAGCACTTTCGGGGCCAGCATCCGGGTGTGGGCTGCGGGTTTCACCCTGATCCCGATCCCCACCGTTGAAATCCCGGGGAAATGCGGCTATCCCCGCGCACCATGAAGCTAGCACGGGGTTTGGGTGTGCTGTGCCTCGCGGGCCTCGGCCTGACGAGCACCGGCTGCCTCAAGGCATTGCTCCTCAAGGGGCAGATCAAGGGCACACGCGACGGCTCCGCCGCGGTGAACACGCTGCACGACTGGGAGATCGCTCGCGGCGTCGCAACGGCCGGCATCGGTCAGCTCGAGGGCATGCACAAGCTCGCCCCCGACAACACCGACGCCCTCTTCATGCTGACCCGTGGCTGGGCCGGTGTCTCCTTCGGTTTCACCGAGGACGACTACGAGGAGGCCTACGAGAAGGGCGATGACGTGATGGCCGAGTACCATCTGCTGCGCGCCCGAGCCGGCTTCGCCCGAGCGAAGCACTACGGCATCGAGCTCCTGGGTCACCACGCCGAAGGCTTCGACGCCGCCAAGCGCAACCAGGAGACCATTGCGAAGTGGCTGCAAGAGAACTTCACGGACAAAGAGCAGGCGGAAGACCTGCTCTGGATCGGGTACGCCTGGATCGGCCACGTGTCGACGTCGAAGGACGTGCCCGAGATCGTCGGAGAGCTCTACATCGGCGTCGAGATGATCAAGCGCTCCGCCGCGCTCGACGATCAGCTCGCCTACGGGACCGCTTACACGGTGCTTGGCGCCTACCACGCGCGCACGGCCATGGCCGAGCTCGATCAGTCGAAGGCTTCCTTCGAAAAAGCACTGGCCATCAACGGCGGGAAGTTCCTGGCCACGAAGCTGAACTTCGCCCAGCGCTACTACTGTGCGAAGGGCGACAAAGAAAACTACGTCAAGCTGATGAACGAGGTCCTGGCGGCCGGCGACGACCTGCCCGAGGCCCGGCTTCAAAACGTGATCGCCAAGCGGCGGGCCCGCCGCTACCTGGGGAACAAGATCTGGCAGGAAGAGTGCGGATTCCGCATGTGACGCACTGCGGCTGAACAGGGAGTCAGGGTTGCCCCGCCTGGCCAGCCGAAAGAATTTCGCATATGCGTTGATGGGTTTTGAGCGCCGCTCCGTCTCACACAGAGCCGGCGTCTATCTGGCTGACCTGCCATTGCCGGCCCGCCATTCGTTTGGAATCGAGGAGGTAGTTCGAGATGGTTCGAAAGGTTCTCGCGGCAGTCTTGGCCGCTGGTTTTGTGGTTGGTTCGGCCGGCGTCGCGGAAGCGAAGTCGACACTGAAGATGGCGACCCTCGCTCCGAAGCGGAGCCCGTGGGGTAAGGTCTTCACGACTTGGTCGAAGGCAGTCGCGCAGAAGACCAACAACGAGGTCGCGGTCGACTGGCTGTGGAACGGCACCGGCGGCCCCGAGGGCGGCGTGGTCGGCAAGATCAAGTCCGGTCAGCTCTCCGGCGCGGCCATCACGGCCATCGGACTTGCCTCCATCGACAAACGCTTCATCGCGTTGCAGATGCCCGGTGCGTTCGATAGTTGGTCCGAGCTCGACAAGGCCCGCGAGAAGCTCGCCGCCGAGATCCTCAACGACGAGGACATGAAGAAGAAGTTCCACATCGCCGGCTTCGGTGACGTCGGAATTGGCCGCGTGATGAGCAAGGGCTTCGCGGTCTCGGTTCCGTCGGACCTCAAGGGCAAACACCCCGGCATGATCAGCGAGGACATCATCGCCCCGAAGGTCTACGAGGCCATCGGCGGCGTGTCCGGCGTTCCTTCGCCGGTGACCGGATTTCTGCCCAAGCTGAACAGCGGCGCCATCGACGTGATGAACACCCCCTCACTCGCAGCCGAGCAGCTGCAGTGGGCGTCCCGCCTCGACAACATCAACACCGGCAATACCTACTTTGGTATCGGCGCCGTGGTCATGAGCCAGAAGGCGCTCGACGGTCTCACCAGCGATCAGCGCGAAATCCTCAAGTCCACCGGCAAACAAGCGGCGGACGCGCTTACCAAGCGCATCCGTAAGGCGGACGACCAGTCCTTCGAGCGGCTGAAGAAGAAGATGACCGTGCACGAGTCGACCGCCGCCGAGAAGAAGCAGTGGAAGGACGTCTTCAAGAAGGCGTGCCAGAACCTGAAGAGCTCGATCCCCGGCGACGCGCTCGGCAAGATCGGCGCCTGCTGAGTTTCAGGCAGCAGGTACCCACGAGCGGGCTCGGGCAGTCGCCTGGGCCCGCTGTTTTTTGTGGGCGGAGGCGCCCGGTTTTGGCCCGAAAGGGTGACGTCGGGCCCCGATTCCCCTAACGTCCGGGCCCAGGGATGTCGGACAAAGACGAGACGGCCGACAAGGCCGAGGGCGAGGGCACGGCAAAGCCAGCGGACGGGGACGCGGCGAAGGCTGAGGCTGAGGCCGAGGGCGAGGGCACGGAGAAGGCAGAGGGCGCCAAGGACTCCGCCAAGGACTCCGACGCAAAGAACGCAGAGAACACAGAGAACGCAGAGGACGCGAAGGACTCGAAGGGTGGCGAGCTGGCGGTCTCCGATGCAAAGGCGGAGGGCGCCAAGAACTCCGACGCCAAGGACTCCGACGCAGAGAACGCAGAGAAGGCAGAGGACGCAGAGGACGCGAGGGACTCGAAGGGTGGCGAGCCGGCGGTCTCCGATGCAAAGGCGGAGGGCGCCAAGGACTCCGACGCCAAGGACGCAGACACTGAGGGCACCGCTGCCGCCGAGACGGAGCCGAAATCCAAGCGGTCGCCCACCGTGGAGGCGGGTCCCCCGGAGGAGCGCAAGGCACAGGCCTGGGGCCGCCCCCTCGTGCGCTTCGACGCGGCCTGGACCAAGTGGGAGATGTGGCTCTGCGCCGTCGTCGTGATCGCAGAAATCCTGGTGCTCACGCTGTGGGTGGCGCTGAAGGGGCTCTCCACCGCATCCGACGGGAGCAGCAAGGCGGGCCTCGTATTCCGTGCGCTGACCGGCGCAATCGTGCTGGGGCTGGCGGCGAGGCTGACGCTGAAAAAACAAGCGGAGTCGGTGCGCGCCGGCGGCACGGTGGCTGCGGCCGTCGTCGGGCTCTTGCTGGCCAAGACCTGGGGCCAGTTCGGCGTCGAGTGGGCATCGAACATGCTCAATTGGTTCCAGCAAGCCTCGTTCCTGACGCTACTGGGTGGCCTGCGCGGAGTGGGCACGCGCCTCACCCTCTTGCTCACGCTGCTCGGCGGCTCCCTCGCGACCGCGGCCGGAAAACACATCACCATCGACCTCCTGACCCGTTACCTCGGCCCCAAGCGCCGCCTGCCGGTCGTGATCGTCGGTTGGATTGGTGCGAGCATGATCGTCGGCACCGCCTCCTGGGGTTTCTTCGATCACATCGCGATCGACGAGTTTGACGCCCGCGCCGAGGCCGGCCCGGGAGAGAAGGTCTCCGCGGTGACGACCCGCCTCGGTGAGCACTTCTTCGTCGCCAGAAAACAGCTGGCACTGGACGTCAAGACGTTGCCCCACGTGCTCAAGGGCGAGCGTTATTCGGAGTGGATGAACGCCAACGAGTGGAACGCCTGGGTCGACAGCGCCGGCTTCGACGAGCGCTACGGCCGGGAAAAGTCCCAGGTCTTGAAGATCAGCGGCGACATGAAGAAGACGCCGATCGTCGTGGTGCCGGAGAAGGGTGAACCTCGCGCAGAGCTGGTCAAGGCGGCGAACCTGGTCTTCCCGATTGGCCTCTTGATCATCGCCCTCAGATTCCTCCTGCTCTCGCTCTTGACCTTGAGCGGCCACCGCAGCGTCGCCGGTGACGGGCACGCCGACATGAACGTCGTGCCGGGCGGCAAGACCAGCGCAAAGCTCGAAGAAGAGCCGGTCAAGGAGGATGCCTGATGTTGATCCTCCTCTTCGTGTTGGCGTTCGGGCTGATCGGTGCGCCCGTGTTCGCGGTGATGGCGGGCGCGACGGAGCTCGCCTGGCTCAATCATCCCGATACGACCAAACACTTCATGCGCTTCCTCGCGCCGGACGTGCTGGATGAACGTTTCGCCGGCTCGCCGATCTTGGTGACCGTGCCGCTGTTCACCTTCATCGGCTACGCGCTCGCCGAGTCCAAGGCCCCGGAGCGCATCGTGCGCGCATCCGAGGCGTTCTTCGGCTGGATGCCCGGCGGACTCGCGATCGTTTGTATCATTGCCAGCGCCTTCTTCACCACGCTCACCGGCGGCAGTGCCGTCACGATCGTCGCAGTCGGCGGCTTGCTCTACCCCGCCCTGGTCAAGTCTGGTTACCCGAAGGACTACTCCCTCGGTCTGGTGATGACCGGCGGCTCGCTGGGGCTGCTGCTCCCGCCCTCGCTGCCAATCTTGATCTACTCGATGGTCGCCGGCATCGACTTCAACAAGGCCTTCAAGGCCGGTGTCGTGCCGGGCCTGTTGGTGGTCGGGCTGCTCGCCATTCACGCGGGCTACGTCGGGCTGAAATACAAGATCCCGCGCACCAAGCCGAATCTGAAAGAGATGGCGGGCGCGCTCTGGGCCATCAAGTGGGAGATGGGCATCCCCGTGATGATCCTGGGTGGCCTCGCCACGGGCCTCACGGACATCGACGAGGCCGCGGCGCTCGCCGCCTTCTACGTGCTGACGGTCGAGCTGTTCGTCTACCGGGACCTCAAGGCCAAGGACCTGCCGCGGCTCGCCGCCAACTCGATGGCGCTGGCGGGTGCGCTCGTCTTGATCATGGCCATGGCCATGGCGCTCACCACGTACCTCATCTACGAGGGCGTTCCGACGAAGATCTTCCAGTGGTTTACCAGCTTGGGCATCACCAAGCCTTGGCACTTCCTGGTGATGCTGAACTTCTTCATGTACATCCAGGGCGCGCTGATGGAGGGCTTCAGCTCCATCCTGGTCGCCGTGCCGCTGCTCTTGCCGTTCGGCGCCGAGTTCGGCCTGTCGCCGTTCCACCTGGCGATGATGTTCTTGCTGAACCTGGAGATCGCGTTCCTGAGCCCGCCGTTCGGGCAAAACCTGTTCGTCACGAGCTTCCGGTTCAACAAACCGATGGCCTCGCTGTACCGGATATCCCTGCCATTTTTGGGCATCCTGATCGTCGGGCTCCTGATGATCATGTACATCCCTCGCCTCTCGACCATCGCAGTGGAGAAAGACATTGCGGCAGCCAAGGCAAAGTCCGCCGAGCTGGGCGAGGCGCCGCGCGAAGCCTGGATGATGGAGTGTGTGCAGGAGGACCGGAACAACCCCCTGCCGTGCACCGCCGAGGACAAGGCCAAGTGGGGGACGGGCAAGGACGTCAAGCCGGCGGCGGAAGAACCGGAGACCCCCATTCCCGACCCGAGCGCGGAGCCGGGTGGCAACACGGACGACGACCTTCTCGATCAGATGATGGGCGACGCCGGCGAGAAGAAATCCGGCGACACCGACGACGACCTGCTCGAGGAAATGCTGGGCGACGGCAAGAAGAAAGAGACCGACGCAGGCGCTGCGGAAGAACCGAAGCAGGGCGGCGAAGGCGACAGCGACGACAAGCTGCTAGAAGAGATGCTCAAGTAGCGCGCGCGTCGCGGCCGCTAGCAGAACCCGCGTCAGGATTTGGGCTTCTTCTTGGCGCCCGGCTGCGAAGCGTAAGGCTTGGGGGCGTAAGGCTTGGGCGCGTAGGGTTTCGGCGCGTAGGGTTTGGGGCCTGACGGGCCGTAGGGCTTGGGGCCACGCTCGGGTCGGAAGGGGCGCGGAGAGGGACCACGCGGGGAGCCACCGTGGCGAGGTGGACCCCGGTCGGGGCGACCGTGCTCGGGACCGCGCTCGCCGCCGCTGCTGGACAAGAGGCGAATGACGACGTTGGGTTCCCGGGGATCGGGCTTGGCCGTCGCCCGCGCAAAACCCTCCGCGACGCGCGCGTCGACGTCGACGATGGAGTGCCGGCGGAGCACCCGAATGGCGCCGACATCGCTGCCGTGAATCTGGCCGCGCCGGCACGACAGCGCGAGCAGTCGGCGGGGCTCCGCACCGTGCTCTTCACCCCACGAGATGTGAAATGACACCCACTCGGTGGCCTGGCGCTCGGAGCGCGTCGGTCGCGCTTGAGCGTGCCGCCCTCGCTGCGCGCCGGGCTCCGGCTGGTGTAACTCGCGGGGTTCGGTCGGCCCGACCTGTCCGGCTCGAAGCATCAATCGAGCGAGCACCCGCACCACACTCGGGTGCTGCGCCAAACGCTTCGCCAGTGTCCAGGTGGTCGGATCGAAGGCTGTCACCACGCCGTCCGCCTCGTCGGCCACCAGATCTTCGTACCAGCGCGCGCTGCGCAGTGCGCGGATCTCGTCTGCGCTGGGGATCGGCAGAAAGCGCGCCTCGACCCCGGTGCGATTGAGCATCGACACGACGCGCGCGACGCCACCTGGCGCCACCAGGACCGAGCTCACCCCCTTGCGCCCGGCTCGTCCCGTGCGACCGCTGCGATGAGTATAACTGTCACGGTCGGTGGGCGGTTCGAAGTGAACGACGCGGGCGATCCCTGCGACGTCGATGCCGCGGGCGGCGACGTCGGTGGCAATCAAGGCTCGATAACGACCCGTCTTGAAGGCGCTGAGGGCGCGAGTGCGCTCGGCTTGCTCCATCTCGCCGGACAGCGAGGCGACGACGAAGCCCACCTGCATCAGCTCCGAAGTGATGCGCGCCACGTCGGCCCGCGTCCGAGCGAACACCAACATCTGCTCGTCCGGGTAGGCCAGGAGCAGGTTGACCAGAGCATCGAAGCGCTCGCGCGGTTCGATCATGTGAATCACGTGCTCGATGTCCTGATTGGCAGCCCCCTGCGGCGTGCCGAACACCTCGCGTGGCTCGTGCTGCACGCGATCGGCCAGCGCCTTCACCTCCCGCGGAAAGGTCGCGGAGACGAGGTGCGTGCGGCGCCGCGACGCGGCCAGCGCGAAGATGGCTTCGATGTCGTCCCGGAAGCCGAGATCGAGCATGCGATCCGCCTCGTCGAGCACGACCGCATCGAGCCCCGTGGCAAGCAGTGCTCCGCGCTCCAGATGATCGAGCAACCGGCCGGGCGTGCCGACGACGACGGCCGGCGAGCCGGCGAGGGCTCGGCGCTCGTCGCGATACGAAGCGCCACCCGTCACGGACGCGACGGTGACGGCGTACGGCGCCAGCAGCCATGACAGCTCCCCCTCGACCTGTTTGGCGAGCTCGCGCGTCGGAGTCACGACGAGGGCGACGGGCGGCGCAATGCGCTCGACCCGGGTGGCGTGTCGCTCGACCGCCTCGCGCAGCAAGAACCCGATGGCGACCGTCTTGCCCGATCCGGTCTGTGACGAGAGGCGCACGTCGTGCCCGACCAGCTCCTCTCGGAGCACGGCCTCCTGCACCGGTGTGAGCTCGGCGTAGCCTTTTTGCTCCAAGGCGCGCGCCATCTGCGGGCCAATGCGTTCTTCTATCTCGAGGGATGCCATGGGAAGGGGCGCGCCGCTTTCGGAGGTCCGCAGGCGCCAGTGCGGGTACTCGTACTCGCACTCGTGCGCGCGTTCGACCTATTTCTCGACCGAAAGCTCAAATCTTGATGTTCTTCCAGTCTCCGCTCGCGAACTTCCAGACCATCACCGAGCTCAGGAGCACCACGTAAGTGACGGCCGCACTCCAGATGCCGATCAGGCCAAAGCCGAGCGTGATCCCGAGCAGCCAGGCCAGCGGGACCAGACACAAGAAGTGGAGCACGAGCTCGACGAGCATCACGAAGCGGGTGTTGCCCGCGCCGAACAGCGCCTGAGTCAGGATCATGCCGACGGCGATGGCCGGCGTGCAAATCCCCATGACCCGCATGGGGAGCAGCGCCGCCTCGATGACCGGCGGACTGTGACTGACCACTGCCAGGATCTGATTCGGAAAGACCACACCTTCGAGCAGGCCGACGACACCGAAGATCATCAGGCCGAGGCGCACGCTGACCCAACCGAAGCGCGACGCCTTGTCCGGGTTGCCTTCACCGAGGGACTGGCTGACCAGCGTGGCGGTCGAAGTGCCAAACGCCAAACAAGCCGTGAAGGTGAGCTTGAGAACGCCGACGATCACCGTCGTGGCCGCGCTGTTGACGGCCTCGGCTTGGCCGCCCGGACAGGCCGGATTCACGACGGCGTTGGCGCCCGCGATGCTGTCGAGCTTGCTGACGATCATGGCGAACAGCGCGAACCCGCTCATCACGGCCACGGTCGCCACCGCGCTGGGGATCGACAGCTTGAGCACGTCCCAGGTCAGCGACTTGTCGAGGGAGCTCAAGGCGAACGGGCTGAACGGCGCGCGGTACTTCTTGAACGCCACCCACCCGATCATGATGAACAGGCCGACCCAGGTGGAGACGAAACCGGCAAAACCGGCGCCGGCGATGCCCATGCGGGGCGCACCGAAGCGACCGAAGATGAACACCAGACACAGCACGATGTTGAGGGCGTTCATCACGATGGCGCTGACCATGTGAACGTGGGTCTTGCCGATCCCATCGAAGAACGACTTGAAGCTGAACGTCATCGCCATGCTGACGATGCCGAGCAGGCGCCAGTGCAAGTACTCGGTGGCCGCCGTCCGCACCTCGGGCACCTTGATCAAGGCCGAGAGCACGTAGGGCAACACCAGGTAGCCGGCGATCGTGAACAGGATGCCCGCCGTCAGCGCAAAGAACCACGAGTTGACCAGGACAGCCCCCGCATCGGCGCTGCGATGTTGCGCGAAGCGCCGTGCGGCGATGGCCTGGGTACCGACGGAGATGGCGGACAGGGAGCCGCCGAACATCCAGAGCAAGATCAGCGACGGCAAGAGCGCCGCCTGCGCATTCGACGACTCCGGGCACGGAAGCCAGGAGAAAAAGACGATGTCCACCTCGTTGACGACGCTCTGCGTGAGCATCGCCAAGACGGTGGGGGCCGCGAGCTTCAGCACCACCTTGTACGGCGATCCGGTGGTGACGAGCTGAACGCCGGATTGTACGGGGACGGTGGCCATCGAGCCGATCGGGGAGGCAGGCTCTTAAAACCGGCGCGCCGGGCTGTCCACAAGGACGACCCGGCGCACGCTGGTTTTCACAGAGGTTGAGACGAAATCGGCGGAATCAACGGATTCAGCGCTGGGCGACGCGCGCTTCCGGGCTGAGGCCCTTCAGCATGGCGCGCGCCTCCTGACAGCCCGGGCGCTCGGTGATCAGCGCGTTCAGGGTCTTGATGGCGTCCTCACGCTTGCCGACCTTCTTCTGCATGCTGGCCAGGAAGATGCGGGACTCGATGCCTTTGTCCAGGGCCGCCCATTGTCTGGCAACCCGCAGTGACTCGCCGTAACCCTTCATCTGCGCCGCTGCCTCGCTCCACGCCTTGAGCGCTCGCGGGTCCTTGCGGTTCTTCTTGCCGATCTTCCGGTACTCGTTCAGCGCCTTCACCTTCTTGCCGCTCTGCAAGAACTCCGCGGCCTTGGCCAGCTGTCCTTCGACCTGATCACCACTGTCGGCCTTGACCGGCTGCGCACTGAACATTTCGTCGTCGGCACCGGCGGCGTTCTTCGCGCTCTGCTCGGGCTCGGCTTTGGTCGGCTTCGCGGTGTCGGCCTCGGCTTTGTCGGCTCCGGGCTCGGCGTTCTCGGCGTCATCGTCCGCCGTGTCCGCCTTCGCGGTCTCCTCACCCTTGTCCTCAGCCGGAGTATCACTCGCGGTCTCGTCGCTGGTGTCCGCCGCTGGGTCGACCTTCTCCGCGGTGGCCTCCTCGGCCGGAACCGCGGCGGAGTCGTCGACCGTCTCACCGGTCTCTCCGACAGGAGCCTCAGTCGCAGCAACCTCGGGAGCCGCGGGCGGCGGGCCCTTGAAGCGATCGATCATGGGCTTGGCCGCGGCGTAGGCGCGGGCGCGCACGTCCGGCTTGGCGGCGGCAACGCCACCGAACACACCGATGGCCACGAGCGCCGCACCGACCACGGACATCCCGATCCGGCGCCGACGGCGCCGCCGCTCCACAGGCTCTCTGAGCGCGGCTTCTAGCGCTTCGCGCATTTGCTCGGCGCGCTCGAAGCGTTCGTCGGTGTTTGGCTCCATGGCCTGGGAGATGGTCTTGTCCAGCATCTTCGGTATTCCTCTCTGTGAAGCCCGCAGGCTCGGTGCCTCGGGTTTGGTTCGGGCTTTTGCGTCGAGCAGAGCGACGGTGTTCGGCGCATCGAATGGCAGGCGTCCGGTCACGAGCTCGTAGAGCACTGCGCCGAGCGCATAGAGATCACTCCGGTCGTCGGCATCACCGCCGTGACCTTGCTCCGGCGCCATGTACTCTGGGGTACCGATGATCGAGAGCGCCTCGCCGACGTTCTCCACTTCGACGCCCCGAGCGACCTTGGCAACGCCAAAATCGAGGAGCTTCAGCGTCCCGGTGTGGGTCAAGAGCAGGTTGCCTGGCTTGATATCGCGGTGAATCACCCCGGCGCCGTGGGCAGCCTCGAGGGCGTGACACGCTTGCACACCAATGCGGGCGACCTCGCGCCAGTCGAAGATCTCACCCTGCGCCAAGCGGCGGTCGAGGGTCTCGCCTTCGAGGAACTCCATCACGTAGAAGGCACGTCCATCGCTGGCGATCCCGAAGTCGACGAGGCGAACCAGGTTCTCGTGCTCGACACGGGCAATCGCGCGCGCCTCGGCCCGCAGGCGTTCGGACGCGGCCTCCGACGACTGCTCGGGTGGCAGCACCTTGATTGCAAAACGACGGCCGAGGTCGACGTGACACGCCTCGTGCACGACCCCCATGCCGCCTGCACCGATCTCCCGCAGCAAGCGATAACGCGTCCCGGGCAGTAGCGTGGAGTCGGCGTCAGCGGGGGGCGGTGAGGGGGACGGGGGCGGCAGGATCAGCCTGGGTTTGTCGAGCTTTCGGGCCTGGGCCAGCAGGCGCCCGAACTCCGCGCGGCTGCGCGCGGGCTCTGCGGGATACAACCGCTGCATCAGCTGGGCGATCCGGCTGCGCACACCTCGCTCGCCGTTCGGCAGGCTGGGGGCACGTTTCATCAACAGCGCGAGATCCGTGAGCGCCTCGCGCGCGGACGGGTAGCGGTCCTCGATCTTCGTCGCCGTCAGCCGCGCAATGATCGAGTCCAGCTCCGGCGGTGCGTCGCAGAGCGGCGCTACCGGTGTCGGGACGCGTTTGCCGGAACCTACGGCGGCCATGTGCTCCGAGGCCTCACCGGTCAGGAACCGGCGCCCAGCGATCAGCTCCCAGAGCATGATGCCGAAGGCGTACAGATCTGCGGGTACACCCCCGGGGTTGTTGTTCGCAACTTCGGGCGCCACGTAGCCAGGCTTCGCGAAGACGATCCCCGCCACCGTGTGGCAGCGGCGGTTCTCCCCCCGCGCCGTACCGAAGTCGATCAGCTTGAGCTCACCGCCGTAGCCGAGCATTGCGTTCTGCGGGCTCAGATCGCGGTGAACGATCTCGAGCGGGCGCCCCGCTGCGTCAGTGCGCTCGTGCACGTGGGCGAGCCCTTCAGCTAGCGAGAGCCCGATTGCCAGCGCCTCGGGCCAGGTGATCCGCGCACCGAGCTGTTGCACGCGACTGCGGACCTCGCCCAGGTTCCGCCCTTCGACGTGCTCGACCAAAACGAAGGGCTGTCCCGTGGCGTCGGTGGACGCCTCGAGGATCTGCGCGACACCCGGGTGGTGGAGCTGCGCTTGGATGCGCGCCTCGTCCAGGAAGCGCGCCAGGAAGGAGCGGTCTCCGGCGTGCTCGCGCCGGATGATCTTCACGACACAGGGCCGCTCGGCTCCCTCGATGGCCCCGGTCGCCGCCAAGAACACCTCCCCCATGCCCCCTCGGGCCAGGAGTCGGAGCAGGGTCAGGCGGCCGAAGCGACGAGGCAGCGTCTCCCCGGCATCGCCTGACCCGGTCGCGCTGCTTTCAGCGACATTCTTTGCCGATTTCGCTGAGGTCTGCACAGAGGGCTCACCGGACATGGGCGCATGGTGCCAATGTAGGCGAAGGTGGCCAACTAAACGACACCTGTGCTTTTCGTGGGAACACTCGACGCGCGAGGCGGGTTGAGCATCGCCTTCCTCGGAGTAGACTCCGCCGGCCCAGCAACGGAAACGATTCGGTGTTTCAAGGCGTCCTCATCCAGACCACTCGCCGCGCCAAGGCGCGGAGCGTCGCCGTGCTGGCTGCGCTTGCGGTGCTGTTGGTCACGGGACTCGCAGCGGCCACGCCGGCCCCGATGTGCGACGAACACGCCCAGAGCATCGCGGCGCCGTTCCCACTGTTCCCAAGCTTCAACGGCGAGGTCCGCGGCGTTCGTCCCTGCGCCGGCCGACAGGCGCATCAACTGGGCCAGGCGCCGACGCCAGAGCGCGACCACCCTCGAGCCAGCGCTGAGACCTTCGACCGTGCCCCGCCGAGCGAGCGCTTCGTGGTCGTGCGCGTGCGTGGCCAGCTCCAACCGCCAGCCCGAGCCGACGGCTCGGGCCCGCGCGCGGGAATTCAGAACAACGTCTTCCGCCCGCCGCGCGCGCGCTGAGTCGTCGAGACGTATCCAGGCCCGCGCGCGGTCAGCCGCGCTCGTGAGCCTGGCAACACTCGTCGACTCGAAGCTCCGCGACTCGAAGACGAAACAACTCTGGCGCCAAGCGAATGCCCGGCGCGCAGGTCATCGAGCCCGCAATCGTCGTCTCGACCCGTTAGCGGGTGGAGGTCGACGCTGGCGTCGCTCCTACGACTCTTTTTCAAGTGTGAGTATTTTCAGGAGATTGAAATGAACAAAGGAACCGCAATCGTAGGCTTCTTCCTCTGCTTCTTGGCAGGGATGGGGCTGATGTGGGGCGTCGATCGCAGCAAGGGCGTAGCGATCAGCGCCGAGAGTGGGGCTGAAGCCGGCTCCCTCGACCACAGTGCCTCGCCCGTACCCGTCAGCGGCAAAGACCCGTCCTGGGGCAATGCCGATGCGCCGGTCACCATCGTGGAGATCAGCGATTTCCAGTGCCCCTTCTGCAGCCGCGTCGGACCGACGATGAAGCAGATCAAGGACACGTACGGGCCCCAGAAGGTGCGCATCGTCTGGAAGCACCAGCCGCTGCCCTTCCACGACAAGGCTCGCCCGGCGCACGAGGCCGCGGCGACGGTGTTCGCGCTGGCCGGTAGCGACGCGTTCTGGAAGTTCCACGACAGCGCGTTCGCCAATCAGCAGGCGCTGACCCCGGAGAACCTCGAGAAGTGGGCGCAGGCTGCAGGCGTCGACATGACCAAGTTCAAGGCGGACTTCGCGGCCAAAAAATACGCCGCCAAGGTCGACGAGGACATGGCGATGGCAACCAAGATTGGCGCGAGCGGCACCCCCGCGTTCCGCATCAACGGCGTGACCGTCGTCGGCGCGCAGCCGTTCGAGAAGTTCAAGGAGGTCATCGACGCGCAGCTGGGCGAGGCGCAGAAGCTGATCGCTTCGGGTACGCCGAAGGAGAAGGTCTACGTCGAGCTGTCCAAGAAGAACGCCACGGCCGCACCCGAGGAGGCTCGCCCGAATCCCAACAAGCCTGCAGACAAACCCCAGGCGCCGCCCGAGGACACGACCGTCTACAAGGTCAACATCGGCGCGGACGATCCCATCCTCGGACCGAAGGACGCGCTCGTCACCATCGTCCAGTGGTCGGACTACCAGTGCCCGTTCTGCAAGCGCGTCGAGGACACGATGAAGCAGGTCGTCGACACCTACAAGAGCGACGTCCGGGTGGTCTGGAAGGACAACCCGCTACCGTTCCACCCCCGCGCCATCCCGGCAGCCTACGTGGCGATCGCCGCGTACAAGGCCAAGAGCGACAAGGGCTTCTGGGACGCGCACCACGCGCTGTTCGAGAGCGCGCCGAAGCTCGAGGACGAAGACCTCAAGGGTGTGGCCGAGAAGCTCGGTCTCTCCTGGGACGCCATCAAGAAGGACGTGGACGCCAAGAAGTACGCGGCGAAGATCGACGCCAACATGGAACAGGCGGGAGATCTGGAAGCCCGCGGTACGCCAGCGTTCTTCATCAACGGTCGCAAGCTCTCCGGCGCACAGCCCTTCGAGGCGTTCAAGACTCTGATCGACGCAGAGCTCGCCAAGGCCAAGGCCCTGGTCGCGAAGGGCACGCCCAAGGCGCGCGTCTACGAAGAGATCATGAAAGAGGGCAAGGAGCCGCCGCCGCCCGAGAAGAAGGACGTGCCGCCCCCGGACGCCGACAGCCCGTGGAAGGGTGGGCAGAATGCCAAGGTCGTGATCCAGATGTGGAGCGACTACCAGTGCCCGTTCTGCAAGCGCGTCGAGCCGACGGTCAACGAGATCGAGAAGGAGTACGGCAGCAAAGTGAAGATTGTCTGGCGCGACATGCCACTGCCGTTCCACCAGGAGGCTCCGATGGCAGCACAGGCTGGTCGTGAGGCGTACGCACAGAAGGGCAACGCCGGTTACTGGAAGTTCCACGAGAAGGCCTTCGAGGTTCAGGGGAATCCCGACGGGATCAAGCGCCCGGGCCTCGAGAAGATCGCTCAGGAAATGGGCCTCGACATGGACAAGTTCAAGGCGGCGCTCGACAGCGGCAAACACAAGGCCCGCGTCGACAAGGACAACGAGGTCGGCAACAAGGCGGGTGTCAGTGGCACCCCCTCGTTCGTCATCAACGGTTACTACATCAGCGGAGCCCAGCCGGCCTCCGCCTTCAAGAAGGTGATCAACCGCGCGTTGAAGGAAGCCAAGTGACAGTCAGCCGAGCAGCAAAGGCCATCTTCGTACTTGGGCTGCTGCTGCTCGGCGTCGCCTGCGGGGGGAGCCCCGGCTCCCCTGCGCACGCGAAGCATCCGAAATCGACAGAAGTCGATCTGACGAAGGCCGACACTTCCGAGACGAACCTCGGTGAGGTCGCGGCCCACGGCACCTGGACGAAGCCGACGAGCGGCGGCGCGACGAGTCGCGAGGTTCCGGTCGATGCCACTGACGCTGTGTGGGGCACAGGTGATGCCCCGGTCACCGTCGTACTCTTCACGGACTTCCAGTGTCCGTTTTGCTCGCGGGCTCACCCGCGCGTCACCCAACTGATGAGAGACTACGGTCCGGACAAACTCCGGATCGTCTTCAAGCACAACCCGCTGCCCTTCCACCAGGACGCCGTACCCGCGGCGCTGGCTGCACAGGCAGTGTACGAGATCGCCGGGCCCCAGGCGTTTTTTGCCTACGTCGATCTGTTGTTCCGAGGCCAGAGTCAGCTCACGGATGCGAATCTGCTCGCGTGGGCCCAGGACGTTGGCGTCGACCGCAACGCGCTGCTCAAGGTGGCAATGTCGAGCGAGGTCCGCGCGAAGATCGACGCGGACATGGCGCTGGCGAAATCCGCCGGGCTGTTTGGGACTCCGGCGTTCCTGATCAACGGCGGGAAGCTGGTTGGAGCCCAGCCCTACGAGGCGTTCAAGGAGCGTGTCGACGCCGAGCTCGCGGCTTCGCAAGCGCTTCGAACCAGCGGTGTCGCACCCGCGTCGGTGTACGCGAAGCGGGTCGCGGAGAATTTCAGCAAGCCCGAGCCCGAGGACGACCGGCCAGCTCGGCCCGCGGCCCCGCCCGATACGACCATCTGGAAGGTGCCGGTCGGCAAGTCTCCCAGCGTTGGACCCGCCAGCGCGCTGGTGACCATGGTCGAGTTTTCGGACTACCAGTGTCCATTCTGCAAGCGGGCGCAGGCCACGGTCGACGAGCTCCTGCGCCGCTACCCGACCAAGCTCCGCGTGGTGTGGAAACACCAGCCGCTTCCGTTCCACAATCGCGCGCTGCCCGCCGCACAGCTGGCAATGGAGGCGCGAGCCCAGCGCGGCGACAAGGGGTTCTGGGAGGCCACCAAGCTGTTGTTCGAGTCGCAGCGCGGACTCGAGGACGATGACCTCTTGACGATCGCGCGACAGCTGAGGCTGAACGAGGCGCGGGTGAAGGCCACGCTGGCGAAAGAGGCCCACAAGACCGCCATCAACGCGGACATGGACCTCGCCGACGAAGTGACCGCGAAGGGCACGCCAACCTTCTACATCAACGGGCGGAAGCTCTCGGGCGCGCAACCGCTCGAGCGATTCCAGAGTTTGATCGATGAGCAGCTCGCGCTCGCCGAGGCCAAGGTCAAGGCGGGTACACCCGCGGCTCAGCTGTACGCCACGCTGATCAAGGACGGCCGGGCGGGCGAGCCCCTCGAGCTCGCTAAGTCCACGCCAGCCGTGGGTAAAGGCAACCCGACCCGAGGCTCGGCCAGGGCGCCGGTGACGCTCCAGATCTTCTCGGACTTCCAGTGCCCGTTCTGCTCGCGGGTAATGCCGGCGCTCAACCAGGTCGAAAAGACGTACGCGGGGCGGCTTCGCATCGTCTGGCGCAACATGCCGCTATCGTTCCACCAGGACGCACGTCCGGCCGCAATGGCTGCCATGGAGGCCTATGCGCAGAAGGGCGACGCCGGGTTCTGGAAGATGCACGAGCTGCTCTTCACGAACCAGTCGAACCTGGACCGCTCGAGCCTCGAGACCTACGCACAGAAGGCAGGACTCGACCTCACCCGGTTCCGCGATGCCCTCGATCAGAACAGCCACGACGCATCGATCAAGTTGGACGAGAGCGCCGCGAGCGCCGCCGGCATCGACGGCACGCCGGCCTTCATCATCAACGGCTACCACCTGAGCGGAGCGCAGCCGTTCGCGAAGTTCAAGAAGGTCATCGACCGGGCACTGGAAGACGCGCGGCTCAAGAGAAAAGCCGCTCCCTGACGCCACGCGGCTACTTCTTGCCGCGCCCCTTGACCGCTTCGATGGCCTCTTCAAGGCGGCCGTCGGAGCGCATGCAGTCGTTGCAATCGTCGCGCCTCTTCTTTCCACACCCAGTCTTGTCGCGGTAGCGCACGAACAGCCCGAGGGCCCGCTCGTCGCCCTGGTTCTTGGCCCGCAACAAGAGCGCGTAGCGCTGTTTGCAGGTCTGCGCCTTTTCCAGCGCGACCAGCACGTTCAGCGCGGGGGTCGAACGTTTCTGGAAAGCCTCGGTGCCGAGCCAGCGGTCCGCCCGCAGCTTGACCTCACGTCGCACGCCGCGGGTGGTCGCCAGATCATGGAGCATGTCCGCACCGCGCGAGCCCATCGAGCCTTCGAGGAGCGCGAAGGTCGCATCTTCGGAGTCCCTGGCCTGCGCAGTAGTCCACAGTGCACTAGCCAGCTCGGGACTGTCGTTCTGCCCGGGGTCCACGCCCAGGATCTTTCCGAGTGTTCCCACCGCCTCGGTGTGTTTTTTCTCGCTGATCTGCAGCTTGGCCAGGGCGAGCAGGACTGCCGTGTCCTTCGGGTACCGGGCGGAGAGCTCCGCGAGGGCGGCAGCACCCGCAGCCGTGGCCTGCGTGAGCTCACGCTCCGGAGCCACGGCCGAGCTCGGCGCTGATTCCTCCGAAGCGATCGGATCTGGCGCCGAGCCCGATGCCAGCGCCGATGGGCTTGGCTTTGGATGTTTGTCCCGGCTGCCGCCGACGACGAGCCCAACGAGCAGCACCAGAGCGAGCACCCCGCCCCCGACGAGTGCAAGCGCCCCGAAGAGCAGCGCAGTCGCCGAGACCTTCGACAGCGGCTCGCGCACCGCCGGAGGCAAGCGCAGTCGCTGCGCGTCAATCCACGACAGCGTGTCGCCAAAGCCAGTCTTTGCCTTTGCAACGATGTCGTCCAAGGCTGCACGGAAGCGATCCGGAGACGCCGAGGTCGGAGGCAGCGCCAGGCTGGGGCTCGATGGATTCTCGAGATCCGCTTCCAACACGTCGGGCACCGAGGCCGGGCGCCCGAACGCCTCGGGCGCCGGAATGATGGCGATGTCGTGTCCTGGCGAGCTCGGTAACACCCCCGGCGACGACGGCAGCCTGCGCAGTGCATCCGGGGGCACCAGCACGGGCACCGGGTCGTCCAGATCGGGGATCGACCCAACACGCGGGTTGAACGGCGATGAAGGGGGCGAGCCCGCCGCCATCGTGAACAGCCGCGCACCGCTCTGGGGGGCCGGACCGAGCAGCGCGTCGATAGCGGCCACGACATCACTCGCAGTCTGCACGCGCTCGGATGCCTCCCGCGCCAACATGTGTTGCACCAGGTGCTCCACCGTGGGCGGCACGAACAGCCCCGGCACACGCTCGGCGATGCTGGGGGGGGTCTTGGAGAGTTGTTGGCCGAGGATCCCCACGGGGCTCTTGCTGCTGAACGGGCGCACGCCCGCGACCATCTCGTAGAGGATCACACCCAGCGCGTAGACATCGGCGCGACCATCGACGCTCTGACCGAGGGCTTGCTCGGGGGCCATGTACTCCGGCGTACCAAAGACCATTCCGACCTTGGTGATCGGCTTGCTGCCGCGGTCGTCCCCCCCAACCTCGCCGATCGGAACCTTGGCGATCCCGAAATCGAGCACCTTCGCGAAATCAGGATCACCCCCTTTTTCGATCAGCATCACGTTCTCGGGTTTCAGATCCCGATGCACGATCTCGAGCGCGTGTGCGGCGGTGAGTCCGGCTGCCATTTGACGAGCGACCGAGAGCGCCCGTTCGATGGCCATGGGGCCCTTGGCAATCTCGTCGCGCAAGTTGCGCCCCTGGACGAACTCGAGCACCAGGAACACCGAACCATCGGCGAGCTTACCGAAGTCAGTCGCCGCGGCGACGTTGGGGTGATCGATGTTCGCAGCCGCCATTGCCTCGCGCTCGAATCGAGCGACCACCTCCGGCACCGCCGTCAGCTCGCGGTGAAGTACCTTCACCGCCAACCGCTTGCGCATCATGACGTGCTCGGCCGCGTACACCTTGCCCATGCCGCCCTCACCGAGGAGCGAGTCGAGGCGATACCGATCCGACAGCACCGTCCCCACGCGCGGATCGTCGCTCTGGCCGCCCCCGGCGGCGTCCGAACCTGGGGTCGTCGGGGGCGACATTGGGCGGCGCGCTTAAGTGTGTTCTCGACCGGTGGAGTCGGGGAGGTTGACCGATTCGTGGGCGGGCGGCTTCCGTCGATGCCGAGCGAACGCGATCAGTAGGGGTTGTCGCTGGTATTGACGGGTGGCGGGGGTTTCGGCGCGACCGGCGGAGGCGCGACCGGCGGAGGCACGACCGGCGGAGGCTTCGGAGCAACCGGCGGAGGCTTGGGTGCAACCGGCGGAGGCTTGGGTGCGACCGGCGGAGGCTTGGGGGCGACCGGCGGAGGTTTCGGAGCAACCGGCGGAGGCTTGGGTGCAACCGGTGGGGGCGCCGCAACGCTCTCGGCCGGAGTGGGCTCCGGCGCGGCGCTTGGCTCCGGTGCCGCGGTCTCGGTCACGGTGGGAGTGGGCTGGGGCGCCGGCTCGAGGGTCGCGGCCGTTGTCACCGCTGGAGTGGGCTCGGGCGGAGGTGTGGTGGTCGGCTCGGGCGGCTTTTCGCGTGTGAACAGGAAGACTGCGCCCGCGATGATGCCGACCGCGGCGACGAGTGCGATGCCCTTTCCGGCACCACCACCCGACGCTGCGGGAGCAGCCGCTGCAACTGCCGCCGGCCGCACGCTGACCGGCTTCTTCGTTTTTTCTTCGACGGCCTTGGCGGCCGCCGGTCGCACGCTGTCCTTCTTTGCGACGTGGGACTCCGGTGCCGCATCGGACTCGGCCGCGGGGCGCACGGAGGGCTTCTTCTTTTCGTCAGCGGCTGCCGCCGCAGCTGGCTGCTCGCTCTTCTTGTCGGGCGGGGGGTCGCTCGCCTGTTTCGCCGGGGGTTTCTCCGAGGCTTTTGGCGCGGGGGCTTCACCGACTTCATCCATCGAGCCGCCGGCCTCGCGGAGCGCGTCTTTCAACAGCTCCGCCGCCTGTTTCATCACGGTCCGATCTTCCGGCGGAGGCATGTCCTTTTCGGAGTCGGTCTTGGGGAAGAAGGAACCGCCGTCCGGCTCTTTGGCCTTGGCGGCGGGCGCGGGCTCCGATGCTTTCGGGGCCGCGGGAGCCGTGGACACCGCACCAAGACCGATCATGGTCGCCTTGCGCTTGGCCGGCTCTGGACCCTTCGCCGCTGCAGCAGGCGCCGCGGCAGCCGCCGGTTGCTTGTCGGCAGCCGCAGCCGCCGGCTCGGGAGCGCTCCCTCCGTCGCTCTCGCCCGCCTCGAAGGCCGCGCCACCCTCGCCTCGGCCTTTGACCAAGGTATCGATGACTTTCGTCGACTCGTCATCGATTTTGATGAACTTCACGCCCATGCCCGACGGCTGCTCGGCGTCGGTCGAGCCGGCTTCGCGTTTCCAAACCACGCGACCGACACCCTGCATGACCTTCTTGTCCTCGGCGATCTTCACCTCGAACTTGAGCAAGGTACCCGGGGGGAATGGCGACGGAGTCTTGATGAACATGCCGCCGCGGCTGACGTCGTGGGAGTGGTGCTCGATGAATTCGTCAAGGGTCGCGCTCTTGTAGCGGACCGTCATTGTCAGCACCTTCGCGCGCGGGTCTTTTCGCGTGTCCTGGGACATGTAGCTCTCTTCCGTACTCTGACGCGCCGCTTCTTTGCGGCCTTGGGCGCCGGCCGGAGGCCAGCATTGGGACGTTATCCTACCCCCACCTGTGCGGCGACCCCAAGTCCATCACGGTAAAGCCCGAGGTTCGTGGCCCCGTGCTAGCTTGGTCCGGCGAAGCATGAGCGGACACGGCCATTTCCGAGGGCTCTGGCGGCGCCCGGCCCGGCTGGCCGGGGCGCTCGGCGGAGCGGACGGCCTGTGGCGAAGGCCGGCGACCATCGTCGATCTGTCGCTGGGTGGTGCTCGGGTGCACACCGACGCCGAGATCCCGGCGGGGTCGGTGGTGCGGCTCGAGGTCGAGAGCCCGAATCGCTGGGATCCGCTCGAGGTGAGCGCCCGGGTTGCCTGGACCAACGTCCGGGAGGGCGGGACCGAAATGGGGCTGGCCTTCGAGGTCTCTTCCAGCGTGATCCGCGGACTCGTCGACCTGTTGGCGGCCGACGGTTACGGCTGAGCTCTCATTCGATCGGCGCCACTCCGCGCAGTACTCGATCGTGGAAGGTGAGCATCTCGTACACACCCGGACCCCGGTTGAAGATGTAGTCGTGGGGCCCGGGGATCACGTCGAGCACGTGGTCGACATCGGCGGCGCGCAACGCCTTGGAGATGTTGCGAGTCGAATTGAGAAAGAAGTCGTGATCGCTAGTCAGGAAGCGGAGCGCGAGCTTCGGGTTCTTCTCCCGCGCAGCCTTCGCGCGCCGTGTCAGCTCCGGCGCGTCCGCTGAATCGAATGCCGCCTGAAGAGCCGCGACGGCACCGAACGATTCGGGGTACTCGAGCCCGATCAGGACGGATGCGCGTCCTCCCAGGCTGACCCCGTCGATGCCCGTCGATGCCGGCGTGCCCAGCGCGGGAGTCTCACGGTAGACCCTCGGCAAGAGCTCGTTCACCACAAAACGCGCAAACGGTCGCGCGGAGCTGAAGGGTTTGTCACCGCTCAAGATGTCGGGCGTGAACGGACACACGACGATCAAGTCTCGGTAGGGCTGCCGCGCGAGCGCCTGATTCAGGTGCGCCAGCCGCTGTTTGTCCGCGAGCCCTTCGAGATCTTCATCGACCAGCGGCGGCGCGTGCAGGCGATCGAGCGCGGTCACCAGTCCGTAGTCGTCGATCCAGCCGCGAGCGCCATGCGCCGGGCCTTTGAACGACTCACCCCGCCCGTGCATGGCAACGAGCACGGGAAAACGCTGCCCTTCTCGACGCGCTGGCAGGCGAACGACGACCTGCATCGGTCCGGCCTGGGTCGAGTCGTAGACCCAGGTGAGCTCACTCGCTGGTAGCAGGCGCGCGAGCGGCGCAGCGCTCGCCGAAGCCGGCGCTGCGCTTGGCTTGGCGACCGCCGAAGGCGTGCGCGTCGTGCGTGCGGACGTCACCGACGCCGGGGGCGCGCCTGACGGGCTCGAGCCACCGCGCGCTCCACAGCCATCGCAGGCCGCCAGGAGCAAGGCGCAGAAGATCGGGGCCCGCCGCCCGCTCACCGGAAGCTGTCTTTCTCCGCTCTGATGGCGCCGAGCACATCTCCAGGGCTCGCGTCGGCGGCGAGCTCGGCCGCGAGGTGCTTGCGGAGCTCGGCGCTGTCGCAGCGCATGAAGGGGTTGGTGCGGCGCTCGTCGCCGATGCTGGAAGGCACGCTCGGCTCACCGCGCTCGCGCAGCGCAGCCACCCGCTCGGCCTTGCCCCGCACGTCGTTGTTGCTGGGCTCGAGGTGTGCGGCGAAGCGCAGGTTGGCCGCGGTGTACTCGTGGCCACAGAACACGCGCGTGGCGTCGGGCAGCGCGCCGAGCTTCTCATTGAGTGACTCGTACATCTGCGCCGGCGTACCCTCGAACAAGCGACCGCAACCGGCGGCGAAGAGGGTATCCCCGGTGAAGACGGCATCACCGCACACGTAGGCCACGGCACCCGAGGTGTGTCCAGGGACGTGCAGCGCTTTGAAGGACAACCCGAGCTCCTCGAACTCGTCGCCGTGGTTGTGCTGCACGTTGAGGAGCGGGATGCGGCCGGCGTCGGATGCGTGCCCATGCACGGGCAGCTCGCCGAACGCCTGACACAGCGCCTCGTTGCCGCCGGTGTGATCCCAGTGGTGGTGGGTGTTGAGGATGGCGCCCAGCGTCAGCTCGTTGCGGGTGAGTGCGGCGATGACGGGATCGGCCTCGCTCGGATCGACGACCAGCGCGCGGTTGCTGCCGTCGGCGACGATGAGGTACGCATAGTTGTCTTGGAGGCAGGGGACGGTGATCACACGCATGAGGCGAGGGAGCCTAGCGCAGCGCGGCCGACATGACAGGTCCGAGAAGCGCGCTGATTCGCCGCCCGATCCATCGCAGCAACAGCCAAATTCCGCCGGGATTGCCCCGCGCCACCCCCTGAGCTAATGAGAGCGCCCTTTTGCGCCCGTAGCTCAGCTGGATAGAGCGACGGCCTCCGGAGCCGTAGGTCAGAGGTTCGAATCCTCTCGGGCGCGCTGAATCGGTGCCAGGCGCGGAGCCCGGCTGCGTTCATCGTGGGGTGCTATGATCCCCTCGATGGCGCAACCGAAGCTCCCCGCCGAACTGGTGCCAGCGGCGCTGAAGCCCCTGGTCGATCAGCTCGCGTCGTTGCCCGAGGAGCAGCGGGAAGCCGTCATTCACGCGGCGCGGCGCGAACGGAGCGCCCTGAGGCTCCGGCCGGTTCCCTGGGATCACCTGCTCGCTGCGGTGGGCAAAGTGAACCTCGGCGGGGACGCCATCGAGGACTGCAAAGCCCTCTACGATGGCTGAAGTCGTCCTCGACGCGAACGTCCTCGTCGGGTTGCTCGACGCCGGGGACGTGCATCACGCACGTGCAAGGGCGCTCGTCGATCGGCTCCAGGCCGACGGGCATTCCACGGTGCTCTTGGATGTGCTGGTGGGGGAAGCCGTGTCGGTGCTGTGCCGGCGACGGGACCGGCGCACGCAGCCACCGCAGCTCGAGCCCGCCCTCGGGTTCGTCCGGGAATGGTTTCAAGCGGGCGATGTGACGAGCGTGCAGGGCGAGGCCACGCGGCTGGCCGAGGACATCCTCGACGTGGTGCTAGCGACGCAGGGCACGTTGAACTTCAACGACGCCCTGCTGGTGGTGCTGCGGCGCGAGGGTACCATCGACAGCGTCGCGTCCTTCGACCAGGGGTTCGACCAGGTCGAAGGGTTCGCTCGCATAGAATAGCGTCGTAACAGCGTGGAAACGACCTTGCCAGGTCGCTCCGGTCGCTCCCGCGCCGGGCCGACATCCAGAAGAGAGCGACGCGTTTTCGCGATCCTTGCATCAGGGTCTACGGATACTCTGTGCCCGCCGCGGATGGGGCACGCGAAGTGGACGCGTCCTGGTACTACTCGGCCGACACGGCGATGCGGTGAGCACATGAAAGCCACACTCTGCGCGATCGTGCTCAGCGCCTTCTGCGCGTGCTCGACATCCGACGACGCATCCTCACCCCGTGACGCTTCGCCCGATGACGGAGTCTCCGACGTCTCGACGACCGATGGCCCCGACTCGGGAGGCGACGCGAGGGGTGGCAGTTCGGGCGATGCCGGGGCAGAGCACGCCAGCGATGCGAACCAGGACGTCGATTCGGGCGAACCTGACCCCCCTCTGCGAGGGACTTGATGAGTCAACCTGCAAGAATACGCCGGGTTGCATCGCCCTGACGGGCCAGCAGTACTCGACCGGAAAGTACGGCTTCGCGGGCTGTGCACACTGGTGCGCAGGCTCCACGTCTCCC
The DNA here is from genome assembly GCA_016706225.1 of Myxococcales bacterium. Taxonomy (NCBI): domain Bacteria; kingdom Pseudomonadati; phylum Myxococcota; class Myxococcia; order Myxococcales; species Myxococcales bacterium. The sequence goes on from JADJKB010000003.1 coordinate 374,724, forward strand.
ACGTGCGGGATCGCTCCCGACAAGTCCTGCTGGCAGTTCGTCGATGCCTGCGTGCCGGACGGGTGGAAGCTGATTGAATTCTGTTCGTCGCAGGCGAAGTGCTCGGCGATCTCGGATGCGGCGGCGGAGTAGGGCAGGCCGCGGGCCGCATTACTCGCCCTTGGTCTTCAGCATCGAAGCACGCTCACCGCAGAGGCGGCCGGTGGGCCACCGCCTCGCCACCTCCCAGAGTTGCTTCTCCGCGTCCATCCTCGCAACGGGCCTCAGCGCCCGCTCGGTGATCAACCTCGGCGGCGTACCCGGTGGGAGCAATCGGAGCCACTTCTGGATGTCCGGATGCAGCTTGAGCAACGCCAAGATGGACCCCACCCGCATCGCCGAGACCCCTTCCCTTGCTGCGATCGCCGCCCGGCTCCTCACGGCCCCGGCATCGAGCTCACACTGCCACTCCTCGGCCTGAGCCAGCAGCCGGGTGATGGGCGGCGGCTCGGTCGGCCGCGGCCAGCGTCATCGTCGGCGCGTTCATCGGAACCCACCGGGCGCACTACTTCGAACTCCAGCACGTCGATCTCTGGGGCAAGCGCTACCGCGACGTACGAGACGTGCTCGCTGACATCGAGGAGTTCTTGCCGCCCGCCGAGCGAGTGCACTCTCCGATTCATCGCTCCGAGCGACTTCCGCCGCGGTCATCTCCATGACGCGAAGCCGGCCTCGCTGTTCCGCGATAGAACATTTGCAAACCCTTCGGCACCACGTCGTTGCCGCCACGCTGCTCAGGGCTGCACGCTCCGCGGCGACAGCCCGGCGACGTTCGTATACGTGCCGGCGCCGACTTCGAAGTCCAGGGCGGCCACCGGGGTCGTCGCGCCCGCCAGGGTCTCGTGCATCGTGTGCTTTCCCGGAGCGACGTTCCACCATACGGGCCACGCTGACTTCGTTGCGCCCAGGCTCCCGTCGGGCTGCACGTACCCGGTGGGTTGCACGCCGTCGAGATCCACCGTCACGTCACTGCGCCAAGACAGGTTGCAGTCGAGCACGTCCGCGATCACCAGTCCGGTGCCCGGGTCGTAGGTCACACCGGCGGCCTGGGCGAGGGCGGCCATCTTCGACTTCTTGACCGCGCCGTAGTGGGAGTTGTCGCCCACCATCGCGTGCTGCGGATTGCGCACGGCCGGGCGCAGCAGCAGGCGCGTCGCGAGGTCGGGCCCGTCGAGGGCGATGGTGCCCAGGAAGCCGTCCTTGCCGGCGGGCACGTGAAGAACGAACCGGCCGGCGGCGTTGGTCGTGGTCTGAGCGAGGGGCGAGGCGCAGCTCGGGTCGGCATCGGCACAGGCCTTGACCCTGACGCCCTCGATCGCCGGGTAGCTCGATGCTTCGACGCTCACGTAGTCCAGCGTGATGTCGAGCGTGGACTCCAGGGGAGCGGGCTCGCCAGCCGTCCCGGTCGTGCACTCCCAGCCTTGGTTCCCGGACATGTTGATGGGACCGCCGCAGTGCGGATCGCACACGACCGAGCTCGCGGAGCGCTCGAGCAACTTCGCTATCCAGTCCGTGAGCGCCACGCCGCCCGCCTTCATCGGATACAGCTGGGCGTGCGGAAGCAGCGTGTGTTTCCAGCCCGACGCATGGCCGAGACCTTCTCCCGAACCGCAATCGACGCCTGGCTCCTGACCACCCCCAATGACCAGCTCCCGCTGCCAGGCCTCGGCTTGCATCAGCAGCCGTGTGATGGGCGGCGGCTCGGTCGGCACCGGCTTCACTTCGCCCGCTCGTCGCGCCAGGGACTCCCGCGCGGGTGGCGTCCCGCGTACAATCCAAGCATGGCGTCGTCTCCGGGCTCGCGCGCCCGGCGGGTTCGGGGAGGGCTGCTGCTGATTGCAGCTGCCGTCATCGCCGGCATCTTGAAACTGGCGGGCGTCTCGGTGGGCACTCTGGCGCTCGTCCTGGGCCTCGCGGCGGCCGCCTTCATCGTCACCGCCTTCATCGCGACCCACCGGGCGCATTACTTCGAGCTTTCGCACCTCGATCTCTGGGGCAAGCGCTACCGCGACGTGCGCGACGTGCTCGCTGACATCGAGGAATTCTTGCCGCCCGCCGAGCGAGTGCACTCTCCGATTCATCGCTCCGAGCGCAGTTGGTGGCGAGACTTGCTGGCGACACAATTCGGGACGGCCGCTCCGGAGCGCACAGCGGAAGCTCACCTCTCGGAGTGGAGGCTCAGCGGGCGGCTGGGCAACGGTCGCGCGTTTTGGCTCGAACCGCCCCGGACGCTCGCCGTCGCCTGCGCGCGCTCGGGCAGCTTCCGGATTCACGCCGACTACGATGGCGGTCCGTATCCGCTCGCCGAGCAGTCGCTCGCACCCTTCTGCGAAGAACATGCGCTCGGGTTCGAGCAGATTGCCACCCTGGCCGAACAAGTCTTCGAGCGTCGAACGCGGGCGCTGGAGCTCGCGGACGGTTGGTTGCTCGCTCACGGCTCAGCGAGCGACCCGGAGTTTCATCCGCGGCTCTTCTCGACGATTCTCGAGCGGCTCGACGCCCTCGCACGCGCGCTCGAACACCGAAGCGGACCAGAGAGCACGCTCGCCGGAGACGACCTCACTGCGAGCGTTTGAGCAGGGCGCCGCCTTCGCCGGCGATCCACACGTTCTTCCCGTCCGCACCCCACACGGTGTTCAGGGTCTCCTTGACGCCGGAGGTCTGCTCTTCCCACACGCTGCCGTCGAAGTGCAGCACCTTGCCGCTCGACCCGACCGCGTACACGTCGGTCGCGGCGCTGCCCCAGAGATCGTTCAGCGAATAGAGCTCCCCGGTAGTCACGACGTTCCAGGTCTTGCCATCGTAACGCGCGATGGTGCCGTTCAGTCCGACCGCCCACACGTTCGCGGCGTCGGCTCCCCACACGGCACGCAGCGTCGGGGTCGCGCCCGCTTCATTCGCGACCGGGTACACCCCACACCGCGCCGTCCCAGTGCAAGAGTGTGCCCGAGTCCCCCACGGCCCAAGCGTCCGTGGCGCTGGCGATCCAGACGTCGTTCAGGTTCTGCGCAGTGTTGCTCGGTGTCGCCACCCAGCTGGTCTGGTTCAGAAGCGCGAGCAAAGTGCCCTTCTCGCCGACGATCCAACCGCCCGTCGGCGTGAGCTGCACTGCGCGCAGCCAAGCCTGGGTCGGCACCTCGACCGTACTCCACCCCTTTTGAGTCCCACCCCAGCGAATGATCGTGCCGCCGGTTCCGACCGCCCAGGCATCGTTCGCGCTCACCGCCGCGACGTCGTAGAGCGCGCGTGGGGTGTTCGGCTCGACGACCTGCCAGCCGCTGCCCTGATTGTGCAGCACCTCGTCTCCGACGGCCCAGACGTCTTTGGCACCGGTGCCCGCGAGCGCAAGTCGGTTCGCGCTGGAGCCGGAGGAGAGCAACGAACGCGCGTCCCCATCCCAACGCTGGATCACTCCGCCTTCGCCGAAGCTGATGACCTTCTGATCCCCCACCCGGATCAGCGCAAACAAGCTCTTCTTGGTCGCGGATGGCAGAGACACCCAGGCGGGTGCGATTGGATCGTAGCGCAGCGTCTGACCGCCCAGGCCGACCGCCCACACGCCCTCGCCGTCCACCGCGACCGCCAGGTTCGATGTGGCGCCGGGGATCTGAGTGACACCCCAAGCGCCCGCCGCGAGCACTGCGTAGAACCCGCCGTCACCCACGGCGACCACACTCGTCGAGTCTCGGCCGGCGAGCGCACGCCAGCGCGGTCCAGAGACGAGCGCGATCGTCCAATCGGTGCCTTGCCGCGCGAGAATCGTCCCACCCTCGCCCGCCGCCCAGACCTCACCGGTCGGCGCGGCCCAGACCGCGTACAACGGCGTCGGCGTCGGGCTCATCTCGAGCTTCCAGCTCGCGCCGTCGTAGTGCCAGATGGCGCCGGCATCACCGACCACCCAGACGTCCTTCGCCGACGCGCCGTGGACCGCGAAGAACTTCGTGGTGACACCGGCGTCCGTCGCCGCGTCCGCATCGGTCGGCAGAACCACCTGCGACCAGCTGCCGTTCTCGTACTGTACGATGGTGCCAGCCGCCCCGACGGCCCAGAGGTGCTGTGCGTCCGCGCCCCAGATCGCCGACAGCGTCTCGTCCGTTCCGACATCGACACCCGCCCATCCCTTGCCGTCCCAGTGGATGACCGTGCCCTTTTCACCCACCGCCCACACGTCGGACTCGCTCGAGGCCCAAGCGCCGCCGAGGGTGTTTCCCTGGGGCCTCGGCAGCTCCCAGCACCAGCCGTCGCTCGAGCACGCGCTGTAGGTCTTGGTGACGGGCCCACCGTCGCCGTCCGCGCCGTCGACCGCGGCGTCCGTGCCGCCGTCGGACTTCTTCTTGCCCGAGCCGCCGTCGTCACCGCAGCCCGACGCCAGCGATAGGGCCAAGGCCGTCGCGGTCGCCGCGCCGATGAGAATTCGCATTTTCAAGCCAAGCTCCTTGTCATCAACACGGAGGGCAGGTCACCTGACCGCCGCATCCGTCGGATCCGCTGTACCCACACTTGCCCGTACAGCTCACGGGCAAACAGCAGGTTCCGCTCGTCAAACACACCTGACCGCCGGGACACGCCGGGCACGCAGCCTGACCGCCGCAGCCATCGGGCCAGCTGCCGCACTGCTTGCCGAGCGCCGTGCAGGTCTGCGGCTGACAACACTGATTGCCCTGGCAGACTTGACCCGAGGCGCAGGGCCCACACACGAGCTGCCCACCGCAGCCGTCGCTGGTGTTGCCACAGGCCACGCCCTTGGCAGCACAGGTCGTGGGCTGGCAGCACTGGTTGTTGTAACAGACGTCCGACGCGTTGTTACACGGGCCACAGTCCACCTGGCCGCCGCAGCCGTTGCTGGTCTTGCCACACTGCTTGCCGAGCGTCGTGCAGTCCTTCGGAGTACAGGGTGCGCAGACGTTGGCGGTTCCACTGCCGCCACACACCTCACCGTTGGTGCAGGCGCCGCAGTTGAGCTGCCCGCCGCAGCCATCGCTGATGTTGCCGCAGTCCTTGCCCTGGGCCGCGCAGGTGGTCGGGGTGCAGCACTTCCCGCCGCCGGTGCACTTCTCGTTCGTCAGGCAGGTGCCACACTGTACCTTGCCTCCGCAGCCGTCACTGTGCTCGCCGCACTCGAGGTTCTGATCCTGGCAGGTCTTCGGAACACACGGCGCGCACACGTTCGCCGTGCCGCTGCCGCCGCACTTCTGCCCGGTCGGGCAGTCTCCGCACGCGATCGTCCCGCCGCAACCGTTGCTGATGTTTCCGCAGTTCTTCCCCTGCGCTGGACACGAGGTCGGCGTGCAGCATCCGCCGCCGTAGCACAGCTGATTCGTGGCGCATGTGCCGCACGACAGCGTGCCGCCGCAGCCATCACTCGCGGGGCCACAAATGATTCCCTGCTCGCCGCACGTCTTCGGGATGCAGGCGACGCACACGTTGTTGGAGCAAATTTCACCCGGCAGGCAGCTGCCGCAGTTCAACGGCAGTCCGGTGCAGCTGTTGGTTACCGTGCCGCAGTTCTTGGCCTGGCTGTCGCACTCCGGCGGCGGGGGCGGCGGCAGACACTTGCCTGCGACGCACTGCAGACCCCCGGCGCAGGTGCCGCAGGTCAGCACGCCGCCGCACTTGTCACTGATGGTGCCGCACTGGACCTTCTCCGCCTGACACGTCGTGGTCGCACAGGTGATGCACTTGTTGCTCACCGCATCACAGGTCTGTCCCGGGCCGCACGCCGTGCACGTCACGCTGCCGCCACAACCGTCGGGGAAGGTGCCGCACTTGTCACCCGCGCACTGAGCCGGCACACACGGTCCACACTTTCGCGTGGCGCCATCGCAAATCTGTCCCGGCGCACACGCGCCACAATCGACGCTCTGCCCACAAGCGTCGTTGATGACACCACACTCGGCGCCAGCCGCCTTGCAGTCGTCCGCCGGCGGCGTGCAGGCGTGGGTGCTGTTCGAACAAACCTGACCTGCGGGGCATGCCCCACACGCCACCGTTCCGCCGCACTCGTCGTCGACGGTGCCGCAGGTCGCCTTCGCGTCCACACACGTCTTCGGCGTACAGCCCGCGCCGCCTGTGCCCGTCGCGCCGGTACCCCCGGCCGCCGCGCCGCCGCCGTCCGCTGCGGTACCGCCGTTGCCACCGGTGGCCGCGCCGCCCGCCGCGCCATCGAGCCCGCCGCCGTCCGCCGCCGAACCGCCACTGCCGCTGGCGGCGACACCGCCCGTTCCGCCCTTGCCCTCTTCGCTCGAGCTGCCACAGCCGAAGGCCAGTGCACCAACCGAGAGAAGTCCAAAGAGCAGGCTGACTCGCACTGCCCGACCCAAGCTCATTGCCTTCGAATCGTTGCGCCTGCGCTTGGTCATCGTCTGACTCCTCGGTGTGCCCGCCGCGGACGGACGCCGTTCGAGAAGAGTATAACCGATGCGGTGCGGGTGCGACTTCTCGTCCCGCACCGGAGGCGGTCTGCCCGAGGTTCTGCGCTCAGAAGACCGGTGGGATCGTGATCGGCGTCAAGTCGAGGCCGCCGGCATACATGTAGCTCGTGTAGCGCCCGTAGCCGTACACCATGATTCCGAAGGGGCTGCCGGACTCGATGCGGTGAACCTCGAGCCCCGCCGGGAGCTCGACGCGGGTGACCGCGTACCCGCTGGCGCCGATCAGAGACGGTGTGCCGGAGAGCGGCGCGCCGTCCAGGCTGACACTGGCGCCCGACTTGGTGATCACGTTGACGAAGCTGGTGTCGTAGGTGGCGCTGGTGATGAAGAGGTAGTCCTTGCGATACTGCGCCGCGGGTACGGCCAGACCCAGGCTCGGATCACCCGAGCCGCTCGGGACCGAAGCTTGCCCCTGCATGAACTGGGCGACCATGAACGCCTTGTCTCCGCTGACCTTGAAGTCCTCGGTCACGCCCGAGAGCTCGAGCGGTGCGTCCGTCGGGCTCAAGGTCTTGTCACCCGAGACGCTCGCAGGATCGAAGGTGAGCTTGGTGTTCGGCTCGATCGCGACGATGCGCACGACGTGCGGCGACTGACTGGCGAGGGCCGCGGGAAAGGCTACGTAGTACTCCTTGCCAAGCGTCTCCACGGGCAGCATGGCGTGCTCGATGTGGTCACAAGCGTCGGTCGCGGCAGTGGGGATGTTCGCGCACGAGTGCCCGCCGATGACCTGCACGGGTTTGCTGGCCTTGAGGCGGGTGCCGCTGATGTCCGCGCCGTACTGTCCGCTCGGGCCGTCGTGTCGCGCGATGACCTCGAGCACATCGCCGCGAGCGAGGGTGACCTTGCCGTTGCCACTCGTATCGATGCCCGCACCCGCTGCGAACTCACCCTTGCCGAACAGCTGCACCTCGGTCCCATCTTGGGTTGCGGTCACGGCCACGAACCCGGCGCGATTGGGCGCGCTCGGCCAGGCGACGCTGGTGTAGTTCCCGGTCAGGGTCGTTGATGGAAGCAGCAGCGTCGCGTCGTTGGAGAACGCCAGGCAGTCACTGCCGAAACCACCGGGGCACTTGGCACCGACCGGGCACTCGGCAGGCGCGGGCTTGATCTCGTAGCGGAGCGGCGAGAGCTGGTACACGGTCACCGGCTGATCGGTGCGAAGCCGGTAGGCGCCACCCTTCACCACGCGCGTCGCGCCGGGATCCGGCGGCAGCTGACAGGCATCGACGTCTCCACCCTTGAGCTCGGGCACCCAGGGCAAGCTGAGCACCTCGAGAGCGCCGGCCGCGACGCTGGTCTTCTTGACCTCCGTCGTGCCGCGCGTCACGACCACCGAGGCTGCGCTCTTGCCCGCGTTCGCCACAGCCACGGCGAACTCGAAGCCGCTCCACACCGGATTGAGCGTCACCGTCGGGAAGTAGTCGCAGCCCAGGTAGCTGTACTTCAGGCTCGGCGGTGTACAGCTGCCGGTGCAGCCGCTCGTTTCGCACTTCATGCCCTGGGTCGCGTCACACTCGAAGGTCTCCCAGGCGCTGCCATCGTTCTTGCAGATCTTGGCCGTGCCGTTGGCGCACGACTGCGATGTGGGCGCACAGGTGACACAGCCGAAGAAGTCGACACAGATCTTGCTGGACGCCGCGCAATCGACCGGGTCTCCGACCTTACCGCCGCCGAGGCAGGGTTTGGCTACGTCGCCGCTGCACACGAACTGACCCGCGGAGCAGGCCAACACGTCGATGCCGCTGTCGGCCGGCTTGCCGCCGGTGCCGTCCTTCTGGACGACCTCGGCATCGCTCGAACAGGCAAGGGCGAGCGGGCCGGGTGACAGCACTAGACACAGCGCGAACCAGAGAGCGGGAGAGCGCAACGCCATTCCCGCAGCATAACCGAGCCGCGCGCTCCCCGCGAACTTCGCTCGGCTTCGCCCGCCCGCGGCGCGCATCGGAGCCGCGGTTCGCAGATCGAACGTCGCTCCCCGCGCGTCCTGGTCTAGCCTCTTGTGCCGAACCAAGGCAGGTCCTCATGTCGATCGTTCTCTACCATCACCCGTTTTCTCGCGCGGCCACTGTCGTCTGGATGCTCGAGGAGATCGGGGAGCCCTACGACCTCTCTTACGTGGACATCATGAAGGGGGAACAGAAGGCACCCGAGCTCGTTGCGCACAACCCGATGGGCAAGCTGCCCACTCTCACCGACGACGGCGTCGTGATCACGGAAGGCGCAGCGATCGGGCTCTACCTGGCCGATCGCTACGCTTACGGCCGCCTCGCTCCGCGGGTGGATGACCCCGCTCGGGGCACTTACCTCAGGTGGTCCCTGTTTGCGCCGTCGGTGATCGAACCGGGAGCGATGGCAAAACTCGCTGGCTGGTCCTTCAAGGAAGGGCAAGCGGGATGGGGTGCGTACGAGTCGATGCTGTCGGCGATGGAGAGCGCCATTTCGGACCGTGGTTTCATCCTGGGCGACACGTTCTCGATGGCCGACGTGATCTTCGGCGGCACCCTGCGCTACATGCTCGCTTTCAAGATGCTGGAGCCGCGCCCGAGCTTCACCGCGTACGCGGAGCGCCTGGCACAGAGGCCGGCGCTCGAGCGCGCCGAAGCAAAGAACGCGGCCATCCGTGAAGAGCGAGGGCTGAATCGAGTTTGACTCGGGCGATCGCGGCTCTTCGCGGCACCGCGTTCGCTTCAGGCTCGACTGAGCGGACGCTCCGGGCTGAATGGTCGAACGGGCAGACCCCTTGGCGAGTGAGGGTCGTCTGTCACTCGGTGGGCGCGGCGCCGGCGAGTTGCGGGCCAACACACGCGATGAACACGGTCGAGCCCGACGCCGGGGTATCGTCGCCGCTGAAGAGCAGCTCGCGCGCTGGGGAGCAGCCTTGTACCAACAAGGGGTTACCCACGCCCTGCGACGGATCGACGTAGCACCAACCGTAGTTGTTCGGCTGCGGACCGGTCTCTTCGCAGGCCTGCCTGTCTTTCACGTAGCCGATCTCGCACTTGCAGTAGTTTTCGGGCTTGCAGCTGTCGCCTGCGCACTGCCCGGTTAGCTCGAGTCGATTCATCACGGGCTCAATCACCGAGTGAGTCACCTCGCTGCGCCGCAGGCTCGTGTCACATGCGGCGCAGGGGCTGCCGGGGCCATCGCGCGGAAGCACCTCGACCATCACACATCGCGGAATCCGACTCGGGTCTGGTTTGCCCGCTTTGTCGAGGGGAAAGGCGACGGGCGGATTCAAACACTGGCCACTGATGACTGGCTTCAGTCGTTCGATGATGGCTGCCATGGCCGGGTTGAAGCCGTAGCTCGGGTTGCTTTTATCGTCGGTGATCTTCGGACAAATGCTGGCCACGACGCTGTTCTCGCCGAAGTCTTTCAGCACCTCTAGCTCGCGAGTCCCGGGGAAGGCCTTCGCGTGCGTCTGCAGCTTGGTGAACTGCCCGCTCTGGCTCTGGCACAGCGGGTTGTTCGCGGTGTAACCCGTGCCCACGTCATCACAGTCACAACCGCCGCCGGGCGCAGCACCGCAGTCCTTCGGTTGCGACAGCTCGAAGATGCAAGCGTACTGCAGGTCGCCGTCCGCGGTCAGCCACTCGTGACCGTTGATCGGGTTCGCCATGGGAGCCGAGCTCTCGGGCGCTAGCTCGACGTTCAGGGCCGGGTTGTTCCCGGTGCGCGGCGCGCTCGACTCGATCATGAGCGCGTCGTCGGGCTGGTCGGTCAGGTCCCACTTGTCGCAAATGGCCTTGGGGCGAGGCAGCTCGTTGCCCGGGTTGTTGCTCGCGTTCTGTGCGACCGTCTCCTTGCACTGCGGCAGCAGCCAGTCCCAGGGGATCGCCGAGGGCCGCAGGAACTCGAGCCGGGACGGGTCCGCGAGCGTGGCCGGCGTCGCGATGTCCTGCCAAGGCACTCCGACGATCCCAGCGAGGTAGATCAGTCCCGGGTCCCGCGTCAGATTGTCGCAGGCTTCCGGAGCGCCCAAGTCCTTCTGGAAGAGCGGGTTGCACACGCGGTAGCCCTTCGCATTCGGCTCGTCGAACTGGCAGCCAACCGGACCGTTCGCGTCCCACACCGGACAGATGCGCGGCTGGCTCAGGGCCTCGACGTAGCGCCGGGTCGGGTACAGAAACTCCTGACCGAAGCGCTGCTTCTGCTGCCAGCAGCGCAGGTTGGGGTGGTCTCCTGCGTCGTCCCAAGCGCCCTTCTGGCACTCCGGGTCGCTGCCAAGTGGCAGGCAGCCGGAGGGCGGCGCGCTCTCCGAAGCCTTGCACGAGCGGCAGCAAGGGCTGTCCGGAGCCTGCACGCACTCGGAGGTGGCGCGGGGCAGATGAAACGCCGAGGCGTCCGGGTTGCTGGTCTGTGCCGCGAGCCAGTTGAAGTCGCCATCGATGATCGAGCAGTCGTTCTCGTCGCTCAACATGACGATGGCGACCAACGAGTTGGGGCGCAGGAAGTCCTTGCGCTGCTGCAGCAGGACGTCGTCCACGCCCTGGCGCTCTGCGGCTCCGTTCACCACCACCACCTTCGACGGCGGCGCGGGGTCGACCAAAAAACGGTACCAGGACTCGAGCTGGGCCTCGTAACCGCAACCGCTCTCACCCGTCGCCTTCACGTGCTCCGCGAAGGTCGCCTCGAGTTTGTTCTTGTCGAACTCACCGGGGCCCGCAGGGCCCTGCTTGCCGGTGGGGGCCCACCACAAGAAGCCCAGGTCAGCATAACTCTGGAGGTTGGGTCGCAACAAACCGATCAGGTGGGCGTTGTCGCGCTGGGTCGGGTTCGACTTCGGGTTGCTCTCGGAACACTCGTCCCCGCCGTGTCCACCCAAGCTGCTCGACACGATCCCGATGTGGATGTCCTTGATCGGTTCGAACTCCTCCCAGGCCTGTTTGCTGCAGGGCTGATCCGTCAGCTTGCCCGAGCCGTCATCGCACTTGGGCGTGATCAGCCGCTTGAGTAGCTCCGGCACCGCCTCCGCGAGGAGCGTCTGTTTGTCGGCCATCGAGATCGAGTTGTCGATCATGAAGAGCAGATCGATCTTGTCGAGGCGGCTGAAGCGGACGTCCTGCACGAACCACTTGGTGCTGTTCGGCGAAGAGCCCGACTCGGACCGGTCGAGGCAGCCGGACACCGCGAGCGCGGCGGCGAGGCTCAGACCTGCCAAGCTCGCCCGAACCCACGCTTGCTCCGCCGCCATCGCCGGGAAACGAGCAAGCGGCATACCGGAAGGATGGCCCTGTTTCTCTGCCGGGCGCCCGCAACTGGGTTGGCAGTGCGCCAACCCGAGTGCACCGCGAAATTGCGGGGCTGCTTCTCCGCTGATAACTTCACGGGATGCTGCGATCGCTGAGCGTGATGATCTTGACTGCATCGCTCGTCCACTGCTCGGCGGACGATGGCGGCATCGCCGGCAACACCGGCGGTGCGAGCGTCGGCGGCTCGACCGGCGCCACGGGTGGGTCGAGCGGCGACGCGAGTGCGGGCAGCGGCGGCAACGGTGCCACCGGAGGCAGCGGCGGCTCCATCATTCTGCCGGACGCAGGTCCGTGCACCCCCACCTCGGCCACCGAGACCCTCTGCGACGGGCTCGACGACGACTGCAACGGAAAGGTCGACGACGTCGACGTGGGCAAGGACGGGATCTGCGACTGCCTCAGCATCGGCATCATCGGTAATCCCGGCTCGAATCCCTCTGCGAATTTTCAGGCCTGGCTCACGGCGCGCGGCACCTCGGTCGAACGCACTCATTTGACGGCCACCGAGAGCTTCGACTCGGCGTTGTTGAGCAAGTACGACGTCTTGATCCTCGACCGACTCCCGCGTTCGTACACCAACCCGGAAGCTGACTCGCTGAAGAGTTGGGTCGAGAGCGGAGGGGGATTCGTCTCGATGACCGGATACACCGACTCCGCCCCGGACTTCTACGCGAACACCCTGCTCGCGCCGTTCGGGCTGGCTTACCAGCCGGGGCTCTACTCCGAGCCGGTGACCCAGTTTGCCACTCATCCGGTGACCACGGGTCTGACGTCGGTGACCTTCGCCGGCGGTTACCTGGTGAAGGACAGCGGCTCGACCGGCGGCACCAGCACCGTCATCGGCAGCATTTCTGCCGGGCCCGTCGCGTTCGCCCACGAGCGCAGCAAAGGCCGCGCGGTGATCTGGGGTGACGAGTGGATCGAGTTCGACAGCGAGTGGCAGAAGCTGCCCGAAATCGAGAAACTCTGGGTCAACATGCTGGCCTGGATCGGTCCGCAGGACAGCTGCCAGGTTCAACAAGTCCCACACTGAAGCGGACACCGAGAAGGCGGGCGCGTAGGCTCGGGAAATCGTGACCGAGCCTCGAACCCTCCGCGTCGCGGCCGTGCAGGTCGAGAGCCTCAACGGCGACGGCGCGAACAACTTGAAGCGCACCGAGCCGCTGGTCGCCGAGGCCGCACGGGCGGGAGCCCGCCTGGTCCTGTGCCCCGAGTTCCTGGCCGCGGGATACATCTACAGCGAGTCCATCTGGGACGCGGGCGAGCGCCAGACGGGAGCCACCGAGACTTGGCTCAGACGGGTTGCTGCGGAGCACCACGTCTACGTCGGAGCCACGTATCTGGAGGCGGAGGGCGACGACTTCTACAACACCTTCGCTCTCGCGGGACCCGACGGCCGCATTGTCGGCCGCATCCGCAAGGAGTCCTTGCCGGCCTTCGAGGGCTGGTATTTCAAGAGCTGCCCCGAGCCGAAATCGATCGACACGGAAGACTTTCGGATCTCCGTCGGCATCTGCCAGGACAACCACACGGCGCGGTTCTTCGAGCGCGTTCGGCAGGAGAAGCCGGACCTGCTGCTCATGCCCCACTCGGCACCTTGCGTGCCCTTCGGAACGTCCGTGATGCAGAACAACCTGGGTGAGGTCGCGCCGTACTACGCCAGGGCGTTCGGCATCCCCGTGGTGCTGGTGAACAAAGCAGGCGGCCGCTGCCACACGCCGATCCCGGGCGTCCCGCTGGTGCGCCTGCGCTTCGACTTTCCCGGTCTCTCGTGCATCTGCGACGCGGACGGTCGCGTGCTCGAGCGCTTGGCCGACCGGGAGGGAGTGATCGTGGCGGACGTGTTGCTCGACCCGAGCCGAAAGCGCCACCCGCCCGCTCCGAAGCACTGGTACTGGTCACGAGCGCCCCGGGTCTTGCCCCGCGTGCTGGGCGCGTTCTTCGTGGTCATGGAGCGCCTGGGCAAGCGCGCTTACTCACGCAATCGCGGTCGCCCCGTCGCGGCGCGCGGTGTTTCTTCCTGAGCCACGCGAGAACAGCAAGGACCGCGGGCTCGATTGCGGCGCCCTTCGGTGAATGGAACGCTTCGGCTCATGCCTCCAGCGTCCAGCGCGGATCACAGGATAAATACCGAGACCGAGCTGCGTCAGCTGATCGGTTCACCCACCGAGCTGGTGTGCAAGAAGCTCGCGGCTCGGCTCAACCCTCTGACCCGCGAGTTCATCCTGCGCTCCCCGTTCGTGTGCGTCGCGACCACCAACGCCGAAGGCAACTGTGATGTGAGCCCGCGAGGCGACCCGGCTGGGTTCGTGCGTATCCTCGACGATCAGACCCTGCTAATCCCCGAGCGCCCGGGCAATCGCATCGCGGACACCTTGACCAACATCATCGCGAGCTCGCGGATCGGGCTCTTGTTCCTGGTCCCGGGAGTCACGGAGACGTTCCGGGTCAACGGCCGCGCCACGCTGACGACGGATCCCGAGCTGCTCGCTCCCTGTGCGGTCGAGGGCAAGGCGCCGCGCCTCGGCATCGTCGTCAGCATCGAGCAGGCGTTCACCCAGTGCTCGAAGGCGCCCCTCCGCGCGCAACTCTGGGAGCCGAGCCTGCACGTCAATCCGGAGTCGATGCCCAGCAACGGACAGATCCTGCGCGCCATCGAGGGCGATGGGTTCGACGCCGAGGGTTACGACGCCGAGCGCAGCGAGCGTTATCGCCGCCGCGAAGGCTTTTACTGAGCGGTTCGTGGGCGGGCTTGCCGGCGGCCTGGGAATCAGGCTGCGAGGAACGCCGTTGACAGCGTTGGAAATTCATCGGACCTAGGTGTGATCATGAACCTCGTGCGACTCGTCATCGTCTGCTTGGCTGCCACTTGTGTCGTCGCCTGCAAGAGCCCGGAGCCAGGAGAGCCGGCGGCCTTCGCCGAGGTCTGCGGTCCAAAATTCGATCCGGCGCCCAATGGCGACCTGAAACGCGTGAGCGTGGAGGGGTACCTCGGCATTCCCGGCGGACTGTTCGTGATGTGCAGCGACACCTGCGGCATGGTGCTCAGGGCCAATCCGACCGACAAAGAAGGCCTGCGCGTGAATCTCAGGGTCGGCGGCAGCAAGAACCAGATGGAAAAGCTGCCCAAGGACTTCTCGGAGAAGGACCTCTCCGTCACCACCGCCGAAGGCAAGACGGTCGGCGTCGGCGCCAAGGTCCGGGTGACCGGCGGCAGGCTGGGCGGGCTCGAGCACAAAGACTGCCAGCTCTACAAGGTGGACCTGATCCAGGCGCTTTAGTCCGCGAGTCCCTCCGCGCCCGAGTCGCGCCGCGCGGTTCGTGCTCGCCCTAAGTGAGAGCGGTCACGTCGAGTGACGGCGCGCCAGGCTGGCGCTAGTCTCAGCGCATGCGCCAGGGGGTTTGGGTGCTGCTCGCGGCCGTCATCGCTGCGTGCGGCTCGGAGGACGGCGCGCGGAAGAGCCCGCCGAACGCCAACGTATCGGTGAGCGACTTTCGCCAGAACCGCGTCGACAAGATCGACGTGCTCCCACGCCAGCTGATCTTCAGCGGCAACGACACCCCCGCCGCCGGCTCGGGAGTCTTCGTCGCCTGCACCGGCGCTGCGGGAGCTGACCCGGGACCGTGACTGCTGGCATGAAGACCACCCCCATGCTCTTCACGATCGGACTCGTCGTGGCCGTGTTGTCCACCGCCTGCACCAAGAAGGAGTGGAAGTGTACGGCCTGCGTCTCGGGATCGACGGCAGAGTGCGCCGATTCGAGCCGCTACGTCCAGAACCGCACCGAGGCCGAGGCACAGTGCAGCGCGGGCGAGGAGCTGTGCTCCAGCCTCATCTCGAACGGCGCGACCTTCGATCGCATCTGCAGGGGCAAGAGCGCGACACGCATGTTGGGTTGTTCGGAGGCGTTCCTGGGACAGCTCACCTTCCAGTGCGCAGCGGACACGCAGCTGAACGCGCCGCTGCCCGGCGTGCGTTGACCGGCCGCGGGGACGATCGCGAGCTCTGCGTGGGTTGACGGTTGACGCTCAGAAGTTCTCCCGCACGAGATCTTCCGCGGTCTTGCCCTTGGCCCCGCGCAGCTTGAGCGCGGCCTTGAGGGCTGGGCGCGGACCGAAGCTGTCCGTCGGCGTCCCCGCGCTCGCACTGGCACTCGGCAGCGCGGCCGTCGCCGTTCGCTCGCTTGCGACGGCCAACGGGGCGGCGCTGGCCGCCGGCGCAACTGCGCTCGGGTCCGCGGTCATCGCAGTTCGGGCAGGTGCCGCCAGCTCGTCCGACGGCTGCGCTCCAAAGGACGCGGACGGAACGGGCGCTGCGCTCGGAGCCACGCCGGCGTCATGACTGCGCTCTTGAAGCGCAAACACCGCGGCCAGGCTCACACACGCCACCAAGCCCACGGCAATCAGCCTCCCGTGCTTCGCGGCGGACGGCTCGCTCGAAGAGGGCTCCGGAGTCCGCGGCTCGCGAGTGCTCCCCTTTGCCATGTCTGCGCAGGATAACGACACGGAGCAGCGCCGCAAGCGCGGAACGCGCGCACGGGCTTCACCGGACAATCACCAAGCAAATGCGGCTATGCTCGCGGGTGATGTCCGATCCGTCGAACAACCCCGCGCGTCCCGTGTGCATCGAGCTGCCCGTGATGTGGGGCGACATGGACGCCCTCGGACACGTCAATAATGCGGTCTACGCCCGCTGGCTCGAGCAGGCTCGCATCGCGTATTTCGAGCGGCTCGGGTTGATCGGCGGCGGCAGCGTCGGCCCGATCCTCGCTCGGCAGGCGATCGATTTTCGCGAACCCGTCACCTATCCCGACACAGTCAGCGTCTCGGTCGGCGTCACTCGTATCGGTACGACCTCTCTCACTCTCGGATATCGCACGACCAGCCAGGCCAAGCAGGGCATGACCGTCATGGAAGCAGAGAGTGTGATCGTGGTCTTCGACTATGCGACCGGCAAAAAAACTCCGGTGAGCGCTGAGCTCAAACGCGGGATCGACTCGCTGCAGAAGGAGTGACGGCGCGTGTTCGATGCCGAGGTCATCGTAGTGGGAGCGGGCATCGCGGGACTCACCGCGGCGCGCGAGCTCTCACGGGCAGGGCAAAGTGTGCTGGTGCTCGAGGCGCGCGAGCGCGTCGGCGGTCGCACCTTCAGTGGTGAGCTCGACGGCGCCGAGGTCGACTGGGGCGGGGAGTGGATCGGCGACGGTCAGCCGCTCGTGCACAGCCTGATCGAGGAGCTGGGGCTCCGGACCTTTCCCACCTTTGATCAGGGCAGAAAGGTGCTCGAGCTGCGGGGACAGATCTCCACCTACGCCGGGACCATCCCGCGCATGGCGCCCTGGAAGCTCGCCCAGATGCAAGCCGCCATCTGGGTCATCGACGCCTGGGCTCGCCGCCTCGATCCGGCCGCGCCCTGGCGGCACGCTCGCGCGGAGCTCTGGGACGGAACGACGCTGGACGCGATGCGACGCAAGCTCATGTGGAGCGAGGACGCACGCACCACGATGGACGCCGCCATGCGCACCATCTTCGGCGCCGACTCGAGCGAGCTGTCGTTGTTTCACGCGCTGAGCTACGTGCGGTCCGCCGGCGGGCTCGAGCGCATGATCGCGACCGAGGGCGGCTTTCAGCACGAGCGCATCGCCGGCGGGGCGCAGGCCATCGCGCTGGCGCTCGCCGACCGACTCGGCGCGGAGCGGGTGAAGCTCGGCACTCCGGTCGCTGCCATCAAGCAGGATGGCGAAGGGGTCAGCGTGACCAGCAGGGCCGGGCAGACCTGGCGCGCAAGACACGCCATCGTAGCCGTGCCGGTTCCGCTCGCGGAGCAGATCGAGTTCAGCCCTGGATTACCCCGAGCGAGGAGCGAGCTGCAGAAGGGCGCCCCCATGGGAGCTGCGGTGAAATGTTTCCTGCGCTACGAGCGCACCTTCTGGCGCGACCGCGGTCTGTCGGGCGAAGCCGCCAGCGCCGATGGTCCGATCTCGGTCACGTTCGATCAGTCGAGCGAGGACGGACGCACTGCGTGTCTCCTGGCGTTCATCGGGGGACCGCCGGCGCGGAGCTGGCATCGCCTAGACCCCAGGGAAAAACAGCGCATCGTCACCGACAAGCTGGCGCGGTTTTTCGGCGACGAGGCCAGACACCCGCTGTCCTACGCGGAGTGCGACTGGACCAAGGAGGAGTGGAGCGGGGGCGGCCCCGTGGCATTGTTCGCGAGTGGTATTCTCTCGCGCCATGGTCACGCGCTCAGAGAGCCCGTCGGTCGTCTGCACTTTGCCGGCACCGAGAGCGCGCGCCGCTGTATGGGATTCATGGAGGGCGCCATCGAGTCGGGAAAGCGAGCAGCCGCAGAGCTCTCCCCGGCGGGAGCGGAGGCAGAGCATGGCGCCTGAACCGCAAGACGGCAGAACGGCCGAATGCCTGCTCCGCTCAAATTCAAATCCTCCCCCCTTCCAACTTCCTGTGAAAATTTCTGCCTCTTCGATTCCGCCTTTCCGCTGCTCAAATTCAAATCCTCCCCCCTTCCAACTTCCTGTGAAAATTTCTGCCTCTTCGATTCCGCCTTCCGCTCAGATCGCCCCCCCGCGCCAGAGCGCGACCTGGCGCGGCTCCCTCCGGCGTGCCGTGCGCTGGGTCGGCGCGGGCGCACTCGCCGTCTTCCTGCTTGGCTGCGGCGATGATCCCAAAGAAGACACCCCGAAGGGCTGCAATCCGAGCAAGGACCGCTTGCTCAGCTGCGCGCCCCTCTTGATCGCACACCGCGGAGGCGGCGCGCTGATGCCGGAGGAGACCCTCCCGGCCTTCGACAACGCCAGCACAATCGGTGCCGACGTGCTCGAGCTCGACGTGCACTCTACGGCTGACGACGAGATCGTCTGTTTGCACGACGACGAGGTCAATCGCACCACCGACGGGACAGGACTCGTCCACGACTTCACCCTCGCCGAGCTGCGGAAGCTGGACGCTGGGTACGCTTTCACCCAGGACCAAGGAGCGACCCACCCCTGGCGCGGCAAGGGAGTGACCATCCCGACGCTGGCGGAGGTGCTCGACGCTCACCCGACCGCGTGGTGGTCGATCGAAATCAAACAGACGACACCCGGCATCGTCGATCTCGTGCTGGCGGTGCTCGACGAGGAGGGCGCTGCGCCCCGCAGCGTGCTGGTCTCCTTTTCGGATGATGTCGTGCAAGAGGTCCGGGCGAAACGGCCCAACCAGCTCACCGGCATGGGACTCGGCGAGATGCTCGAACTGTCCACCGTCTCCGATGAAACGGAGGCCGACTACACGCCGGCCACGCGCCTGGTCCAGCCCCCGTATGCCTCGCTCGACGCGGCGCTGGTGGCGCGGGCCAACCGGCTGGGCCTCGTCCTGCACGCATGGACCGTCAACGACGAGACCGACATGAATGCGTTGCTCGACCTGGGTGTGCACGGCATCATGACCGACGACCCGGCACTGCTCAAAACCGTGATCGACGCGCGCTGAGGCCGATTGCCGCCGCGCCCGTCGGCTGGCGAAAATCGGAGGATGACCGTTCCCCAGCCGCGCGCGCGTGATACCGTCCGCCGCATGGGGATCGACGACCTTGCAGCAACGTTGGCCGACACCGGACGCATCGGGTTGAACGCCGAGTTGGCGAAAAAGTTGGGCGTGCAGAACGTGGACGTCACGCGCGGGCGCTTGATGTCGCAGGGCGACGGGGACCAGGGCCACCTGGGTGTGTACCTGCTATCGACCTACGTCGTCGACGACACCGATTTCTGGGGCGACGGCGAGATCTATTGGTGGTGTGTCCCCGTGCTCACCCGGGCGGGAGGCGCCGTCAGCCGTGAACCACTCGTGGGCCTGCCCAGCGGCGCGCCGCCACACAAGGTTGGGTCACTGGAGTGGATGACCAACATCTCGCTCAGCAATCCACCACTGCTCGCGGTGATCCCCCCGGAGGACGACATCGAGACCTGTGTGCTTCGGATTGCCTTTTATGACGACGACGGCGCGGCGGCCGATCTGCCCAAGGCGATGACCGCGGGGCTCGAGGCCTACTCCGAGATCACCAGCCAGGGTCTCAATGGCGCCGAGCAGATCATCCGGCCCGTTCGCGACGCCATCTACAAGAGCCTGCGCGCCGAGCAGGACGACATCCTGGTGGACCAGGACGTGATCTTGCGCCGCGGAGAGGTCGTGCGCTTCGGGCGCGGCATGATCGGCTCGGTCATCAACGCCATGGCGCGGGTCTACTACTACGTGAAGGACGAAAAGAAGACCGAGCAGTTCGGCCCCATCGCCCTGCACAAGGGCCAGACCGAGACCGTGAAGTTCGAGAGCAAGCTCAGCGGCGGCGGGCGACTGGCGCTCTTCGCCCGCGGCGCCGACGTGACATGTCAGGCCTTTGGCGAGCTGAGCACCGACATGCCGTTCCAGAACCGCATCATCGACGGCCGACAAGAGGCCAGCCTCGCAGGGGGTTTCAGCGTGTCCGGGACTGGCGCCGCCAAGCTGATCGCTTTTTACACTCCTCCGTGAGCCTCATGCTCGGCGTGATCTGGGAAGCGCCGCAGAGCCTGCTCGGGCTCTTGAACCTGGCGGTCCAGCGCCTGCTGGGCAACATCGAAGCGCTCGAGCAGCGCCACGGTCGAGTGTTCGTGAGGCTGCGCGGCGCCGGGGCGGTGTCGCTCGGATATTTCGTGTTCTGGAGCACCCACGACACGGCCTTCGTGCGCGTCAATCCACACAACGACCTGCACGAGTGGGGCCACGCCAAACAGTCCCGCCTGCTCGGGCCACTCTATTTGCTGGTGGTCGGTGTGCCGTCGTCGCTGCGCGCGACCTACGCCATGGCGCAATGGCCGTTCACGCGGCGCCCCTGGGAGGGTTACTACGATGGCTTCCCGGAGGCGTGGGCGGATCGCCTGGGCGGAGTGTCGCGCCCGCGGGGCGCCAGTCCGCCCCTGACCACCGCGCCACCGAGGTGAGCTTCGCCAGCGCGTCGTCAGAGCGCAGCTCCGCCGCCACGAGCCGAAGTCAGGCGCTCCGCGCTCGACGCCGTCGGGTGAGGCCCAGCGCCAGCGCCAGCATCCACCAGTGCGCGCCCGACCTTGGCGCTACTCCACAGCCGGAGCTGTCGCCGGAGTCCTTCGCCGCGCCGCTACCCGCCGCGGCACCGCCGGTGCCTGACGCTGCGCCCACGCCAGGCGCGCCGCCGGCAGCGGACGTGCCGCCGACACCGACTCCGCCCGCCGCGCCGCCAAAGGCCGAGCCCGCAGCACCACCAAAGGCCGAGCCCGCCACGCCACCAGAGCCGCTCGTTCCCGCTGCGCCGCCGAAGCTCGCGTCTCCGGGCTCACCGCCGGCGTCGGGTTTGGGCGTGACACCCGAGTCCGGCACTGCGCCGCCGCACTTCGACGACGGCATGCAGTACTTCTCGCCCGCGCCGATGTCCGCGCAACAGCCCCCGGGAAAGGCCGCGCAGTCGGCAACGCCGGTGCACGGTTTGCTGCAAAAGCTGGAGCTCGACGTGTAGAGGCAGGTGTCCACGCCAAGGTTCGGGTTGCAGAAGGGTAGGCTCTTGTTACCCGGGTACGAACACGCGCTGCTCGGTCCACCCTTGAACTGGTACTTCTTCGGGCCGGCGCCGCAGGCCTGCCCGCTCGACGGCGTGAAATTCACCGTCAAGGTGTACGGACCACTGAGCGCCGTGCCTGCCTTGGCGAAGGTGTCCGCCACCACATAGTAGCTGCCGCAGTCGATGTTCTTGCTGAAGCTCGTGTCGTGCCGCGCCACGCAGTCGTTGGTGTTCATCGACTCGTACAGGTGCACGTCGATGTCGACGCCCACGTCGTCCGAGACACTCACACTCAGTACGCCCGGCTGGCTCACCGTCAGTTTGTAGATGTACTCGGGCCCGGACTCCGGGACACTCGGGTCGAGAGCGCAGCCGTCGAGCACGTCGCTCAGCGATTGCGCCGTGTTCCTCGAGTCCACGAACGGAAAGCTCGAAATGACGATGGGGTTCTCGGTCGTCCCGCTCGGATCAGCGGCGCTCGTACCCGTGATGTTCTTGTAACGGCGGGGGATGAACCCGTTCAACCAGGACCAGCCCGGCAAGCTGTAGTGCACGTTGTAAAAGACCGACTCGTAGAGCGCCGGCTCACCGTTGGCGAGCAGGTGGCTGTACATCGCCATGTGATTGCCGGCGTCATTGAAGATGTCGCCTGGCAGCAGCTGGGCCTGGCTGATCACGGACGACACCTGATCGACGTCCGAGGTCGTGTGATGACCCGAGCCCCACGCCTGGCTCACGAAACCGGAGCAATCGAGACCGGAAGTGCAGCTCAGGATCCCGTCCGCCGGATACGACCCGGCGCCGTAGCCCTGGGCGATCTCCTGATCGAACTGGAACAGCGACATGTAGCCACCCCAGTCGTACGGCAGTCCCATGTAGTCGCCCGGAGCGTAGATGCTCTTGTAAGCGCCGTTGCACGAGGCGGTGCCGTTCTGGGTCTTGGCGGTCCAGGGATGAAAGGAGAACGCCTTGGCCTTGATGATCGCCTCGGTGCGCGTGACGCCGAGCGCGGTGCCCGAGAGCGCGAGACCAAAGCCGGCAATGGCAGCGATGAGACGCTTCCGGCTCATGGCGCCACCTCCTTCTCGAGCACTCGGACGCTGGTGACGGTGAGGCCCGCCTCGGTCGGGTGAATGAAGGCGAGCCGCCCGGCGCCGAACGCAAGCTCGGTCCGCGGGGTGTAGAGGCCGGGGGCCGGCAGCTCTTCGTCGAAGACGACGTTGCCGGTAAGCGCATCGGCGCACAGGGCACGACGACTGACCGAGAGCGCGGGTGAGG
This sequence comes from Myxococcales bacterium, assembly GCA_016706225.1. Taxonomy (NCBI): domain Bacteria; kingdom Pseudomonadati; phylum Myxococcota; class Myxococcia; order Myxococcales; species Myxococcales bacterium. The sequence continues at coordinate 397,292 of JADJKB010000003.1, forward strand.
AGCTGACCGTCTCGGTCCGGAGGCACACCACGTTGCCACGCCCGCCGATCACTCGCGCCGCGGTGAAGGCGCCAGGCAGCCAAATCTCTTTTTCGATTTCGCTGCGCGCTTGCTCGTCGGCCGACTGTGAGACCACGAGCAGGTGAAGCACTCCGTCCTTGGCCCGCACGGCCACGCCGCGACCGTCGGGCAGCTGAAGCGCACCCTCGCGTTTGGTCTCGAGAGCGACGTTCAGCGGCAGTGGCGCGCTGGGGCTGCCGAGCTCGATCACTTCCTGGTGGGCGCTTCGAGCGCGGACACGCCGTGAGCTCCCGATCTCGAAGTCGACCGTGTCTCGAAGCTCACGCGGGACCGCGAGCTCTCCAACGCTGGCCCCCGCTGCATCAAAGAGCTGAGCGCGGGAGCGAAGCGGGCTGAACGCGAGCCACGTCCCGTCGGAGCCGGCGGCAAGTGCTTCGGTGTCGACCGACACGGCCGCCAACGTGCGAAGCGGCGCGACCGAGTCCACGACCACCACTCGACCTGCCAGGCGATCGAGCACGATGGGGCGGCCATCCGGCAGTACGGCCACGGCGTTCGGGCCGTAAACCACGCTCTCTTTCAGCGCAGGCGAGCGACGCAGCTGTGCCGCCGACTCTCCCCAGGGGATGTTGCGCTCGAAGCGTTCAGCGAGCTCCGCGGAGGCCACGCGAGCTTGGTTCTTCTGGGTTGGTTCGGACTCCCGCGCCACTGCGCAGGCCGCCAGACATCCGGCGATGCACAAGGATGCACGCCACGCTCGTTCGTTCGTCATCTCCACCTCTCGTGTCGGTCCCGCGATGCGAGGCGGCGCCGACGGGTCGCGCGCGCTTTAGCACGAGCACGCTGCATGCAAAACCCGAAAGCCCGATCGACGGCGCGCCGCTCTCGTCACTCGCAGCTCAGCGCACGTGCGTCCGATCGAGAGGGCAGCTCGCGCGAGCGCGCGAGCCCAGCGATGGCACGACGGTTGCTGATGTGGACTCGAGAACGCGAGAACCGGGCTTCTCACCGGATCCCGCTGTCGCCGTCTGGCACAAGCTGTGCCGCCTCGAGCAAAGGAGCCCAACGTGTCCAGAACCCGCCGCTACCGCGCACCCTTCGTGGTTACCCTCGCTTCCGTCGCCACGCTCGCCTGCGGCGGGTCCACCGACAGTGATCCGAACGGCAGCGGCGGCAGCGGTGGCTCCGGCAACATGAGCGGGGGCGGTGGCTCCGGCAACGTGAGCTCCGGAGGTTCCGGCAACGTCGGCGGCTCGGGCGGCAACAACGCCAAGTGTCCTCCGAGCTTCCCGCAGAACGAACAGAGCTGTGCACTGCCCGAGGGCACGAGCTGCAAATACGACCAAGGCACGTGCTGTCCGCCGTGGGAGGCAATCTGCCAGGGCGGCAAATGGCAGGGGTTTGCTAGCTCCTGCAATCCGCCGCCGCCCGAGCCCTGTCCGAGCAGTCCCCCCACACCGGGGTCGACCTGCGGGTCGTCAGATCCGTGCGGGGGTCAAGACCAGTACTGCACCTACGGAAAGTGCCAGGACGGGAGCCCGTCGACGGTCGCGACCTGCAATGGCGGGAGCTGGGAGGTCGCCGAGTCGGACTGCATCCCGGCGTCGTGCGAAGGCCTGAGCGCGTGTGAGTGTTTCGATCGCCCCGACTGCAAGGCGGTGAGCGATAGCTGCATCTGTGAGTGCGACTACAACTGTCCCGGAAAACCCCCGTGCGCGTGTGCCTGCGGCGGCGGAAATTATCTGGGCTGCAAGCCGCTCTGACCGAAGCTGGCTTATGCTCTTGCGCGTGCCCCTCGCGCGCTGCTCCGCACACCCCGTCGAAACCGCGCTGGCGCGCTGTCAGCGCTGCAGCGCGCTCTTGTGTGGGGATTGCTTCCGGCTGTACGCCGGCGGTAAGCCGTGTTGTGACGCGTGCGCGGTGGAGCTGAGCTCGGGGCCCGCTTCCCGCTGGCCTTTCGCGATCGCGTTTGCAGCGATCGCGCTCGCGATCTCGTTCGCGGGCTACCGGCTCGAGGGCAGCGTCGAGATTTGGGGAATCAGCGCCGTGGTGGCCGTGGTCGTCGCGGTCGTGCTCGGTTTCACGGGCCCGTCATCCAGTGCGACCGCGAGCGTCGAGCTCAGCGAACGCGAGCCCGATCTCGAGCCGGCGGACCAGCTGCTGGTGCGGGCCGCACAGCCCTATCGTGTGCGGGTCGCACGGGTCGCGCGCCGCATCGTGCCGCTCTCGGGGCGCGCGACGGCATTGGTCATGACCGCCGCCCTCGTGCTCTCGGCGGTGGTGTTGCCGCTCGGCCTGAAGCTGCCGCATTGGATCGAGGCGGAGCTCGTGGTCGGGGTCTGGTGGCTGGCCGTTGCGTCCCTTCTGACTGGGTTGCTCTACACCGGGCGCCGCTTGGCGGAAGACCATCGGCTCGCGCTCGGCGTCCGCGGCTCCCACGACGGGGGCGACAAGGCGGCGAAAGGCGCCAAGAGCCCCCTCGGGGATCTCGCGGGCTGCGGCTCAGCCGCTGGCTGCGGAGAAGTCATCGCAGTCGTAGCCGTGCTGGCGGTCGCGGCGGCAGCCGCCTGGCTCGTGGTCGAGATCGTCCTCCCCGTCGCGGTGTTCGCCGTCTACTTCTTCCTGGTGAAGGCCGTGGGCCGGGTGGCTCGAGATCAGCACGACTGCGAGGGCAGGCTCGGCCGCGCCATGTTGTGGGGCGCGGCGTGGGCGAGTGTCTACGCGGTCCCGATCGCTCTGCTCATCTTGACCATCCAGGCGGTCGTGCAGCTGAGAGCCCATTGAGTCGCGGGACTTTGCAGGCGCCGACGCGATCGCCTATGTTCGCGCGCGTTGGAGAAAGGCGCGCTCTCGGCGCAATGCGCTAAATGGTCAGAAAAAGGGTGGCACTCGCCGCGTCCCTGTTTCCCATCGCCACCACGCTGAAGCTGGGCGCGGCGCTTCGGGAGCGCCTGCGAGCGGGCTACGGTCGACGCGACCTAACCCGGGACATCTTGGCCGGGCTCGTCGTCGGGGTCGTGGCGCTACCGCTCAGCATGGCGCTCTCTGTCGCCAGCGGCGCGCCACCTCAGAACGGCCTCTACACCGCCATCGTCGCAGGAGCAGTCATCGCGCTCCTGGGCGGCTCGCCGGTGCAGGTATCGGGACCCACCGCCGCGTTCGTCGTGCTCCTGACCCCGGTGTCGGCGAGATTCGGGCTCGGCGGGCTCCTGATGGCTACCGTCCTCGCGGGCACGATGCTGGTGGTCATGGGGATTGCACGCCTCGGCCGCTTGATGCAGTTCGTCCCGTACCCGGTGGTCAGCGGGTTCACGGCCGGCATCGCGACCGTGATCGGGCTCTTGCAGCTGAAGGACTTTCTGGGGCTCACGGTGGTGAAGATGCCGGAGCACACCCCCGAGCGAGCGGTTGCGCTGATTTCCGCCCTCCCGAGCGCGCGCTGGGAAGATGTCGTGATCGGCAGCTCCACGCTGTTTGTGTTGATCGTCTGGCCGAAGCTGACCCAACGCTTACCCGCCCCTCTGGTTGCGCTGGCGTTTGGCGGCCTGCTGGCCTTCGGACTGACTCGTCTCGTCCACGGCTTCCGCGTCGACACGATCGCGACTCGTTTCAGCTACGTGCTCGACGGCGTTTCGCAGCCGGGGATCCCACGCGCGCCACCGATGCCATTCTTGCCTTGGGAGCTTCTGGGCCCGGACGGCAAACCCCTCGGGCTCTCCCTCGATCTGCTCCGGCAGCTGTCAGGCCCGGCGTTTGCGATCGCGATGCTCGGGGCAATCGAGTCATTGCTTTCTGCGGTCGTTGCCGATGGCATGGCTGGCACCACACACGACCCCGACGTCGAGCTGATCGCCCAGGGTGTCGGGAACATCGTGGCGCCGTTCTTCGGCGGCTTCGCGGCCACGGGGGCCATCGCCCGCACAGCGACCAACGTCCGTTACGGTGCGCGCTCACCCATCGCCGCCATCGTGCACTCGGCGTTCGTGCTGGTGGCAGTGCTCGTGCTGGCTCCACTGCTCGGCCATCTGCCCATGGCATCCCTCGCCGCTCTGCTCCTGATCATTGCCTGGAACATGAGCGAAGTCCGCCACGTGATCCGCATGGCGCGCATCGCCGCGAAGAGTGACGTCGCCGTGCTCGCGACCTGCTTTTCACTCACGGTGATCTTCGACATGGTCGTCTCCGTGACCGTGGGTGTGATGCTCGCGGCGATGTTGTTCATGCGCCGCATGGCGGAGGTGTCGAACGCGGAGCTCGTGGGGGCCGGTGGCCAGTTTGCCGGAGTTCGCGTGCCGGAAGGCGTTACGCTCTATCGCATCGAGGGGCCGCTGTTCTTTGGCGCCGCCCAGAAGGCCATGCACACGTTTTCGGAGATCGGCACCGAGACCAAGGTCGTGATCTTCGACATCTCGGCCGTACCGGTCATGGACGCAACGGGCATCGTCAACCTGGAGAGCGCCCTCGAGCGGCTGCAGCGGCGGAACGCGCTGGCGATCGTCCTGGGCGCTAGAGAGCAGCCGCAGGCTCTGATCGACCGAGCAGGATTGGTCGGCGCGACGGGCGTCCACATGTGCGGGGATCTGGCCGAAGCCCTGAGCCAAGCCGAGGACTTCATCGAGGCGCGAGTCCACTCGGTGAAACCTCCCTCCGTCGGGCACGCGCGCCAGAAGAGCTGATCGTGCTAAGCTCCGGGCTGTGCTGCGGTTGTTGCGCACGCTCCTCTCGGTAGGTGGTCTCGCTGCCGCCGCCGCCTGTGCGGTGGGCACGGACGCCGAAGAACCTCCGACCGACGTGCCGGATGCGGGGGCGGGCTACGGCGGCTCCGCAGGGCTCGATCCGGGCAGCGGAGGCGGATGGGCCTACGGCGGTGCAAGCGGCAATGCGGGGGCCGCGGGAGCAGCGAGCGGCGGCACCCCGAGCGGTGGCACCTCGAGCGGCGGCACCTCGAGCGGTGGCGCTCCAAGTGGCGGAACCTCGAGCGGTGGCACCTCGAGCGGCGGCACCTCGAGCGGCGGCGCTCCAAGTGGCGGAACCGGAGGCGGCACCGGTTCGTGCTCGCCAGGTTCGGTGCAGCAGCTCGGAAGCTGTGAGAAGTGCGGCAGTGCTCAACGCACCTGCAACGCCACGGGACAGTGGGACGCACCCCTCTGCATCAACCAGAAGGACTGCAACCCGGGCGACCCTGGCAGCCAGCCTTGTGGCAACTGCGGCACGCAGACTCGAGCCTGCAAAACCGACTGCACCTGGCCCGCGTGGGGCACTTGCTCGGGCGAAGGCGTGTGCGCAAAAGGCGCGACGGCGTCCTGCGGCAACTGCGGCACGAAGACCTGCAACAACAGCTGCGCCTGGGGTAACTGCACCGGCGAAGGCGTATGCGCGAAGGGCGCAACGAAGGCGGGGAGCTGTGACAGTTGCTCCCATCTCGTGTGCAACACGTCTTGCCAGTGGCCCACGAAGTGCACCCTCAAAGCCGGCAACTCATGCGACTGGGAAGCCGGCACGAACTGGCAGTGCTGCGGCTCGGGAAAGTGGCAGTTCTGCGGCTCGAGCTGCCAGTGGTTTCCGTGTCAGGCGTGCTCGGGCTGCGGCTGTTAGTCTGTGTGTGAAGCCATGACGAGACTGCTCGGGATCCTTCTGCTGCTTTCAGGTGGTGTGGCGGCCTGCTCCGACGACACCTACATCGCGACCAACGAGACCCTCGGTGGGGGCGGCTCCGGCGCAGGAGGCGGCTCCGGCGCAGGAGGTGCGGCAGCGGGTGCCGCAGGCACGGCCGGCAACGCGGGAAGTGCAGGCGCAGCCGGTGCAATCAATACTGGAGGCGCGTCCACGGGTGGCGGTGCCGGCGTGGGCGGGACCGGGTCGAGCTGCACTCCGGGGGCAAAACAAGATCTCGGAAGCTGTCAGAAGTGCGGAACATCGCGTCGCACCTGCGAGCCGAACGGCACCTGGGGGGCACCGGTCTGCGAAGCTCAGAAAGAGTGCAATCCCGGCGACCAGACGGCCAGCGGCTGCAGCGACCCGTGCGCCGAAAAGACCTGCGGCGCCGCCTGCAGCTACGGCGCGTGCGCCAAGAAGACCGGCGCGAAGTGTCTCTACAACGGCGGCAGCGAGTGGCAGTGCTGTGGCACGCAGAAGTGGCAGTATTGCAGCAGCGCCACTTGTGACTGGCACCCCTGCGCCAGCTGCCCGTCGAACTCGAGCTGTTACACCAAGTGCTGAGTGCTCAACCGCCGTCCGGGGTCGCACCCGCGTCGGCAGACTCGCTCGTGCCGGGCACCGTCGCTTCGTGAGCCCGTTTCACGGGCAGGCGATCGGTCAAGATGATCTTGTGCTGGAACTCCGGTGTTCCCGGGTTGCCGCCGTGGCACGATTTACAGCGCAAGGGTTTGTGATCGGAGGCCTGGAGATCTTCGACCAGGTGGGTCGTCATCCACTCCGCCGCCCAGCGCGCGTCGCGAGGCGTGCCGAGGATCTTGGCGGTGCCCTTGCCCTCCACCGTGTGACAATCGTTGCACCACAGCTCGCCGCCTCGTTTCTTTTCGAGCGACGGGATGAGCTCGCTCGCCATCCAGTTGGCGACGTGTTTGCGGTGCGTCATCTTCGCGTAGTCGCTCTCGTCGTGGCAGTACCCACACTTCACACCGAGGAAGTGGGTCACACCCCCCATGATGGTGAAGACCTCGCGCTGGCAGCGCGCCTTGGCCGCAACACCGGTGTACTGACGCTTGAGCGGCTCGGGCAACGGTTTGCCGGGCACGACGGCGCAGTCGTCGGTGAGCTTGGCCCGGCGCGCGGGCGCGGGCGCATTGCCGGGGGCCGGATCCGCCGGGAGCGGTGCCCCTCCGCAGGCCCCAATCCAGGCGGCCGCAAGCAAAGCGACCAAAAGCAGGACTCCCGAGCGCATGAAGCCGGGACGATACACGATATTTCCGGGGCGCGAGACCGCGACGCGAGCAGGAGATCTCGGTGGGCAGCGGCTCGAGCCCAGCTCTCGAGCGGGGCGCGACTCGGTACTGCGGAGCGGCTACTCTGGCGCACCGATGGTCAACCCACTCGAGCCCTTCGCCGAAGACCTCTGGACCCTCTCGCGGCCGCAGAAATTTTGGGGTGTGGAGACCGGTACACGCACGACCGTCATCCGCCTTTCTAGTGGCGGGTTGTTCGTCCACTGTCCGGTCGCGCTCGACGCGGCGACCCGCCGCGAGGTCGACGCCCTCGGCCCTGTCGAGGCGGTCGTCGCACCGAGTCTGTTTCACCACCTGTACGTCGGAGAGTGGCTCTCGGCTTACCCCCACGCGCAGGTCTGGGCCTGCCCCATGCTCGAACGCAAGCGCTCCGACCTGGCCTGGACCGGGGTGCTCGGTGACGCGCCGGTCGACGTGTGGAAGGCCGACGTCCAGCAGGCGGCCTTCACCGCGCGCTTCGAGAACGAGATCGTATTTTTCCATCCGAAGAGCCGCACGCTGGTGTGCGCGGACGCACTCTTGAACCTGTCGCGCCACCCTTCGCGCATGACACGCGCTGCGGCTCGCTTGATGATGAACACGGGACCGGGCAAAGGTTACCTGGAGCGCATCGCGGTTCGCGACTACCGCCTCGGCCGCCGACAGGTCGACCGCATCGCAGAATGGGACATCGACAAGATCACCCTGGCTCATGGCGACCAGATCCAGCGCGACGGTCGCCAGACCTTGCTCGAAGCGTACTCGTGGCTCTGAGCTCGGTTGCGGGGCTCGACACCAGCGCTCACTGACCGAGGGCGGCGCCCACACAACCCACGAGCACGTTCGCCCCCGGGGCGGGCGTCTCGTCGCCGGCGAAGCGTACGAGCTGGCGGCTCGTCTCGGGGCAACTCGCGACCAGCGCGGGGTTGCCGATGCCACGCGCGGCCTCGACGTAACACCAGCCAGTTCCGCTTGGTTTCGGGTCGTTCTGGCACGACTTCATGTCCGTTGCGGCGCCGATTTCACACAAGCAGAAGGCCTCACAGGCGAGCTGCCCGGGAGAATTCGGGCCGCACTGAGCGGAGGCGCGGAGCTCCCGGCGGGCCGCCTTGGCGAGCTTCTCGCTCAGCGGGCGCCGGTTCTTCGTGGCGTCGCAGCTGCACGCGGCCGCGGGCAAGGCCTCCACCACCGCGCACTGTGCGCTGCCGTCCGCCGCGAGCGAGAGCGGGCGCGGCATACACTGGGTGAGCAACTTGTCGCGTAGGCGTTCGACGATGGAGTCGACCGCCGGATTGTAACCAAAGCTCGGTGAGCTCGTCTCGCCACCGGACAGCTTGGGGCAGATGGAGAGCGCGATCGAGTTCTCACCGATTCCCTTGAGTACCTCGAGCTGACGCGTTCCAGGGTAAGCCTTGGCGAAATGCTGAGTGGTGCCGTAGGTTCCGGTCACCGGATCCTGACACAGCGGATTCTTGCTCGGGTCACCCGGCGCGACGTCCTTACAGGCGCAGTCCGCCGTTGCCGTGGTGCAATCGCGAGGTTTCGCCAGCGGGTAGATGCAAGCGTACTGCAGATCGCGATTGCCCGTGTTCCACTCGTGACCGTTCACCGGGTGAACACCAGGCCCATCCGGCGGCACCAACGGCACCCATGTTGCCGGTTGTGTGCCCTGCCGTGGCAACACGGACTCGCGCATCAGAGGATCGACGGGCGGACCCGCTGCCGACGGCAGGAGCCACGACCAGCGATCTTTTTCCGTCAGCTCCCTCGCGGACAGATAGCGAATCGTGTTTGGATCCGACAGACTCTGCTCGTCAGCCAGGTCGTGCCAGGGCACACCCACGATGCCGGCCAGGAGCACGTTGGCCGGACTGCGTGGCCTGGCACCAGTGCCGGTCAGGTCGGAAAAGAGCGGGTTGGGTACCAGCTGGCCAGCTCGATTTCGGACCGTGAGCTGAGTGAGGCCCTCGATGTATCGCTGCACCGGGTGCAGGAAGTCGACACCAAAACGCCGCTTCTGCTGCCAGCAGCGCAGGTTCACGTCGTCCGTCACATCGTCGTGCTGTGGCGTTTGGCATCCGGGATCCTCGAGCAGACTCGGGCAACCCGTCGGCGGCGCGCTCTCATCGGAGCCGCACGAGCGACAGCACACGCTCTCTGGGTCGCCGTCGCAGGCCGCGGTTGCTCGATACAGGTGCGCTTCTTGTGCGATGTACGACGACTGCCCGCTGTCCACGATCGAGCAGTCGTTCTCGTCGCTCAGCATCACCACGAGCAAGAGCGAGTCGGGCCTCAGAAAATCTCGCCGTTGGGTGAGCAGCACCTCGTCGATGCCCTCGGCGACGGTAACGCCGTTCTGATTCACGACCGCCGCCGGCGGGTCGGGGTCGATCAAGAAGCGATACCAGGCCTCGAGGGAGGCTTCATACCCGCAACCGTCGTCCCCCGCGGCCTTGACTTGCTCGGCAAAATTCTGGATGAACGAGCTCGGATCGGCCGCATCAGTGCCGGGGCTCCAGTCGAGGTGCGCCGTCGCCCCGCCAAGAGCCCGGCGCTCGCCGAGCAGATGAGCGCCGTCGTCCTGGGTCGGCGACCAGTTCTTGCCCTTCGGGGTGCAGTAGTCGGCGCCGTGTCCGCCCAGGCTCGAGCTCAGCACGCCGACGTGAATGTCCCGCACCGGGCGAAACTCCGGCTCTCCGCTCTGGCAGGGGTAGTTGCCGCCGGACACGGCACCCGTCACCGGATCGACGCAGCGCGGGGCCACCAGGCGACGCACGAGGGCCGGCACCGCGTCGGCCAGCAACGCTTGTTTGTCCGACATCGACTGGGAGTTGTCGATCATGAACAACACGTCCAGCTTGCTCGGCGCCTCCTGGGCGAGCTGTTTCACCACGACGTTTCGGGTCTCGGGCTCGGTCAGCGCCAGGGGCCGGTCCAGACAGCCGCTCGAGAGCAGACCAATCAGTCCCGCGCCCAACCTGTACGCCGATCTTCGAGCACACCCGTTCCGTTCGGCCATCGCTCCCATGCGCGCCTCCTCCTTCGTTCGTCGCGCGACGAGCCCGCGCGGATCGGCCGACGGCAGAAGCGGCCCTCGCCGATCAGCGTCGCTCGATGGGAGGTGCAGCCGTCGACGAGTGGTGAAGCAGTCGCGCGTCAGAAGCGAAAGTCCCAGATCGGCGAGCGATCGTCGCGCACATGCGACCGGTCGTGTCCGAAGAGCATTCGGCCAACGTGGGTCGCGCACTCCCTCCCACATTGGAAAATCCCGCGGGTTCGTGGCGATTCGCCATCGCATTGTCGCCGCGCCCGATGGGCGTTAGGGTCCGGGCGCGTGAGTCACGGGGCACTCCCTCCGCCCAGCGTCGTCTGTGTGGGCTGCGGTCAGCGTATCGATCTGACGAAGGATCAGTGCGCCGTGTGCGGCAAGTCCGTGGTGCGCGAGCCAGAAGACTCCGACCCGACCTGGCCCGAGCCGGTTGAAAACCCAGCCATCATGGGCACACCCCTGGCGGGCGCGAACAAGAAAGAACGCCTCGATCGGCTGGTCCGTCACCTCGTCGTGGACGTGACGCGCGCGGGGCCGACGCTCCAGATCACGGTCTCGATCAAGCGCGGCATGCCGTTTCCGGAGCTCCCGATCGAGCTCGGTGTCTCGGTGCTCGATGCCCAAGGAAGACACAGCGGCCCACCCGATGCGTTCGTTCGCATCGAGGCACTGGAAGAGCCAGTGCTCTGCTCGGTTCCCCCACGTGGGCTGCGCGCCGGCTCGTCAGTGGCGCTTTCTTTCAGCGCGGGCAACGTGGACAGTGAGCTCGAGACGCTGGTCGGCTGAGGCTACTGCATCACGTCCTGACACGAGCTCAGCGTGGCGTCGCAGGTGTCTAGCGGGAACTTGCATGCCGTCTGAGCGCCGGCAGGGAGAGTCTCGACGGTTGCCTCGAGCAGACAACCCGACGGCCAGCTCGGTTTGCCCGTGAACGCGACGAACGTGAGCGGAGTCATCGAGCTGCACGCGCTCGGCAAGTAGAGCGCGACGGTCTCGGGTTTTGCGGCAAGTCCCCAGCTGCCGACGCCACTGCAGGGCCAGAACGGACCGTTGGCGCTCAGGTTCTTGCCTTCATTGAAGGTGGCAACTCCATTGGGTTCGAGGCGCACCCAGGAGAAGTGATTCATGCCGCCGCTCCAACCCACGAGCCAGAGTCCTTCGAGCGCACCGGGGTTCAAGATGCTCGTCGGCGCGCAACCCAGGTAGTTCCCGCCGCCGCAAGCGCAAGCGCAACTCGGAGCACAGGGCTCGACTCCGCAGGGACAGAAACAGGCCTCCGAGAGCACCTTGCAGCTCGCGTTGGCGCTGCAGGCGCAGTAATCGAGCCCGGCACAATCAGCGGAAGCGCCCGCTCCCACCCCGCCGCTCCCGCCGCCGACGCCGCCGCTCCCGCCGCTCGCACCCGCGCCGCCGCTCCCACCCGCGCCGCCGCTCGCGCCCGCGCCCCCGCTCGCGCCTGAGCCAACCCCGCCGCTCGCGCCGGCTCCGCCGTTCCCACTCGCCCCGTCATCCGACGTCGAGCCGCCGCAGGCCAGACATAGCCCTAGGGCCGCGAGCACCGGAATTCGCTGCATATGGCTGAGCATAGCGCGGCTCGGTTCGAAACCCCGCGCCTTTGCATGCAAGGCCCACCCGCGATCGGTTCTTCCCAGGCCGCGCGCGGTCGTCCACCATCAGCTCGGAACGGCGGCCCGAGTCGAGGCGGCGGAAGCGCTCGCCGGCCGCGCAGGGCGCACGCGCCCCCAAGCCACGGCGGGGGCGGTGGGCCGAAGGCGATCGGCCACGGCGGAGGTTGTCAAAGAGCAGGTCGGCGCGGGGCCTGGGCAACAACTACGCAGGCGCGGGCGGGCGGCGGTGCCTGCGCAAGTTTCGAAGTTGCTCCGCAGTCGCGGTGACGGCGGCGAGCAAGATGTTGCGCATCAGGTCGCGCCAGGGTCGCGCCTGCTGCTCGTCGCTGCGCAGCGCCACGCCACGCCAGGGGGCCAGCAGGCTGTAGCCGATCCGCCGCGGCATTCGAGCGGACCGGTGGGGTGAGCTCCGGGGTCAGCTGCTCGACGTCGCGCAAGCTCTTGCTCCCTGCGACCAGCCCGAGCAGCGCGCCGGCCAAGAGCGCGCTCTGCTCCCACCGGCGGGCGCGCCAGTCGCGCGAGTCGGGGACCTCGTCGAGCCTCGCCTGGCCGATGCGTTTCTGCGGCATGCCGATGAGCCTCTGCCTGGTGCGTCCCCCTCGCTCGCATTCGTGCCCACGACGCTGCCGCTGCCGAGACCACGAGCACCTGCCGGCACACCCTTTGTGGGGGTGTGCCCGGACCGTCTCAGGGTGTGAGCACGGCGATCGCGGCCCGAAGCAGGGGTTCGACCCGAGGCTCGATCCCGCGCAGTCGCACGTGCTCGACAGCATGCCGTGCCTGGGCCCGCTTGAACCCCGAGAGCACCAGCGCCGAGCGCACCTTCTCGAACACTTCGGGCTCGGGCGCGGCCGCGACCGCAGGCGCTGGCGTGCGGTTCGTTTCGCGGCGAGAGCGAGCCCCGGCGATCTCGTTCTGGATGTGCTCTTCGCCGAACACCTGTCGCGCTCGGTACGAGTTGTGAGCCGAGCAGAGCAGGCAGCAGTTGTCCACGGTGGTCGGTCCGCCCTTCGCGAAGGGAACGATGTGCTCGATGGTCAAGAAGCGGGTCTCCGAGCATCGACGCCCCTCGGCGTCGCGGAAGGTGCACTGGTCAGCGTCCCGCTCCCACACCTCCCGCTGGACATCGACGGGCACGTGCCGCGAGCCCGGCTTCGTCTCGCGACGCTTGCGCGGCTTGCCCGCGCCCGAGCGACGTTGGATCGCGGCCGCGATCAGCAGGTCGAGGCCGAGCTCGAGGAGCGTCGCCAGGTCGCCGCTGGGGATCTCGTGGCTGAGCAGGTTGCGGGCTTGCTCGAGCTTGTCGCGGAGCTCGACGCGGGCGGTGAGCTCCAGCCGAACAGTCGTCGGCGAGAGGGGCTCGAGACGAGCACGATGCATCGAGGGCCGAGGCGGTGGCACAGAGTTACCTGCCCCGGACACTGTTGACAACTCCGTCTGCGCGGGCTCGGGCGCCATCGTGGTCAAGGTGGTCGGCACGTCCGGCTGCGGAGACCAGCGGGCGATGAGCTCTTCGAGCTGACGCTTCGACTTCCCTCGAGCCTCGGCGAGGAGCTGCTCGACGTTGTCCTCCGTGAGGTGCCTGGAGAGGAGAAACAGCCCGGTCAGGTGCACGTTGCCGGACGCGAGCTCGTCGAGGATCTGAGGAAAGCGCTGTGCCAGGCGGGCGACGCGCACGCGCTTGTTGGCGCCGTCCTCGGAGTACCCCAGGCGCTCCACGCAGTACGCGAAGAGCGACGAGCACGCGTCCTCGAGATAAAGCTTGCGGCGGTCGAGCTCCGCCAGGTGAAAGACGACGTCCGTCGATGCGGCGCGCTCGCTGCTGACGGCAGCCGAGAGGCGTTCGCGGAGCTCGAGATCGGAGACGGAAGAGAGGAGAGGCATGCTTTCTCGCATACCATGCGATTTTCCGACCTCGCCGCTGCCATCAGGCGCGACGCTCACGACGTGGAACGCTTCGAACGTCACCGCGACGCGCAAAGCGCGTACAGCGCTCACCCTCGTGGCAAAGCGTGATGGTTTCCGCGTGACTCGTCGCAAGCGCGCGCTGCGCGCCCGGAAACCCGTCAAGAAGAATGTGAATCGAATCGTCGCGCGACCGCTTCTTTTCACGCACGCGCTTCGGCGCGGCGCAGAGCTCGGAACCACGCCTCTCGCACACCTCGAACCAAGAGGGGTGCACCGATTGCCCTCGGTGGTCTTGGCAGCGGCAGCGTCCTCGAGCTCGCCCGCTCGCGCGGAGAAGCGAACCGCTTCGGTGCCCGAAGGGAGCGCGCGGTGCGCGCTTGGCGTGAATCGCTGGCGGTTCCACGCATGCGACGGCAGCACGCGACGCACACGCTAACGACGCGCGGTCGCGCGCATGCGCTGACGGCACGAGGCGCGCTCACGCCCGCACCCTGCTCTCCTCGCGGCCCGCGCACCCCATCCCTGCGCCGCAGAGTGGCTACTTCTGCTTCGGTGCTCTCTTCTCGCGGCCGCTGCCTTCGCCGACCGCGCGGTCCTCGGCGCTGACCTTCCAGCGCTCACAGACCCTTCCCCCCCCGCGGCGACCCGCAGGCCGCGACAGCGGCCGAGGACCGACGCTTGGGGGGGAACGACCGCCACGAGGCCGCGACAGCGGCCGAGAGCCGGGCGAGGCGGGGGCACCTCGGCCGGACTCGAGCTGCGAATTTGTGCCTCGCTCCCCGGCCCTCCCCCGCGGCAGCGCAACTGATCGAAGGCGCGTCCCTTTTCCCAACCCGTCCGGCCCGACTACCAATCAGGGCTGATGCAAGGCCAGTGCTCGTGCCGTGTCGATCACTGAAGACCCCCGGAGGAACCCCATGGAGCGTCGCGTCAGCCCCCGCAGCAAGACCTGCACCCCCATCGCCGTGAGCAAAGGCAAGACCCGGTATCTCGCCCGCTGCGTCGAGGTTTCCCAGACCGGCCTGCTCGCCATCGTGCCGAAGAAGTTCCGAGATTGTGCCTTCGAGTACCTCTCCGCACGCCTGATGCTCGACACCGGCATCGTGACCGTCCTCTTGCGACGCGTACGGCTCCAGAACGAGCTGGTTGCGTACCGCATCGTCGACATCGATGACGCATCCCAGAACCTGCTCACGGAGTTCCTCTTCGATCAGCTCCACTCGGCGCTGCCCAAACCCACCCGCCGAAGCATCGCCCCGAAGACCGCCGCGGCCTGAGCGCACCTCAGCCCAGCGTTCTGCCGAGGGCCACCATCGCGCGTACGACCTGCGCGCGCACCTCGGGCGAGGCGGCGAGATCTTGGCGCACCTCGAGCTCCAGCGCGCGGCGCCCATGTTCTTGTGCGTGCCATTCCGCGCTGAAGATCAGCCCTGCGCGCCCGGAGTACGGTTCGTTCATGCGAACGACGAGGCCAGTCTTGGCGAGCTCGATGCGGGCGCTCTCGGCAAGCTGCTCGTCGCGATCGAAGAGCACCCCGACCTCGACCGCGCGCGTCACACCGTCGAAGACCGGCGTGAAAGTGTGCATCGCCAGCACGACCGGCGCTCGATCACGCCCGAGCTCTCGCTCGATCGCCGCGTGGTACGGGCGCCACAGGCGCTCGAGCCGGAGCTCGCGTTCGTCGGCGTCGATGCCGCGGTTCAGCGCGACCTCCCGCCCTTCTGCGCGGGCCAGGAACAGGCCGGGGGAGGCCTCGTCCCGATTCGGGTCGACGAGCAGCCGGCTGAACCGCGAGAGCACTGCCGTTGCGCCGATTGCCCGCGCAAGCTCGCGCGCGAGGTCGGCGGCTCCGAGATCGTAGGCCCAGTGCGTACCGACCAACCAGGCGTCCTCGGGGGGCAGCCGCCAGGGATCCGGAAAGCGCTCGGACGCGTGCTCTGCGGTGATCAGAAAAGGAGCGCTCGGTGTGTCTCCGCGGAGCACTTCGACGGCGTCATCGAGTTGGGCCAGCACTTCCGCCGCTCTTTCGCATGGATGGGCGGGGTGAGGCAATGGTCCGCGCTAACAGCAGAAGCCTAGACAGCACCACTTTCCACCACCGCAGTCCTGCTTGGTGCAGCACTGCGCGCAGTACGACCCGCAGTTCTTCCCGCCGTACTTGCAGACGCAGTTGCCACCGGAACACTGCTGACCGAGCCCGCACGTCTTCCCGCACTGGCCACAATTACCGTTGTCCGTGTACACGTCCACACACTGGTTGGCGCAGACGGCGACGCCGGTGGGACACACAGCCGCACAGACTCCGTTGCTGCAGGAGGGCGTCCCCCCCTGGGCCGCCGTACAGACCTTCCCGCAGGCGCCGCAGTTAGCCACGTCGGTCTTCAGATCCAGACAGGCGGTGCCGCAAGTCGACAACCCCGCGGCGCACGTGATGCCACAGGCGCCACCAGCACAACTCGGTGTCCCGGTGCCGCTCGTGGGCCCCGGGCAGGTCTTGCAGCCCGCGCCGCAGTGCAAAACATCCGTGGTCGTGTCGAAGCAGGTCGTTCCCGTACCGCAGGTGGCAAATCCCGCGGAGCACCCCACCCCGCAGCCGCCGTTCGTGCAGGTCGGAAAGCCGTTCGGCGTGGTGGCGCAAACCTTCCCGCAACCGCCGCAGTTGCCCGGATCGTTCGTGGTCAGCGTCTCACAACCGTTGGCCGTGTTCCCGTCGCAGTCGGCGTAGCCCGTCGAGCAACCGCCGGTGCTGCACTTTCCTCCCACACAGACCGGCGAGCCATTTTGGGATGGGCACGCTTGTCCGCACGCCCCGCAGTTCAGCACGTGCGAGTTGAGGTCGGTCTCGCAGCCGTTGTCCTTGTTGTTGTCGCAGTTGCCGAAGCCGGAGTTGCAAAGCAGATCGCAGACCCCGTTCACGCAGCCCGCGACTCCGTTGGTGGAATTGCACTTCTTGCCGCATCCACCGCAGGTCGACGGGTCGGTGCTGGCGTTGCTCTCGCAGCCGTTGGCTGGATTGCCGTCACAGTCCGCCCAGCCGGCGTCACACTGCTTCACGAAGCAGCGCGCCACGGGGTTGCCGGTCGGGTTGGGCTCACAGCCCGCGGTGGCGTGGGCCAGCTGGCACTTCTTGCCGCAGAACGAGCAGTTGTTTACGTCCGCTATCAGATCGACCTCACAACCATTGGTCGGGTCGAGATCGCAGTTTGCCGTGGTCTGAGGCTGGCAGTCGTTCGGGACGCACTTCCCAGCCTGACAGGTGTACCCCGGCCCGCTCGTGACGAAACAGTCGGTGCCACACGCACCGCAGTTCGAGGGGTCCTTGTCGAGGCTCGTCTCGCAGCCATCCACTGCGTCCTGGTTGCAGTCGCTCCAGCCCGCGTCGCAGGCTCCGACGTCGCAGCCCTTGATTGAGCACTTGGCCGTGGCTTTCGGCACGATGCAAGGAGCGCAACCGGTCGACACGAGGCAGCCGCTCGCCGGGTCGTCGCCGGAGACGCAGGTCAGGTCACCCTTGTCGTCGGGGCAAGCCTTGGCCCCAGGGAAACATGTCCCGCTGTTGATGGTCTGCCCGCCATCGGTGCCGGCACCACCGCCAGCGTCGGCCGCCGCGGGGGCGGATCCGATCGGGTCGATGCCGCACGCACTCGGCAGGCCGAGCGCAACCGCGAGCATGACCGCTAGCCCAGTGGCACGGCGCATCACCGCTAGCCTAGCGGTCAGCGGCCCCGGGCTCCACTTCCGGCCGAAAACGCCGAGGTATCGCCGAGCTTGGCGCCTCACGCACGGTCTGCACGGAGCCTTTCTTCCCCAGATTGCCCTCCTTCGGGCGTCGCGCTACACGGATGTCGCCGCGCGAACCGGAGCCTCCCTCCCGCTCTCGCGGCACGGTCGACGAGGCGACCTCGTGTCGCACGGCGCCCCCCGCTCGCACGCACGGCCGAACCCGGCAGCGCGCACGACTCCGGGGAGGGCGGCAGGCCGGGCTCAGACGGCGAACAATCCGCGGACCGTTTCCGCGTCGCAGCAGAAAGAGAAAGGTCACCATCATGGCAAGGAAGAAGATCGCACTCATCGGCGCAGGCAACATCGGCGGCGAGCTCGCCAACCTGTGTGTGACGAAGGGACTCGGCGACGTGGTGCTGTTCGACATCGCCGCCAAAGAGAGCTTCGCCAAGGGCAAGGCCCTCGATCTGGAGCAGAGCTCGGCGATGAACGGCGGCGACGTGAAGGTCACCGGCACGTCGAACTGGGCCGACTGCGCTGGCGCGGACGTGCTGATCATCACCGCCGGCATCCCCCGCAAGCCCGGTCAGAGCCGGGACGACCTGGTGGGCGTCAACCTGCCCATCATCCGCGATGTCGCGGACAACGCGAAGAAACACTGTCCCAACGCCTTCGTGATCGTGATCTCGAATCCGCTCGACGCGATGGTTTACGAGTTCAAGCGCCGCACTGGTTTCCCGGCAGAGAAGGTCGTTGGAATGGCCGGCGTGCTCGACAGCGCGCGGTTCACGCTGTTCTTGGCGCGGGAGCTGAACGCGAGCATCAAGGACATCCGCGCCATGGTGCTCGGCGGTCACGGCGACGACATGGTGCCGATCTTGTCGTATTGCACCATCAGCGGGGTCGCTCTCCCGCAGATGATCGAAAAGGAAAAACTCTCCTCCATCGTCGACCGTACCCGGAAGGGCGGCGGTGAAATCGTCGGACTGATGGGCACGAGCGCCTACTACGCGCCGGCGGCGGCCTCGATCGCGATGGCCGAGGCCTACCTGGGTGACCAGAAGCGCCTCTTGCCCTGCGCGGCGTACCTGACCGGACAGTACGGCTACAAGGACCTCTACATGGGTGTGCCGGCCGTGATCGGCGCGGGCGGCGTGGAGAAGATCCTCGAGTTGCCGCTCAACGACGAAGAGAAGGGCATGCTCGCGAAGAGCGCCGCCAGCGTTCAAGGCGTCGTCGACGTCGTAAAAAAGATGGCGGGCTGAGCCCAGCGGTCAGCGACCCCGTCACCACCGGCCGCCCCCCCAAGCTTCGCCCCAGGGCGGCCGGGACCGACGATCCCCACTGCCGGGGCTGTGTTCCCGCTGGGAACAAATCCGCCCTCGACCGGAGTCGGTTGTCCGCTATCCTCACGGCCGAGGTGATGGTGATGCGCGCTCGCAGTGCAGTGTTGGGTTTCGTTGTCTTGAGTGTCGCGGCGGCCTGCGGCGGTGACGATCGCTCGTTCTCCGGTTCGACCGGCGGGACCGGCGGCGCGGCTGGGGGCTCTGCGGCGACGGGCGGCTCCGCGACCGGCGGTGCAGGCGGCGGCAGCGCAACCGGAGGCACGACCAGCGGCGGCGGTAGCGCCGGTGCAGGCGGCGCGACCGGTGGCAGCGGAGGCGTGTCGGGAAGTGGTGGCGCTTCTGGTAGTGGGGGTGCAACCGGCGGAGCAGCCGGCAGCGGTGGCACGACCGGCGGCGCCGGTGGCGCGACCGGCGGCAGCGGTGGCGCGACCGGCGGCAGCGGTGGCGCGACCGGCGGCAGCGGTGGCGTTGCTGCGTGCGACACCACGAAGAACATCTGCGCTGAGACTCCGCCTGGCGGTTGGACCGGCCCGCTGGCTTTGTACAAGGGCGCCGGCGCGCCTCCGGGTTGCCCGGGCGCCTATCCAACCAAGATCAGCGACGGGAAGACCGGCTTCAACCCCGGCACTCCGAGCTGCGCATGTAGCTGCGATCCCGCTACGGGCATCGGGTGCGGCGGCGTCGCCGCTGCGGTGTATGACGTTCCGAACAACCTCGCTGGCTGCACGGTCAATCCCACGGGCTACACCAAGGTCTGGGGCGCCAACGCGGGCGTTTGCACGAAGGCCAGCGCGAACGCGCTGGGGCAGGTGGCGCTGTGGTTGGGCTCGCCCACCTCGGCCGGGGCCTGCGCGCCCAAATCCAACCACGTACTACCCACGCCGACTTTTTCGGATCAAACCCGCCTGTGTACGGGTGCTACCGCGGTCGCTGGCAGCTGCGGCACTGGACAAACCTGCATGCCCCAGCCGTTCAAGCCGTTCGACGTGTGCGTCTACCACTCCGGAAACCTCGCGTGTCCCAGCGCTTACCCGCAGAAGACCGTGGTCTTCGACGGCTATCAGGATACGCGCTCCTGCTCGGCATGCTCGTGTGGAAACGCGACCTCGAGCTGCAAGGGAATGGTGCAGTTCGCATCCACGTGCTCCTCGGGGGGGATTGCCTACGGGGCGGTGTCGGGCTGCGGCACGCCTAGCCCGGACATCGCGGCGACTCAGTACGGCACCTACGTGCCCAACCCGAGCGGCACGTGCCCCGCGTCATCCTCGACCCTCACGGGCACGGCAGTCCCCACCGGCGAGACCACCGTCTGCTGCAAGTGAGCGCCACCGCCGGCTGACCTAAACCTCGGCGAGCCGCGAGCGCCGCTTGCCAGCGCCTCTACCCCAGGACAAGAAGGCAGCATGTCCGACCCCGAGCACGGTTCGTTCGCTGAGCTGTGGCATCGCGTCTGCTGGCCTGTGTCGATCACGCTGGTGGTGCTCGTCATCGCCGGCGCGCGCTACGAGGGCACACAGCATCTCACGGCCACCGTGCTCGCGCTCGGAGCGCCGCTCGGTGTCATCGTCTTTGGCATTCTGCCACTGGGGGAGTCAGAGAGGCCATTGAGGCTCGCCGGCATCGCTGTCGGGGTGACGGCGCTGTTACTCGCCGAGGCGGAGATCGGCCACCTGTTCTTTCCACCGCCGCCCCTGGCCCAGGCCACTCTCAGCGAGAAGAGCCCGGACGCAACCCTCGACGGTGTCGAGGGCCGAGGCGAGTTCGAGCTCGAGTCCAGCGGCTCACTCGGGACATTCAAGGGCTCGGCCGAAGAGAAGTTCGTCCTCGACGTCGAGCGCGCCGGCGCTCATCGTCAAATCGAAGGAGCCTTCTCCAAGAGCAGTGCGACCCGCGTGTCGCGCCGTCGTACCCCCACGCAGAGCAGCTCGCACGCCATCGATGACGATCGCCAATTCCTTTCGCTGCCGGGCGCCGGACCAATCCACGCGCACCTCGTACAACTGAGCGGCACCGGACCGCGCTCACTCAAGCTGAGCCTGCGCCCGACTCTCCCCGGCGGACGCTTGCTCGAGTGGCTACTCGAGTTAGCCGTCGTGCTCGCGGTCGTCGTACAGGCAGCCGCTGCGCGCCAAGGTGCCCGCACACAGTTTGCGGCCTTCATCGGCATCGCGGGCGTGCTCGCGCTCTACCTCCCCCATCACTTCTCGGCCTCCGACCCACTGGGCGCGACCTTCGGCGGGCTGATCGTCGCGCTCTTGGTCGGCGGTCTCGGGGGTTATTTCATCGGCAGCGTGGCCTCACGCTTGGCCGGACGCCGCGACGCCAACTCCGCTTGATCGGGCCGACTACCTCACCGTCACCGGTGTCACACTCGCATCCGGGTCGATGCGCAGCGCGCGCACCCCGGAGCCCGTGACGCCGAGCAGGAGCACGGCAGCCTTGCGCCGCGCGACGAGGGACAGCTTCACCACGGTGCTGCCCTCGAACTGACCCCCGTTCAGCGTGCGGTCGTCGAACACGAGGTTGTCCTTGGCCGAGGCCACCTCCCCCGCCACCGCGATGCGAGCCCGAACGCCACCCGCCGCCGAGCGCCAGATCAACAGGAGCTTGCCCCCGAGGCCCGCAGCCACCACGTCCCCCGCGCTGGTCCCACTCGGACGATTCGCGTCCGGTGAGTCTTTGAGCACCTGATCGAGATCGACCTCTTGGGTGTGGCAGCTCTCCGCAGTGCAGCGCGCGTACTGAACGATGAAGCCGATGCGATCGCTGGGCGTTCGCTCTCGTCGACGGGTCACCACTCGCGTCAGGGTCAGGTCGTCCAACCCACAAGCAAACACCCGGCTCGGTACCTCGACATCCGCCGACAACTTCGCGGAGTGGACCGGCGACGTTTCTCCAGCCTTGAAGAACACCACGCGCCCGTCCGCTCCGCGGGAGAAGAGCAGCGCGAGCGCATGCTCGGTGCGACACGCCTCGAAGTCCGAGGGAACGGCCTCGACCTTCGTCAGGCGTTCGGGCTTCCCGAGGCTCAGGGGCTCCAGCCCGAGCTTCGCGGTCATCAAGTAGTCGTAGTCGTCGTCCGCGCGGGCGATCCAGAGCAGGCGCTCGCCGAACAGGACCGCTCGTTCCGCCTCCCAGTCGAGACGCACTGGTTTGCCGTGGCTCTTGCCTTGCCAGTGCAACAGATCCCAGCCCTCTTCCGCTTCGGAACGCGGGCTCGGCCCCAGAGTGACGAAGCTGCCGTCCGCATAGCCAAATGCCCACGCCGCTCGACTGGCGTTACCCGCGTCGAACGTCGTGCCGTTGTCGGCGCGAAAAAAACGATACGCGCGACCGTGTGCGGCCACCGCGTCGCTGATCAGGGTCGGGGCTCCATCATCGGTGCGAGGCCAGAGCGCGAACTCCTGCATGCCGGTCGGCGCCTTGGCACCGACGCGAGTGCAGGCCGCGCTGGCGAGATCTGCACCAAATAGACAGAGCTCCCCTTCCTTGAACAAGACCGTCAGCTGAGCACCCGGCTGCGCGTCCGTCTGAAGGCCGTCGAGGGTTGCGCCCGCAGCAAGGCCCGGAATCGACTCGTCGGCGACGACCGCAGGGGCGGGCGCCGCGACCACACCCGCCGGGGCGGCGACTCGCGCAGCCGACGACTCGAACAGGATGTCGATCTTCGATGCCGAGGCAGCAAACTCACCCGTCTCGAGCCCTTCCGCGAGGGCCGCGCTCACTTCTTCTGCGAGCGCCTCGCGCCCCGCGCTCTCGAGTGCGCCAACCCACTCGCCCAGGTAGAGCTTGCAACGCTTTGGCCAGTCACCCGACGGCTCGCCGAGCCCGATGCGCCGGATGCGGCCACTCGCCCGCTCTCCGGCCGTCAGTGGTTGTCCCAAGAGACAGAGCTCGAGCGCCGCGCGCCGCGAGTCCGCTTTCCTGCCCGCGTTCCAGCGCAACCCGAAGCGAAGGCCGATGCCCAGGAGCACGAGCGCAACGACGATCACAGCCGCCGTGACCCCACGTTTTTTCACGACCTCGAGGCTACCTCGGTCGACCGGCCTCGGTCACTTCCGAGTTCGGCGAGCGCCGATCGGCTCAGCGAAGCGCGCTGCTCGGCGGGGGAGGCCGCTCGCCATGGGAGAGCTGCAATACCCACAGGCGAAGGAAATCTGCCTCCGTGAGAATGCCGACCAGGTGGTCGTCCTTCTCGGTCACCGGCAGGCAGCCCAACTTCGAGTCCCACATCAGCCGCGCGGCATCGACCAAGAGCTCGGTCGGGGCAACACTGACCACGTCGGTCTGCATGATCAGCTTCACCGGTTGGCTGTAGATGATCTCGTCCCGCTCTTTTGCCATCGATGACAGAAAGCTCGACGATGCGTGCAGCAGGTCGCGGTGGGTGACCAGACCGACGAGCTTCCCAGCGTCGACGACCGGCATGTGGCGAAAGCGGAAGCGCTTGAAGCCGTCGTCGAGTGACGCGATGGTGTCGTTCTCGGTGATGGTGACGACCTTGCGGGTCATCACGTCGCCGACGGTCTGAGTCGAAGGGGTGGTCATTACCTGACTTCGTAGGTTGTGGGGACGACGCGAGTCAAGCCGCGGCGGTCCGTCGCGCCGCGTCACGACCGGCTGCGCAGGGCCAAGCTGCCACGCGCGGCCCCGCGAACCCCTCGCTCGACCGGGAACCGACCGTAGAACTGGGGCTCACACCCCGGCGGCGTGGCGCTCAGCCAGGGCCGCGCACTCGCTTCGGCTCGAGCGACGCCCGCGCACCGACCACGTCGGTGTAGACGAGCTGGCCGGCGGCGTTCGGATCGAGCTCGGCAGCGTTGGCCTCGTCGGTGTCGATGTGCATCTCCAGCTTGAACTTCGGGCTGACCCGCACGAGCACGTCGCCGAAGGTGAGATCGCGCGGACCGCCTGTGATGGCGACCTCGACCTCGTCGCCGTCATCGACGCCGAAGCGCTCCGCGTCGCTCGGGGTCATGTGAATGTGCCGCTTCGCGCAGATCAACCCCTCGCTGAGTGAGACGCGGCCGAGCGGCCCCTCTAGCACGATCGGCGCGGAGCCAACCGTGTTACCGGAGTCCCGAATCGGCGCGTCAACGCCCAGCTTGAACTCGTCCGTTCGAGAAACCTCGACCTGATTCCGGGGCCGCAGCGGGCCGAGCAGACGCACGCCGTCGATGCGTCCTCGCGGGCCAATCAGGTTCACCTGCTCCTTGCAGGAGTACTGCCCGGGTTGGGAGATGTCTCGGTGATGAGTCGGCGTCGCCTCGGGACCGAACAGCTCGGCGAAGGTCTCGGTGGTCAAGTGCAGGTGACGAGCGCTGACGGCGATCGGGATCGGGCCTGGCGGCGTGCCCCGCTCGCGCTCACGCAAGACGGCGACCGTTTGCCTTGCGATGGACAGCTCCTCGTTGGTCTTCACGACCAGGCCGGCCACGCCGGAGTTTGCCGAAGTGACGAATGCGACCGGTGCCTCGTCCGACACCCGGGCGTCGCGGTTCTTGTCCTCGTCGAGGTCGATGCCCAGAAAATCGAACCGCTGCAGGATGCGGCGGCGCATGGTGGCGCCGTTTTCACCGATGCCGCCGCTGAATACGACGGCGTCGAGCCCACCCATGACCGCCGCGTAGGCCCCGATGTACTTGCGCACACGGTGAGAAAACACCGTGATCGCGAGGCGGCAACGATCGTCGCCCGCTTCGGCCCGCGCTTCGATGTCTCTCAAGTCGTTGCCGACACCCGAGAGGCCCGCGAGCCCGCTCTTTTTGTTCAACAACTCCTCGAGCGACGCGGTGTCGTAACCGGCGCGCGCGAGCATCAGGAGCGCGCCGGCATCGAAGTCGCCGGAGCGAGTGCCCATCACCAGGCCTTCGAGCGGCGTCATCCCCATGCTGGTCTCCGTCGAATGTCCGAGCTCGACCGCGCAAGCGCTCGCGCCATTCCCCAGATGCAAGGTGACCATGCGCAGCGCCGACAGCGGCCGGCGAAGCGCCTGAGCGGCGAGCTCGGCAATGTAGGCGTGCGAGGTTCCGTGAAACCCGAAACGACGAATTCCGTGCTGGGTCGCCACGTCCTGATCGATGGCGTACGTCGAGGCGCGCCGCGGCATACGCGAATGGAACGCGGTGTCGAATACTGCCACGTGCGGCACGCCGGGCAGGACGCGCCGCGCCGCACGAATGCCGGCGAGGTTTGCGGGGTTGTGCAAGGGCGCTAGCGGGATACAACGCTCGATCGCCGCTTCCACTGCGTCGTCGACCAGGGTCGCGCTGGTGAAGTCGGCCCCCCCGTGCACGACGCGGTGACCGACAGCGCGGATCTGGTCGCTCTTCACTTGTTCGAGCACCTCGCGCACTGCCTGTTCGTGGGAGCGCCCAGCCTCGCCGATGCGCTCGACCACGACCTTGAACAATAGCTCGCCGGACGCGGGTTCGAGGAGCTGGGCCTTGAGGCTGGATGAACCGGCGTTGAGCACCAAAACTGACATGATTGCCTCGGTAACACGAAACGCGGGCGCGGCCCGAGCGGAGCGGCCTGGCGCCACCGGCCGGCCGCCGTTATCCTTGCCTGGCTCGAGGGGGGACGAAACGGGGCGGCAAGGGGCTCGATGAAACGAACCAAGGCGAAACCACTTCCGGCGGCGAACGAGCCGACACGTAGAGCGTTTTTCGCGGGGGCGGCGGGCGGCGCAGTCGCCCTCCTCAGCGGCTGTGCAAGTAGCTCGTCGCAGGCGCCGGCGAGCGGCGGTGCGACCAGCAGCGGCGGTGCGACCAGCAGCGGCGGCGCAACCGGCAGCGGCGGCGCGTCGGCCGGCGGCGGGGGCACGGGCTCCGTGAGCTGCACGGTCTACCCCGCTCAAACCGCGGGCCCGTTCTATCTCGATCTCGATCTCTTGCGCGGCGACATCACCGAGGCAAAACCCGGCACCCCCCTCACACTTCGCATCACCGTGCAGCGCGCCGCCGACTGCGCACTGCTCAAGGACGTGCCCGTCGACATCTGGCACTGTGACGCCGGGGGCATCTACTCCGGTTACCCCGGGCAACTCGGGGGGCTCGACACCACGGGCCAGAAGTTCCTGCGTGGCACCCAGGTCACCAACGCAAACGGGCGCGTCGAGTTCACGACCATCTACCCGGGCTGGTACCCCGGACGCACCACCCACATCCACTTCAAGGTCCACCCTTCGAAGACCACCGAAGCCGTGAGTCAGCTCTACTTCCCCGAAGACACCTCGAGCGAGGTCTACAAGTCGGGCGCGTACGCGGCTCACGGTCAGAAGGACACGTCGAACAACGGTGATGGCGTGGTGGCGGGAAAACTGCCACCGTTGCTCGTGCTCGAGAAGACTGCGTCGGGCTGGACCGCAGCGCTCACGGTATCCGTCGCAAGCTGAGAGCGTCCGTCGAGGGCGACACGGGGCTGAGCGCAGCCCGCCGAAGCTCTCACCGGCAAAGCCCGTCGTCGCCCGCGTCAGGCTCGACTGATATACTGCGCCAATGCGCGCGCTTCGTCTCGGGCTCGGCCTCCTCGGATTTTGCGCGATGCTCGGCAGCGCGGCACCAGCCGAGGCCTTCACCACGCGCTTCCACATCAAGCTCGCCAACGACGTGCGCAAGGCGTTGATCGAGAGCGGCGGGGCCGGCGTACCGCTGCGCTTCGGCAACTACTCCGTCGTGCTGAAACCCGAGGACGTCGACGCGCTCACCAACCACCCGCTCGAGTTCCGGGCCGGCGCGGTCGGGCCGGACAACATGGCGTTTCCGGGCATGACCGATCCCTCCCACGCCGTCGGCCAGCGTCCCTACGAGCAGTGTGAGCTCCTGTACCAAGAGGCGATCTTGCCCGAAGAGCGCGCCTACGCGCTCGGCTGTTTCCTGCACGGCGCGAGCGACGCCATTGCACACCACTACGTCAACTTCATGACCGGCGAGACCTTCACGCTGGCGCCCATCACCAGTGGCCGGCAGCAGTCCTGGAGCAACGTCGTGCGCCACATCATCGCCGAGACCATGGTGCAGGACGCAGCGTTCGAGCTCTCGCCGGGCTCGTTCACGACCGCGGAGCTGTCCCACAGCATCCCGAAGAGCTTCGTCGAGCGAGCGTACTTTTCGGAGGCGAGTCCGCTCTGGAAGATGGTCAGTGCGAGCGCGCTGGCGAAATTCGAGTCGACCCAGGCGCAGAACCCGGGGGAGGTGCTGACGCTGTTGATCCCCAAGGCAAAGCTGGCGACGGCGGACTCTCTGGTGCTCGCGCCGCGCTACTTGCGCTACCTGGACGACGAACGGAAAGGCATCCGCAGCAAGATCGAACAAACAATCGCGGGGCTACAGAACACGACGACCACCGACGGCGCCACGCTCGGCGTGAAATCCGGGCCGGACGGCAAGCTCGGGACAACCGACGACACCACCGCCTGCACGGCGACTTGCCCGAGCCTGTACGGCAAGTACAAGACCTACGTCGCCCTGCTCGCTCCCCGCTTCGACGCTGCGCAAAAGCCCCTGCCGCCGGCCTTCGACAAGATCAGCGACAAGCTGCACGACGACCTGTACCAGTTCATGCCGGCGTATCTCGCCGTGGTCGAGAACCTGTCGAACAAACTCAACACCCCGCTCACGGCTGGCGGCGACGGCCTGAGCATCGACAAGGGCGAGGTCGCCACGCTGTTCTTGCCGCTCACCCAGTGGTCCGGCAACTTGACCACTATCGACTACCAGGCACTGACGACCGCCGTCCTCCCCCAGTGGCTCACCGATCTGCAGAACACGCTGCAGATCGTCGGTGTGAACATCTCGATCCCCAACCTGATTGCCGCCCTGCTCGATCCGGTGATCACACCGATCAAGGACGCCATCAAACAATACGTGATTGACGCGGCCTCGGACTACGTCGGGGAGCTGGTCGATCAGTACAAACAAGAGTTCGCGGTGGTGAAATCCGAGTTCACGACGCGCCTGGTGCAGGCGGCGCCGGCGGGCCAGGGCGGCACGTTCCTGGATCAGCTATTCGACAGCGGCCTCTACGGTCACTCGTTCAACATCGCTGCGACCGCCATCGCCGACCACCGCGTGGTGCTGCCCACCACCAAGGACACCATGCTGGGCCCGGTGAGCTTCGATGCATCGTACACACCCGCGTGGATGCAGGCAGGCGTGTGCGAATACCTGCAGAAGGTGATCTTTCCGCTGGGCGTCGACGCGGCCGCCCTGATGAGCCTGTGGAATGCCGGCTCGAAGCTGCCGGCGCAGCTCGGCACGGACAGCCCGACCGAGTGCCATGACGGTTCACTATCTGCGTTCTCTGCAAACCCGAGCCCGGCGGTGTGCCAGCTCGTGGCCCTCGATCCCCTGCTCGCAGACCCAGCCCACAAGGGCACGTTGACCCGCGCTCATCCTCCGCTCGCGGGTGCCACGCCGGTCGACTGCGTGGGACTGTCGATCGACGGACTGCCGGGGCCACCACCCGGCATCGGGGGTGTTGGTGGCGGCGGCAGCGGCGGCAACGGCGCAAACGGCGCGGGCGGAGCGGCGGCGGGCAGCGGCATCCCATCGACCGGTCCGGGCTCGAGCGATGACACCGGTTCTTGCGGCTGTCGTGTTCCGGGCACGCCGTCCCGCGGAGGTTCGCTCGTCCTGTTTGCCATCGCAGCGCTCAGTCTGCGCCGGCGTCGCGCTCGTGCCGGCGCGGAAAGACGTCGCCCGGGTGAGTCGCTGCTGCTCTTGCTCTCACTCACAGCCTGCAGCGCCAACGACGGCTCGAGCGGTGACGGTGGTGCGGGAGGGTTGCCAGGCGGTGGCGGCGCGGGCGGCGCGGGCGCGACGGGCGGTGGTGCAGGCGGCTCGTTCGGCGGCAGCGCGGGTGCGGGTGCAACGCCATCCGGAGGCCAAGCTGGCGCGAGTGGAAGCGGTGGCGCGGGCGGTGCAGGCGGCGTGGGCGGAACCAGCGGCGCGGGCGGCGGCGGTGGCAACGCCGGGCTCGTGTTGCTCAACCAGCTCGGCACGAGCGTGTGGCATGGGACCCAGACCCGGAACGGCAAACCGCGGGCGGTCGAGCTGAAGTTCGACGCCCCCAACCTGTTCTGGGCGGAGACGCAGAATCCCTACGGACCGGCGCGCAAACGCCGTCTGCGCATCATGCAGGTGCAAGCCGACGGCAAGACCGTCCAGACGACCCAGACCGTACCGGCGGGGTGGCCGGCTGACACGGACAACGGCAAGAAAGAGAGCTTCGCAGTCACGCTCTTGCCGGGCCCGCCCAAACAACTGCGCGTGGAACAGGGCGCGAACATCGAGCTGTTCGACGAGGGCGCCTGGTCACCGCCGACCACGGGGCTCACCGCCATCGTGCGCGCCTTTTCGGCGACCGGCGCCATGGCCAAAGCTTTCTGCGAGGCGAGTAGCCTGACCGCACCCAATCGCGCCGTGATCTGGGAGTTCGCCCGCTCGAAGTCCACCGAGATCGCGCTTGCTGAAGACATCGTGGCGGGCGCGCCACTCAGCAAGTGGACGGACCCGACCGGCCTGAACCAGTTTGCCATCACCAACGTGCCGGGCTTCGACAAGAACGGCGGCACGGAGCTGTCGGATCAGTTCAACTTCATCGTGCTCTACCTCGGCACGGTCACCCACCCCGCTGGAGCCATCTCGATCCGTGAAAAGGACGACGTGGTCAGCGACGGGATCTGGGTGTTTCTCGGAGCCAACGTCGGCAGCGCCAACACCAACGACGTCTTTCTGGAGGTGCACAGCCATGCCACGACGGATCTCACCGTCGACGCACCTACCGCCAACTTCCCGACCCAGGATCTGCCGATCGAAGCGATGATCTTGCGCTGCAACGACAAGTTGATCGACATCGACATCGAGCTGTCCCAGGGCGGCGGCACCTTCGCGGCTTTCACCGCCGGCAAGACCAAACCGAAGCTCGATTCGAAGCTCTTTCCCCCGGCGCTCTGAGGCGGCTTTCGCCCGAAAGGCGACCCACGAGTCCGAGGGTCATTCACTGCGGGCGATCACGTGAAAACCCCGCGGGGTCTCGACCACGTGACTGAGCTCACCCACGTCCAGAGCAAAAGCGGTGTTGGCGAAGGTCTCGTCCAGGTCGCTCTTGGCAACACTGCCGAGCTTTCCCTGCGTGGCGTCGCCGGCGTCACTGAACTTCTTTGCGATGTCGTCCCACTCACCCCCCGCGAGTAGCTGCTCGCGCGCCATGCGCGCACGCAAACACGCTTCACCTCGGGAGCGCGTCGCCCCCTCGGAGCGTTTCAGGTCGCGGTGCCGCACCAGGATGTGGGCGACCGTGATCTTGTCCGGCGCACCGCTGCGCGGCGTTCGGAGAGCGCCGGCTTCTTTCAGGCACTCTTCCTCGGCGGACCCGGCGGCGGACGCGGGCGGAGCGGTCTTCGGGGTGTCCACCCCCGGGGCAGCTCCACCACACGAAGGTAGGCAGAGCGCTGCAACAATCTGCCAACACACAGCTCGAATTCGAATCGGCGTCCCCATGGGCGTTCGAGCATAACGGTCCCGCCGCGCGGACGCGACTCGTTCGTGAGTGTGCCGGTTCGTTGTTACAGTGTCCTCCCATGTTCCCACCGGAGGCCTGGGTCGACGGTTACCTGACGACGATGCGGGAGCGCCTGCGTGTCGCTTACCGGCGGGTGACCGCGGCGCTCGACGACGCAGCAATTCCCTACCTGGCAGCCGGCGCTGGTTTCTTCCTGCTGCTCGACCTGCGGCAGTTCCTGGCTGAGCCGAGCGCCGACGCCGAGCAGGCGCTGTGGCGCAGAATTTTGGACGCGGCCAACGTGAACCTGACCCCCGGCGCTGCGTGCCGCATCCACGAGCCGGGTTTCATGCGCCTGTGTTTCGCGGCAGTGCCGACGGACACCGCGGTCCTCGGCGTGCAAAAGCTGGCGCGGGTCCTGTCCGCGCGTTGAATCGGGCAGCGTGTCCGCTCGCGGGGTTCAGCCGAGCGCATCCTTCACGATGACGGTCCAGTCGTCCTTTGCGTGGCCGCGCTCGAGCCAGCGGTCCATCTCCGCGGCAATGGCCGGGATGGCGGCCAGCGGCACACCGCCCTGCGCGGCCTCCTCACACATGAGGCGCGCGTCTTTGCGCGCCATGGCGAGCTCCCACGACGGATGTGCAAAGTCGCCCTCGAGCATACGAGCGACGCGAGCGGGCACCATCGCGCCCGGGTTGAACAAGTCGAACAGCGTGCCCGCCTCGTTCGCCGGGATGCCGAGGGCCTTCGCCAGCGAAAACGCGTCCGCCAGGCCCGCGGTCATGGAGATCAGAAACAGGTTGCCGATCAGCTTCATGCCGGCGGCGCG
This sequence comes from Myxococcales bacterium, assembly GCA_016706225.1. NCBI lineage: Bacteria > Pseudomonadati > Myxococcota > Myxococcia > Myxococcales > Myxococcales bacterium. Next base: position 428,245 of record JADJKB010000003.1, read on the forward strand.
CTCCTCTGCGGGCCCCAGGTAGGTGAGCTTGCCGGTCATCTTCGCCAGCTCCGGCGCGAGCGCATCGAAGCGTGCACGCTCGCCCGACGCCAGCATGAGCCCGCTGCCCTCGAGCGCGTTCGACGGGCCCATGAACACCGGGGCGTGCTGAAACGCGACGCCGCGCTCGGTCCAGCGTCTGGCCCGGGCCAACGTGCCCGTCGCGGTCGTCGTCGTGTGATCGACCAGCACGACCGAGGCCGAAAAACCGGGGCGCGCGCGCTCGAGCACCTCGTCCACAGCGGCGTCATCCGACAACGTCAGGTGTACCCGCGTCGCCCCGCGTGCAGCCTCGGCGGGGTCTTCGAACGCGGTGGCTCCGTCAGCCTCGAGCGCCTGTGCCCGGACGTGGGTGCGGTTGTAGACATTCACGACCTCCCCGCGCCGACGGAGCGCACGCACGAAGTTCGAGCCCAGGAGTCCCATGCCGAAAAACGCGATCATGTTGGCTGCTCGTAGCACGGAAACCGCACTGACAGCGGAGTTGGGCGCCGTGTGGTTTGGCGGCCCCATCGACGAGCACAAAAGATGCGGGCCTCACCCTGCCGACTGGGTAGACTGGGCTCTGCCGTGTTTCATCCCCATGGTCTACAGCCGGGGAGCGTCTTCGCGGGCGACTTCCGGATCGAGCGTGCCCTGGCCATGGGCGGCATGGGTGCTGTCTACGTCGTCGAGCAGCTGAGCACGGGTCGCAAGCGCGCGCTCAAGCTGCTCCTGCCGTCGTTGACCGAGAACGAGAAGTCGCGCGAACGCTTCGAACAAGAAGCCCGCATTGCCTCGCGCATCGACAGTGATCACGTGGTCGAGGTCGTGGCGGCGGGGGTCGATCCGACCACACACGCGCCGTGGCTCGCGATGGAGTTGCTCGAAGGCGAGACCCTGGCAGAGCGCATCACACGCGGCGGACCCATGCGTCCGGTCGAGGTGCTCGAGGTCATGCGGCAGCTGTGTCACGGGCTTGGCGCGGCGCACGCCACCGGCCTGGTGCATCGCGACATCAAGCCGGAAAACGTCTTCCTCGCCGCGCCCCGCCGAGAAGGCATCCCTTTCACGCTGAAGATCCTCGATTTTGGCATCGCCAAGCTGACCGAAGACGTGCGTGGTCAGGGCAACGTCACCGGCGCAATCGGCTCGCCGCTGTGGATGGCGCCGGAGCAGGCCTCCGCGTCGGGCGTCGGTCCGTCCACCGACGTCTGGGCACTCGGCCTCGTCGTGTTCAACTGCCTCACCGGGCAGTATTTCTGGCGCAGTGCGACCGGCCCCCAAGCGTCGCTCCAGAGCCTCATGAAAGAGGTGATGTTCGACCCGATGCCGCTCGCTTCGGTTCGCGCAGCAGAGCTCGGCTTCGCCGCGTTCTTGCCGCCGGGCTTCGACGCCTGGCTCGCCCGCACCACCTCACGAGACCCTACCGCGCGTTTCCGCGACGCCACCGAGTGCCTGGCGGCGCTGCATCCTGTGCTCGATCCGCTGTCGCCGACCCTGGTGGAAACCGAGCGGAGTGTGCTCCCGCATTCCGTCCCGCGTGGCTCGTCGGTACCAGCAGCGTTCGGGGCGACTGCACCGGTCGCAAGCGCGCCGCTCGAACCCGCGCGAGGCAACAAGACCCTGGTGTGGATCATGGCAGGCCTCGCTCTCTTCCTGTTTGGAGCGGTCGCGGTGGTCGGCTTCGCGGGCCTCGGATTCGGTTACTATTTCACGCGCGACGCCGCTGTGGCGCCAAGGAGCGCCGCCGCCCCGGTCATCGCCGGGACGGAAACCGCCTCACCGATCTCCACGCCTGGGAGTGCCCCGTCCGTCCCCGAGAGCGGTGGCGCCACCTCGACCGGAAAGCGCTCAGGGTCACCGACAGCACCGGGAGTCCCTGCGCAGCCCGGTGTACCCGACTCTCCCGCCTCCCCGGCAACGCCTGCCACACCCACCACACCCGCCACACCGAGCAGTCCGGCGGCTCCGTCGTCGACGGTCGTGGCGATGAAAGACGTCTCGGAGCAGCCGGCGCGGGACTACAAGCTCGCCTGGTACAAACAGAAGATCACCGCCTGCTGGCAACAAAACGAGGGCGCCAAACCCGACGCTGGCAGCTACTCGTGCACGGTCACCGTGAAGCTGGACGAGCTCGGCCGAACGTCGAGTGTGAGCGTCAGCCCGAGGCCATTCAAGAGCTTCGCCGGCTGCACCGTCGTGCGCACTTCCGAACACCCCTGGGGCCGAGGCCCGGTGGAGACGAAGTCATTTGGTTTCAGCTTTTGAGCGCTTGCGACAAGCGTGCGAACCGCCTCCTGGCCGCTGGTTGCGTTGACAGTACACTCTTGGTTCTGCGCTAATGCTCGAGGCGCGAGGAGCCACCCTGCCATGATCGTCACCCGCCGCGGTTCAGTGCTCTTGATGGCCGGCGCGGTGTTCGCCTTGGGCTGCAGCTCGAGCTCGACCAACGAAGCGAAGGGCGGCGCTGGCGGGGTGGCCGGAACGAGCGGTTCGGGCGGGGTGAGCGGCTCGAGCGCTTCGGGCGGTGCTGCGGCAACCATCACCTGCGGCTCGAGCCAATGCGACATCGCCACTGAGAAGTGTTGTTTTGGTCTGATCGGGGAGGGGCTCACAGCAACGTGCAGCCCGCTCGCGACGGCTTGTCCCGATGGCGCGAAGCGCACCTCGTTCTGCGACGACAGCGCGGACTGCAAGGCGCAAGGCAAAGAGGGCGCGATCTGTTGCGCGACGACGGGCCCGGTGTGCAATCCCGGTAATCCAGAAGGCTGCATCACGGGCGTCGTGTGCGCGGCACCCGCGGGTTGTCCGAAGGGCTCCGTGATCCTCTGCGACCCGGCCGGTGGAACGTGCCCGAGTGGTCAGAACTGCACTGCTCCGGGCGGCGCGCTGAGCGCTGGGATCTGCAAGTAGACGCCGGCCCACCGCGCCTGCCAAGTCGGGGTCTGCGCCCGCCGCTCACTTCGCCGACTTCGCCAGCTCCAGCTTGATGGTCACGACCGAGCGCTCCACGCTCGCGGCGGCCCGGTGCCGCGCCCTCAGACCTTCGCGACGATCCGTTCACTGACCTCCCAGAGTCGTTCGGCGAGCGCCGGATCTCGCCCCGGGCCGGACGTATGCGCTTCGTTGCAATCGACGAAGTACCTCCCACTGACACCTGCCAGCGACGGGTGGGTCGCGACGTAACACTGCGTCGCCGCACCCTGGTGCACGTCTTTCAGAAAGAGCGACGCGACAGGCATGGCGAGGCGCAGCGCCGCGGAGCTGCGCCACAGGTTCGTTGCGATGACTCCGGGGTGAACGCCGTTGGCGCTCTTCGAGGTCCCTGAGAAACGCTGGGCCAGACCCCGGGCAAACAGCAGATTGGCGAGCTTCGACTGGCCGTAGGCGACGTTCGGCGAGTAGCTCCGCTCGAGCGTCAGATCATCGAACTGAATGCCCCCGGGCGGTGCCCAGGCGTGGGCGCTGCTCGACAGCACGACCACGCGCGCGTGCTCGGACAAAACGTCGAGCAGGCCGCTGACCAACATGAAGTGCCCGATGTGGTTGGTCAGAAACTGAAGCTCCTGCCCGTAACGGAGCGTGCGCTCGGGCAATGCCATGATGCCCGCGTTGCACATCAACACATCGAGCGGCACGCCGAGCGCGCGAACGTCGGCGACACAGGCGCGGACCGATGCCGGCTCCGAGAGCTCACACTCGAGTGGAAGCGCGCCATTGCCCAGCGACGCCGTCACGATCTCCGCCTTGTCGCGCGTGCGTGCCGCGCCCAAAACACGGGCGCCGCGGAGGGCGAGCACCCGCGCGGTCTCGAGCCCGAGCCCCGAGTTGACTCCTGTGACCAGCACGGTCAGCCCACTAAGATCGAGGCCGTCGGTCACCTCGTGGGCAGTGGACGCATACCCAAAACCACTCGCGCCACTCCGGTGTAATATCCGCGAGATCCAGGCCACGCGGGCAGCGTTGTGCCCGCGGGCCCGGCGCGCAAGGGCTAGCGAGGTCGTCCACGGCGTGCTCGAATGCGCGGCATGAAGCTCGCTTCTTTGATCGTGACGCTCGTGGTCGGCCTCCCCGTGGTTGCTTGCGGTTCGAGCCAACCCAACCAGCAGCCGGAGCAACCTCCGCCGGGTTACTATCAGCAGCCGCCCCCCGGTCCGCAGCCGGCACCAACCTACCAGGACCCGGTGCCCGCGCCCGCGCCCGCGCCCGCGCCTGCGCCCGCGCCTGCGCCGGCACCGGCAGCAAGCGGCTCGGCTGGAACGCCAACCGCGATCCCCGGCGTCACCAAGAACGCCGATGGTACGTGTTCGCTGACCGTTCCCGGCGGCCAGCCGATGACCGGTCCCTGCCCGCCCGGGATCTGAGTTTCACGCGCCGTGCTCAACGCCGCGTGCGACGACGCAAACGTCGAGCGGCGGCGATCAGAAACGCGGCGCCCACCAGCGCACGCCGATCCCCGCTGCGGCTCGGCGTGCGGCAGCCACAACCGCCGTCATCGCTGGCGTTCGTGCCCCCGCTCGGGAGTTTGCCGCCAGTGCCGGCCCCGCCACTCGCACTGATGCCGCCGGCGTTACCGAACCCACCGCTGCCCGCGTCGCTGGGCTGAGCGTTGGTGGTCTTGACGTACAAACGAGGGCCCTGGGTGGCGCTCGCCTCTTTCGACAAGTAATGGACTCCGTTCGAGTCGGTGGAGACGACCGCCAGGCCCACGTTGGCTCCCGTTTTCACCAGTGCAGTCACGTCCCACTCGACGTCCATGTCTGGATCGACGGAGCTCGATACACCGGCGCAGGACGAGCCAACCGGAGGTCGGTTTGCCCAGGTCATGCTGGTCTCACTCCAGCTGTCGTCGGCGACGCCGCAGATCACACCGGAGGCTCCCGCAGCAGACGCCGCTTTCGCGGTTCGCAGCTTCAGCACGGCGTTCACCACCGTACCGCTCACCGGTGGAAAGCGAAGATATGCCACTGCCACGGGAGAGGCCCCGTCCCCCTCCGGGTTCAGGTCGTTTTGATCGGGATACACCCCGGTTTCCCAGCTTGCCGCGGTGACGTCGGCGAGCACCGTGTATTCGTTCTCACTACTGCCCGCGTCCTCGGCGCCGGCATCGCCGGGCGCACCGCCCGCCCCGGCGGTGCCGCCAGTTCCAGTGCTCCCGCACACCGGTGTCATCGCGCCGGGCGTGCCAGTGATCAGCACATCCTTGAACACGAGGCCCTTCGGCATCAGCGCCGCTCCGGGGTAGACCCCATCGTGGCGCGGTGAACCGAGGCGCACCCGGAGTGGCTTCGGTGCATAGGTACCCGGGTACGAGACGCTGCCAAGCTCGACGTTGTCGCGGAAGAACGACATCTTCCCATTCCCCCACTCGATGGCCATGCGGTAGGCCTTCGAGCCGTCCCAGCCAACGTCCTTGTCGGTGCCGTTGGCGTACGCTAGCGCGCTGCCATCACACGCGGCGCTGCACACCTCGTCATGGTGCCAAGGGTCACCTCGCGGACAGAACGCAAGCTCGAGCTTCATGGCGCCGTTGCGCCCGGGCTCCTGCATACCGAAGATGCGCGTGAAGGCCTTGAAGTCGTTGTTGCGAAAGTACGGGCTGTAGGCGATCGGTTCTGGCTGTCCGGTCGGCGCCTGGTACAGCGTGAAGATGTCGTGATCGGCGCCCGTGAGGCTGGTCGTGGTCGAGATGCCCGTGACCGTGTACTCGATGCGTGCCGAAGGCAGCGCCTCGGCGACCTCCCACCACACCGCATCTGGCTCCTCCGCCGTCGTCCAACCACTCGGCGAGAACGACCCACCCTTGTTGCCTCGGCCCGCGAAGCTCGCGGACGTCAGCGGATCATTGACGTACTCGACCGCCAGCGCGTGGGGGGCCGCCAGCAGTACCAACAGTCCCCAACGAACAGCCGAGAGCCCCATGAGTCGTAGTATCGCACGCCGAGGGAAGAGTGGCCGATTAGCGGTGGGGGGCGTCAGCCGCTAGCAGCCAAAGGCCTGGAACTCGTAGATGATCGGATTGGTGGCGTATCCGCAAGTAGCTGCGTAGAGGCCGTAGATCCGCACCTTGGTCGTCGAGACCGGTGACGGGAAGATGAACTCCCAGTCGGTGGTCTTTGCGGAAACGCTACCGGCCGTCACCCAAGAGCTGCCGTTCCACCACTGGATGGTGCCGCCTGCCACCGTGCGCCCGGCGAGGATCCCACAGCCGGCGACGGCACAGGCCGCGGTGTCAATCTTGATCCGACCGACGGTCTTGGCAGTGGTCAAGTCGAGCTCCGCGTACGCGGTCCCAGAAGACGAGGTCGCGGTGATCCAGTGCCAGCCTTGCGCGTTGCAGTCGACTTCGCCGTATCCGTCGTTCATGTTGTCCGGGCCCAGGGTCCCGGCTCCGCCACCGTTGCTGAGCGCGGTCGCGGTCGTCGCGAGGTTCAGCGTCGGATTGCAGTTGTTGACGCATTTGCTGGCGGTGCAGGTCTGGGTCGACGTGCACGTGATGCCGCAGCCGCCGCAGTTGTTCTCGTCCGTCTTCGTGTCGACGCACTGGTTCGAGCACTTCGTCAGCCCAACACCGCAGACCAGGGTACAGGCACCGGCCTGGCAACTCTGCCCGCTCGGGCAGACCTTGGCGCAGGACCCGCAGTTGGTCGGGTCGATCTTGGTGTCCACGCACTTGTTGGAGCAGGCGGTCAGACCGGTGCCGCAGACCAGCACACAAGCGCTGTTCACACAGCTCTTGCCCGCGGTGCAGGCGGTCCCGCAACTCCCGCAGTTGCTGGGGTCGAGGTTGAGGTTGACGCAAGTATTGGAGCAGTTCGACGTGCCGCCCGCACAGACCAGGGTGCAGGCGCCCGCCACGCAGTCGTAGCCGGAATTGCACGGTTTGTCGCAGGCGCCACAGTGGACCTGGCTCGTCTTCACGTCGACGCACTGACTGCCGCACTTGGTCAGTCCCCCGGAGCAGACCAGCGTGCACGAACCGCCCTGGCAGCTCTGGCCGGTCGGGCAGGTCTTGGCGCAAGCCCCGCAGTTGTTGGGGTCGACGCTGGTGTCGACACACTTGCCGGAACAAGCCGTCGTACCCCCCACACACGAGAGCGCGCACTTGCCGGCGCTGCACACCTCACCCGTGCCGCAAACCGTGCCGCACTTGCCGCAGTTCTTCGGATCGACATCGATGTCGACACAGGTATTGTTGCAGTTCGTGGTTCCTCCGAGACATCCGATTGCGCACTTGCCGACGGAGCAGACCTCGCCAATGGCCGTCGAACACAGCTTCCCGCAGTCACCGCAGTTCTTTGGATCGACGCTGGTGTCGACACACTTGCCCCCACACAAGGTGAGCGCGCCGCCGCAGCTCGGATTACAGGCACCCGCTGAGCAAACTTCCCCAGCAAAGCAGATGTTCCCGCATTTTCCGCAGTTGGCAGGGTCGGAGGTGGTGTCCACACAGGTGCCATCACACTCCGTGGTCCCCGCGCCGCACTGCGAAGCGCACTTGGCCTGGACGCAGAGCTGCCCGCTGGGGCACGCGGCGCCACACCCGCCGCAGTTCAACGGATCGGTGTCGGTGTCAGCGCACTTACCGTTGCACATGAGCTGATTGCCCCAGCAGCCCGCGCTGCAGATCCCAGACTGGCAGCTCTCTCCCTGAGGACAGACCTTGCCGCAAGCACCGCAGTTGCTGGAGTCGACGCCGGTGTTGGTGCAGACGCCGTTGCAGGCCACGGTCCCCACACCACAATTCGACGCATCCGGGCCGCCGCCGCCCGCTCCGCCCACTGCGCCCACGCCTCCAGCCCCACCTCCGCCGTCGTCCGTCGAAGCAGAGCAGCTCAGCACCAGCGCGGCGGCGAGCAACCAACACACACACACCCAACGGACCGCTCGCATCTTCCCTCCATTGTGGCACGGGTGAGCTGAGGCGCGCAGCCCCAAGTAGGTGGGACTCGGGCCCACACGCGGCCTCAGGCGGCTGACCGATCGAGGGAACGCCGACGTGCCGCGCGCAAACGTCGATGCAAGATCCCGCACCCGAGCGCCAAGATCACGCTGAACGACGCCGGCGCTCGCCGTCTCGTGCCGCCGAGTGAACAGCCCCCGCCCGCCTCGAACCCCGGATCGGGGCGGATCAACGCGCCATCGTCCAGCTCCAGCAGGAACCGCTTCAGGTCCTGACGCTCGTCAGTCGACAAGCTCGCCACGTCGCCGTGCAGCCCCGTGGATGCCGCCTGCTCCAGCACGGCGTCCAGGTCGGGAGCCGAGCCATCGTGCAAGTACGGCGCGGTCTCGAACAGACCAATCAACGTTGGCGTGTCGATGCCCTCGAGCTCGCCGAACAGGCGAGAGCCGGAGCCCGGCGTGAGCGTGCCCACGTCCTTCAGGTTCGCCTGAGCCGAATCGGTGAAGTCCCGGCCTCGGTGGCAGCCGTCACAGCCGAGGCGCTCGAACACATGCGCACCGCGGCGTGCCGCCGCCGTCGGCGTGCCGTCGGATTCGCGATACGGGCTCGCGTGGGTTCGAGTGAGAGAGGTCACGTAGGCGTCGAGGGCGTCGAGCTCGGCGCTCACCCCGGCCTTGGGGCCCAGCAGGCTCTGATCGCGCCCGGCGTGAAAGTCTTGGTCCGTCATGAACCCGAGCCCAGCGAACGCATTGCGAATATCGTGCTCGAAGTCCTGGACCTCGTCGAAATTAGCGCTCCAGTGCAGCCAACCTTGGCCTGTGCCGCGCTTGCCCAGGAGCGAGATGGTGTTGCGGAGGCCCTCCCCGCGATCGCTGAAGTCCCAGACTCGCCCGTCGTGCTCCCCGTCGAGGTGACAGCTCGCACACGAGAGGTAGTGGTCTCGGCTCATGCGCCGGTCCATGGCGTCGTAAAACACGCGTTTGCCGAGCAGCTCGTCCGCGGCGAAGGGCTCATGAGCAACCGTTTGCACCTCCGCCAGCTTCTCGACGAGGTTGTCGCCGGACTCGATGACCCCGGAGACGTCGTAGATTGAAACGCTCCGAGAGCTCGCTGAATGCACGAACAACTCCCCACCACTCGCCGACAAGGCGAGCCCGTCGGGCCCGGCGCCGACCTTCTCGAGGGTGGTGACGAGATCGCCAGCGTAGGCGTCGCGGACATCGACGGTGTTCGTGCCCTCGGTGGCCACGAAGATCAGATCCCCAAGCGGAGAAAACTCGACCGCGCTGGGCAGACTGCGGTCGTTGAGATCGAGGCGGGCGCCCGTCTCTTCGCCGCCGTTCATCGAGAGCGCGGCAACGCTCGCGCGCACCGTGTTCTCGAAGCTGAGAGGCAAGAGATCGTTCCATAGCCCGCGCGCGGTATTGTCCTTTTTGGCAGGCACGAAGGCCCGGGCCCCGTCCGGAGAGATGGTCGGGCTGCGCAGGTAGTTGAGCACGCCGCGACCGCTGGCCTCGGTGTCGGGGCCAAGATCTGCCGTGAGCTCCTCGACGCGCACGAGCGACAGGCTGGCGGTGTCGACCACGCGGACTTCCGCGTGGTCCAGGGGAGAGACGAAGCGCGAGACCAGGAGAGTCGTTCCGTCCGCGCTGAGCGCGAGACCTTCGGGGGTCGGCCCGACGTCGAGCTCGCGGGTGACACTGCGCGTGGCCGCATCGATTTCCACCAGCTTGCCCGAGCCCCGCAACGCGACGTAGACGCGGCTTCCGTCCGGGGCCTGGACGATGCCCGACGGACGCGCGCCGTACGGCAACTCGAGCTCGGCAAGGCGCTGGCCGCTCGCCTCGAGCAGCGTCACGCGCGAGGCTCGATCACTGACCACCCACACGTCGCCGTTCTCCGAGACCGAGACGGCGCGCGGCGCGCTCGGCACGCTGACCTCCCGCTCCCGCACGCGCGCCCCGAGGTCGATGGCGCTCACCGAGCTCGCGTCCGAGTTGACGACCCACAGTCGGTTTCGCTCCACGTCGAGCGCGACCCTGGAGGACCGCCGAGGCCGGCCGGCGACCAGCGGTCGATGCACGGTCTGCGCGAGGGAACAGCCGCTCACCACATCGTTCGTCGTTGCGTCCCGCAGCGTCGCCGTCACCGCGTAGTGTCCAGGCGCGTCGAAGGTGTGACTCGTGAGAGCTCCTTGGCCCGCCGCCCCGTCACCGAACGCCCAGGCCACCTGGCAGCCTCCGGCGCACGCCGGACCGGAGAGCTCGACGCTGTAGGCGACCGGTTTGCCGACGAGGACGGGCTGCCGCGGCGCGATCTTGCACCCTGGGCTCTCGAGGGTCTTGCCGGTGGAGAACCAGCTCACGAAGCTCTCCGAGAGCGCGTTGCCAGCGACGTCGCGCACGCCACCTTTGGGCAGCCGGATCTCGAACGTGGTGTCCGACGGCAGCACGTCGACCGTCGAGAAGCTCACGATGTTGGTCTGGTAGCTCAGGATCACAGTCACCGGCTTCGGCGTTTGCCCCGGACCGGCGGTGCGCGAGACCTGAAAGGTTGCCGGTGTGACCGAGTCGAAGTCGATGGCGTCGCTGAAGGAAATACCAATGCGGGTCGTCAGCGGTTGTCCGAGGGCTCCCTGCTGGGGCTCCATGCGAGTCACGCTCGGCGCCGTCGTGTCCGGAGCCGCCTGGTGCGGGATGATGCTCGTGCCGTTGCCGTGATCGTCGCCGACGAACACCAGGTTCCCCATCGCAGTAGCAAAATCTTCGTCGCGGCCCGGGATCTTGCTCGACGCAAAACCGACGACCGTGGGAGCGCTGGGCGTCGTTGCGTCGACCTTCAAGTAGCGGTTCGACGCGCCAATGTGCACGAAGCCATCCTGAAACGACACGTAACCGCCGCGGTCACCGTACACCGCCGTCTTTCCCAGATCGGCGATCTGCGTGGCTTTGCTGACGTCGTGCAACGTGACGAGGCCTCCGGTGCCCGCGCCGATCAACAGGTTGCCATTCCAGAGCCCGCTGTAGATGGCGTCGACCCCGCTCTTTCGCGTAGCAAGCAGCTTCGGGCTCGCGGGATCGCGGACGTCGACCATCGAATAACCAGCCTGGTCCATGCCGGTGATCGCCAGGTAGTTGCCGATGGCAAACACTGGACCGGTCTTGAATGCACCCAGATCACTCACGGGGATCGGGTTCGGCCCGCCATCACTGCGCACGACGAGCTCAGGGTTGGCGGGGTCAGCCGCCCGCACCACATAGAGCCCGTTGCCCGACCCGCCCACGAACAGATACGCCCCCTGCCAGAACACCCACCACGCGCCGGTGCCATAGTCGCTCGCGGTGATCCCCGGCAGCTTCAAATACGCGCTGCGAGTCGGCGCGAGCTCGTTGGTGATGTCCCAGATCTGCACGCCCAGACTGGCCTGCATCGCGACGTAGTCCCGCCCCTCGATGCGGGAGAAACCGAAGCCGTGGGCCTCACGGATATCGTAGGTCTCGTCGTCGTCCCTGGCGTAGACCAGCTTGGGTTGGGTCGGATCGGCGACATCGAAGAACGCAAAACCGCCGTCCCCTTCCCCCGAATCCCGGGAGAAGATCAGCAGCAGGTGACCATGGTGCATGGCCAGGTTGCCGTGGGCGCGCGGCGCGCCGGTCGTCGAGTCGATGCGCCCGATCACCGTCATGACCTGATCCGACGTGTAGGTCTTGTTGGGCAGGCCTGGACCCGTCGCGTGCGCTGCGCCCGCCACGGAGAGCGCAGCCGACGCGCACATGCAGAATCCCCTCGCCCGCACCATGTCAGCTCGAGCCTAGAGCCCATCTCGGTTGGCAGCCAGACGGCAATCGCGCCCGCCCCGATCTCGTCGGCGGCCGCGCTAGGTTTGCGCGGCTCGGCCGTCCGCTCGAGCGCCAACCTCTCGCCTGCGCATGTTAGCGTCGGTTCTCGTGACGCGAGACGCGCTCTGCCGCGCGCTTGCCGGAGGGACCTGGCGGCTCATCCGCCAGGACACAACTCAGCCCAACCTACCTCGGCCTCAGCAGGCCGGCCTCGCCACTCATGTCCATCAAACGCCGTCTCAAACTCGCGCTCGCAAGCTCGTTGCTCGCCGACGCGGACCTCCAAGCCATGCGTCGGCTCGACTTCCGCGATGCGGGACACGGTCTGGACGTGCTCGGCTTCGACCCGGATTCGTTCGCCGTTGCGATGGGCCTCAGCCGCTTCGCCTACGAACGCTACTTCCGCGTCGCCAGCTACGGCAGTGAGAACCTGCCGCGCTCGGGCGCTGCCATTCTCGCGGCGAACCACAGCGGCCTCCTGCCCATCGACGGCGCGATGATCGTAGTCGACGCCGTTCGGCACACCTCGCCGCCACGAGTGGTTCGGGTCATCGGTGACCTCTTCATCCCACTCCTGCCATGGGTCGGCACCATCTTCAGCCGAATAGGCGTCGTCGCCGGCAGCCCGGGTAATTTCCGCCACTTGCTCGAAAATGGTGAGCTGGTCCTGGTTTTTCCGGAGGGCACACCCGGCATCGGAAAGGGCTGGAAGAAGCGCTACCAGTTGCAGGACTGGCGGGTCGGTCACGCGGAGCTCTCACTCCGCCATCGTGTACCGGTGATCCCCGTCGCCGTCGTGGGCGCGGAAGAAGCGTGGCCCGAGCTCGCTCGACTCGACTCCTTCAACGCGTTCGGCGCGCCGTTTCTGCCGATTCCGGCGACGCCCATCCCCATGCCTGTGCGCTTCCACGTGCACTACGGCGAGCCACTCGCGCTGTACGAGCGCTTCGGCGACGCCGACGACCCGACCGCAGTGCGTGAGGCCGCTCGACTCGTGAAGAGCGCCGTCCAAGAGCTGATGGATCGAGGCCTCTCGGAGCGAAGAGGGCTGTTCTGATGCGACGTGTGCTCGTCACCGGAGCAACGACTCCCATTGGGCGCTCGCTGGTCGAGGCGTTGCTCCGAGACCCGGCCACGGAGCTGGTGCTGGCTGTGGGCGCGGAGCGAAATCCTCTGCGCCTTGGTGCCCAGGACCCGTCGCGCTACCAGTATCGACAGGTCAACCTCACTCGCCCCCGCGAGCTTCACGACCTCCTGTTCGCGGACGCGCGCGAGCTCCGGGTCGGGACTCTCATGCACAACGCGCTGCACCGTAACGCACGCGACGAGGGGCCACGCGTGCATGCCCTCAACGTGGAGTGCACACGCGAGCTCTTGGCACTCGCTGAACGCCACCCCACCTTGCACCGCTTCGTGTTTCGTAGCGCCGGGGCGGTCTACCATGTCGATCCGCGGCGCTCGACGCTGATATCGGAAGAAGATCCGCTCGAGCTCGCCCCGGACGCGCCCCAAAAAGTCCGCGATCGGGTCGAGGCGGATCTGACGGTCTGTACCCGCATGGGCATGTCGCGCCTCGAGATCGTCGTGCTCCGCTGCGCCGAGATCCTGACCGCCGAGAGCGGCAGTCAGCTCTACGACTACCTGGGCTCACGCGTCTGCCTGCGCCCCCTCGGCTTCGACCCGATGCTGAACCTGCTCTCGCTCGAGGACGTGACACGGGCGCTACTGCTGGCCGTGGATCGAGACAAGAGCGGAGTCTTCAACATTCCCGGCGCGGACACGCTGCCGCTGTCCCGCGCAGTGGAGCTCTGGGGCAGGTTGGGGCTCCCGTTGCCGGGCCCCTTGCTCGCGCCGCTGTATCAACTCCGTTCCAGCGTGTTCGACCGGGACTTCAGATACGACCTCAATCATCGGCGGTTCCACTACAGCGCGGTGCTCGACGGCCGCCGCGCCCGTGACCAACTTGGCTTCGAGCCAAAACACCGGCTGGTTTGGCCGAGAGCCTGAGTCCTACCGAGTGCCGGTGGGCACCAACCTGCTGACCATGCCGAGGATGATCAGCGAGCACCTCTGCTCCCCAGCCCACCTGTCGATCCTGCGACGGCAGGACATCGCCGAGTTTCTGCGCAACGTCCGCAGCTGGAGCGTCGGCCACGACGACCGGGCGAAGCTCGAACAGCTCGAGGTGCTCGTCGACGACGCCTTGGGGTTCACCGTGTTCGAGGTGATCGAGAAGGCCAAACGCCGACTCTCGTCGGAGCTCGAGACCGAGGTGAGCTTCGAGTACCCATCGATCGCGCTCGCGGAACACCTCACGCGACCGGAGTTCGACGCCCTCTCCCGGCAAGAGACCGATGCCATCCTGGACTGCCTGGACACGACGCTCGACGCGGCGGGCGTGTTTGCCGCCGATATCGAGCTCGTGTGTTGCACCGGCGGAACCGCGAAGGTCACTCGCATCGCAGACGAGATCCGCCGGCGCTTCGGCGACGCTCGGGTGAAGGACTGGAAGAACTTTCACTCCGTCGTCGAAGGGCTCGCCGTCCACGCACGCTCGATCGCGCGGGGCGAGGCCGACCCGGAAGGCGGCGCCGACCCCGGCTCCGCCGCGCGGGACTCAGGGGATTGACTGCTGCGACCGCTTCAAGCCCAACGGCAGCGTGGGACCCGCGTCGAATCCGAGGTAAGTGAACAACGTCGATGGCCGCTGACACCATGCTCACTGCGCTCACGGTCATCGAGCCGATCTACGTGCTGCTCCTGTGCGGCTGGATCCTGCTGGAGAAGCGTAGTCCCGCCGCAACGCTGGCCTGGATCTTCGGACTGATTGCTCTGCCCGGCGCCGGCTTCGTGATCTACTTCTTCCTGGGTCCGCGTCGCATTCGTCGGCGACGGCTGAAGCGACTGCGAGCCCAGAACGCCATCGCACGGCTCGTGGTGCAACCCGAGGCACTTTCGAACCCGGATCCGGGAGTATTGCGCGACGCGGAACAGCTGGTGCGACTGGGCGAAGCCGTGAACAAGGCAGCGCTGAGCACCGCAACGGGGTGTGAGTTGTTGCTCGACGGCGCTCAGACGTTCGACTCGATCCTCGAGGCCATAAGCGCCGCGAAGGACCACGTTCACGTCCTCTATTACATCTTCGAGCCGGACGAGACCGGTCGAGCGCTCCGCGACGCGCTGGTCGAGCGAGCCCGCGCGGGTCTCACCGTCCGACTGCTGGTTGATGCGGTGGGCTCGGCGACCGCGCGCCGGCGTGACTTCTTTGCACCGCTGGTCGAGGCCGGAGCGGAGGTCGCGGCGTTCAATCGGCTGGGCCCCGCCGCACTGTGGGGGCGGGTGCTGAACTTCCGGAACCACCGGAAGATCGTGGTGGTCGATGGCAGGATCGGGTTCACCGGCGGCGTCAACGTCACCGACGAAGAAAATCCCAAGGTGCGCGCCGACGCTTGGCGCGACACGCACCTCCGGCTCGAGGGACCTTGTGTCGCGCAGCTGCAGCTGATCTTTCTCGAAGACTGGTGCTACGCCTGCGGCACCACCCCCGAGCGTCCGGAGCTGTTCCCGCGGCACGACGTTGCACCCGGGGAGCTGGTTCAGATCTTGGACTCGGGGCCGGACAAGGAACACGAGACCATCAAAAGTGTGTATTTTGCCGCGATTTGCGCGGCGATGTCCCGCGTGTGGCTCACCACGGCGTACTTCGTGCCGGACGAGCCCATGTCGTTCGCGCTTCGAGCGGCGGCGCTGCGCGGCGTCGACGTTCGAGTGCTCGTGCCGAAGAACGGCGACTCGCGCACGGTCGCTGCCGCGGCACGCTCGTACTACGACGCACTACTCGGCGCGGGGGTGCGGATCTTCGAGTACGAGCCCAGAATGTTACACGCCAAGACGCTGGTCGTTGACGAGTGGCTGGCTGCCATAGGAACGGCCAACTTCGACAACCGCAGCTTTCGACTCAATTTCGAGGTCTCGGCTCTGGTGTACGGCCGGAAGCTCTCGAGCGCGCTGGCAGAGGCCTTCGAGCGAGACCTGACCCACGCGAAGCAGGTGACCGGGGCCAGCCGCGTGCGCTTGCGCCTGGGACCACGGATCTTCGAAGGCATGGCACGCGTGCTGTCACCGATGTTGTGAGGCCCCCGGAACTTCGCCCCCCGCCCAGTGTCGGAGTCCGCATGGCGCGGCGGAGAGTTGTCATTTCTGGCGCGCTTCCAGCCTTCATCTGTGCCTTCGGTTGCGCCACGGGAAGAGCTCCGCCGATCGCGGCGCATCCGGTCGAGCCCACCCGCCCGAGCGCATCGCCCCTTCCACCAGCCACGGAGCCCGATCCGGCGGCCCGCTCCGCATTGAACGCCAGCATCGCCGAGGCCGTCGGCCGCGGAGCGAGCCGGAGCTTCTTCCGAGACGAGAGCGCAGCCACCAACCCGGTGTGGAGGCCCAACCCGTTGACGCCGGTCGCCTCGCTGGTTCGCAGCGAGCCACCTCCAACTCTCGGGCCAGTATCGGGCGCTCGGGGCCATCGGCTGCCGCCTCAGGCCGTGCAGCGCGTGCTCGTGCAAAACAAGGGGCGGTTTCGCGAGTGTTACCAGCGTGGGCTGCAACGAAACCCGAAGCTGGCAGGTCGGGTCGTGATGACGTTCGTGATCGGCGCGGACGGTCGAGTTTGGCAGGCCGGGGAGCGCTCGCCCACGCTGCCCGACCCGAGAGTGCGCGCCTGTGTTCTCAACCACGTGTTCACGCTGTCGTTTCACAATCCGCTGCACGACACCGTCTCCATCGACTACCCGCTCTACTTCAGCCCCGACGCCCCCTCTCCCAAGCTCCGCCTCGACGACGCGGACCACGTGGCGGACGCCCCACCTCCAGGCTTCGCCGAGGCATACCGCGCGGGTCGACCCGCGCAACGACCCGATGTGGACGCACCCACCAGAGGAGCGCCGGCACCTGCAAGACCCTCCGCCTGCGACCCGGGCGATCCGCTTTGTGCTGACGGCCCGTGAGCCGCGTCCCTCGCGCTTCACGCGAGTGCGTTGATGTCGTCGTTCTCGAGCACGGTCTTCGGAGCACCGTCCCGCGCCACCCTCAGCATGGCGCGCCCGACCTTCTCCGTGGTCGTCGTGTACTTGGGCAATGCACGACGAAGGATCGGCGTCAGCGGGCCAAGCACGGTGTACGCGGCATTGTACAGCTTCGTCTTGGACTTGATCCCGTGTAGCGGCTGGATGAACGCCGGACGAAACATGTACGCGGCATTGAACGGCAAGCGCAGCAGTGCGTTCTCGGTCTTGCCCTTGACCCGAGCCCACATGCTGCGGCCGCGCTCACTCGCGTCGGTGCCCGCTCCGGAGACGAAGACGAAGGTCATGCTCGGATTACGCTCGGCCAGCACCTCGGCAGCAGCAAGTGCGATCCCGTAGGTCACGCGCGTGTACTCCTCCTCACTCATGCCCGCCGAAGAGATCCCGAGGCAGAAGAAACACGCATCCCACCCCGTGAGCTCGTCGGCTATCGGAGAGAAGTCCGCGGTGTCGGTGTGCACCAAGTCTCGCAGCTTGGTGTGGGTTTGCCCCGTGGCGCTACGCCCAACGCTGAGCACGTCCTCGACATCCGGATCGAGCAGGCACTCCCGGAGCACACCCTGCCCGACCATCCCGGTCCCGCCGAAAACGATCACCTTCATCACCAGCGAGCATAGGGCGAACGCGGCGCACACCCGTCGAAAAGTCGACCTTTGCACGCAGCCGTGCGGCGCGTAGTCTGGTTCGGATGAAGTCTCGCACCGATTTGAGCCGCCCAATGATCTCGAGGCGAGCTGCTTTGACCCCGCGCAGGTCACGGTCACGAACGGCGCGCTCGAGCTGACGGCGGTCGCGACCTCGAAGTCCGGTTGTGTCAAGAAGGACGGGAGCAAGGCGGCGTACGCCTCCGGCCTCGTGATGAGCGACGGCCGCTACAATTTCACCTACGGGTTCGTCGAAGCCCGGATGTGGCTCCCCCCCGGTACGGGCACGCCGGAGAACTGGGCGGCGTTCTGGGTCAACGGCAAGGTCTGGCCAGAAGACGGCGAGATCGACATCATGGAAAGGCAAGGACGTCGGCGGCGTGACCTCGGCCGGCCTCGCGGGCGGCGCGAAGACCGCGAGCAGTCCCCACTACTTCATCCTGAATCACGGTCTCAACGGCAGCTACCCAATCAAGGTGCCCTCGACGCTGAAGATCGACTACGTGCGCCACTGGCAGTGAGCACGGGCTGTCCGGGCGCGGGGGCTCACTGCTTGGGGCCGCTCATTGGTTTGAGGCACGGCTGCGGGATAGGTGGCGGAGAGAGGCACGGACGCGGCGGCGTTGGCGGGGCAATGTTCACCTTGCCCGCGTCGCGCCCCGCGTCGGGCGGCGGCAGCGCAACGCTCAAACAGGGGCGAGGTTCCGCGTCGCCTGCGCCGGCGTCTGCGCTGGCGTCGGTGTTGGTCACGATGCTGACGGACGCATCAGGCGGAGGCATGGGCGGGGACAGACAGATGGTCGGCGAAGTGGCCCCGCTGTCGATGCTCATTTCGAGACAGGGTTTGAACACCGTGTCACAGCGCGTCTGTGAGACGGCAATGCTGGCCAGAGCCGAGGTCACGAACAAACGGCGCCGCGCCAGGATGGCATCGCGGTCCGATTTGTCACGCGCGCTCACCGGTCTTGCTCCGGGTCAGTCAGCTTGCCGTTCACGAACGCTCGCACCACGTCCATGCTGGAGATGATGCCGGCGAGGTGTCCGCTCGAATCGACGACGACCAGGCGATGACTCCCGGTCTCCACCATGCGCTTGGCGGCATCGAGCACCGACTCGGTTCGGTCGATCGCAAACACGAAGGGGCTCATCACGTCCTCCGCCGTCGCACTCTCGAGGCGGCCCGGGCGGGTCGGATCGGCGAGATCACTCTTGGTAACGAGCCCCAAGAGGTGTCCGCCGGCGTCGAGCACCGGCGCGCCGCTCACGCCCTTCTGTGTCAGCCCCCAGGCCAAATCGTCCAGCTTCGTGTCGGGCGTGATGGTCATCACCTTCTTCGTCATGATGTCTTCGACTTTGAGCATCGCCGTTCTCCCTCGGAGCTGGACCCCGATCAGCTTTAGCGGCGGTCGGCCCGCCGATCAACGCTGGCGCGCCTCCCCCGGGGCTCTCGGCTCATGTAGGATCCCGCCCGTGTCGAACAAACGGAAGCTCCGACGCGCGCAGGGGAAGTCCGGCGCCACACCCCAAGCCGGCGGCCCGAGGCCTGATTCGCTACGGAAACAAACCGCCAGCGAGCGTTTTGCCAAACCGGGCTCGGACAAGTTGTGGTTGGCGCTCCTCGGTTGGCCCCGCGAGCGCCAGAATCGCATCTGGCTCTGCCAGGCCATGCATGACGGTGCGCGAGCCAAGGAGCTCGGTGCCTACACCGCCGACGCCGTCAAAGCCGCGTTCCAGTCCAAGGCGCCGAGCCACGCGGAGAAACTCGAGCTGGCGGCGATCGAGAGCGGCGTCGACGTTTGGCTCGCTTCCGGGGACGGCTACGACCCGTCCGACCCCGACCCCAAGTGGCACTTCCTGGTGAACGTCGCGACCAAGCTCGGCCTCGGCACGGTCACTCCTGAAAGCCTGCAAGACGACTGGGAAGCGTGGTGCAGTCTGGTCCTCGCGTCCGGTCCCCGCGCGAGCTTGATGGCCGCACTATCACAGACCGAACAAGCGGCGGTCCTGCTGCAGAACACCACGCGTTCCGAGCGCATCGGCGGCCTGGTCAACCTCTCCCGCGCCATGTGGACCGCGCTCGCCTACGGCGACGACGCGACCTTCGCTCACCTCGAGCGCGCCGGCACCGAGTGGCTGGCGAACATTGCCGGCAAGACCCGACCCGGCTGAGCGCGCGGTTCGGCGCGTCAGAACGACGAGCCAGGCGTTTTCAGAAACTCCTGCTCGTCGGGCGTAGATTCGCGCCCGAGCACCGCGTTCCGGTGGGGGAAGCGCCCGAAGCGCCGCACAATGTCACGGTGACGCCGCGCGAAGTCGGCGGCCGCGACGAAGCGCTTCTTCACTCCCGCGTCGTCGCTCGCTGCGACCTGGGCATCGAATAGCTCGATGCACCGCTCCTGATCCTCGAGCTGTTCGCTGTGCATCAGCGGCATGATCAGGAAATAACGCTGCAGCGGCATCAGTCGTTCGAGGTCACCCGCGTCGATCCCGTCTAGTGCCAGGCGGAGCGCCTGCGCGTCTTGTGCAAAAGTCGCAGCCTGGCCCCGGAACAGATTGCGCGTGAACTGATCGAGCAGGATGACCAGGGCCAGGCGACCCCTCGGGGTGTCCGCAAGAGAGGACAGCTCACCCCGACTGGCGCGCGAGTGGGCGTCACCAAAGCGGTCGCGAATGAGCGCGTCGAAGCTCTCATCCTTCTTCCAGTACTTCGCGAATACTGCGTCGGGGACATCCCCAGCCGGATCTGGCGTTCCGAACCAAAACTCGAGCACTTCGTCGGGCAACATGCTCGTGCATCAGACCCGACGCGGGGCGCGCAGTAAAGCAACCCCGCTCGCGGCGCGCGCGAGGGCCCGGACCGGGACTTTCTCCGGAAAGTCGCGCTACGCTCCGAAGGTGACCGAGGGCAAGCGCCTTCTCGCACGACGACACAACCTCGTCGCCAGCCGAACCTCCGTGCGTCGGCGGGCGCGGTCCGCGCTCGTGCGCGCGGCCCTCGGGCCCGCTGCCCTGCTCTCGCTGCTGTCGTTCGTGCAGCTCGCCGCAGCGCAACCCGAATCAGAGACTGGAAGCGCAAAGCCGACCGCGCCGCTGGCTACCGCACCGAAGGCCACGCCCGCCGTCGAGCAACAGCCCGAATCCGGCGACGAGCCCGCCCCCCCACCGGAAGTGGAAAAACCCATCGAGGTGGTGGTGCATGGCGAGCGCGTCGAGCCTGCCGGCACGTCGCTGAGCCGGGCCGAGGTGCGCCAGCTCCCGGGCGCCTTTGGCGATCCATTCCGCGCCATCGAGGCGCTCCCCGGTGTCACTCCGATCGCCTCGGGCGTGCCTTTTTTCTACGTGCGCGGCGCGCCGCCCGGCAACGTCGGCTACTTCCTCGACGGCGTGCGCGTGCCCTACCTCTATCACATCGGCCTCGGCCCCTCGGTGATCCACCCGGCGATCGTGCAGCGTGTGAACTTCTACCCAGGCGGGTATCCCGCGCGCTTCGGGCGCTACGCAGGCGGAATCGTCGCAGCCGACGTGACGGAGCCGAGGAGCGACCTGCACGGCGAAGGAAACCTGCGCCTATTCGATGTCGGCGCGGTCGTGGAGAGCGGCTTTGCGGACGGCCGCGGAACCGTGCTGCTCGGCGGGCGCTATTCGTACACTGGTACGCTGCTGTCCTTGATCGTGCCGGAGATCAAGCTCGAGTATCGCGACTACCAGGCGCGGGCTTCGTACGATCTCGGGCCGCGAGATCGCGTGAGTGTCTTCAGCTTCGGCGCCTACGATCTGCTCGGCGAGCCCAAAGACCGCGGGCTCGACGTGCTGTTTGCGTCGGAGTTCTACCGCGTCGATCTGCGCTACGACCACTTCTTCTCCAGGGACAGCAGTCTGCGCTACGCCGTGACCTTCGGTTACGACCAGACGCGCCTGGCCGAGTACCGCAACGGTCACGACAAGATGGTCGGCTCCCGCGTGGAGGTCGTTCACCGGGCCGGCGATGGAGTGATGCTGCGAGGCGGTGCCGATCTGACCGTCGATGCCTACGGGGCGAGCAACCTCGAGTACGAGGATCCAGACTCGCCGGACCTCGCTCGGAAAAACGCGCTGTTTCCCGAGCGAAACGATCTGGCCCTCGGCGGTTACGTGGATGTGGTGTTCGAACCCACGCCGGAGCTCGAGCTGACGCCGGGCGTACGCCTCGACCTGTATGGTTCGGTGGGAGCCGCGGTGCTGGCTGTGGACCCACGCTTGGCCGCCGTCTTCCACGTGAGCCGAGCGGTGCGGATCATCCACGCCTACGGCCTGGTTCACCAGCCACCGTCCTTCTTCGGCCCGATCCCCGGGCTCACACCCGGGACCCTGGCCAACGGGTTGCAGACCAGCTTTCAGACAAGCGCGGGGGTCGAGGTGGATCTGCCCGAGGACGTGACCGCCGGCACGACCCTGTTTCACAACGCCTTCTTCAACCTGACCGACACCCTCGCGGTCTCTTCGGGCGAGTTCGACTTGACCTCGGATCGCCGCACGACGGGTGACGCCGCCGGTCTGGAGCTGTTCGTGCGCCGGAAGTTCACCCGCCGACTCGGCGGATTTCTGTCGTACACCCTGTCGCGTTCGAGCCGCAGCGTGGGGAGGGAGAAGTTCCCCAGCGCCTTTGATCGCACTCACGTGGCCAACGCAGCAGTGGGTTACGATCTGGGGCGTCGCTGGCGCGCCGGCACTCGCGTGGTGTTCTACACGGGCACACCCAAGACCTACCCGTCGAATGGACTGATCGTGCCCCTGAGGCCCCGCGCGCCCGACCGCGGGCCAGCTTTCTACCGGGTCGACTTGCGCATCGAAAAGCGCTGGCCCCTCGCCAAGAGCGCCTGGCTCTCGTTCGTTGGTGAAGTCATGAACGCCACCCTCAGCAAAGAGACCTTTGCGTCCGGGACCGGCGCGGACACCACCATTGGCCCCGTCACCATTCCGAGCATCGGGCTCGAAGGAGGTTTTTGATGCGACGCTTCGAGACCGCGTGGTCGCGACTCTCACTCGTGGTCGGCGCGGCCCTGTGCACGCCGGCCTGCCTCCAGAACGATCCGCGCCCGCCGCCGGGCAGCGTCCTCGTCACCGCGAGTCCCGACAGCGTGATCGAGACCGGAGTCGTCACGGCGGACGGCTGGCAAGTCGACTACCAGAGGTTCCTGGTGTCGCTCGGGTTTGCGTCAGCGGAGGACGACGAGGGCACGTGCAACCACACCTACTCCGATCCCAACTACAGCCGCGTTCTGGACATGAAGTCTGGGCACGAGCAGAAACTCAACCTGGTCTTCGCGCTCGGAGTCTGCAGCATCGATCTCGAGCTCTCGAGCCCAAAAGAGGACTCGGTCCTGGGGCAAGGCGCGACGCCCGCCGATCGGAAGTTCATGCGCACGCCGGAGAGTGACGACTACGTCACGGACGGCGGCATCAGCATTCACCTCGAGGCGACGGCGCGAAAGGGGTCGGTCGAGAAGCGGCTCTCCTGGTCGTATCGCTACCGCATCGACTACACCAACATCGGCACCAGACAGGGCACCGAGGTCAAGCGGGGCTTCGAGCTGAAGGAGCACGACGAGCTCGGCCTGGACGTCCCCATTCTCGGAGGCGCGCTGTTCTGGGACCAGCTGAGCGGCGAGGGACAGCTACGCTTCGACGCCATCGCGGCGGCGGATCAGAACAACGACGGCGAGGTCGCGCTGCACGAGCTCGAAGCGGTCCCACTCGCCAGCATCGCCGACTCGTCCCGCTACGCAGACGGTGAGGCCAAGGGGCTGATGACCCTCGGGGCCTACGTCTACAAGGGCCTGTTTCAGCGGGTGGTCGACGCCAACGCCAAAGAGAAAGACGTCTTTCCCAACACCCGCAACCCCGAGTGACGCGCGCGGCGCGCGATCTCAGGCGTCAGCCGTCGGAAAGCACCTCGGCGCGCACGTCGACCCGCAACGTCTCCGTCCCGCCGCCAACGTAGATGGTCCCCGACGTCGGAGTGGCGTCCACGTAACTTCGACCACACGCCACCCGCACGTGATCGGTCTGAGTGTGGACACCGTTCGTCGGGTCGAACCCCGTCCAGCCGGACTCGGGCAGGTAGAGCTCGATCCAGGCATGTGACGCCTCGGACTGCGCCTGATTGTCGGCCTTGGGCCCGGTGTAGATGTAACCACAGCGGTAGCGCGCCGGAATGCTCAGTAGCCGTGCCAGGCAGATGAACACGTTGGTGAAGTCCTGGCACACTCCGCGACGATTCGTATACACCTCGAACGCCGTCGTCTCGTTGGTAGTCGCGCCCGGTTTGTACTTGTATTCCTTGTAGATCGACCGGTTCATGTCGAGCACGGTGCCGATCAGATCGTAGTCGTTGCGCTCGACGAAGGTCATGGCGTAGTCGGCTAGCTCCTGAAGCTGCGTCTCCGGAAGCTCGGACGGAAGCAGGTAGGGAGCCATCATTTCACGCTGCCAGGGCATCCAGACCAGCGGGATGGCCCGGCGCGCGTGCAGCGGCTTGAACTCGAGCGGGTCCACCGACAGTACGTCGACCACGGACCGCGAGACCACGCTGAGCTCGTTGTACGCCTGTTCGATGACGACTCGGTGTGCACGGTTTCCGAAGACGTCGTCAAACTCCAGCTGCCGCCCCTGGAGCGGAGCACCATCGATCTGAAGCTCGAGCACGTGCTCGCGAACCGTCTGCGAGCGGTCGTGCGCCGGGGCGAGCTTGAACAGGTGGCTGCTGCGTTCGACGGGCGCCGAGTACCGATAATGAGTGCTGTGAACGACCTCGATGGTCTTTGGCTCGGCTCGACGCCGCTGTGGTTGACCGGAGCGCAGGCGCGGACGCGGTCCCCCGTCCTCCCCGGTCTCCACACCCAGCTCCGCGATGACGGCGCCCTGACGAATGATAGTGAGGTGCCCCGGCGGAACCCGCGCCCATTCCATGGGTTGGCCGTCGGTCCGGCTGAGCGGGTTCGAGGACACCAGCACACCTTTGCGGCTGATCTCCCCGCGTCGGGTCAGGTCCACTTGCAGGTCGGAATCGCCGAACACCGTGCGCTCCCCGAACGGCGGCAGGAGGTGGCTCAAGAAGAGCCCGCCCTCGTCGTGGGCGTCCGAGTAGACCAGCAGGTCGACGCCGTCACTCAAGACCAGAGAGAGCGCGCCAGTGCGGTTCAGATCTCCGAGCACTTTCCCGAGCTGCGCGAGGTCACCTTCGCCGATTGAACGCCAGCCCGCGTCAGCAAACCTCTCGAGCAAGTGGCAGAACACGAGCTCGGAATCGGTGGACCCTACCGGCTCGAAGCGGCTCCCGACGGCGAGCCGTTCCCGAAGACTTCCGCTGTGACCGATCAGCCAGTCACGACTGGCGTGAGGGCGACAAAACGGCTGCGTATTCGCGTCGGTGTTCTTGCCCCACATCGCGGTGCGGATGTGCACGACGAAGATCGACGAGGCCAGGTGATCCCAGGCGCTGACCAGCTCGCTGCGGATGCTGCCCGAGCCGGGCGCGGGCTCTTTGAGCACACACGCGGAAGGCTCGCCACCCGGGTAATATCCGATGCCCCAGCCGTCCGGGAGCTTGCGGCCGGCCTTGAGACAGGTGAGCTCGAAGGACGGAGCCAGCGTGCCTTCGAACGACATCCCGAAGAGGTTGGGCATGGTGTTCGCTAGTGAAGCCTGGGGGCGCGGATCGCCGAGCCCAATGGCCCGAGAAGAGACGACCGCGCCGACAGCGTGCCGAAAGCCACCGACGCTGACAAGGTCTGCGCGGAGCTTTCCCCTCGCTCATTGCCGGGCAACACGCCCATCGATGCGGGTCCGGATTTCTCCGCGCACCAGATCACGCACGCCCTTCGACGCCAGGAAATCGTGGGGGAAGCCCAGCTCGATGCGGCTCACCTCGTCGAGTCGGGCGAGCTGCTCAGGGCTCAACTTGACCTCGGGAGAGCCCATCGAGTCCTCGAGCTGCGCGACCTTGCGCGCCCCGACAATTGGCAAGAACTCGTAACCCTGGGCGCGAACCCAGGCCAATGCCACCTGGGACGAACTGGCCCCGAGCTCGTCGGCCACCGTGTCCACCGCGCGCGCGACCTCGAGGGACTTCTCGTTGGTCCGACCCCGCTGTTCGTTCCCGGTCTTTCGCAACGAGTCGTTCTCGACCCCACTGCGTGTGTACTTCCCGGTCAGGACACCCGCGGCGAGCGGACCCCAGGCGAGGACGGAGAGCCCGAAATACGCGGCCATCGGCAAGAGATCGCGCTCCGGCGCTCGCTGCAGCAGGCTGTACTCGATCTGCAGCCCCACGAACGGCGTCCAACCCCGGAGCTCGGCGAGCACGTTCGAGGCGGAGACGATCCAGGCTGGCGCGTCGCTGACGCCGAGGTAGAGCACTTTGCCACTCTGGACCAGATCGTCGAGCGCGCGCAGCGTCTCTTGGTACGGCGTGTAGTCGTCCCAGGCGTGAACCCACAAGAGATCGATGTAGTCGGTGCCGAGTCGTCGCAGACTAGCCTCGACGGAGTGCACCAGGTTCTTCCGGTGGTTACCCGAGGCGTTCGGGTCAGCGTGGTCCATGCTCAGCGTGTACTTGGTGGCGACCACCGTGCGATCACGGCGACCCGTCAGCCAACGCCCGACGATCTCTTCGGTCTGGCCGCCGTGGTACTTGTTGGCACTGTCCAGGAAGTTGCCGCCGGCGTCGGCGTAGGCGTCGAGCACGCGGTGGCTCTCGGCCTCGTCGGCGCCGAAGCCCCAGTTATCACCAAAGCTCATCGTGCCGAGACACAGCTCTGACACCCGCAGTCCAGATCTTCCGAGTAGTCGATAACGCAACATTCGAGGCCTCCCTGGCCCCGCTACGTGAGGTGGTGACCCCACGATGTCAATCCCGACGCCGTCACTGGGGGGTCGCGTCAGCGCCGGCTTCGGGCACTTCACCCCACAGCTCGTCGCTCACGTCGGCAGACACGGCGTCCCCCTCCCTCACAACGTGGGTGAGCACCTCGTGGACGCGCTCCCCCGTGAGTGAATCGGCCGGGAGCTCGAGGAGCCAGGCCTCGAGCGCCTGCAGTCGAGTGAGCGCCGAACGCCCGGGCAGCTCGTCGTTGTTGCAGATCGTCGCGAGGCGCTCACGCGCCGACGTGGTGCAGTAGCGAACCGAGCGCGGAAATGACGGCTCGAGCACCAGAAACGCGGCAACCGCGGCGCCCGTGACCCGACCCTGATTGCGCTTCATGAACGGTTCGAAGCCGGAGCAGGCACGAAGCAGCGACAGCCAGAGCGCCGTATCGAGCACCGGATGCTGGCCATGGTTGGCGTTCATGGCGTGGTGCTCCACATCGAGCAGACGCGCCGTCTGTCCCAACCGCTCGAGCAGCACACCAAGCCAGATGAAGTCGAGGGGGGTGTCGTGCAGCATCGTGCTGCGCAAGAGCCCCAGCGCAAGCTGAGTGGATTGGCGTACCCGGAGGTAGAGCGCGTCCTTGTCCGTCTGGTACATCGCGTCGGCCTCGCTGCTCGAGAAGAACAGGTGGAGCTCGTTGACGATCTGCCAGACCTCGAGGCTCACGACGTCGCGAATCGAGCGGGCGTTCTCCCGGGCCGCAGCGATCGAGCAGCGCAGCGAGACGCCGTTCTCGGGATCCCTCGCCAGATAGTGCTGGACCTGCTCTTCGACCCCCAGCGCCTCCCGACCAAAACGCTCGACGAAGTCCTGCTCTTGCCCCGAGACGATCACCAGCGGCGGCCAGACGCGCCCCGGCGGCAGCTCCGCATCCAAGGCCAAGGTGTCGGTGACATGCAGGTGCCGAGCCGTGCTCTCGGCTCGCTCGATGTACCTTCCGAGCCAGAAACAGTGATCTGCGACGCGAGCGATCATGCACCCTCCGACAGGACCCAGGTGTCCTTCGAGCCGCCGCCTTGGCTGGAGTTCACCACGTACGAGCCCTCGCGCAGCGCGACCCGGGTCAGCCCGCCGGGCAGCACCCAGGGCCCGTCCGGACCGGTCAAGATGTACGGCCGCAGGTCGACTCGCCGCGGCACGAGGCGTCTGGGTTCACCGGTCCAGGTGGGGCAAGACGAGAGCTCCACCCGATGCTGCGCCACGTATTTGCGGGGCTCGGCCTCGATGCGCCGGCGAAACTCGTCGCGCTCGGCAGCGCTCGACTGCGGCCCCATCAGCATGCCGTAGCCCCCGGCTTCGTCCACCGCTTTCACTACCAGCTCGTCCAGGTGGTCGACCACGTAGCGCCGGTCGTCCTCTCGAGCACAGACGTAGGTCGGCACGTCAGCGAGGGCCGGCTCTTCGTTCAGATAGAAGCGAATGATGTCCGGAACCAGAGCGCAGACGGCCTTGTCATCGGCCACACCGTTCCCAGGAGCGTTCGCCAGCGTCACGTTTCCCTTCGCCCACGCGCGAAGCACACCCGGCACACCGAGCAGGCTGTCCTTGCGAAAGACCTCGGGATCGAGGAACGCATCGTCGATTCTCCGGTAGATCACCGACACACGACGGAGCCCGCGCGTGGTGAGCAAGAAGACGTTGTCATCCTCCACACACAGGTCACTGCCGTGCACCAGTTCGACGCCCATCGTCCGCGCCAAGAAGCTGTGCTCGAAGTAGGCCGAGTTGAACGGACCCGGCGTCAGCACGACGGTAACCGGCTCTTCATGGGTCTCGGGCGCCGTGGCGCGCAGCGTCTCGGCCAACCGCGCGGGGTAGTGATCAACGCGTCGCACGCGAGACTCGGCGAAAATCGTGGGAAACACCCGCTTGGTCACCAGCCGATTCTCCATCACGTAAGAGACCCCGGAGGGCGTTCGCAGGTTGTCCTCCAGCACTCGAAAGACGCCATCCGGGTCGCGGATCAGATCGACGCCAGCGACGTGAATGCGCACACCGCGGGGCGGCCGCACACCCCGGAGCTGCGGCAAGTAATGCTTGGCGCCGAGCACGACCTCGGGAGGAATGCGGCGTTCGGCGAGGATGCGCTGCTCACCGTAGATGTCGTCCAGGAACAGCTGCAGCGCGGTGATGCGTTGTATGAGCCCGCGTTCGACGGGCTCCCAGTCGGCCGCGGCAATCACCCTGGGCACCAGGCAGAAGGGGAAGATCTTCTCGGCGCCGCGCTCGTCGTCGTAGACCGAGAACGTCACGCCTTGGTTCATCAGCGAGCGCTCCGCGAGGGCTTGCGCCCGCGCCAGCTCATCGGCGCGAACGTTGAACAGCGCCCGCAGCGGCCCCTCGAGCCCGGCCCGCACACGCGCTGGTCCTCCGAAGAGCTCGTCCCATGTTCCATCCAGCGGTCGGTAGCCGGCAAACAGATCGCTGGGGCTCATGCGGACTCCTCCGGGCTCGCATCCAGATCGAGGTCGGGGTCTGGCATTGGATGATCGATGGCAAAGCGACGCAGATCCAGGGTATGTGGTGCCTCGGCGCTCAACGGCGACGGTTTGGCGCGCACCGGCCACGGCGTCGGCCCCTCTAGCGTGAAGCGTTGTGCGCGACGCGCCTGTGCCTCGAAGCGTGTCAGCGGCGGCACGTCGAAGGCCCGACCCTCGGGGTGCCAGACGTGATAAGCGCACGCGCCAAGAGAGCGTTTGCCCCAGCGGTCACACAGCTCGAAACGGAGCGGGTGATGGATGCCGAGGTGCGGGTGCAGGCTGTGGGGTGGAGCCCAGGCGCGGAAGCGCACGCCACCGACGTACTCCCCTGCAACACCGGTGGAGCGCAGCGGGAGCTCGTGACCGTTCACGATCACGGTGTGCCGCTCTGGCAACAGCCCCGTCGCGCGAATTTCCACGCGCTCCATGGAGGAGTCGACGTAGCGCGCGGTGCCCGTGGCGGTAACCTCGTCGCCGAGCACGTTCCATGGCTCGATGGCGTTGCGCAGCTCCAGGAAAACGTCGCCGGCGGACAGCGTGCCCACGACCGGGCAGCGGTGCTCTAGAAACACGCGAAATCCCTCGCCGGGCAGCCCCAGCCCCGCGCGCTCCAGGTGAGCGAGCACGTCCTCGAAGTCGCGCCACAGCCAGGTCGGCAAGAGGAATCGATCGTGGAGCACCTGACCCCAGCGCACCAGCGGGTACTGGTACGGCTCTTGGGCGAACGAGGCCACCAGTGCCCTGACCAGGGTGACCTGGGCGCTGGCCATGCGGGCGTGCGGCGGCATCTCGAAGGCGCGCAGCTCGAGCAACCCCTGTCGACCGTGGGGCGTGCTCGGGTCGAAGAGTTTGTCGATGCAGATTTCAGTGCGATGCGTGTTACCGGAGACGTCCACGAGCAGGTTGCGGAACAGCGCGTCCGAGAGCCACGGCGCCGGACGGCTCGGGGCCGGCTGAAACGCCCGGGCCAGGGCAATCTCGAGCTCGTACAGCGCATCGTGTCGCGCCTCGTCGACCCGCGGCGCCTGCGAAGTCGGGCCGACGAATAGCCCGCTGAACAGATAGGACAACGACGGATGGTGCTGTACGAACGTGATCATGCTGGCGAGCAGATCGGGTCGCTGCAGGAACGGGCTCGCGAGCGCAGTCGCGCCACCCAGAGTGATGTGGTTGCCGCCGCCGCTGCCGGCCTGCCGCCCGTCGAGCTGAAATTTCTCCGCATGAAGCCCCGCGTGCAGTGCCGCGTCGAACACTGACTGCAAGAGCGCGGTGTGTTCGCGGCTCGTGCGAGTCGGCGGGATGTTCACCTCGATCACACCGGGATCCGGCGTGACCGAAAACCGCAACAGCTCGGGCGATCGCGGCGGCGGATACCCCTCCAGAACACCCGACAGGTCGAGCTCCGCGAGCGCTGCTTCCACGCCCCGCACCAAGGCCGAGAAGCGCTCGGCGCTCGGCGTCGGAGGCAAGAACACGTGGAGTTTGCCCTCGCGCACTTCACAGACCAGCGCTGTGCGCACACCCTTCTCTCGGGCCTTGGCCGCGCCTTCGTCGGGTTTTGCGCGCCGGGGATCCGGCGGCCCCTCGAAGGCTTCTTCTTCGGGCAGCGGGGGCTCCGGCCCGACGATGGCGCGGAGCGGCAGCCTGAGGCCCGCAGGGCTATCGCCCGGGACCAGATACAGTCGCTCGCGACGGAAGCGCCAGACGTCGCTGAGCCAACCCTCGCCAGGCGCCGGCCCCAGCGGCAACACGAAGCCGACCGGAGTCTCGAGCCCACGGTCGAGCACCCGCGCGAGCGTCAAGCGCTCTTCTGGATCCGACAGCTTCACAGCCAACGGGTCGACGCCGACCGGGAGGCGCGCCTCCTCCGCCACGAAGTTCCATGGATCCTCGAGCGCAGGCTGCACACCCTCGGCCGAAACACCCAGGCGCGCCGCAATCGCGCGGACCGCGCGCTCGGCGTCGGACAGAGCGGCGTCGCGGGCAGCGCCCGCTGACCGGCCGGACGCGAGCGGCTCGCCATCGGTGCGGGCGATCACGTCGAGCGCCCAGCGGGGCAAACTCTCGCCGGGATAGCGCTTGCCAAAACCGTGCAAGACGATGCCGCCGGGTGCCAGGCGCTTGCGGAGCGCGTGCGCCAGCAGAAGGCCATGCTCCGACTTGGTCTTGCCGAGGGCATCGGTGTTCCACTCGGGCTCCGCCGCGTGCACGCGCGAAGTGAACGTGGGTTCGCCTCCGACGGTGAGCGCGAGGCCCGCGTTCGCCAGCAGCGCGTCGCTCTTGTCACCCGCCGCGACGAGCAACTCCCAGGTCTCTTCCGTGAAAGGCGCGGTCGGGCGCGGCTCGTGACCCAGGCGGCCGACGGTCATCTCGAAGCTGACCTCACTGGCAACGACGTCGCTCGTGCCCTCGATGGGGGAGGCGGCGGCCGGGCGCGCCGCACAGGCGAGGGGGATGTGTCCCTCGCCGGCGAAGAGCCCACTCGTGGCATCGAGCCCGATCCAGCCCGCACCCGGGAGATAGACCTCGGCCCAGGCGTGCAGATCGACCACATCGCGCCCGACGCCCTTCGGCTCGTCGGGGATCATGCCTTCGTCCGTGAGTTGAATCAGGTAGCCGCTGACAAATCGCGCCGCCAGCCCGCGGGAGCGGAGTGCCGCCACGAGCAACACCGCCGAGTCCCGGCAGCTGGCCCGACCTTCGCCGAGGGTCTGCTCCGGGGTCCAGACCCCGCTCTCTTCCCGGATCACGTATTTCAGACGCGCGTTCACCTGGCGATTCAACTCGACGATCAAGTCGACGGTCCGACCGCCCTGGGGCAAGTCTCGCAGGAATTCCGTCAAGCGTTCGCCGCCCGCGTACGCCGCGTCGGTGGTGTCCAGATACGGGAGCAAATCCTGCGTGAGCTCGTCGGGGTACGCGAACGGCGCCTCCTCGGCGAGCGGGTCGACGAAGAAGTCGAAGGGGTTCACCGGGCGGATGTCGACCGCGAGCTCGACCAGCAGATCCAGCGACGAGACTCGGGTGCCCTCCGGGAACGTCAAACGGGCCAGATGATTGCCCGCCGGATCCTGCTGCCAGCGCACGTTGCACTCTTGTTCTATGTGCAGCGCGTGGGTCTCGATCCGCGCCTTTGCGTGGGTCGCGGGGCGCAAGCGGACGGTGTGCGGGCCGAGGCCGGCCGGGCGGGGGTAACGATAGTGGTTTCGATGAGTGAGAAGTAGGCGCACAAGTCCTTTGTCGCTGCGGAAAAATCGGGCGATCTGCGCAGGGTTTCCTGCAAGCTTCGAGACTAGCAGCTCAAGGTTTCGAACGCGTTTCCCAAACCGGTTCCTCGCGGCAGAGAGCGTACGTTCAGTCGCCACGGTCGTCGGGCGCCGGGCATCGAGCGGAGGTCCCGCGATGAGCTGCGGATCACGTCGTGATAGTCTGGACCGATGTATACGCGGAGGCTGAGCGTCGTCGTCTGCGGGTTGATGCTCGCCGCCTGTGAAAGACAGCCAGCGCCCCTCGACACCGCGCCCGTCGCCGCCGAGCTCGACGCGGTGCTTTCACCCGACGGATCGCTGGTGGGCCAGCGCCTGCTCGTCGGCCGCCTCGACGGCAGCTCGAAGCGCAGCATCGACTTGCCGGCGGAGAGCTTCGCCTCCCGCGTGCACGACGGGCAGCTGATCTTTGGGGGCGATGACGGCAGTCGCTCGCTCGTCTCCATTTGGTCTCCCGCCGACGGGACGCGCCAGTTGTGGAGCACGGCGGAGGTCGTGCGTCACGCCATCAACGTCGGTCAGGAAGCGTTCGTGTACCGCGTCTCGAGAGCGGAGCGCTTGCCGCTCGGGGTCGTACGCCTGCCCCTATCGGGAGGAGCTCCGGTCGAGGCCATCCCCGCCATCCCCATCGAGGAGCCCTACGGCAAACACTTTGCCAGCACGCTCCACCGTTCCATCGACGGCGACGCCGTCGCCCTCGAGTCGTGCGGCGAAGAGCTGTGCCGCGTCCGCGTGCTCGACCTCCAGAGCGGCGAGGTCACGGCGTTCGACGCCACCGACCAGGGCGCCCTGCTCGGAGTGACTCGAAGCGTCCTCGTCATTCGCACCGCGTCGCACGTTCTGCCGGCCGAAGTGCGAGCCGTGGATCGCAGGACGCGAGAGGCCCGCACGCTGGCGGCCTCCGCTGGACTGGCGGATGTCACACGCCTGGAGGACGGCAGCGCCGCGCTGGCATTCGAAGCGGAGGTCCCGAACGGGCGTGTGCTCAGGGTGGTCAGTGTCGCAAGCGGGGCAGCGGTCGGTCGTGACGTTCCCCTCGCGGGCAGCCTGGTGCTTCAGCTGGCCGCGCCGGACGGGCTGATCGCAACCTCCCCCGAGGGCCGCGCCTTCGACCCCGAGCTTCGGTTGCTCTCCGTGCGAGAGCAGCGCTGGTACGCCCCGCGAGTCAGCGGTGCCCGATGAGGGCACTCGGTGCTGGGCTGGTGTTGTTGGCCGCGGCCGGGCTGTGTGTGAGCGCGAGCGCACACAACACACCCACTCCGGGCGGCTCACCGTGGCCCCAGAGCACGGTCCTGAAATACAAATGGGACGCCAGTCACCCGCCGCCCGGCTGGCTGAAGCCCGTACTCGACACCACAGCCGCGGACTCGAACGCCTCGCGCAATTCGAAGGCGCCGAGCTTGGAGTACGCCGCCTCGGGCCCGGCCTATTTCAACTACGCAACGGCCTCGCAAGCGCCGTGCTCGACGTCCGCCGCGATCGCCTGCGCCTATCGCAACCTGTCCACGAAGAGCTTCCGGATCACCATCCGGCCCCACGGCACCGCGTACGACTGGGGCACGCTCAAGTGGTGTGAGAACTACGCGACCGAGCCCGCCTCGTGTTTGCGCGTGGAGCGCGTGGCGCTCCACGAGATCGGGCACGTGATGATGTTGGACCACCATCCCATCGTGACCGCGAGCACGGAGTACAAATACACGGTCATGCAGAGCACCACCCCCTACAAGGGCAAGAGCGGCTGGAACGCAAAGGCCTATGGGCCTTGCGACGTCGCGCGAATGCAGCTGACTTACGACGCTCTCACCACCTCGACGAAGATCAGCACCTGCCTGGACGTGAACACGGCCCTCACGCTGACCGCGGGCGCCACCAGCGTCGCCGCCGGGCAACCGGTCGCGTTCGACGGCAAGCTGACCGCAAAGACGGCGACCGGCTACGGCAAACTCTCGGGGAACAACCTCTCGTCACGCAAGGTGGTGCTCGAGCGCCGCGACATCGGCACGACGACCTTCGCGACCGTCCAGACTCTGCCGGCGGGCAGCGGCGCTGGCGCGTACAGCGCCAAGGTACCCGTGGCCAAGACCGGCGAATATCGCGCCGTGTTCTCCACACCAACCAACGAGGGTCTGAACGGCTCGACGAGTGCCGTCGTGAAGGTCAGCGTCGATCCCGGCCTTCCGGGCTACGACGCAGGGATCCCCGATGCCGCGGGCGCCGATGGTGCGACCGACGGTGCCGCAGGCGCGGCCGGCGCCGCGGGTGCGGCAGGTGCCGGTGGCACCGCGGGTGCGGCGGGCGCGGCCGGAGCGGCGCAGGGAGGCGCGGCCGGAGGCGGGATCCCCAACGGTGACGCCGGCAAGTCAGGGCTGGCCGGTGCGCCGGGCAAACCCGCGAACCCTACCAACCCCTCGGACGAGGCGGGCGCTTGCGGGTGTGAGGCCGTTGGTACGAGCAACGTCGCGCATCGAAGTTGGTTTCTCGGACTGGCCCTGCTTGCCTTCGCATCGCGCAAGCGCGCATCCCGCGCGAACTGCTGACACCCGCTTGCGGTACATGGCGCTCGGCTCTATGTCCGGCGGACCGTGCTTCGGCCAACGATCTGGTTCTCCGCGTTCCTGCCCCTGAGTGTTGCCGTTGCGTGTGCCGGCGCACCGCCAGCGAGCGAGACCCAAACACCGCGCCCGTCAGTGGCAACGGTGAGCGCTCCACCGGCAGCGGCGCCTGTTCCAACGCCCGCACTGCCCGAGTTCATCTCGCACGCCGTGAGCGCCGAGGATCGCTCAGCGGACGACCGGGCGCTCGACGCCGGCAGGCATCCCGGAGAGCTGCTGGCTTTCTTTGGCATCAAACCCGGGCAGCGCGTCGCGGAGCTCGGTGCCGGCGGCGGTTACACCACTGAGCTCCTGGCGCGAGTCGTGGGCCCTGAAGGCGCAGTCTTCGGCCAGAATTCACACTTCATCCTGGAGCGGTTCGCAGAGAAACCGTGGTCGGAGCGCTTGACGAAACCAGCCCTCGGAAAGGTCGTGCGGGTCGACCGCGAGTTCGATGATCCGCTGCCACCCGAAGCCAAGGAGCTCGACGCGGTCCTGGTCATCCTCATCTATCACGACACGGTGTGGTGGAAGGCCGACCGCGCGAAGATGAACCGTGCGGTGCACGCCGCGCTGAAGCCTGGCGGCATCTACGGCATCGCCGACCACAGTGCACGTGCCGGCTCGGGTGTCACCGAAAGCGAGACCTTGCACCGAATCGAGGAGAGCTCGGTGAAGAGCGAGGTCGAGAGTGCTGGCTTCGAGCTAGTCGAAGCGGCGACCTTCCTGAAGAACCCGAAGGACACACGAGACTGGAACGCGAGCCCGCGCAAGGCCGGCGAGCTCCGCGGCACGAGCGATCGCTTCGTGCTGAAGTTCCGCAAGCTCTGACTTCGGGCCCAGCTCGCTTTGCCAGAGTGCCGCCGGGCTCACCAGGAGTGCGCGCGCCGCCGTCGACGCTGCAGGGCGAGTAGCGCTAAGCCCAGCAGAGTGAGGCCAGCGCCCGACCGCGTGGCACCCGCCGCACGGCAGCCGCAACCACCGTCGTCACTTCCTCCGCTGCTCTTGGTTCCGCCGGTCGAAGGGCTCCCACCGGTCGAAGGCGTGCCGCCCGTGCTGATCACTCCACCCGCGCCCGCCGCGGCACCGCCCGCGCCCGCCGCGCCACCACCCACGCCGGCGCTGCCGCCGCCCGTGCCTGCGCTTCCACCACCTCCCGCCGCACCACCGGCTCCGCCGACTCCAGCGTCGCTCTTGCCCGTGGGTGTTCCGATGCGCAGGACCTTCTGCGATCCCGCCGCGTACTGCACCCCCGTCGACGGCCACGCCGCACACGTGAACCCGCCGCCAAGCTCGTAGCCCGCGGGCAGTGTGTCCTGGGTCCAGTTCGCGCCGCTGTCCGAAGTGCGCCAGATCTCGCGTTTGTTCGTGTTGGTGGTGACGAGCGCAAACGCCGTGGTTCCGTCGCGAAAGGCGTAGCCCTTGGGCGTCTTGTTGGCCCCACCAATCTTGGTGGCGGTCCAGGTCGTCCCGCCGTTGGTGGTGTACATGAGCTGAAACAGATTGCTGTTGTTCGCGAAGCCGAACTTCGTGTCGTAGAACGTCACGCCGGCAGGGATGCCGACCGTGTCCTTGTATTGGAAGGTCCAGGAGGTACCGCCGGTGTCGCTGCGGAAGATCCCGCCGGTTCCATCTTTGAAGAACACGCTATCGGTTGCGAAGAAGATCGAACCGAAGCCCAGCGGGTAATTCGTCACGTCCAGCGGGGCCCAGGTCTTGCCGCCGTCCGTCGTCTTGTGCACGTAGTCACAGGCGGCCCCCGGGGAAGTACACCCCGTGCTGCTGAGCGCACGGGCTACGACGTAGCCGTTCGACGCCGACGTGAACATCAGGCGGTTGGCGTTGGCCGCACCGAAGGGCGCGGTCTGCAGCGCCGTCCAGTTCTTGCCGCCGTCCGTGGTCTGCCAGGTGGAGTTCTGCGGATTGCTGCCCGACGGCTTGCTCGTGATGATGAAGGCGTTCTGGGCGTCGAAGAAGTGGAAGTGCGACAGAAAATGCCCCGTGGGCATGGTGATCTCCGTCCAAGTCACGCCGCCGTCCGTCGTTCGCTTCAGGGGGGCACCCATGAACCCCGTGCTGTCGTCGATGAACTCCATGTGCGAGCACGCTTCGTTGTTGGTGCTCACCTCGGACCAGGTCTCTGCTCTGGCAACACTGGCGGTGAGCGTCAAAGCTGCGAGTTGGATGACCGTGGCCAACGGCCGAAGGGGTTGATTCACGTGACCCGCCTTTCTTGGGTTTTGCGCGCCAATACCGGGCCATCGAGCCAGCTCGACCGGGCTCATTCCCGACCCCGCCGGCCCGCCTGAAATGGCGCCGCTCCCGCTGCCGTCGAGCCTACACCAATAGCGTCAGAAACACTGCCGGACGGCGGCTACCACTCGCGAGACGTCCGGAACGCTCAGGCATTCCAGGGCCTTGTTGTACGCGATCGGGTGGTCCCCCGCGCCGACCCGCACGGGCGGAGCCGCCAGCACACCGTGGGCAGCGGCGGCCACCCTCGCCACGACTTCCGCTCCGAAACCGCCGCGAATCGGGCTCTCCTCGAGCGTGACCAGGCGGCGAGTCTTTTCGATCGACTGGAGAATGGTCTCGGTGTCGAGCGGAGAGACGGTGCGCGGATCGATGACCTCGACGTCAATCCCTTCCCGAGCGAGCTCGGCCGCCGCCTCGAGCGCGACCTGCACCATGTACGAAAGCGCCACGATGGTCACGTCCTTGCCCGGGCGAAGGACCCGCGCGACGCCGAGCTGGGCCACGTCGTCGCCCAGCGGCACCGGGCCTTCGGTCAAGTAGAGCAGCTTGTGCTCGAAGAACAGCACGGGGTTGTCGGAGCGAATCGCTGCCTTGAGCATCGCTCGACAGTCGCGCGGGGTCCCGGGTGCGGCGATGATCAGCCCGGGCACGTTCATGAACAGCGTCTCCAGCGACTGCGAGTGTTGCGCGGCCATGCCGAGCCCCGCGCCGCCGGGCGTGCGCACCACCATCGGAACCGAGTATTGACCGCCGGACATGTAACGCAGCTTCGCCGCCTGGTTCACCAGCGGATCCGCGCACACGGTCAAGAAGTCCGCGAACAGGATCTCGGCGACGGGCCGCAGGCCGTTCATGGCAGCACCGACCGCACCACCCAGGATGGCGTTTTCACTGATCGGCGTGTCCTTCACGCGCTTCTTGCCGAACTCATCCACGAGACCCTGGGTCACCGCCAGGTAGCCCCCCAGCGTGATGTCCTCACCCAGGAGCACGACGCGCTCGTCCCTCCGCATCTCCTCGCGGAGCGCGAGGTTGATGGCTGCCGACGCCGTCATCGTCACACACTCGCCGAGCGAGGCCGACTCGCTCCGCTTCGGTTCGGGGGAGAACACGTGCGTGACCAGCGTGGCCGGTCCGGGCTCCGGCGAGCGACGCGCGAAGTCGAGGGCAGCTTCGATTTGAGCGCGCGCCTCCGCGTCGATCGTCTGCGCGACCGGTTCATCGATGAGCCCTTCGGACGTGAGCGCGCGCCGGTGACGCACGCAGGGGTCCTTCGCTCTCCACTCCGCCAGCTCGGAGGCGCTGCGATACGTCTGGGCGTCGCCCTCCATGTGGCCGCGCAAGCGGTAGGTCAGGCACTCGAGCAGCGCCGGACCGCCTCCGGCGCGCGCTTTCTGGACGAGCTCCCGCGCCGTGCGATGAACGGCGTCGACGTCGTTGCCATCGACGCTGACCCCCGCCATTCCGTAGGCGGCGGCTCGATCCGCCAGCCGCGCGACGTTCGTCGAGCCGGCCTGCGGCGTGAACTCTCCGTAGCCGTTGTTCTCGATCACGAACAGCACCGGCAGCTGCCACACCGACGCCAGGTTGAGCGCCTCGTGAAACATGCCCTGGTTCGTGGCGCCGTCGCCCAGGAAGGCCACGGCCACCGCGCTCTCGTCCTTCTGGGAAAATGCCAGCGCAGCGCCGACGGCCAGCAGCGGTGACGCGCCCACGATGCCGTTGGCGCCGATGGCACCAACGCTGGCATCCGTGACGTGCATGCTGCCGCCCTTGCCTGCGCACAGCCCGGACTCCTTGCCGAAGATCTCCGCCATCATCCGGTCGGCGGGCGCGCCCTTGGCCAGCATGTGCCCGTGTCCACGGTGAGTCGTTGCGATCACGTCGTCGGGACGGAGCGCGAAACACACGCCGACCGCCGTGGCTTCTTGCCCGGTGCTCAGGTGAATGGCAGCAGTGGGCAACGCGCCATCCTTCCACGCCGCGGCCAGCTGCTCCTCGAACTCGCGAATCAACGTCATGCGCGCGAGCATCTGGATGCGCAGGAGTTTCGTGTCATCCGGCAACGGTTCGCGCGCCGCCGCGGGGACGGCTGCCTCGGTCTCGGTGGGGGGCACGGCATCGCGCGGCAAGCGGCTCCGGTCCAGCCCTTGGCGACGACGGAACAGTGCCGAGAGCCGCCGCCACTCGAGGCGCCGCCGGCGTCGTGCGGGCTCCTTGGCGACTCGCTGGCCGAGTCCCAGCTCACCGAGCACGTCGGAGTAGATCTGGAACGCCGGGCGGATGGCTGGCAAGAGCTTGAGAGCCCCGGCGACGTCGCCGCGTGCACGCACGCGTCCGGTCGCGATCGCCCGAACGGGGTTGAGCTTGCCGAGCCAGAACTCGTGCGCGGTGTCGGACGACTGCACCATCTCCACGTCCGCGGCGCCGTCGCCCCGAGCCGAAAACTCGGCGGGTTTGTGCTTGAAGTCGAAGGTCAGCACCGAGTCGAGATCGGGGTACCGAAAGCGCACCACGAGCTCGGTGCTCTCGAGCGGGCCGGCGACGGCAGGAGCCGACATCAGGCGCTCGAACAGTCGGTTCATCACGTTCTCGAACTCCGCGCGATCCCTGAACACACCCATGCTGACCTCCTCACGCGGAAAGAACGACAGGGAGCCGCCGCGGCGACTTCCTCAACATGCCCCAGGACCTGATGGGCTCCAGATTCCCCGAAGAGACCTCCGAGATCTCGACCCGGTGGATCGACACACACTTGTGGCAGGCCTCACCCGTTGCACCCGCGAGCTCGCGCAGGCGCGGACTCGCGAGCAACTCGGCGAACGGCGTCTGTTTCAGGTTGCCGATTGGCCGGGTGCCCCAGTGCATGCAGTCGACGATGTCGCCGTTGGCCTCCACCGGCAGCATGAACTTGGGCCAGTGGCAGCGGTAAACGGGCGGCCCGCTCGCCATCATGCTCATGTGGGTGTGTGAGTTGAGGATCGGGAAACCCCGGCGCTTCAGCCTCCCGAGCTCACGGAACGCCTCGCCAAGCTGGGCTTCCGTGGGGGCATACTTCGCAATGCCGGCGTCCCCGCCTTCGGTGGCCGCCTCTTCGCGCAGGCCGTTGAACACACCAAGCACACCGAGATCCGCCATCAGCTCTGCAAGCTGACGCAGGGTCGGCAGATCTACGTTCGCCTTCTGCAGTGTGCAGACGAAGATGATCTGTTTGTCCGGCCTGCGTTCGCGCAGCGAGCGGGTCCCGGACACGATCTTGTCGAAGAGGCCACGAATTCCACGGAGCTCGTCGTGCTTCGCGGACGGGTGATCCAGGGAAATGCTGAGCTTGTCGATGCTGCGCGCCACCGCCTCGAGCTTCTTCTCCAGTAAGAAGCCGTTCGTCACCATGTTGGTGATCAGGCCGAGCTCCTGGGCGTGCCGCATGATCTCGTCGAAGTCCGGGTGCAACAGCGGCTCGCCCCCCCAGACCGACAGCCCGATGAACCCCGCGGCGCGCGCGTCGGAGTAGAGTCGTTTGATTGCCGGGGTCGAGAGCTGCTCTTTCGCGTCGTAGAAGTCCGGGTTCCAGGCACAGAAACCGCAGCGGGCGTTGCAGCGCGCCGTGAGGGCGTGCACCAGGTAGACGGGATGCTGGAAGCGAAACCGGGCCCCCACCAGCTGGCGAGTGACCTCGAAGACGTTGGCTCTGCTGTTCATGGTTTGGTCCTCTCGATCAAAGAGACGAGCTCCGCGATGTGACGGCGACGGGCGGCCAGGCTCACGGGTGACAGCGGGTCTTCACCCAGGAACGCACCGAGCACGGGCTCGTACAGAAAGTATCCGGCGATGGCGCCGAACACACTCACGGCAAACTGGTGCGCGACTTCGCGATCGCCGAAGTGCTGCTCGAGCAGCGAGCGCAGCGGGCCGATCGTCTCCTCAGCGCGCTCCCGCTGGTGATCGGCGCGATCGAGCAACTGGCGGAGCAGCAGGCGTTGCACGTCGCGCTCCTGCACGAGGAAATCGAAGTACGCGAGGGCCAGCCGGACCGGGAGGCCGTCGCTGCCGCCCTCCGCGATGGCGGCCGCCAGCCGTGCCAGCAGTCGACTCTGCGCGTCGGCGACCACGTTGTCGTAGAGGGCCTGTTTGCCGCCGAAGTAGTAGTTGATCATCGCGGCGGTTGCGCCCGCGGGCTCAGCGATGGTCCGGACCGATGCGGCGGCGTAGCCCCGGGCGGCAAATTCGGACCGAGCAGCGCTCAGGATGCGTTCCCGGACTCCGTCTAGATCTGCAGGATTGGGGCCGGTATTTGTCATTAAACAGCCGTTCTAAACAGGTGTTTAACTCACCACGCCCGAAGGGTCAAGCGCGGGCGGACTCCGGTGGGTGAGCGCCTGAGATCCGTCAGTCAGCCACGGGATCGCTGCCCCACGGTTTCACCGCTCAGACGGCGAATCCTCGTACGCTTGGCCCATGGGGACGGAGCGCTGCGCACCACACGGGCTCGCGGTCGGCCCGGATGGTCGCTGCATTCTCTGCCGGCGTGAAGCTCCGGTCAGCACGGCATTGGGAGCGGCGGGGACCGACGGCGCGAGCGCCGGTCGGACGCGGCCGTGGCCGCTGCTGCTGATCGCGCTCGTGCTCGCTGCGCTGGCGGGATACGCGCTCGTGCGCCCCCGGAACCCGGAAAGCAACGCGCTCAGCACCACGCGTGCGTCACTGGAGAGCGACGCCCCCTCGCAGGCGCTGGCTACTGCCGAGCGCGATGTAAAGCGCGATCGGAAGTCTGGCGCCGAGCCGCGGGAATTGCCCGTGAAAGATGGGCCCGTTCCGTCACGCCGCACCGAGGACACCGAGAGACCGCCGGCGTCATCCGAACCCACCGCTGCTGCAAGACCCAAACAACCTGGCGCCGAAGAGCTCCGGCTCGCAATGCGTGCGGTCCGGATCACGATGTACACCACCCAGTGGTGTCCGCACTGCACGCGAGCGCGCGCGTGGCTTCAGGTCAACAATCTCGCCTACAGCGAGCGCGACATCGAGAGCAGCGACTCCGCCCGGCGCGAACGCGATCGGCTCAACCCGGGGCGGGGCATACCCACGGCAGACATCGATGGGGAAGTGTTGACGGGCTTCAGCGAGGGCCGCTGGTCGGCGGCAATCGCCAGGGCGACTCAGCGTCGCCTCGAAGCACGAGCGCGCTGAAGCGAGACTCACTGGTTCGTCCGGAAAACCCCCCGGACGAGCCGGATCTGGCCCTGCTCGAGGCTGCGCCGGGCGTTGCCGGCTTTCCGCGCGAGATCATCGACGAACACGTCCAAGCTCAGCTGTCCCGGCGCGGCCGGGCCGGGAGTCCTGTTCAGATGCGCGTCGCTGGTGTCCTCGAAGAGCTCCTCGACGAATCCTTGCTCGACCAACCCCGAGCGAAGCTCTGCGGAGGAGACCAAGAAGCTGTCGGAGGGATCAGTCGCCCACGGGAGGGGAAAATGGGACGTAGTCCCGACGCCAGCGGCCATCTCCTGGAAAGCGAAGCGGCCTCCCGGCTGGAGGACTCGGTGGACCTCCGCGTAGAGCCTGGGTTTGTCCGCGATGTTCATGCCGACGTTCTGCATCCAGACGGCACCGAACGAGGCGTTGGAAAACGGGAGCTCGAGCGCGCTGCCCTGCTGCACCTCGATCAGGCCACCCAGGCCCGTCAGCCCGTTCAAGAGGACCGCGCCCGCGCAGTAGTCCGGCGATAACTCGAGACACACGACGCGGCAGCCGAGCCTGGATGCGAGCAGACGGCCGGCGCCGCCCAGACCAGCCCCGAGGTCGAGCACACGGTCCTCCGCCCGGAGCTGCGCTAGCTCGAGCAACTCGACGGAAGCACGCAGCCCGCCGGTGTGAAAATGGTCGAGTGCGCCCAGGTCGTCGGGCGACAGACGCTGCTCGGGGTTCAACCCCGCCGCGCGGATGGCCGCCAGAATTCGCGCCTCGATGTCGCGGGCCGAATAGTGTGCGTGGCCCATCTGCGGTGAGCCTATCCAACGCCGGGAGCCGCGTACAGGGCGGCCACATCCGCTATGCTCCGGGCCCATGTCCGAGCCCGTTCTGCCAAAACACGCACGAGTGGTCGTCGTTGGGGGCGGCATCATCGGCTGCTCCGTTGCCTACCACCTGGCGCACCTGGGAGTGCGTGAGGTCGTCTTGCTCGAGCGCGATCGCCTGACCTCGGGCACGACCTGGCACGCGGCGGGGCTGATGGTGACGTTCGGTTCCACCTCCGAGACGTCGACGGAGATGCGAAAGTACACTCGCGATCTCTACGCCCGACTCGAGGCCGAGACGGGGCTCTCGACGGGCTTCGAACCGGTGGGTTTCATCGAGCTTGCGTCGGAGCCGGACCGACTGGAGGAGTACCGGCGCATCGCGGCGTTCAATCGTCACTGCGGAGTCGACGTTCAGGAGATCTCCGCGAAGGAAGTGGCGACGCTCTTTCCCATGGCCAGGACCGACGACATCTTGGCCGGCTTCTACGTCAAGGGCGACGGTCGGGTGAATCCCGTCGACGCAACGATGTCCCTCGCGAAGGGCGCGAGGCTCGCCGGCGCCAGCCTGATCGAAGGCGTGCCGGTGACGGGGCTGCTTCACAAACGCGGCGTGGTCACCGGGGTCTCGACGCCGTACGGCGACATCGAGGCCGAATACG
Source organism: Myxococcales bacterium (assembly GCA_016706225.1). Lineage (NCBI taxonomy): Bacteria > Pseudomonadati > Myxococcota > Myxococcia > Myxococcales > Myxococcales bacterium. The sequence goes on from JADJKB010000003.1 coordinate 471,904, forward strand.
TCGTCAATTGCGGGGGCATGTGGGCCCGACAGCTCGCCGAAAAGGCCGGCGTCAACGTCCCGCTGCAGGCAGCAGAGCACTACTACCTGATCACCGACAAGATCCCCGGGCTCGGCAGAGCCTGGCCGGTGATCGAAGATCCGGCCTGTCACGGTTATTACCGCGAGGAGGTCGGCGGCCTGATGATCGGGCTGTTCGAGCCGGTGTGTGCGCCGTGGAAGGTCGAGGGGATCCCGGAAGACTTTTCCTTCGGTGAGATCACTCCCGACTGGGATCGCATGGGGCCGTACGTCGAGAAGGCCATGAGCCGCGTGCCCATTTCCCTGGAGGTTGGCGTGCGCAAGTTCTTCTGCGGGCCGGAGAGCTTCACACCGGATCTGGCGCCCATCGTTGGTGAGGCGCCGGAGCTTCGCAACTACTTCGTGGCCGCCGGCTTGAACTCCATCGGCATCATCACCGGCGGTGGGCTCGGTCGAGTGTTGGCCCACTGGATCAGCACGGGTCGCCCGGACGCGGACGTCACCGGCTTCAACATCGATCGCTTGCACACCTATCAATCGACCCCGGAGTACCGCCGCACCCGCACCGTCGAGTCGCTGGGCATGGTGTACCAGTGTCACTACCCGACGCGCTCGATGCAGACCGCCCGCGGCGCGAAGAAGTCTCCGATCTACGATCGGCTCGCCGCGCAGGGCGCGTACTTCCGTGACGTGAGCGGCTGGGAGGGAGCGGACTGGTACGGAGCTCCCGGAACCGAGCCCGACGCCGGCGGCCTGTCCTGGGGACGACAGAGCTGGTTTTCCCAGTGGCAGGCCGAGCATCGAGCGACGCGGGAAGGGGTGATCCTGATGGACATGTCCTTCATGGCGAAATTCTCGGTGGAAGGTCCGGACGCCGGACGCCTGCTCAACTTCATCTCCGCGAACGACGTCGACGGGCCCGCCGGGATGATCACGTACACGCAGTGGCTGAACGAAGGCGGAACGCTGGAGGCGGATCTCACCGTCACCAAGCTGGGAGACGAACGCTTCTTGGTGGTCGCCTCGGACACGGCGCACCGCCACGTGCTCACGTGGATGCGCCGCCACGTCCCGGAAGGCGCTCACGTCGCCATCACTGACGTGACATCCGGCTACGCACAGCTCAACGTGCAGGGGCCGCGGTCACGCGAGCTGATGCAGGGGCTGACCTCCACCGACCTGTCGAACGGAGTGTTTCCATTCCGCACTGCGCGGGAGATCGACATCGGGTTTGCCCGCATGTTGTGTGTGCGCATCACCTATCTCGGGGAGCTGGGTTACGAGCTCTACGTCCCGGCGGAGCAGGCCACCCACGTCTACGACCGGCTGGTCGAGGCGGGCAAGGCCGTCGAGCTGCGGCACGCTGGCCTCAAGGCTCTGGCGAGCCTGCGCATGGAGAAGGGATATCGCGACTACGGCCACGATATCGACAACACCGACTCGGTGCTCGAGGCGGGCCTCGGCTTCGCGGTGAACCTGGACAAACCCGGCGGCTTCATCGGTAAGGAGGCCGTGCTGGCAAAGAAGGCGGAGGGGCCGCTGAAACGCCGCATCTTGCAGATCCTGATCAAGGACCCCGAGCCGCTGATGTTCCACGCGGAGATCGTGCATCGCGACGGCAAACCCGTGGGTTACATCCGCGCGGCCTCGTACGGCCACACCCTCGGCGGCGCCGTGGGTCTCGCGATGATCGAGGCCGGCGAGCCGGTGACGCGGGCGTATCTCGACTCCGGAAAATGGGAGGTCGACATCGCCGGCAGGCTCTACCCCGCCATCGCGTCGATGAAGCCGCTCTATGATCCGGACATGCTGCGGGTGAAGAGCTGACGCGGCGCTATAGCCTCGACTTGGGCGCTTTCGCGCAGCGGAAACACTGCTGCGAGAGGGTTTCTTCGAGGTTACCCCCGGCGCGCGACCTGCAAGAAATTCGCGACTCATCCCAGGCCAGAGGAGGCATCCGCCGGCTTCGCCGGTAGTTCAAGTGGGTTTCGCCGCGCATGCCGATAGCGATCTGAGCGTCGCAAGACTGCTCGGGTCGAGACTAGCGCGCGGCGCGCCGGCGCGAACTACTGGCAGACCTGGAAGGTCAGGGAGGCGCCTTGTGCCAGCGAGTGCTCCTTGGCGTAGATGAAGAGCTTGGTGTTCTCCGCGGGCTGGCGCTCCAGCAACAGGCTGATGGTGCTCTTGGGGTCGATCCAGCTCTTGAGCGGGCTCGGATCCAGAGCCACCGTTGGGTTTTCGTCCGTGCCATTGAACTGAAGCGTACCGGCGAGGTTTCCACGGTCGCTGGCGCCCGTCGCCCCGTTCTGCTGCCACTTCATCAGTTTTCCGCCGCGCTCGCCATAACACCAGGTCGCGCCGCTCGCGCTCCCGCTGGTGCCTTCAACCCAGTTCGTGGTCAGCGGATAGATCAGTACGCCACCGGCTTGCACGGGACACGCACCGGAGCACGCACCGCCGAGCGCTCGGTGAACGACCAGCTGAGCCGACTGGACCTTGCCCGTCTGGAACGCTTGAGCCGTCTCCGCGTCGATCTCGAAGCGCAGAAGCGTGCGGCTTGCTTTGTCCGCGACGGCGCCGACGCTCAGCACCTCGCTCACCCCGCTCGTGATCGTCGCTTCGCAGTTCGGGCTCGCGACGGTGTTTTCTGGATAGATGTTCGTGTCGCCGCTGAGCTTTGCCGTCACCTGTTTGGTGCTGCCGGCACACGCGGCAACTCCGCCAGTCCCTGCCACCGCTCCAACACCGCCCATGCCCCCGCTCGTCGAGCCGCCCATGCCCCCGCTCGTCGAGCCGCCCGTGCCCCCGCTCGTCGAGCCGCCCGCACCCCCGGTAGAAGTGACGCCGCCGCTCCCCGCTGCCCCTGCGGCGCCCGCGCTGCCTCCACTGTTCTCGCTCGAGTGATTCCGCGCCGTCGAAGAACAGCTGGCGATGAACACCACCCCGAACATCAGAACGACCCTGTTGACCACGGCCGGATTCTACGGTGACCCCCAACAAAGCGCCAACGCCGGCCAGCGCCGAGCCTCCTGCCGCGTGACGCCGGTCAACTCCCGAGGCTCATCAAGCCGCGAAGGCCCAGAAAATACACTTGGGTCGCCCGGGCGTCGTAGCCGAAGAACTTCTGTACGTAGCCGGCTTCGACCGACAGGTGCTCCGTAACCAGGAAGTACGGCAAGAGCGCCACCGCGAAGCGCGCCGCGCGGATGCGGTCGCGTGACTGCTCCGGCGCGCCGCCCCCTTGGGGGAGCACCACGGGGCTGTACGCACGATCGTAGCGCTCGTCGAAGCGCTCGTGGATGTCGCCTTCGACGTAGGGCCCGAGCTTCAGCCCCGCCTTCCACGGCAACAGCCAACGTCGCGCCTTGAAGTCGAACATGCCCGAGAGCGCCGCGGCGCCGTTCTGCTGTTTCCCGAACGGACGGGTACCCGACCCGATATAGACCGTGCTCTCGAAACCCAGCCAGGTCTCGAGCTCGACCCCGACGTTGAGACCACCGGCAAAGTAGTCGAGCCGCGGGTTCTCGAACTTCTCCAGGTTCATGCCGAACGGCGCGCTGCCCTTCAGATAGAAACCCAGCGCGAATTTCGGGTCGTGGATCACGGCAAACGACACGGTTGCCGTGGCGATGGTGCCCTGGTCCTTTGGGTAGAACTCGCACACTCCGCCGCCTTGGTAGGTCGCGCCGGCTGCGCACTCCGAGCCGATGGTGCCCGGCGGTGAAGAACCGGGCGCGCCCACCTGCCACTCTGCTGGGTCGTTCGTCTCGGCGGGCGTCTGGAAATGCGTGCCCTCGAGCCTCACGGAGAAGAACTGCAGCGGGCCGACGTCCCCGACGGTGTAACCGACGCCGAGTTTGTACTCGTACCAGCCCTTCGTCTTCATGTACGAGGCCTGGTTCTCGTTGGGCTCGGTCTTGCCGCGCTCCATCGTGACCACCCCGTTGACGTCCAGCTCGCCCGGGTGACCCCCGACGGGTGTACCCACGAAGGCGCTGGCCGACGGCATGAAGGGAACGAAGGCTGCGACGCCAACCACAATTCCAACGGCCAAGCTCGATCGACTCACGTGCACTCCGGTGATTCTTGGCTGCCCGCAGGCAGCCATCAGCGACTCTGCGACTCTAGCGTACGCCCGCGCGGCAAGACCGGTTTCACTCAGTCTCCGCCGCAGCAGAAATCCCCATGATAGCGTCACCTCAGGGGATCTTGAAGACTCGGCCAGCTCGCGCCCCGGTGTTCTTGGCGCTCTCGGTGGTCGCCCTCGCGGTGGCCTCAGGCGCGCTGCTCCGACCCATCGCGTTCGTCGACATGGTCATCATGGACGACATGACGCTGATCCCCGGCGCCACCGGGGCCGCGCGCTTGACGGATGAGCTGCTCACACCGTTCAACGGACACCGCTTGGTGCTGCCCAAGCTGCTCGAGATCGCGGCCATCTGGCTGAGCGGTGGGCGCCTGTGGGCGCCGCGTTTTCTGGGGCTGGTGGCGCTGGCCGCATCGTGTTGGATCTTCTTGCGCCTTGCGCGGCAAGCACGCGGCCGACTCGGTGTCGTCGACGCGGTGGTCCCGCTCCTGTTCCTGAGCCCGCGCCTGGTCTCGACGTTCGTACACGCATTCGATCTCCAGTTCGCGCTACACACCAGCTTGCTCGGGCTCGCGCTCCTGTCGGCGTGGAATGCGACGCGGGGTGTGCGCGGTTCGCTCTTCGGCACAGCTCTGAGCTTGGTCGCGCTGAGCCTCTGTGGCATCAACGGCCTAGTCGCGTCTGCGGTGTTCGCCCCGTTCGTGGCGGCGTACGCCTTCGACTGGGACGACGAACCCGCGCGGCAGCGCGCTCGTTGGGGCGCACCGCTGCTGGTCGGCAGCACGTGGCTGCTCGCCGGTACGCTTCTGACCTGGGAGCCATCGCTCCGGGGGTCGGGCGGCGAAGCAGCAAAGTGGAAGACTGCCATCGAGTTCTTCGCAATGGGCTTCGGCCCTGCGGGAGGCAGATTCTGGCCGCTGTCGGGCTGGATCGCCGCTGCCACGCTGACCGCCATCGTGGCAGCGGCCCTCCGCGGGCAGATGGCAGAGGGCCCCGCCGAGCGGCGGAGGACGCGGCTCCTGTTTGGCGCGCTGCTCGCGACGCTGAGCGTTGGCGCCGCCATTGGCTGGGGGCGCGCCGGATGGGGCGGCATCACCCACGCCGGGCTCGGCGAGCGGTTCACGCTCTTGGCATCAGGGACGTTCGCGCTGGGGCACGTCGTGCTCGTTCGCGCCACACTGCAATCCGAATCGAAGGACACGGGCAAGCGTCGTGTAGGTCTCGCGACGGTCACGGCGTGGCTGCTCTTGGCTCTGCTCGTCGGCGCGCTGCCGGTGGCCTTCGCGGACGCACGCTTGCGCGCTGCACGATTTCTCGAAGTCACGCACCGGATCACAACTGACGCGAGAGGCGGGACTCCGATCGCGACCCTGGCGCAGGTTCACGAGTCCATCCACGGGCACGCCCGCGACCAGCTGGCGTGGTACCTCGCCCTCCTGTGTGAGCATCATTTGGGTCCCTATCGTGGGCTGGACCCCAAGCTCGCGCACTGCGAGGTGGCTGCACTCGAGCCTCGTACGCTCGAGACATCGGCAGGCGGCGTCGAGGTCGTCGAGGTTCCTTACGTGAAGCTTGGGCAGCACGATGGCGACTGCGACGCTGGCGGTGAGCGCCATGGGCCGAGTTGCACGCGCGCCAGCCGGGCATTCTGCCGCGCGCACGGACACGATGATGGGTTCGGTCCGGTGGAAAACACCGGTCCGATCGCGATCGTGATCTGCCACAGAGGGCGCAAGCTCGAGGTTACCTGGGCTGACCTCACCCGCATCGACGCCGAATGCACACCGGCGGACGGCAGTCCCGGCGCCTGTTGGCGCGCGACACATCGCGCATGCGTGGCAACTGGCGCACGAACGGGGCTGTTCGTGCCGCCTGGCCCCGGCGGTCCCGACGGTAGGTTCGACCTGACCTGCGTCGACGCTCGTTTGGATTTGCCGGAGGTCGACTTTGAAGAGCTCGAGCACGGGCACGGCGCCTGCTACCAGCCCGCGGATGCCTGGAGTGGAGACTGCGCCGCCGCCGTTCACCGCGTCTGCCGCAGCCGGGGAGCGATCGCCGGCTTCGGTCCGCTGCTGCTCGAGGGACGGCGGGCAACCCTGGGCTGCCTCTTGCCGTGACGCACCTCGATCGAATCAGTCAAGGCCTACAAGACGAGTGGCCGGCGATCTTCGTCGAGGTCTTGCAGCTCAAGCCGGTTGGGCACGGAGTATTCGCTGCTGGATCACAGAGCAGCTCCACTATCCCGTTCCCGGGTGTTTTGCAGTCGCTCACCGCTGCCTTGCACTGCACGTCCGCTTTGAACTGGCCTCCGGAATCCAGCTGTGCACAGCAGACCTTGGGCACACCGCCGCAGTCCGCTGCGTCGTCGCACAGCATACGCGTGCCGGTGCAACTGGTACCGGTGGCGGAGCAAGCTCCGGTGTCCGACGAAGCCGAGCTCGCATGACAGCAGAACTGATCTGGGAGGTCGCAGGTCTCCGCTCCGCAGCGGACGGACGTGCCGCCAGCGCCCCCGGTCGACGTGCCGCCGGTCGACGTGCCGCCGGTCGACGTGCCGCCGGTCGACGCGCCGCCGGTCGACGCGCCGCCGGTCGATGCGCCCCCGGTCGACGCGCCGCCGGTCGACGCGCCCCCGGTCGACGCGCCCCCGGTCCCGAGCTCGCAGTGTCCCTTGATGCAAACCCAACCCGACGCGCACGGGCAGTTCTTCCCGGCCAGCTCGATTGCGTCCACCGCACACGCCGCAAGGATCAGCGCGGCCGCGATCCACGCTCCCTGGGCGCGGCTTGGGGGCATTCTCGCGAACCTAGCAGATCCGCAGCGGCTTGGCAGTGCGTACGGTTCACGCTTCGCCGTTGATGTTCAGCTCGACGATATCGCCGCTGCCAGGCTCGAATTGAACCTGAAAGTAGCAGTCGCCACCATCCTTCACGAACACTCCGCGCTCCTTCCAGTCAGGTCGAGCTTCGCAGAAGAAGTTGCCGAACACGCGGCGCTTTCCGCCCCGGACGATGCCGACATATTGCCGCCGGTATTTGCCGAGCTGGCTGCTGATCGCGGCGGCTCGCCGGTCTTTGGATGACCGCAGGGCTCCGGGCAGCGCCGCTTCGAGAGCACGAGCGTCGGCCTCGGTGGGCGACCAGAACTCGACGCCACTGAAGTAGAACTCTGCGCCCAGTGCTCGAGGCACGAGGATCGCCTCGGGACCCGGACGCTGGAGGAGCAGCACACTGCTCGCGATGGGCGGCGGCAACGGGCCTGCTTTCGGCGGGGAAACCGTAGCGGGGCCGGCCGCGGCGGTCGCGGACGCGCCAGCTGCCGCCGGTCGAGACACCTGTTCCGACCCCAGCGAGCGCTCGCAGGCCATGCCCGATAGGCCCCACGCCAGAACCCAGAACCGCAATTCGTGCACCCGGTCCGAGATAGCGGGCATCTCGCGGGATATCAACGCAGCAAAGGCTGATCGTGCACGGCGACCGGGCCGCCGTTCTTCGCAGACCCCGTGCGCCAAGCTCGTGCTCCTTCAGCGGGTTGAGCGCCGGCGCGGCTTCTCCTATCCTATGCGGCATCATCCCTTGGAGCCCCCAATGCGCAGGATCTCGTTCTACTTCCCCCTCTTGGCTCTGGCACCCATCGTCCTGCAGGGCGCCTGCGGGGCAAGCGACGACCACGACGAGACCCTGGGAGCGAACGACATCGCCGCCTGGGAGGACGCCTACCAGCAGACCGACATGGGCAAGGTCGACTCGAGCGGTTGCTCCGGCGTGGTGATCCCCGACAAGAGCGGGTTTGCGAAGCGAGTTGCGCTCACCTTCGACGACGGCCCCAACCCAGCAACGACTCCTCAGGTGCTCGACATCCTGAAGCAGTACGGCATCAAGGCGACCTTCTTCATCAACGGCAAACGCGTGACCAGCGACGCGGCCCGCGCGGTGCTCGCCCGGATCCTGGAAGAGGGACACATCCTTGCCAACCACTCCCAGAACCACCTGAACCTGAAGACAGTCGGCATCGCGAAGGTGCAGGAAGAGGTCCAGAAGACCCACGACGTCATCCTCGCAACGGGCGCGACGCCACGCTATTTTCGCTTTCCCTTTGGCTCCGCCAGCTGCGCGGGCGTCGATCTCGTCGAGGGCTACGGTTACGCCGTCACGGGCTGGCACATCGACTCGGCGGACTGGTGTTTCGCCGCGTCCGGCTCCGGGCACTGCTCACAGTCGACGTTCCGCTTCGTCCCGGACGGATACCGCGACGACATGGTCGGCTACGTGATGAGCCAGGTGAAGAGCAAGAACGGCGGCGTGCTCTTGTTCCACGACATCCACCAGAACACCGCGTCTCACCTCAGCGAGGTGATCCAGAAGCTGAAGGACGGCGGGTTCTCCTTCGTGAACGTCGATGACGCGGCAGCGTTCCCACTCCTGAACGGCGCCACGCCTGCACCAACCCCGTTCGTGGGTGACAGTTGCAAGAGCGACACGGAGTGCAATTTCACGGATAACGGCAAGAGCGGCAGCTGCCATCTGTTCACGCCTGCCGGCGGAGCCGAGACCGGGTTCTGCACCGTTGCCTGTGAGGGGTACTGCCCGGACAAGAGCGGCAAAGCGCCGACCTTCTGCACCAGCCTCGACGGCGGCACGACCGGCAGTTGTGTGTCGAAGGCCGACACGTCGAACGGCAACTGCAGCAAGATCGCCGGCACCGCGGCGACCACGGCGAATCGCTTCATCGGCTCGTCCAACGCATCGGCCTCGACCGCACAAGCCTGCCTGCCCAACTGACGAGGGGCGCGCTTCGCGTTGCCACCTTGCGGGCTGCACGGCGTCGCCGCGGTGCGGCATGACGTCCATCATCTGCGCGCTCGCGGGCGCTAGCGCGGGAACCTGAATCCCGGGAACATCGAAGCATGAAAGCCTGCATCGGTCGCATGGGTGTCCTCGTGGCAGCGCTCGCGCTCACCTTCGCCTGCATCGGCTGCGGCAATGACGAAGAGGCGCGCGAACCATCTGAGGTTTTTGTGACGTCGAAGGCGGCCCTCTACGAGGGTGTGTTCGCGAGCCAGCCGACGGTCGGGCACAACATGGTCCAGCTCCGCCTGACACGCGCCGACGGGAGCCCCGTCCAGGGAGCGTTGCTCGCCGGAGAGGCGCTCTGCCCAGAGCACGGCCACGGCTCCAGCGACACGCCGATCATCAGCGAGGTCTCGGCCGGAGACTACGTCATCGACAACGTCGTATTCCAGATGGCGGGGCCCTGGGACGTACACGTGTACGTGTCGGCGCCCGGCGGCCAGGACGAGCTGGTCGTGCACTACGACGTCGACTGAGCGCGCATCTCGTCCGCGGGGCGGGTCGTCTGGGACATGGCCAGGCGCGAGCGACGACGGCGGTCGGCGCGCAACGTTCGGACGGCATCACGCTTCGCGTCGCGTCGCCTGCACCGGGAGCTCTTCCCACCTCGCCAGGAGGTCGCGGGGCACCGGATCCGCCCCGGCGAGGAACCGGTCCAGGTGGGGCAAGGAGTCACAACCCCAGAACAGCTCGCCATCGACGACGAAGCTCGGCACTCCGAACACGCCAAGCCGAACGGCCTCATCAGTCTGGTAGCGCACGCGCTCTTTTGCCTCTGGCTGTGAGGCAAGGTCCAGCCAATCGCTCGGAAAGCCCATCACTCCGAGCACCTCGCCCACGACCGACGCTTCGACGACGTTGCGCCGTTCTGCCCACGTGGCGCGATAGAGCGCTGCGACCAACCGAACGCGCTCACGATTGTCCATCGGCAGCGAGCTCACTCGCAGCATCAAGAGGGGGTTGAACGGGTGCGCAAACGGCGCGTCGAGCGGCATCTGGTAGTCGTGTGCGAGGCGCACGACATCCTTCATCAGATACCTTCGGCGCGCGGGAACCTCGGCGGGGCCGCGGGTCCCGTGGGCCTTCAGCAGCGCCGCAAAGAGCACCGGCACCGGTTCGACGTCACGCGCGTGCCGCGCGGCAATGGCCTGCACTCTCGAAAACCCCAGGTAAGCGTAGGGCGAAAGAAAATCGAAAAAACATCGGATGGCGCCGGGCATGCTCCGAAATCATACGCCCAAAGTCCCGCGCGACTGTGATTCCTTCCCCGCACGCCGAGCGATACCCTCGTGGTCGAGATGGCGACTGACCGCGAGGTGATCTTTGCCCGTCGGGCGTTGTTCGTCGCTTCCGCGCTCGCCGGCCTCGCTCGGCCGGGCAAGGCGGATCCCGCTCCGGTCGAGCCGACTCCCAGCGATTGCTCTCCTCCCCGACAGCCGAACCCCCAGGAACGAGAGCTTGCGAAACAGCTCTACCTGGAAGGGCGTGCCAGGTTGGATGCAGACGACGTCGCCAGCGCCGTCGACGCCTTTCGTCGCGCCTACGAGCTCGCCCCTCTGCCACGACTGCTCGTGCTGCTCGCCGATACCGAGTTGAAGCTGGGGGACCTCGCGGCAGCGGAGCGCCACCTCGACGAGCTCGTGCGATGTGCAACGGAGCCGCAGTTGCTCACGAGCGCGCAGACGCTGCGCGAACAGCTCGACGCCGTGTCGGGTCGGGTGACGATCGAAGGCGGTCCACCCGGCAGTGCGCTCCAGATCGATGGCAAGGACGCCGGGACGCTCCCACTCGACGCGCCGCTGCGCTTGGCTGCCGGAGCGCACGAACTTGCGCTGATCGGGGAGTGCGAAGCGCAGACTCGTTTCGAGCTTGGCGCTGGCGAAACACGGACGCTCGAGCTCGATCCCCGCTGCGAACCCCGGGTCTGTCTCTCACCCTGTCTGTCACCTCCGCCACCTCCTCCGCCGAGCTCCCTGCCGCGTTTTGCCCTGGGGGCAGGGGCTCTCAACTACGTCTCGCCGCCGAGGGACGCGGAGCCCCGCATCTTGCTGGGCGCGCGCGTCGACGTGAGCTACGCCGCGCCGCTCGGCAATAGCTTGGCGCTGCAGCTGGGCATCGCGTTCTTGCCTGCGATCAGCGACGCGGGAGGACTATTTCCTCTCGGCGTGGATCTCGCAGCCGTGGCAACGGCGGGCCCGCTCCGCATTGGCGCTGGAGTCACCAGCGGATGGCTCTGGTCCAGTGTGAACGACAGCGACGACTCGGTCCGACACCCACGCTCGTCGGTTTTTGTTCACCCTTACCTGCAGCCCTTGGGATTCCGACCAAGCGAACACATCGAGGCGGGACTGCATGTTGGGGTGATGCTGAGCCAGTGGCGCGGCTCAGACGGCGATACCTTCAGACCAGGCTTCGTCACGACCGGGCTCTGGCTGCGTTACTACTTCGGGACAGTCTCGGAGAATCAGGACTTTGCACGGCTCCGGGGAACATTGGGAAGGCGCGCTCCGTAGAAGGCATCAAATGCAACCCCTGCGCTCCGCGGTAGGCCTCGGCTCGTTGATCTTTCTGGCAGTCGCCTGCTCATCCCCGGGCGGCGGCGGCGGATTTGGCGACGGCGGGCTCGGTGGAAGCTCAGCGTTCGGTGGCGCGGGGGCCGTGGGTGGAGCAGGTGCTACCGGCGGATTTGGCGGCACAGGCGCGGTCGGCGGCACAGGCGCAGTGGGCGGCTCCGGCGCAACCGGCGGCTCCGGCGCGACCGGCGGCTTCGGCGGCTCGGGCGCAGTCGGCGGCTCCGGCGCAACCGGTGGCTCCGGCGCAGTCGGCGGCTCCGGCGCAAGCGGTGGCTTTGGCGGCTCCGGTGCAAGCGGCGGTTCTGGTGGTTCGACCACGACCTGCACCAAGGCGGAAGACTGCCCCAACTCGAGCACGATGGTGTGCGACCCGGCCACCGCCAAGTGTGTCAACGGTCAGTGCTCCGACAGCCTCGACTGCCCGACGGGCAAGACGTGTGTGGCTCAGGTGGACAGCGCCACCGTGGGCGCGTGTTATCCGGACTGCATCTTCAAAGGAGCAGCCTGCGCGGGTGGCGCCACCTGCAAGGTCTCCCAGGCCGACAACACAGGTTTCTGCTGGGGCGCGGGCAGTGCGTCCGACGGCCAGTCCTGCAAAGCCACTCCGCTCAACACCGGCTGCGCGCAGGGTCTGATCTGCGCAACTGATCAGGGCCAGAGTGTGTGCCGCAATCAGTGTAGCTTCTGGGCGACGACCCCCGGTTGCCCGAACGCACAAACCTGCGCGCTCAACGCCGTGTGTTTCGCCGAGGCCGGCGACTCCGCAGCAATCGGCGGGACCTGCGCGAGCGGTTCCACGGGCGGAGAGCCCTGCGGCAGTGACGGCAAGGCGTGGCGCGGGTTGTGCGCCAACGTCAGCGGAACGACCTTCACCTGCAACAAGACGTGTCGCGCAGCAGTCTCGTCGGATTGCCCGAGCGGCAAGAGCTGTTTGACCGGCACGGGTAACGACGTCGGCGTTTGTGGCTGACCGCCGCGCGACCGAGCCGAACATTCGACGCACGGTCGATCGCCGTGTACGCGAGCTGTTCGGCGACCTGCTCGTTCCGGGAAACCTGCCGCACGGGTTCTCGGTCGTGGACTTCGACGTCGAACAGGGGCCAACCCTGCACGTTGCCCGCGAAAACCAGCATCTGCGCATCGAGCTCGGCGAACGCTCGCTGACTCGGGATTGTCACTGCCGTACTCGGCGGTTCAACCTGTACGCGCGCGATCCGCGTCAAGACCGTGCCTTGGGCGAGGCCGACCGGCTGTTGCTCGCGCACGTGACGAGGGAGCTCGAGCGGCGGGAGGGCGAGCTGCCCCGAGTAGCGCGAGCTCCCGCGACCGGTCGCTTCGAGCTGCGGCAGATTGACGTCGAGCGCGTGCTCATTCGGGAGGGGCCAGGCCAGTACTACCTGAATCCCTACGTCGGCTGCGCCATCGGCTGCCGCTTCTGCTTCGTCAACGATCAAGCCGACGTGTCCCGCGCGCTCGACGGGCTCCCACACGCCACCTGGGGGCGCTGGGTCGACGTCAAGGCCAACGCCGCCGAGGTGCTCGCGCGCGAGGTGCGCGAGGTCGAGCCGGGCATCGTACGCATGAGCCCGATCCTCACCGATCCCTACCAGCCCCTCGAGCGCCGTCATCGCATCACGCGGCGTTGCCTCGAGGTCCTGCTGGACGCGGGCTTCACGCCCTGCATCCTGACGCGAGCCGCACGCTTGACCGAGGACCTGCCGTTGCTCTCGCGCTTCGATCGCGCGCTGGTGGGTTTTTCGGTGCCGACCGACGACGATGCGATGCGCCACCGGTTCGAGCCCGGAGCCGACCGCATCGCCGATCGCATTCGGGCGCTGCGCATGTGCCACGACAGCGGCCTCGTCACCTTCGCCGTGATTCAGCCGATGCTCCCGCTCGATCCCGCGCGGCTGGTCTCGCTGCTCTCGCCGTGGATCCGCAGAGTACGCATCGACCGCCTGCACCGCAGCGAGCTGGTAGCGAGTATCTACGAGCAGAACGGCCTGCTCGCCCAGGCCAGCGACGCCTACTTCGACGCCACCCGTGCCGAGCTCACGCGGCTCTTTGCCGAGCGGTCCGTCCCCACGGACGAGCTGGAGGATCTCTCCCGCTTGCGGGACTCGACCGCTACTTCTTCTTCCCCTTCGGCCGCGCGTCGGGAGTGAGCTCCTTGTTCTGCCAGTAGAACTCGTTCTTCTTGCTGCTCGCGTCGGAGAAACCCACGACCTCCATCTCGGCCTCGATGGCCGCGGTGCCTTCGGGGACGTGTTTGGCCTTCACGCAGGAGAAGGTGATCACGGCCTTCTCTGCGGGTTTCATCGGACCGTCGAAGATGTTTCCGGAGCACACCTGCATCGGTTTGCCTTTGCCTTCTCCCTCGACCTTCACCTCGAGCTGTTTGCCCGCCTTGTCGTAGAAATAGACGGCGACCTTGCCGTACAAGATCTCGAGCTTCGACTTGCTCACGACGCGGAACGACGGCCCGGTGTCGGTCTGTTTGCCCGTCCACGTCACTTCCATCATGCGCGCCGTGCCCTTGGCCTCGCACGGTTTCTTGAACGACCCCGGCCCGGTCGAGCCCTCGGGGCAATCGTGGTGCGGCTCTTCCGGCTCCGCGCTGGCGGCCGGAGCGCTTGGCTTCGCTTCCGGTGTGGGCGCCGGCGCCGCAGTGGCGGTCGCGGTCGCCGGTGCGGACGTGCTCTTTTCATCGTCACAACCGGTTGCGGTCGTCGCGACCAGCGCTAGTGACACGATGCTGGAAACCAGGGTGCTCTTCGACATGGGACCTCTCCCCGACGACGCTAGCCCAAGCGCGTGAAATCGTCAGCGTCGATGAAGCGCCGCCTTCGGGGCGCGCCGGCTCACTGCTTGGGCTGCGCCAGGTACTGGAACAGGTCCGAGCCAGTGGACAGCACCAGGTTGGTCTGCTGGCCCATGGCCTTTTCGTAGGTGTCGAGGCTGCGGAGGAAGGCGTAGAACTCTGGCGCCTTGCCGTAGGCTTGCGCGTAGATCTTGGTGCCCTCCGCGTCGCCCTCGCCCCGGGCCTTCTGGGCCGTCTCGTAGGCCTTGGCCAGGAGGATGGTCTTCTCCTTGTCGGTGTCGGCGTGGATCTTCGCCGACTCTTCCTCACCTTCGGAGCGGTACTGCTTCGCCACACGATCACGCTCGGCGCGCATGCGGGCGTACACGCTCTCTTGGACCTCCTTGGGCAAGTCCGCGCGCTTGATCCGCACGTCGACGATCTCGATGCCAAACTCCTTGGTCTGAGTCCGCACCGCCGCGGCCACTCGCTGCATCATCGGGTCGCGCTCGTTGCCGATGATCTGTCCGAAGTCCCGGCTCGCCAACTCACGCCGCATCTCACTGTTGATGATGTCGTCCAGCCGGGCCTTGGCCCCGGTCTCGTCGTGAACCGTCTTGAAAAAGACGAGTGGGTCGACCACCCGCCAGCGTGTGACAGGATCAGCGACCAGGCGTTTTTTGTCGAGGGTCAGGTACTCCGCGGGCGGGGTATCACTGCCCATGATCCGCCGCTCCATGCGTGTCACGGTCTGCGCAAACGGTGTCTTCAAGTAGAGGCCCGGCGCATCCACCGTGCGCTTGAACTCACCGAACTGCGTGACGATGGCGAGCTCTCCTTCGTCGACCTGGAAGGTCGACTGCCCCACCAAGATGATGGCCAAGACTGCCAGCAGAAGCGCCCCGAACTTCATTTTGCAGCTCCCGTCACGACCGCGGCCGTGCCCTGGGCACCGAGTTGCAGGATCGGCACCGCGCCCTTGGCCAGGTCCTTGTCCACGATCACCTTGTTGTCGATCTTGGCCAAGATGCGCTCCATCGTCTCGAGGTAGAGCCGCTGACGTGTCACCCGCTCGGCCTTGCTGAACTCGGCGTAGACGGAGTCGAACTTCTGCGCGTCACCGTTGGCCCGGAGCACCCGCTGCTCCTTGTACCCTTCCGCCTCGCGCTCCATCTTGCGCGCTTCACCGCGGGCCCTGGGGATCAAGTCGGCCTGGTAACCCTTGGCCTGGTTGATCAGCTGTTCTTTCTCTTCCCGGGCGCGCACGACGTCGTGAAACGCTTCTTTCACCTCGTCGGGCGCGTCCACGGCCTGCAGCTTCACCTCGGTGATGCTCACGCCGCTCTGGTACTCGTCCATCAGCTTCTGCAGCCACGCCCGCGTCTCGGCCTGCACGCTGTCGCGGCCGGTCGTGATTACGTCATCGATGTTGGTGCGGCCGACCATGCTGCGCAGCGCGACCTCGGCCGTCGCACGCAGGGTGTCCTCTGGATCCTTGATGCGGAACAGGTATTTGCTCGGATCCGTCACGCGGTACTGCACGATGATCTGAGCCTCGACGATGTTCTCGTCGCCGGTGAGCATCAGCGCCTCGGTGGGAACGCGCTCTTTGCCACGAAATCCCACCTCGATACGGCGGATCTGCTCGAGGTTGACCACGTCGATATTTTGAACCAGCGGCACGCGATAGTGCAGGCCCGGGCCGGTCTTGCCGGACTCGCGTCCGAAGGTGCGCACCACACCCTGTTCGCCTGGACCCACGCTGTAGATGCCGGTGGCCGCAATGACCAACAGGATGATGCCGAGCACGATTGGTCCGAAGCTCCGGGCGTTCTTCTTCAGCGTCGCGGACACCTGTCCGATGACCTGGCCAACGTCCGGTCCGCCGCCGTTCGAGTCCCACGGGTTTTGCATGTAGGCCCTTCATGGCCTCGTGGGCTCTGAACTGCAACCCGGATCGGGAGAGCGCCGCCACTCTCACCTAGCCTCGACTAGAGCGCCGAACAGGTTGAACGTCGTTTGTTTTCCGGGACTTGCAAGCTGTTCGGCGCTCGCGCGCGGAGCGCGCACGGCCGAAGGCCGGGGGTTTGGGGCGCAGTCCCAACGTAAAGGTCCTAGAACACGAGCAGCGCAAGCTGATCGGTGTTCTAGTGCGCTTTCGCGCAGCGGAAGCGCTGCTGCGACAGGGTTTCTTCGAGGTTATCCTCGGCGCGACCTGCCAGAAATTCGCGACTCATCCCAGGCCAGAGGAGGCATCCGCCGGCCTCGCCGGTAGTTCAAGTGGGTTTTCGCCGCTCATGCCCATCGCGATCTGAGCGTCGCAAGACTGCTCAACTCGAGCCTCGCGAACAGACACGAAACGCGAGGCTCCGTGGCCGAGAGCGGGCGACAGGCCGTCGTCATGATGTCGCTCTCGGCGCGGGAGCCCCGCGCTCGTTCTCGGGATGGTATTTTCGAGCGAATCAGCACCTCCTCTTCCTCCCCCCCCTAGGGCCCCCTTCTCGGGCCGAGTCAGGTCACTTGGGGCCCTTGGGGTCCTTCTTCGGTGCCTTGTGCGCTTTCTTTGCGGGCTTCGTCTTCTTCGCGGGAGCGGCGGCGGGAGCCGCGGACGCGGTGGACGCAAACGCCGTGGACGCGGGGACCGCGAGGCCGGCGGCCAATGTAAAGAGACCCAACTTCGAACGTAGCATTTTCGATTTCTCCTTCTTCTCTCATCAGGCTCGGCCAAAGGCCGGGCCAGAACTTTCCCCTCAAGCGGCGCACGACTTGTGCTCGAGCGCCGCTTGAACGGCTCGCCGCAGCTCTTCCACGTCGAGCGGCTTGTCGAGCAACAGCGCCGACGACATGCGCGAGACCGATTCGTGCGTCTCGGGATCACCGAAGGCGGTAATCAGCACCACCGGCACCGTGCAACCGCTCTGACGAAGCCCATGCAGGACGGCAATTCCCGTGTAACCCGGCATGCGAATGTCGCTGACGATGACGTCGGCAAACTCCAGCTTGCCGTCATCCCGGACCTCACGCGCCAGCTGGTCCAGAAGCTCGCAGCCATCACTCACTTCGATCACCTGATGGCCATCGCGTCTCAGCGCTCGAGCGAGGAGCCAACGCAGCTCATCGTTGTCCTCGGCCAGGAGCACGCGACCGACGAGACCCCTGGTGCGCTCAGCGGCTTCGAGGCCCGGTTCCGACGATGACGGTTTGGACATGGAGGCGGTGAGTGCACGAGCCATGCCCAAGCTCGAATCACCCGAGGTCGCGGGCTTGGCTGGTGATGCTCGGGTCAGGTCTCCGCAGTTGGGTCAACGTTCCCCAGTCGCCGCTCCCCACCGGACGCGCTCTCTACCTGATATTGCTCGAGTCGGCGGTGCAGGGTCTTGCGATCGAGCCCAAGAACCTGTGCCGCCTGGCTCTTGTTGCCTCCCACGCTTCGGTAGACGAACAGAATGTGTCGACGCTCGACCTCGGCCATGGGCAAGAGCTCCCGGGCCTCGGCGCCGGGAAAGGCGCTGGGGCTGTTGGGTTTGTGTACACGATCCGGCAAGTCCTCCGGTGTGATCTCGGAGAACGCGGTCAGCGCCACGGCCCGCTCCATGCTGTTTGCCAGCTCCCGGACGTTTCCTGGCCACGAATGAGCGAGCAGACACGCAGCAGCTCTCTCGGTCATGCCCACGACGGGGCGGGAAGTCGCGCGGGCGAACTTGTCGATGAAGTGATGCGCCAGGATCAGGACGTCGTTGCCGCGGGTGCGCAGGGGCGGAAGGTGAACGCCCACGACGTTGATACGATAAAAGAGGTCTTCACGAAAATCGTGGCTCGCAACCGCGGCATCCAGGTCGCGGTTGGTCGCCGTGACCAGGCGCACGTCGACCTCTTCTTCGCGGTCCCCTCCAACCGGACGCACGGTCCGCTCTTGCAGCGCTCGGAGCAACTTCGGCTGCAGCCCCAGCGGCAGCTCGCCGATCTCATCCAGAAACAGTGTGCCACCATTCGCGCGGGCGAACAGCCCAACCCGATCGGAGCGGGCGTCGGTGAAGGCGCCGCGCTCGTGGCCGAAGAGCTCGCTCTCCAGCAGGTGCTCCGGCAGCGCGGCGCAGTTCACCGCCACGAAGGGGCGCTCAGCCCGCCGGCTCTGCTGGTGAAGCGCTCGCGCGGAGACCTCCTTGCCTGTCCCACTCTCGCCGGTCAAGAGCACCGAGACGTCCGTCGCCGCGACCCGCGACAAGATGGCGCACGTCCGCTGCATCACCTCGCTCTGGCCGACCATTGAACCAATGCTCGCGGTCGTCGCCGATTCCCGCAGACGCTGAACTTCGTCCCGCAGCGCGCGGGCCTGGAGCGCGCGCTCGATCGCGATACACAGCACGTCGACGTCCACGGGTTTGGTGATGAAGTCCGCCGCGCCGGCGCGCAGTGCCTCGACCGCCACGTCCAGGCTGCCGTGGCCCGTGACCACGATTACGGGAACGTCGCGGCCCATTTCCCAGACACGACGGCACACGTCGATGCCGTTCATTCCACTGAGCGCGACGTCGGTGAGCACCAACGTGGCAGAGTCCGTCGCCAAGTGTCCGAGTGCTTCCTCACCCGAGGCCGCGCCGAACACCTCATACCCGCGCCGAAAGAGCTGCGAGCTCAGAAATTCTCGCAGGTCGGGATCGTCTTCGACCAAGATCAAGCGGCTCGGCATGCCTCGTCTCCTCGGGGAAGCAGCAGCGAAAACGTGGTCCCCTGGCCCAGCACCGAGTGCGCCGCGATCTTGCCTCGGTGGTCCTGCACGATGCCGTATGAAACAGCCAGGCCGAGACCGGTCCCCATCCCTACCTCTTTGGTAGTGAAGAACGGTTCGAACAGGTGGTCCATGACCTCAGCCGTCATGCCGTGACCAGCGTCGACCACTTCCACCAACGCGCGGGCGTCGTCGGGTCGGCTGACTCGAAGCACAATGCGCTCGCCGCACGAGCTCGCCTGGATCGCGTTCAGGACCAGGTTGGTCAAGACCTGCAAGATCTGGGATTCGTCGACCGACGCCGACACCGCGCCGTCGGGACTCTCGACTTCCAAGCTAACCTGCGCTTTGAGTGCGCTCGACTTCAGCATGGCAGCGGTCTCCCGCGCGAGCGCCACGAGGTCCGCCGGGGCCTTGACCGCCGACCGCGGGCGAGAGAAGTCGAGAAGCTGGCGAATGATCAGCGTGATGCGCTGGGTCTGACGCGCGATCGCCGCGGCGGAATCGCCGATGTCATCCGCCTGTCCCGTCTCGATCAGCCGGGCATGGCCCTGGATCACGTTGAGCGGTGTGCCAAGCTCGTGTGCAACGCCGGACGCCAGGCGTCCAACGGTAGCGAGGCGCTCGACGTGCCGCAGCTGCTCCAACGCCTGAGCCCGCTCATTCATCGCGGCCTCGGTATGCCGCTTTGCCGTCGAGAGTTGGTCACCCATGGCGTTCATTTCCCGGGCGAGCTCCCCTAGCTCGTCGTCCTGGGACAACCGGACCGGCGTCTCGAAGTCACCGGCGCCTACGCTCCTCGCTTTGTCACGTAGAGCCCGCACCGGACGACCCACGATCCAGGTACCCAGGCCGAACGCGAGCAAGATACACACTCCGCCGATGGCAGCGGTGAGCAGCAGGGTGCTCCGCATGATCCGCCGAAGAAACTGATCGCGCCCCGTCAGCGACTCCGAGATCTCCAGCGCCCCGGTCTGTCCGGCGCTTCCGGACAGTGGCACGTAGCTGACGAGCTCCGCGGTCGGCTCCGGCACCACCCGGTGAACGACCTGACCCAGACTCAAGAGCGAACGCTCACCGGGGCTGAACCCGACGGTATGGAGACCTCTCGGCTCCGCGCTGGTGTCAACCCAGCGGAGGTGAACAGGGTCGTCCGGGGAGTCCGAGTGGGCCACCACATCGAGGGCCAGAGCGCGCCCGCGAACGCGCCAGGCCTCACTGACCGCCGCGGACAGGGCGCGTCCCAGCACGTCGTGATCGCGGGTCAGATCCGCCTCGTACAGCCGCGCTTCGCCTTGAATACGGATGAAAGCCCCGAGTGAAAGCACCGCGATGACCGCAAACGCGATGTACAGCGTGAGCTTTCGCGTGAGCTTCATGGCAGCGCCCGCTCGCTCAGCGTCTAGCCCGGCGGTTTCATTCCAGCGTCACGCATCGCTCTCACGTGTAGGACCGCGACCCGCAGGTCATCCAGCTCGAAGGGTTTGTCGAAGACCGCGTAAGCACCGGCGGATCGGGCCCGAGCGTGCAACTCTTGATCGCCGAAGCCGGTCATCAGGATCACGCGTGCGCCGAGCGGTGACCCCTGCAGCTTGCACAGAGTGTCGAGCCCGGAAGGGCCGGGCATCCGGACATCGGCGAGGATCACGTCGGGCTCGGCCAGCTCGCGCTCACTGACTTGCTCCAGGATCCGGACCAACGCATGCCCGCTGTCGACGACGAACAGCTCGTGCCCGTCCTTGGCGAGCGCAGTCACGAGCAGTTCGCTGAACTCGGGGTCGTCCTCGGCGACGAGCACTCTGAGCGCGCGGCTGGCGAGCGTGCGCCCGTGATGGGTGCGGAGCGCCGGGGTGTCGATCATATCGGCGCCGCGCGGGCAGGTTGGGCGAGCAAGAGGAGAGCCGCGCCCAGCACGATGGCCACGTCCGCTACGTTGAAGATGGGCCAATAGGAGACGTGAATGAAGTCCACGACGTGACCCCGGAGCGCGCGGTCGGTCACGTTGCCGAGGGCCCCACCGAGCACGAGCGCTGCGGCGAACCTGCCGGCCACGTTCAGTCGTTGCCAGTGGCGGAAAGCGAGGAAACACATGCCGAGCGTGGCGAGCAGCGACACGAGCGTGATCACGTACCAGCGCATGTCTGCGCCGAGTACGCCGCCCAGCAGGCTGAATGCCGTGTCGGTGTTGTGAGCGAGCCGCAGGTCGACCAGCCCGCGAACCAAGCTGACCGGCTGGCTCAAGTTCTCGGTGGCCAGGTGTTTGGTCGCGTGATCACAACCCACGACCCCGCTCATCACGAGGGTGAACCCGAACCAGCGCAGCTTTCCCATCCACCGGAGAACTCCCGCGGAGAGGAATAATTCCCGGCTGCGGCTCTCGCGCGGGGAAACGCCGCAGGTATGAAACACGAGCGGGGATCCGCTAGCTTCCGGGGCGCACCATGCTGGATTCGGATCACTCTCTGCCCGGCGGGGCGGCCGAAGCCCTCGGACGGACCACGCGGACCTTGCGCGTCGATCTCCTGGGAGTGGTGGCGCCGCATGAGCCACCGGGGCGCGTCGTCCTGGTTTGTTCTACGCTCGCCGCGGCGGGCTCCACCAACGAGGCGAGCCACGGCGAGGCCTTCGAACTCGTGCTCAGGGACGGCTCGACGGTGCGCGTGGACCTGGAGGATTTTCCGAGTGACGGCCTCTCCGCACCGAAGACGAGCGAGCGGGGAACGTGGCGGCAGGTCGAGCAGACCGCGCTGGCTAGACCCTTCCGTGGTCGCGGCCCTGGCCCGCATGTGAAGGTCACCGTCGACGGGGCCTGCGTCGCCACCGGCGACGAAGTGTTGGTGATCGGGATGCCCACCGACGAGCAGCTAGAGGCGGGGGAAGACGCTTACCGGGAACGCCGGATCTTGAGGCTCAGCGAGGTGCGCGCGACCCGCGTGGCCAAGGGTGCCGCTGCCATCGAACAGGCTCGCGCCGCGGCGAAGCTCGCGAAAACTTCTCGGGAGCGGCCCCGGCGTCGCTTGCCATCGAAGAAGAGCCTCTTGATCGGCGCGCTGGTGATCATAGTGCTCGCGGCGCTCGGCTCGGCGCTCCTGCGAGACCCCTGGCTCTGGGCTACCTGGGGCGCGGGGCTGTCTTCCGCCGTCATCTTCGGCTTGTCCGTCAGCCGTGACACCGACAGCCCCGGCGCGCCCGCAGCAGGCGAGACATTTCTGGATATCATCGCGGCCATCCAGCTGTTCATTGCTCTGGCCATGCTGCTCGGTGCGCACGCCGTGGCGCTCGCGGCGGGCGGCCAGTCCATGGCCGGCATGTCCGCAGCGGCCTTCGCCGTCGCGGGGATCCTCGCCTGCCTCGGCGCGGCGCGGGCCACGCGGCAACCCCGACGCCACGCGCGCATCATGCTCGACGCCCCTGCCCACACGGAGACATCGATGGACGGCGACTGGGAGCGGTTCTGCGGCACCGTCGAAGACCCGACGCCGGTCCGAGTGAGCGGAGTGGCCGCAGCCATGTCCCGCGTGGTGAGCCAGGGGGAAACCTCGGTGGTGGTCGACGACACCTTCGTCCTGGTCTCGGACGAGCGCCGCATCGAGGTCGATCCGTCGGACGCGATCTGGAGCTCGACGGCTCGTCGCTCGGTTCCGATGCTGGAAGATCCGATGGGGCGCGTGCTCGAGGAAATCCCGGTGGGTGCCCGGGCTCTCGTCGTCGGCCGAAAGCGAAACCAGGGTGGCCGAGCGCGCATCGCCGCGAGTGGTCCTGAGTCGCTGTTCATCTTCGCCGTGCCGGAGCGCGAGGAGCCACTCGACACCCTGCGGCGCTGGCAGGCGAGCGACCGGCGCAACCAGCGGCTCCAGCTCGCCCTGTGCTGCCTCGCCGTCACGCTAAGTGTGCTGGCCCTTGCGGCCACCCTCCCCCACGCTCCGCGTTGAACGCCTTCGATTGACGCTGCTGTCGGTAAGCGGCATGAGTGAAAGATGCGGGAGCGCCTCGAGCTCGGTGAGATCTTCGGTGTGCGGCCACTCGGGCGAGCTGCGCGGGAGGTGGCGCTCACGCTGCGCGGTGATCCTTACACGCCGCCGTCCCGCTTCGGACCGAGCAGCTTGCGTGTTTTCCAACCGCTGCTTGCGCTGTCAATGTGGGCGCGACTGCGCCGCAAGGACCGGCGCATTCCCATCTACAACCTGGTGAATCGCACACCCACCCCGACGGATGATGGCTGGTCCGTGCGGGTCACACAGGTCGAGGACTTCCGGGGCGGTCGCCTGACGTACGACAGCCACAACGGCACGGACTTCGCGGTGCCGGTCGGCACGCTGGTGGTCGCGCCGGCGGCTGGGCACGTGGTCCGTGTCTCGAGTGAGTTCAATCGCGGCGGGCTCAAGGTCATGCTCGATCACGGCCGCGGACTGATGACGACCAGCAACCACCTGGCGCGTGCCTTGGTACGGCCGGGCGACGTCGTGCAACGCGGCGATCCCATCGCCCTCTCCGGCGCGTCGGGCATCGACATGGTGTTCGCGTTTCCCTGGAACGCGCCGCACGTGCACTTCAACGTGTGGCTCAACGGCGAGACGGCAGATCCGTTTGCCCGGGGTGACGAAGTTCCGCTGTGGCTCGAGGGGAACGAGCCCGGCCCGGTCGCTCCGGGCGCACCGAGCGAGGCGGTCGAAGCGAGCCCCTGGAGCCAAGACGGCGTGCGGGCGGCCATCGAGAGCTGCCGCGATCACCAGCTCGGGGTGCAGCTGGGCCGCACCGAACCCTTCGAGCGCCGCGCCGCCGACACGTTGTTCCACCTGCGCTACTACCCAACGCGGTTCACGGGCCACCACTCGCTGCTCGAGCGAACCTTCCCGCGAGAGCGTCGCCTGAGCCTGCCGTTCTCGTCGCGCGACGCGACGGGCATCGTGTTTCCGGACTGAGCGATTGCTCGATACGCGCCCCTCGGCCGGAGGTCGAGTCCTGGGATTACGTGCGCAGTCTTGCCATGATCAGATCACGATCGGCCACTGGGGCCGGAGTGCGAGAACCGGCCGGGACCGGCGGCGGCTGTCCTGACCGTGAGGAGCGTCGCGCGGCGTACGCTGTCGTCAACGGAGTGGGAACTAGTAGTCAGCCACGACGCGGAGCCGGCCACCGGCCACCACCGGTGGTTTGGCGGGAGCGTGCAGCTCGTGCTCTCTCCAGATCGCGAAGTCTTCAGGCAGTGGGCCGGGCAAGGTCGGCTGGAGGTTCTTTTCGAGCAAGAGAAAATCGTGGCGGGCTTCGAGCTCGAGGGGCAGGTTGTGCTCGGGACCCTGCGCTTTGAACCAGGCGCGAGCCCTCTGCACGTTCTCAATCAAGACGTCATGCTGCGGGTCTGCCTTTGCCGCTTCCAGGAAACGAGCCTGCATCGTGGGCAGGTCACCGCGTCGGTAGGCGATGCACGCGAGGTAGTTCAGACCCAAACCCGGGCACGGATGCCCGAGCTCGAGCGCACGCTGGACATGGCGCTCGGCTCCATCCAGATCCCCTTCGTGATAGAGTGCCCCCGCCAGATCGAGGTGCGCGGCGTGGTGATCACCCAGGCGCTCGAGGACCGCGCGAAAATCCGCCGTGCTCTCTCGAAAGCCGACGCGGATGCCCTTGTTCTTGGCGAACCAGTCGCTCATCAGCTTGGCGTCCGCTGGTGTGGCGTCGAATGGCGTCTTCAGCTCCTGGAAGTCTCCGCTGAAATACGCTTCGCGCTGCAGCCAGCCGGCCTTCTCGGCGTCGTCGAAGTCGAGCGTTCCGGGGTAGATCGAGAGGCACGAGAACAGGTACTCGTGGGGCCGAGCACGCTCGAGAAATCCGAGCGTCTCGCGGAAGGTCTCGGCCGTCTCGCCGCGGTTTCCCAGCATCATGTAGAAGCGCACGCGGATGCCGTATTTCTTCGCGAGCTCGCCGGCGTCGATGATCTCCTGCACGCTGATCTTCTTGTTGATGGCGTCCAAGATCGGTTGTGAGCCACTCTCGACTCCCAGGCTCAAGCGCTGACAGCCGGCGAGACGCATCTCTTTCAGGAGTTCCTCGCTCAGCACGTCGACGCGTGTGTCGCAGCTCCACAGGAACTGGAGCCCCCGCTGGCGAATGCCCTGACAGATCTGCAGCGCTCGCTTGCGGTTGGCGGTGAAGGTGTCGTCCTTGATCTGGATCATCTTCACGGGCAAGCGCCCGAGCGCACTCTCGATGGAGTCGAGCACGTAGGGGATGCTCTGCCCGCGGAACCCCCGACCCCAGCTCGTCTCTGCTCCGCAGAACGTACACTGCCAGGGACAGCCGCGAGACGTCATCACGATGTGGGTGTCGAAGTGCCGATGCGGCGACTCGAGGCTGTCGAGATCCTTGATGGCCGGGCGGTCGGCTGCCAGCACCGGCTGCTCCGCTTCGCGATACACACTGCCAGCGATACCGCCGAGCGGCTGTTTTGCCGCGACCCGCGCCAAGATCTCCCGGAACGTGTCCTCGGACTCACCCAGCGTGACCAGATCGATTTCCGGGTGGTGCGCCAACATCTCTCTTGCGAGAGGCGTGGCGTGCGGGCCGCCCACGACGATCGGAGCTCCGGGACGCAGCTGTTTGAGCAGCCGCGCTACGTACGCGACGCCACGCCGGTTCGCGGTCCAGCACGACATGCCGTACACATCGGCGTCGAGTTCCCGCAACACCTCTTCGACGCGCGTCCAGGCAAATCCCGAGAGGTTCATCACCTTCACCCGGTGACCCTCTCGAATGGCCTGAGCGCCGAGTGAAAAGAGTCCGTAGGGCGTCTGGAAGAAATCCGAGTCGAGATCTCCCTCGCGGTAGTCGGCGGGCGGTCCCTCGCCCTTTGGCGGCGGAGCCTCACCCGGCCGACCGATCTTCCACGGGGGTGGATACAGGAGTGCGATGCGCATTTCGTCCCGCTCGCCCCCGAGCATAGAGCCGGACCCGCCGAGCGCACACCCCGCCGCGCAAATCTGCAGTTTGTGCCGCTCCGCCCGCGAGCGCGCAGGCGGTCGGCCGGCGCGGCCGTGCTACGCTTCGTCGTGGTGTTTTTAGGTCGAGTGTTGTCCGGAGGTATGGCTGCGCTCGTGCTCGCCGCTTGTGCAACGGGACCTGGAGCCGGTAGCGACGACGGGAGTGGCGGCGGCGCAGGGGACGCCAGCGCCGACGCCGGAGCGGCGGGCAGCGGCGGCTCGGCGGTCGACGGGTCGAGCGGAGCTGGCGGCACCAGTGGCAGTGGCGGCGGCCTCAACTTCGACGCAGGCGCGGACGGTCAAGACCTCGACGCGGCTTTCGATCCGGACGCGGCCTGCGCGTTCGCGACGGAAGAGACGACTCCGGAGCTTCAGCCCGTCGACATCATCTGGGCGGTCGACAACTCCGTGAGCATGCAGCCCGCCATCGACGAGGTGACCAAGGGGCTGAACGCCTTCGCCGCCCTGATCGGCAGCAAGAACCTCGACTACCGCGTGATCATGCTGAGCCTGCGCAGCAAGACGAACCCGGTGGTGGTCGCCGGCTCGAACCGCTACGCGGTGTGTATTCCACCGCCGCTCTCGGCGGACACGAACTGCAGCAACGGTCCGCGCTTCTTCCAGTCGAGCATCGACATCCGGAGCACACAACCGCTCGAGCAGATCCTGGGCACGCTGGGGCAGACCGCAGGCTACGCAGTCGGCGAGGCAAAGGGCGGCGAGGCCTGGAAGGCCGAGCTCAGACCGAGTGCGACCAAGACCTTCGTCGTCGTGAGCGACGACAACTCACGCCTTCTCCCGCAGGACTTCGAGACCTTCGCTGGGGGGAAGAACCCATTCAACTCACTGACCCTGCCGCCCGGGATCCTGGATCCGTCGTGGAACGGGCTGTTCACGGGTTATGTCTTCAGCGGGCTGTACGGCTGGGGCTCGACCACGGATCCCAACGTGACGTGCAAGTACCCCGGTGGCTCTTCCCCGCCCAGCTCCGGCCCGACCTACACCACGCTGGTCCTGAAGACCGGCGGCGCCCGGGCACAGATCTGCGCGGGCGCGAGCGCGTGGGGTCAGTTCTTCGATGACGTCGCGACCGCAGTCGTGAAGTACTCGAAGCTCTCGTGCACGCTCGCGTTGCCCAAACCGCAGACGGGCAAGCTCGATCCCGGCAAGGTGAACGTGCTCGTGGTCGGGCAGACGACGACGGCGCTGCCCAAGGTGAACGGAGCGAGCGCGTGTGATCAAAATGGCGGCTGGTACTACGACGACGACGTCAACCCCACGAAGGTGACCCTGTGTCCGGCGTCGTGTGCCGCGGCAGAGCAAGCCGGCGTGACGACGGGCGGCGTGAAGCTCGTGGTGCAGTTCGGCTGTCAGACGATCGTGAAGTGAGAGGCAGGGGGGCCCCGCCTGCACGGGGAAGGGCTGCCGCACGGCGGCGTATCAAGGGGCATGCCGAGACTCTCTCTGATTGCCCTGCTCGCTTGCGCGCTCTCCGGCTGCGGTAGCTCGGGCAGCGGCGGCGGTAGCACCGGCGGCGCCGCAGGCGGGGGAGCGGCGGGCGGCGCGGGCGGAAGCGGCGGCACGGGCCTGGGCGGCAGCGCAGGCGCGGCCGGCACTGCGAGCGGGGGCGCGGCGGGCGGTGGCGGCACGGTTGCCCTCGGTTCGACCTTCGCGCCCGCCGAGAGCCTGGTGACGAATCAGACGAATTGCTTCCGCATCGCGCTGGCAGGCGGCCGCGTGTTCTGGGCCAGTCGCGGTGACAGCGCAGCGAGCGTGCCGGGCAGCCTCTCTTCGGTGCCGCTCGCTGGTGGCTCGCCGACTACGCATCACGAGGGGACGGTCGCTGCGGTCAAGCCGTTCGGGGCTCAGGTGCTATTCGCTGACCGCGCAACCGAGACGATCTACATCATGGAAGCTGACGGTACGAAGAAGACGACCTTCGTTGCGCCAGCGGGCCCGGTGATCGATCTCGCCCCGGGCGGCGAGTATCTGTGGTGGACAGCCGACGCGCCCGATTTCCAGCGCGCGTTGCTGACCGGCAGCGCGGCGCAGGTGCTGGCGGACTTGCCCTCCACGAATTTCTACTACTTGATCGGCACGGGCGCCTACGTCTTCGCCCTCGCTTCCACCGGTTCGGATCCCGCGCTGCGCCGAGTGAAGATCGGCGATCCGAATTTCGACGTCGTCGCTCCGACCGCGGCGTTGACGCAGCTCGCCGTGGATGCAACGTACGTGTACTTTGGCACGCCGAGCGGCGTTTCGCGCGTCGCGTTCGACTCTTCGTCCCCGGAAGCGCTGGCGACAGTCGATGGCCCAAACGCCATCGCCCTGGACCAGGACGCTTTGTACGTGACGACGGACGCCTCGAAGTCCTGCACTGCCGGCGGGGGCCAGGTCTTGCGCATCCCCTTCGATACCAAGACCGTCGAGGTGCTCGCGGACAAACAAGACTGCCCTTCGGGCATCGCCGTCGATGCCTCCGGTGTGTACTGGGTCAACGCCGGCAGCCGCACCGGCGGCCCCTTGAACGACCCGGGTACCGGCGCTTTGATGCGGGCGAAGCGTCTATGATACGCCGTGCCTCCCGCCCTGGCGGAACCGCGTCCCATGAGCGCCGAGCAACCCAAGAACAAACTCCACGGCATCACGCTCGAACGCATCGTGACCGAGCTCGTCGAGCACTACGGCTTTCCCGAGCTCGGCAACTTGGTCAACATCCGCTGCTTTCAAGCGGATCCGAGCGTAGCTTCGAGCCTCAAGTTCTTGCGCCGCACGCCGTGGGCGCGTGCCAAGGTCGAAGAGCTCTATCTGTTCATGCTGCGCGAGGCTGAACGCTCAGCGCGAGGCTGAACGCTCAAAACGCGCAGCAGAACCCGGCGGCTCCGTCGTCGGCGCAGCCCGCCGCGGCTGGGGCGCCCGGCGCGCACGAGTAGTCATGGGGCTGGCCCGCCTTGTTGGCGCAGACGTAGTCCGTCGACTTGAAGTGACTGCAGATGGGATCGGGACAACACCAATGCAGGTTGGCGAGGGTGCCCTTGGTGCCGAGCACGCAGCCGGTAGCCGGCGGGACCTTCGCGTAGTGCGGGCAATAGAACCCGTGGCCCGTGACGGAGCCCTCGGTGCACGCATCGGTGTAGCCGCAGTCGTCCGCGGCGCTGACCCCGGCAGGCGCACCAGCGCCGCCGCCGCCGGGCGACTTGCTCACGGAGCCGGAACCAAATCGCCGAGTGCCGCCCGCACCGCAACCGCCTGCGTGCGTACAGCCAGGGACTGCTCCATGTGAATGAAGCGCCCGCTCGCGCTCTTGGCGGCGAGCGTGCACGGCGTTAGCGAGCCGTTTCTGAAGCGACCCGCGACGTCCGTCTCCCCGCACAGCCGCACGACGACCGACGGCGCGCCTGGATAGCCGTTGCAGGTGGTCACGGTTTGCGCGGGGAGGCCTGCGGCCGCCAGCTTCTGCCCGAGCAGCTTCGCCAAAACTGCGACCGGCGCGTCCGCGGCAGTCGGCGCGCTAGTGCCGTCCGACAGGCTCACACCGACATCCGCCATGCCATGCACACCAATCACCAAGTCCGAAGGGAACGCCGCAGCGAGACCCTCGTGAGCGCTCTCGTAGAAGCTGTCCGCGACGTGGGCCATGTCACTCGTTCGGAACTTCTCGTCCGCGCCACCGCTACATGCCGTCGTCGTTCCCGCACAAGACGAGAACGCACTGTTCGCACAGCGGTGGGTCCCACTCGCGACGAGGGCGCGCGCGCCGAGCTCGGTGAACGCCTCGAAGGCCTGCGTCAGCGTCTTCGAATCAAACAGCGGATGGGGCGCTTCGAGCACGAGGGCGCGGGCGGGACCGGTGCGCAGCGCAAACACCGCAGCGCCTTCGCCTCCGCTCTGGGGTCGGTAGAGCGCAATCGCCGCATCTTCCCCCGCGCCGCGACAGAGCTTGTATCCCGCCTGACCCGCCTGACTCAGGGCCGCCGCACCATCGCCCGCCGCGAGGGACGCAACGGAGCTCGTGAGCGCTGCGCGTGCCGCCGGGCTGGGGGTGACGTAGCCGTTGCTCCCCGCAGCGGGAAACTGGATCTGGCCGGGATCGAAGGTTTCGGCTGGGCTGACTACACACGTCGGAAGAGCTGCCAGGGGATCCGAAGCCGCGCCCGCAGCACCGTCAGTCGCGGCGTCCGCGAGGCCAGCGCTTCCCCCCCCTGCCGCGGTCGCGCCAGAGCTACCACCAGCCCCCGCTGCATCGGGCCACGCTGCGTCCGAGCTGGAGACGCCCCCGCTGCTTGGCGCCGCGCCATCCGCATCGGACTGACACTGACACCCCGCCGAGAGGCCCACGACCGCGGCGAATCCGAGCGAGCTGACGAAGCGGAGCCCCACCGCCCGAGCATACGACGATCGGGCACTGCTTGCGTCTACGTCGCCAATGCAGCGAACCGGACTAAGCTGGGCGCTGATGCCCGTGACCAGAGCCAGAGTCACCGCGTGGGTCGTGGGCGCCGCGCTCGCCGCCGGTGCGCTGGCCGTGTTCAAACGCCCCGCCTCGCCCGAGCGCGAGAGCATGAGTCTGGTGGAACGGATCGCGGCGACCCTCGACGACAAACCGAGTGAAGCCCCGGCGAAGCGCGCCGCGCGGTTACGGCAGGAGCTCGCTCCTCTGCTCTCACCCGACGCGAGCTTCGACGTCAGTGGCGGCCCTTCCGCCCGCGGGCGCGACGAGGTCATCGCCCGCGCCATCGAGCTGGGCTTCGGGCACCGCCCGGCCATTCAGCTCAAAGAGCTGCGGGCCCAGAGCCTCGACCCGTCGCGAGTACGCATCACCTTCGAGGCGCTGGTCTCGGATTCGCAAGCAGGGGATCTGCACGCCGCTCCCCGCCACGGTGAGGTCGAGGTCGAGCACGGCAGCGGCGGTTATCTGCTGCGTCGCCTGACCCTCGACGCCGAGTCGCGGGCTGAGCCCGAGCCGCGCCCCTGAACGGGTGAAAGCGCGTGCGCACCGGGCTCCGCGCGAGCGCGCAAGGCTTTCCGCCCCGAGCCGCTTGCCGCCGCTCGAACCCTGATCTACTCGCCTTGTCCCCCAATGAAGATCCACGAGTATCAAGGCAAGCAGATCTTCGCGAAGTACGGCATTCCGGTCCCGAAGGGCTACCCGGCCTTCAGCACCGAAGAGGCCGAGACCGTCGCGAAAAAATTGATCGACGAGACCGGCGTGCCGGTGGTCGTCGTCAAGGCGCAGATCCACGCGGGTGGGCGCGGCAAGGGCGGCGGCGTCAAGGTCGTGAAGGACGGACCGAAGAAGGTCCGCGAGGTGGCCGATTCACTGCTCGGCATGCAGCTGGTCACACACCAGACCGGTCCGGGCGGACAGAAGGTGCGTCGCCTCTACATCGAGCAAGGGCTCGACATTGCCCGGGAGCTCTACCTGGGCCTGGTCGTGGACCGCGAGAAGAAGCGGATCGCGATCATGGCCAGCACCGAGGGCGGCGTGGAAATCGAGAAGGTCGCCGCGGAGACGCCGGAGAAGATCCTGACCGAGCACATCGATCCCGTGCTCGGCCTGGGCGCGTGGCAGGGTCGCAAGCTCGCCTTCGGCCTCGGGCTCGGTGAGGGCAGCCCGAAACCCAAGGAGACCATCAAGCAGTTCGGGGACATCCTGGCCAAGCTCGGTCGCCTGTTCGACCAGGAAGACTGCTCGCTGCTCGAGATCAACCCGCTCATCGTCACCAAGACCGGAGACGTGGTGGCGCTCGACTCGAAGATCAACTTCGACAGCAACGCCGAGGGCCGCCACAAGGAGTGGGAGGCGCTCGAGGACCGGGACGAAGAGGACGCCATCGAGCTCGAGGCCAAGGAGGCCGGACTCTCCTACATCAACCTCGACGGCGACATCGGTTGCCTGGTCAACGGCGCTGGGCTTGCCATGTCCACCATGGACATCATCAAACACTTCGGCGGTGAGCCCGCGAACTTCCTGGACGTCGGCGGCGGCGCCACCAAGGAGCAGGTCACCAAGGCCTTGAAGATCATCCTGCACGGCGACGAAGCGAAAGGCATCTTCGTCAACATCTTCGGCGGCATCATGAGGTGCGACGTCATCGCCGAGGGTGTCGTGGCGGCGGCCAAGGAAATCGGCCTGAGCGTGCCGTGTGTGGTGCGGCTCGAGGGCACCAACGTCGAGCTCGGCAAGAAGATCCTCTCCGAGAGCGGGCTCGCTCTCGTCCCCGCCACCACGATGGCGGACGGCGCGAAGAAAATCGTAGACCTGGTGCGCGGCGCCTGAGGAAAGCAGACCAATGTCCATTCTCGTCAACAAGAACACCCGCGTCGTCGTCCAGGGCATCACCGGCTCCGCCGGCTCCTTCCACGCCAAACAGTGCATCGCCTACGGCACGCAGGTCGTCGCCGGCTGCACGCCCGGTCGCGGCGGTGAGACCTTCGAGGCCATCGGCCCCGACGGCAAGACCGTCAAGATCCCGGTCTTCGACACCATGGCCGAGGTGGTGAAACAGACCGGCGCCGATGCCTCGTGCATCTTCGTCCCGGCGCTCGGCGCAGCCGACGCCATTCTCGAGGCCGCAGACGCTGGCTGCCGCTTGGTGATCGCCATCACCGAGGGCATCCCGGTGATGGACATGGTCCGGGCTCGCCGGGCTCTCGAAGGCAAGAACGTTCGACTGGTCGGACCAAACTGCCCCGGGGTCATCACCCCCGGCGAGTGCAAGATCGGCATCATGCCGGGTCACATCCACAAACCCGGCAAGATCGGCGTCGTCAGCCGCTCCGGCACCCTCACCTACGAAGCCGTGGGCCAGCTGACGGCCCTCGGCATCGGTCAGAGCACCTGCGTGGGCATCGGCGGAGATCCCGTGAACGGCACCGACTTCATCGACGTGCTCAAGCTGTTCAACGAAGATCCAAACACCGAGGGTGTGATCATGATCGGTGAAATCGGCGGCGCGGCCGAGGAGCGCGCGGCCGAGTACATCAAGGCGCACTTCAAGAAGCCGGTCGCCGGATTCATCGCCGGCACCACCGCCCCCCCCGGCAAACGCATGGGTCACGCCGGCGCCATCATCAGCGGCGGCAAGGGCACCGCCAAGGACAAGATCGCCGCGCTCACCGCCGCCGGTGTGAAGGTCGCCCCGACGCCCAGCGACATGGGGACCACGCTGAAGAGCATGCTGTAGGCGCGGGCCGTCGAGCGCTACGCGAACGGCACCATCTCGTCCCAACCGCGTAGGTCGGGGTACTCGCGCCACGGACCTTCGCACTGCTCCCGGGCGGAGCACGCCTGGCACGGGGGTCCGTGTGATTTGCCTTCGTGCACCCGCCACTCGGAGTAGTCGCGCCGACCCTCGAGATCGCTGACCGTGGTCAACGGGATCGTCGACTCGGCGGCGAGCTCCTGCATGCCGCGGAGGAAACACAAAGGGACCGCCTCGGTGCGCAGGCTCACCCTGCGTTCGATGGCGACCAAGCGCGCCGCCCCGAGCGGGACGACCAGATCGGAGAACAGCGGCACGACCTCGTCGAACCGCTCGAACGCCGTGCCCACCGGGTGTACGAACGCCAGCTGCGCCCGTGTGACGCCGAATGACGCGAGCAGCGCCACGAGCTCCGGCAGAGTGCCGACGTTGTGCCGAGTGATCACGCTGTTGGTGAGGACCGGAAGCCCAGCACTGATCGCGTTCGTGATCCCCGTACAGGTCTCGTCGAAGCTGCCGGCCGCCCGCGTGAGGCTCTCATGCACCTCCGCGGTCGCACCGTGCAACGACGGCGCGATCTCGGTCACGCCCGCGTCGATCAACGCCTGGAGCACGCGCGGGTAAGCGAGCATGCGCCCGTTGGTCTGGAGCTGAACCCGCGAGAACCCGAGCTTTCGTGCCACGCGAACCAGCGGCACCAGGCGTTTGTAGAGCGTCGGCTCGCCGCCGGTCAGGACGACCCCCCTGGCGTCCGGCCTGGCCAACGCCAGCTCCGCGAGCAATCGCTCGGCAGGTCGCGCCTCACACTCCGTCCGCTTGTCGCCCTGGGCGCAGAATAGACAACGGTTGTTGCAGGCGAAGCCGAGCTTCAGATCCAGACGTCGCTCACCCTGCGCCACCCGCCGAAAGCTAGCAAATCATGTGGCCGGGGACATGACGCCGAGCATCTCGACAGCTACGCTGTGACAGATGCAGCTCCTGAAGCTCGGGATCCGCCCCAAACGACCGGGCAAGCTGATGCCAGTGCGCCACCGCAGCGTGGGCGGTGAAGTGCTCCTGACCACCGCCTTCGGCGATTGGGTGTTCGTGAGTGAAGCCGAACGAGACCAGTTGTTCCGCGGTGAGCTCAGCGAAGGCTCGGCCCTCGAAGCCCGCCTGCGCGAGCGGGGTTTCCTCGCCGACCACGTGGACCCTGCCACCCTCGCTGCGCGCATGCGGCGCAAGAAGGCGTTCCTGCGCTACGGCCCGAATCTTCACGTGCTGGTGGTGACCCTGCGCTGCAACGAGACGTGTGTGTATTGCCACGCCAGCCGCGCTGCCATGGACCGCGTCGACACCGACATGTCGCGCGAGACGGCAGAGAAATGCGTGGACCTGGCCCTGCGCTCGACGGCGCCGCGCATCACCATCGAATTCCAGGGCGGTGAACCCCTCGCCAACTTCCCGGTGGTCGAACACGCCATCGAGTATGCGCTCGCAAAGAACCGCGCCTACGGCAAGGAGCTCGAGTTCACGATGGTCTCGAACCTCTCGCTGATGACCGACGAGCGGCTCGACTACCTGGTGGGCAAGAAGGTCCAGATCTGCACCAGCATCGACGGCCCGCCGACCCTGCACGACAAACAGCGGGTCCTGGCCGGAGGCAGCGCGTTTGCCCAAGCCTCGGGCTGGATCCGCAAGCTCAACCAGCGCTATGGAGACATGGGACTCGACCCGACGCTCTACCACGTCGAGGCGCTGATCACGGTGACGCGGGCGGCGCTGGACTATCCCCGGGAGATCGTCGACACCTACCTCGAGCTCGGCTGTCGCGCGCTCTTCATGCGTCCCCTCGATCCCTTCGGCTTCGCCAGCGAGACCGGGCACAAGATCGAGTACGAGCGCCGCAGCTACCTCGATTTCTACCGCGAGGCGGTCGACTACATGCTGGAGAAGAACGCCGCGGGCGCCGAGATCCTCGAGCGCTACGCCGCCATCTTCTTGACGAAGATCCTGACGGAGGACGACCCGAACTTCCTCGATATTCGCTCACCCTGCGGCGCCGGCATCGGGCAGCTCGCATACAACTACGACGGCCGCATGTTCACCTGCGACGAGGGGCGCATGCTGCACGAGATGGGGGACGACCTGTTTCGACTCGGCCACGTCGACGAGACGAAGTACCGCGAGCTCATGACTCACGAGACGGTGCGCTCGATCATGGCGGCGTCCAACCTCGACACCCAACCGGACTGCGTCAGCTGCACCTACGCGGCGTACTGTGGCATCTGTCCGGTGCACAACTACGAGACTCAGGGCTCGCTGCACGGGCGCATGCGCGAGAGTGATTGGTGCGCCGTTCACAAGGGCATCCAGGACTACCTCTTCGACAAACTGAGGCAGAACGACCCGGCAGTGGTCTCGACCCTCGAGCGCTGGACTACGTCGCGAGAGCGATCCCATTTCCTCCAGCAGTGCGCGGTGAGCTGAGCGCCAGGACGCGCATCCCAGCCGGACCCGGGCTGAGTCGGCGAGGCGAGCGCCCAGGCTGAAAATCGGGCGAGCCCGCCCGCCCCTGGCACTGGCCGGGTGCGCAGGGCGCACAGTTCTCTGTTGATCGAAACGGCCCCATGCCGTAAGAGCCCCCGCCAAGCGGGCGGGACAAACCCAAGAAATTGTTGGAGTAGCCATGGCGAGTCAGCGAACGCTCTGCATCATCAAGCCGGACGCCGTCGAGAAGCGGGTCCAGGGGCACATCGTCCAGCGTCTGCTCGACGAGGGCTTCAAGGTCGTCGCCCTGCGGCAGACCCACCTGAGCCGCGGCCAGGCCGAGGGGTTCTACGCGGTCCACCGCGAGCGGCCGTTCTTCGACGAGCTGTGCACCTTCATGACCCGGGGTCCCGTGGTCGTCGTCGCCCTCGAGCGGGACAACGCCGTGCAACACTATCGTGACGTCATCGGCGCGACGGATCCAGCGAAGGCTGCCGCGGGCACCGTGCGCAAGCTCTACGGCTCGAACGTTGGCGAAAACGCGGTCCATGGGTCCGACTCCGAGGAGAACGGTCTCAAGGAGTGCGGTTACTTTTCCCTGGCCACGACTTGCTCTGAGCCCAACACTTCCGCCCAATGGCGAGTGGTAGGCCCGAGGACGGCGCGCAAGACGAAGCAGCGCAGCTGGAAGCAGCGCGCGGGCGTCTGCGCGATGCCATGGGCAGCGTGCGCAACCTGTCGCAGCTGCTGCAGAGCGTGCGCGTAGGCCCGCGAGCCATCGAGAGTGTGCTCCCGGACGTGCACGCCTCGTGCGAGGTCATCAACGCCAGCACGCGCAGCCTGATCGAGACGATTGCCGCTCGGCTGCCCGACCGCGGCGCAACGGACGAGCTCCTGGCGTTCATGGTGCCCCGTGCCACCGAGCTCGAGCGTGAGCTCTCCTCGGCAATTGGAAAATCGATCAACGCAAAGCTGCGGCTCGGGCTCGAGCGGGCCGTCCTTCGATTATCCGGTGAGCTCGATGCCGGACGCTCGTTGCTCGACACCTTGAACGAAGCAGTCCAAGGCGGTCTGTTGCGAGCGGGCCTCGGCTCGCTGCTCGAGGGGTCGAGACAAACTCGCGGCGACGAAGGCCGGGTCGAGGTCCGTGTCCCTTCCAGGCTCGAGTCCGAGGTGCTGGTCAATCCCCGCCTGTTCGTCGTGCTCTTGGGCTTCGGCGCGGGATTGGTCCAGGGCGCGAGCGGCGCTGCCGCAGGCATGACGGTGGAGGCCGCGGGAAACAGCCGGACGTTGACCGTGATGCGGACGACCGCCGCGGGCCCGACCGTGTCTCTGCCGACTCTTCCGCTGATCGCGCCCACCCTGGCCTGCGCCCGAGCGGCCGCGCGCGCCTCCCGCGCCGAGCTCGCGTGGGACGAAGCGGCCGCGCGCTTCACGCTCTCCCTCAGTGCTTGAAGCGACCTGCGCGAGTTTACGGATTTCGTTCTAGCCGCGAGTAAATCGCGCTATGTCCTCGTTTCCGTGGAAGCTTCAGAAGTACGAACGCTGGTCGAGGCCGCCTTCGAGGATCGAGAGCTGCTCAGCCAGCCGCGCCACCGGGCCGCAGTGCACGAGGCCGTCGCGCTGCTCGACAGTGGCAAGATCCGCGTGGCGACCCAGCGCGCCGTAGGCGACTGGGAGACCCACGCTTGGGTCAAACAAGCCGTGCTGCTCTACTTCTCGGTGTCAGAGATGCGGCGCCTGCAAGCCGGCCCCATCGAGTTCTTCGACAAGATCCCGCTCAAGCGCGGGCTCGAAGCCGCCGGTGTTCGAGTCGTCCCGCCAGGCACGGTTCGCTACGGCGCCTTCGTCGAGGCCGGCGCCATCATCATGCCGGGCTACGTGAACATCGGTGCGTGGGTGGGTGCCGGGACAATGGTCGACACCTGGGCGACGGTCGGGTCGTGCGCGCAGATCGGCAAGAACTGTCACCTCTCGGGCGGGGTCGGCATTGGTGGCGTGCTCGAACCGCCGGGTGCGCAGCCCGTCATCGTCGAGGACGGCTGTTTCGTCGGCTCGCGCGCCATCATCGTCGAGGGGGTGCTGGTCGAGAGCGAGGCCGTGATCGGCGCTGGTGTGACGCTCACTGCTTCGACGGCCATCCTGGACGTCACCGGGGCCGAGCCGGTCGAGCACCGCGGCCGAGTCCCGGCCCGCAGCGTGGTGATCCCGGGGATGCGCCCGAAGAAGTTCCCGGCCGGAGAGTACATGGTCCCCTGCGCGCTGATCATCGGAGAGCGCAAGGCCAGCACGGACAAAAAGACCAGCTTGAACAGCGCTCTCCGAGAGTTCAACGTTCCGGTGTAATGCAGCTCGAAGACACGCTGCTGTGGCTGTGCGAGATCCCGTCGCTCATCGGCGAGGAGCGCCTCTTGTGCGACACGCTGGCGGAGCGGCTGTCGAAGCTCGAGCTTGGGGCACCGATTCGACGCTTCGGCGACTCACTCGTCGTGCCGCTGACGCGCGGCACGGGTGGGCCGAGGGTGGCGTTGGTCGGTCACCTCGACGTGGTGCCGACCGAGCACGACCGACCACCCCGCATCGAGGGGGAGCGTCTCTACGGGCCCGGCGCGGCCGACATGAAGAGCGGCCTCACGCTGATGCTCGACCTCGCGGAACGCGCCGAGCGACCCGGAGTCGATCTCACGCTCGTGTTCTACGCGCGCGAAGAGGGACCGTACGCGGAGAACGAGCTGGGAGTGGTCTTGGCCGAGGACCCCGAGCTCGCTCAGGTCGAGTTCGCCATCGCCCTCGAACCGAGCGACAACAAACTGCAGCTCGGCTGCAGCGGCTCGGTGCACGCCAGGGCGCACTTCCGGGGGAAGACCGCCCACTCCGCGCGCCCCTGGCAGGGTGAGAACGCCATTCACAAGGCCGCCGCGCTGCTCACGCGCCTGTCCGCGCTCGAGCCTCAGCGTGTGCTCATCGACGGGCTCGAGTGGTCCCATGTCACGAGCGCCACGATGGCCAGCGGAGGTCGCGGCCGCAACGTGATCCCCGATCGTTTCGAGCTGAACCTGAATCGGCGTTTCGGTCCCGATCGCGGGCTCGAACAGGTTCAGGATGAGATGCTGGAGCTCGTCGCGGGAGAGGCCGAGCTCGAGTTCATCGATCTCTCGCCCGCCGCGCCGCCGAATCGCCATCACCCGCTGGTCGAGGCGTTGGCCGTCAGCGGGGTGGCCGCCATCGAACCCAAACAGGCGTGGACCGACGTCGCGCGGTTCGCTCAGATCGGCGTGCCCGCGGTGAATTTCGGCCCGGGTACCCAGGCGCAGGCGCACCAGAAGAACGAGTGGACGCTGATTTCGGGACTGGCGGAGGGTCAGCGCATCCTGTCGAGCTGGCTCTCGCGCATCGAGGCACGATGAACGACAAGGCGAGCCGACAGCGCTCGACCTTGCGCTACCTCGCGGACGGCACCGAGCGGACCATCGCCGATGCGGTGGTGGTGGAAGAACCCCTCGAGATCCGCATCGCCGGGGACACGCTGGCCATCACCATGCGCACGCCCGGCCACGATAGAGAGCTGGCCGCAGGCCTTCTGCTCTCGGAGGGCATCATCGGCTCGGCCGCAGATCTCGGCGGCCTGGGTCACTGTGGGCGCCCCGGAGACGAGGGCTACGGCAACACCCTCGAGGTGACTCCGGCACCGGGCAACGTGATCGACGTCGAACGGCTCGCCCTCGCACGGCGCGGCAGTCTCGTGAGCACGAGCTGCGGGGTCTGTGGTCGGCGCAGCATCGACGACCTGATCGGAGAGCGCTTGCCGCTGGCTGACGAGGTGCGCGTGCGTCGCGCCGTCATCCAGACCCTAACGGCGAGCCTGCGCGCCGAGCAGCCGGTGTTTTCCAAGACCGGTGGGCTTCACGCGGCGGGCGCGGCAGATCTCGAGGGCAAGCTCAGCGTGGTACGAGAAGACGTCGGTCGCCACAACGCGGTGGACAAGGTCATCGGACGCCTGCTGCTCGACGGCGCCCTGCCGGCCCAGGAAAAGCTCTTGATCGTCTCGGGGCGGACCAGCTTCGAGATCGTGCAGAAGGCGTTCGTCTCGGGTTTCCCGGTCGTCGTCGCGGTGTCCGCGCCCACCTCCCTCGCCATCGACACAGCGATTCGCGCGGGCATGACCCTGATCGGATTTTCCAGGGACGGCGCGTTCAACGTCTACGCCGGCAGTCAGCGGCTGGAAGACTGACGCGCGCCGTAGAGCGCTGAGAGCCGGCGGCGACTCGAAGGATGCTACTCTGCTCGGCATGCGTGTGTGGTTCTCCGGCCTCGTGTGCGCGAGCCTCGGGCTCGCGATCGCTTGCGGTGATTCCGACTCCGGGGGCGGCGACGGAGGCACATCCGGGACGGGTGGAGGCACCGGCTCGAGCGGTGGCACCGGCTCGAGCGGCGGAACTTCCGGCGCCGGCGGCGGGGGCGGCGCGGGCCTCGCAAGCGGCGGGTCGAGCGGAGACGCGGGCGGTGATGCGCCGATCTGTCCGGCAGCACCCGTGGAGCACAGCTTCACGGCCCTTGGACCGAAGGAGAATCTGCTCAATCCCGCGCGCGGATTCCACGACTTCATCGACCTCGGCTCCACCGACGATTTCCTGAACGTGCGTAAATCCGGGCGCACCCTGGCCTATGCCGGGGTCTCCCTGATCGACTACGTCGACGCGGCGCTGCCCGCCTCGTTCGTCGCGGCTTTGAGCGCGGGTCTGGATCGAGTGCGCGCGGCTCGCATCAAGGTGGTGCTGCGCTTTGTGTATCGCGAGGAGTTCACCGATCCGAACGACGCCAAGCTGTCGCGCATCCTCGAGCACATCCAGACACTGGCGCCACTGATCCAGAAACACGCCGACGTGGTCATGCTGCTCGAGGCCGGCTTCATCGGCCCCTGGGGAGAGTGGCACTCGAGCACCAATGGGCTCGACACCAACCTCGGCGCCAAGAAATCCGTGCTCGACGCGCTGCTCGCGGTCGTGCCGCAAGAGATGCCGGTGCTCGTCCGGCGCTGGAGCTTCAAACAAGAGTACGCCGGGGGGCCCGCCACCGAAGCGCAGGCGTTCGGCCCCACCGCGGTGGCTCGGGTCGGGCACCACAACGACTGTTTCCTGTCGAGCGCCGACGATGTCGGCACCTACCCGACCGGAAAGATGGACGCGTGGAAGGCGCTGATCGCCGAGGACACCCGCTTCGTGCCCGCGGGCGGCGAGACCTGCGCCGACTACCCAGCTCGCACGACCTGCGCGGTCGCCGTGCCGGAAATGGCGCAACTGCACTGGTCGTTCCTCAACGCCGTGTACCACCCGGGCGCGCTCGCTCGGTTCAAGAACGAGGGCTGTTACGACGAGATCGCCGCCCGCCTCGGTTATCGGTTGGTGCTCGAACAGGCGACGTTCCCCGAGCAGGCCCAGCCCGGCTGTGGACTCTCCCTTTCATTGAAGCTTCGGAACGACGGCTTCGCCCCGCCCTACTCTGCGAAGGAGCTCGTGTTCGTGCTCGATGGGCCGACACACTTCGAGGCAGCGCTGCCGAGCGAGCCCCGACGCTGGGAGCCCGGCGCGCACAGCCTCGACACCAGTGTGTCCCTGCCGGCGAACCTGCCCGCCGGTAGTTATCAGGTCGCGTTGTGGTTGCCCGACCCGTCGGCTTCGCTGCGCGCTATCCCCGAGTACGCGGTCCAGTTCGCGAACACCGCGGGCTGGGACGCAAAGACCGGGTTGAACGTGCTCGGCTCACTCACGGTCGGCCCCTGACGGGTCGACCCGAGTGCGGCCCGTCCGGGCAGAGGGAAGGCGTGCCTGGCCGCCCGTCAGGCGGGGGTGTAAGGCTGGGGCGGGAGCCCCGTTCTTTCTGGCGTCGGTAGCGAAAAGCGGGAGACGACAAATGCGAAAAGCAACGATTCTGGGAGTATTTGCGCTGGGTCTGGCGGCTGTGGGTTGTGGAGCTGGCGGGGCCCACGCACCGGCGTCGCCGGGTGGCAGCTACGAGAGCGCGTCGGCGCCCGCCTCACAGCCGGGTGGCTACGGTGGACCCGCAGCCGAGTCCGCCCCCTCCCCCGCAGCGGCGGGCGAAGCGGAGAAGTCGGCCGACGTCGCCGGCCGCGAACGTCCAGGACTCGGTACCGAGTGGGGTGAGAATCGCGAGAGCCGCGTGTCGACCTCGGCCTTCTTCCGCGACCGCCCGGACCAGCCGTTCGACGTCGTGAAGATGTTCTACAACGACAACGAGGGTGTGCGCGCCATGGCACGACGCGCGGGCGTCAGCGACTTCAGCGACAGCTCGGGCCGCGCAACGCGCGGTGCGATCACAGTGCGCCTGCTCGACGGCAGCGGCCGGCCCCTCGAAGGCTTCAGCTCGAGCGGAAACACCTACGTCATTGGTGGCCACGGGCAGCGTTACATCATTCAGATCAAGAACAACACCGGCGTCCGCTTCGAGGCGGTGACCACGGTCGATGGGCTCGACGTCATCAACGGTCGCTCGGGTTCGTTCTCGAATCGCGGTTACATCGTGAACGGCTTCTCGACCGTCGAGATCGACGGCTGGCGCCGCAGCTCGGACACCGTCGCTTCGTTCCGCTTCGGTCGCGTCTCCGACTCGTACGCTGGCAAGAAGGGTGACGACCGCAACGTCGGTGTCATTGGTGTGGCGCTCTTCGAGGAGCGCGGTGCGACCTTCTCGTGGACCCAAGAGGAAGTGGACAAGCGCCACGGCGCCGACCCCTTCCCCGGCAAGTTCGCCGCGCCGCCCCCCGGCAACTTCTGAATCTTCCCTGTCCCTGCTCCCCGGCACGGCGGGTCCCGACGAGGGGCCCGCCGTTTTTCATTGGCGGCTTGCGGGAGGTCGGCGCGCGCCCGATGCTCTGACGTGACCATGACGAGCGACCGATTCATACGCGCGGTGCGGGAGCTGGACCGCCAGAACTCGGGGGATCCGAGCCGGGTACTCGTCGGCGGGAAGCCGATCCCCCGCGAGCTCGCGAAGGCGGACTGGCTGTCGGGCTGGATCTCGAGGCTCGAGCCGGCGCCGAGTGAGGCGCTCCGATTAACGGCACGCTGCCAGCACCTGCGCCGCTTCGAGCTGAAGCGCAGCGAGTTCCCCGATGGTCGTGCCGGGTACCACGCCTGGCGCAAGCACATGGCGGCGTTTCATGCCGACGAGGCTGCGAAGGTGCTGTCGAGTGCAGGTTACGACGACGAGACAATTTCGGAGGTGCGCCGCATCGTGCAAAAACAGGGGCTGGGAGCTCACGCCGACGTACAGACGATGGAAGATGCGCTCTGCCTCTCGTTCATCGAGCACGACCTGGCCGACTTCGGCAGCGGGCAGAGCGAAGAGAAGCTGCTGGGGATCC
Source organism: Myxococcales bacterium (assembly GCA_016706225.1). NCBI lineage: Bacteria > Pseudomonadati > Myxococcota > Myxococcia > Myxococcales > Myxococcales bacterium. The sequence goes on from JADJKB010000003.1 coordinate 514,995, forward strand.
TGCGCGAAACCTGGCGCAAGATGAGCCCCCGCGGGCGGGAGTTGGCGGGCACCTTGGCCGAGGAGCTGCCCGATGAGGTACGCGCGCTGCTGAAGCGCGCGCTCGCGCCGTCGGAGTGAGTACGCGATCCGTCCTCGACACCAATCGCCATCAGGTCGGCGCGAGCAGCAGGTAGTGAAACACTCCCCGACCGATCAGCCGCCCGTCGGCCGCGACCACGAAGTCGTAGATGTAGTTCAGCCCCTGGGGCGGCGTGATGTCCTGCCAGCTCTTGCCGCCGTCGCTCGAGCGGAACAGGTGGGAGATCAAGAGGGCGTACGCGGTGTGTTTGCCCGCGCGCGGATCCCAGCCCACCCGCCACGACGGGCTGACGTTGTCCTTGAAGGGCGGGCTGGCCGAAAAATTCTTGCCTCCGTCTTCGGACAGGAGGGCGACAAACGTCCCGTCCGTCGAACGACCAATCGCAGCAACGTGTTGTGCGTCGGTCCCGTACCGTACGTCGACGATGTCGTAAGCGACGGGCGACTTCGTGCAGCCGGCCTTGTTGCAGAACTGGAGCGCCTTCCCGCACGGCACCACCACCTGCTTGCCATCGCTCGGGCTGACGTCGAAGCTGCTCACCCCGGGTGACGCGGAGCAGCCTGGCGTCGCGACGCTGTCCGTCGTCGCCGTCCCGTCTGCCGAATAGACGACTGACGCATCGGTGCGAATCGCCATCAAGCCGTCGCTGGTGAACCGGAGCGCGCTGAACGCGAGTGCGTTCACTGGCAGACTCTTACCGAGTGGGGCGTCCGCGAACGTCTTCCCGCCATCAGTGGAGCGATACAGGTGTCCGCCGCTCTCGGGATCATTCGGGTCGCCCTGGATCCACAACACCGCCGCCAGCTCTTGCGGATTCTTCGGGTTGTAGGCGATGCCCTTCGGTTCCGCTTGGGCGGTCTGCGGGAGCTTCGAGAGTTTCCCCAGACTCGGGAAGCTGGTTCCGAGATCCGTCGTCGTCGCGGTAACGATGTCCGTGCCGGACACGGAGTACGTATTTGCGAGCACACTGAACTGACTCGCATTCACGGGATGCGCCGCCAGCGCCGGACCGAACTGCAACGGGATGGGGAGCGAGGTCCACTCGGGCGTTGCGCTCCATCCGTCAGCGGCTCCGCTACCCCCACCGCCCAGTGCACCGCTGCCGCCGGTGCCAGCCGACCCAGCAGCGCCCCCCAAACCGGCGCCCCCACCGATCCCCCCCGACCCGCCGCCTGCATTTCCGCCCAGTCCACCACCACCCTGGCCCGCGCTCGCTCCGCTGCCGCTGGTCCCACCGCCGGCGGACCCGGACGAGCCGGAGCCTCCGCACGACGCAAGCAGCAGAGCGGCAATCAGTCCCAGTCCACGCGCTGAAGTTGGAATCACGGCCGGGTTGGATGCGAGCGCCGCGCAATAATTCACTCTGCTTGGCAACAGCCCCTGAAGATCAGCGCGCGCCACGACGCCAAACACCTTACCTAGAACACCGATCAGCTTGCGCTGCTCGTGTTCCAGGACACTTACGTTGGGGCTGCGCCCCAAACCCCCGGCCTTCGGCCGTGCGCGCTCCGCGCGCGAGCGCCGAACACCTTGCAAGTCCCGGAAAACAAACGAACGTTCAACCTGTTCGGCGCTCTAGTCAGAGCCCAGCCAACAACGAACGGACCGGCTCGTTGCGGCCGCGGCGCAGGTCGAAGCCGAGCGGTCCGCCCGGATCGTCGGAGTGGACCACCTCCGCGTCCCCCAGCCAGCCCCGCGCGAAGGCTGCGACCTCTTCCTTCAGCGCCGCAAAGGCCTGCGGGGTGTTCGGGGCGTTCAGCCGATCAATCAGGCGCACAGTCACGAGATCCGTGCGCAAGCGTACACTCGGCAAGGACTGCTCGAGCAGCACTGCCGCCCGCACCGCATGCCGCGCGACGTCGGCGAGTCGCTCCTGGTCGCTCGCTGCGTCGCGTTTGCGCAGCGTGGCGAAACGCTTGCCGGCGCGGGTCACGTCAATCACGTAGTCCGTCGCTTGCCCGCACAAAAGCACCGCCGGCCCTTCACTCACGTGGCCGTAGCGCGCAACATCGACCAGAACTTCGTCGAGCGCGCGCTCGCGAATCCAGGCATGAAATATCGGCACCACGAGCTCGGGATCCGGCAAACAACCGGGCTCGAACGGGAACGAGAGCTCGATGCGACGGGTCTTCATCCGCTCTCACTCCGCCGCTACGACGCCGCTGGCTTCGACGAGTCTGGCGTGGCAGGCATGGGCGGCATCCACGAAGAGCTGGGCCTCTTCGATCAGCTGGTGTGCGGCCTCGGAAGTTGCAGTCTCCGCTCGCTCGGCATGCGCCTTGAAAAGGTAGTGGGCGAATTTTCCGCCGGCAAAGGGGTCGAAGAACAGCTTCGTGTCGTAGAAGTGCGCGCGAAACTCGCGCACGACCTCCTCGGGTTCCTCGGAGACGTTCGGGCTCTTCTCCCGAGCCAGCGCCCTCGCCGCCAGCAACATCGCGCTCCGGGCCCGCCCCGCGGCCGCCGCCGCGTCACCGCCGTCGAGCAAGAGCTGGGCTTCGAACACCTCGCGCTCGCTCCCCGCCAGCCCCATTTCCAGGAAGCTGACCACCGCGCCGGCGCACTCCCCCTCGCCGATGTCACCGATGGTGTACTCGCGGGGATCTCCCCAGTCGGAGTAGTACGAGGGGTCGACGTCGTAGGCCGGCACGGCGTTGTGCGCGTCGACCAGCGCCCGGATCGCCTTCTTCCCGATGCGCTGCGTCCACGCACGGAAAGTCTCATCAGCCTGGCGCTCGCTCACGTAACGGTCTTTCAAGACGTCGAGCAGCTTGGGCACGTTCTTCGACGGTACGGCGCCAATGGCCAGCCCGAAGGCCCCGGCGTTCTCCGTCCACTGTCCGCCGACCACCAGCTGGAAGTGCGGAACCCGTCGGCCATTCACGACGCGACTCACACCGAGGAACCCGATGTCGGCCACGTGATGTTGACCACACGAGTTGAAACATCCGCTGCACTTCACGTGCAAGCTCTTCGCCGCCGGTTCCTGGACGACCATCAGACGCTTGCGCAGCTCCCCGGCCAACCCGCGCGAGGACGAGATCCCCAGCTTGCAAGTGTCGGTGCCCGGGCACGCGGTGATGTCCGTGATGGTGCCCGCGCCCGCTTCACCGAGACCCGCGCTCTCGAGCGCAGCATGAACGAGGGGCAAGTCCGCATCACTCACCCAGCGCAGCAGCAGGTTCTGGTCGACCGTCGCGCGCAGCGTGTCTCCGGTGTAACGACGCGCGAGCTCCGCCACCGCACGCGCCTGGCGACTCGTGAGATCACCGAGCGGCAGCGCGACGACGGCGGTCGAGTACCCCTGCTGTTTCTGTGAGCGGACGTTGCTCGCTCGCCAGGTCGCAAACGCCCGGCCGGCCTTGGCGGCTGCGGCGTCAAAGAGTGCCTGGGCGGGGCGCAGCGGGCTCTCGTCCGTTGCCTGAAGATCGCTCAAAAACTCGGTCCAGCGGGGATCGGGCCGAAGCTCGTTGCGCTCCTCTCGCACCAGCCGCCGAAACTCCTCGATGCCCAGGCGTTTGACCAGAAACTTGAGCCGGGCGCGCTGCCGGTTGTCGCGCTCACCGAGGCGCCCAAACACGCGGCAGATCGCCTGGGAGACCGGCAGCAGCTCCGCCTCGGGCGTGAACTCTTCGAGGAGCGCCGCGGCTTGGGGCACGGAGCCCAGGCCTCCACCCACGAACAGCTGAAAGCCGCGCTCAAGTCGGCCTTCGACGACGCGCGTGGCCGCCACGGCCCCGATGTCGTGGAAGCTGACCAAGCCGCACGCGCTCTCTCTGCAACCCGAGAACGCGATCTTGAATTTGCGCCCGAAGTCCTGCGTGTCGTCGTGGCCCAACAAGAAGAAGGTCAGCGCATGGGCGTACGGGGTCGTATCAAAAGCCTCGCCGGCGCACACGCCCGCGTCGGGGCATTGAGTCACGTTGCGCACCGAGTTGCCGCAGGCCTCGCGCGTCGTGATGCCCGTCGCCGCCAGCCGACGCATCAGGTCCGGCGTGTCCTCGAGGTGCACGAAGTGCAGCTGGATGTCCTGCCGCGTGGTGACGTGCAGGATGCCGTCCGAGTACTCCTCCGCCAGCTCAGCCATCACGGACAGCTGCTCGGCAGTCAGCTTGCCGTACGGGATCTTGATTCGCATCATGCCCGGCGCATCCCACGCTGTGCCGGGACCCTTGGTAGGCCGCTCCGGAAACGCGATCGGCTGCGTCTGTTTGCCGTCGTTGCGCTGACCGTTGTCGTACCGCTGCCCGTAGGCGCCGCGGCGCAGTCGCGTCTCGGCGAATAGCTTCTCTTCGAGCTTGCCCTTCTGCCGGAGCTCGAGCTGGGTCTCGAACACGTCGATTTCTCGCCCCCAGTCCTCGCGGACGCGGGGTCCAAGCGCTTCTTTCCAGCTCGCGGGAGGGGCCATACTTCGGGTTCCGGATCTATTATCCCGCATTCCCGGTGCTACAAGTCGGGAATCAAGACCTGCGGAACGGTACAGCCGTATTTGGCTCACTCAGAGCCTCATATACTACACTAGCCTAGTCAAGAACAGGCTGCGGAGGCCGCCCACGCCCTGCTCAGCTCCCTGCCCGGCGCTGCCCGACCCGCTCTCGGGCGGGCGGCTCTTCATGGTAGGAGCCGGGGCGCCATGCGTTACCGCCGACTCCTGCTCCCCACGCTCAAAGAGGCGCCCTCGGACGCCCAGAGTGCCAGCCACATCTTGCTCCTGCGCTCCGGCTACGTCCGCAAGGTGGGGGCGGGCGTCTACAGCTACCTGCCGCTCGGCGTGAAGGTGCTGAAGAAGGTCGAGGCCATCGTGCGGGACGAGATGACGCGCGCGGGGGCGCAAGAGGTCCTCCTGCCTGCGCTCTTGCCGAGTGAGTACTTCCGCGAGACGGGCCGCTGGGATCTCTACGGCGAGGTCTTGTTCCGGATCAAAGATCGCAAGGGAACCGACTATCACCTCGGCCCGACCCACGAAGAGATCATCACCGATCTGGCCCGGCACGAGATCAAGAGCTATCGCGACATGCCGAAGAATCTGTATCAGATTCAGACGAAGTTTCGCGACGAGCCGCGCCCCCGCGGTGGCCTCCTGCGCTGCCGCGAGTTCAGCATGAAGGATGCGTACTCCTTCGACGTCGACGAAGCCGCTGCGCGCACGAGCTACGAGGCGATGCGCGTTGCCTACACTCGCATCTTCGATCGCATGGGGCTCACCTACCGCATGGTCAACGCCGACTCCGGCGCCATCGGCGGCTCGGGCAGCGCCGAGTTCCAGGTCCTCGTGCAGAGCGGCGAAGACTTCCTGGCGGCCTGCACCCAGTGTCAGTACGCCGCCAACCTGGAGGTCGCGAGCTCTCCGGCACCGGCCCGGGACGGCGATCCATCCGCGACCCCCGCCCACGAGAAGGTGCACACACCCAAACAGAAGAGCATCGAAGAGGTCAGCAAGTTCATGGGAGCCTCACCCCAGAAGTTCCTGAAGAGCCTGCTCTACGTGGCGGAAAAAGCCGTGATCATGGCGGTCGTGCGCGGGGACCACGAGGTCAACGAGATCAAGCTCGCGCGCGCCCTCGGGGTCGGCGAGGTCTTCCTGGCGAGCGCCGAGGACGTGCAGAAGGCCACCGGAGCGGCCGTCGGTTTTGCCGGCCCGGTCGGCTTCCCCGGCAAGCTGGTGGTGGACGAGAGCGCCGCCAACCTCGTCGACGCCATCACCGGCGCGAACGAGACCGATCAGCACCTGAAACACGTGCAGCCGGGGCGCGACTTCACCGGGCAAGTCGCGGACATCCGCAGCGTCAAGGAAGGGGACACTTGTCCCGAGTGCGGCTCGAAGCTCGGTATCTACCGGGGCATCGAGGCCGGTCACATCTTCCTCCTGGGCACCCACTACTCGAGCAAGATGGGCGCCACCTACCTGGACGACAAAGGGGAGCAGAAGACCCTCGTCATGGGTTGTTACGGCATCGGTGTCTCGCGACTCGTTGCCACCACCGTCGAGCAGCACCACGACGACAACGGCATCCGCTGGCCGATGGCGCTCGCGCCGTTTCAGGTGCAGGTGCTGCAACTCGGTAACGAGCCGGAGGTCGAGCAGGCCGTGGCAGACCTCGAACAGGCACTCGAGGCGCTGGGCATCGAGGTCTTGGTCGACGACAGGGACGACAGACCCGGCGTCAAGTTCAAGGACGCTGATCTGATCGGCATTCCGCTGCGCGTTACCGTCGGGGCGCGCGCCCTGAAGAACGGCGGCGTGGAGCTCAAACTGCGAAGCGAGCCCGATCCCAAGAAGGTGGAGATCTTGCCGCTGGCGGAGGCGGCTGAGACCCTCGCACGACGCGTGCGAGAGATGTTGTCTGCCTGAACGCCATGAAAAAAGCTGGCCGGCACGGCGCAAACAGCACGGAGTCGGTGCACGCGGGCACGGACCCCGTGCGCGCCCACCACACGCTGACGCCGAGCATTGCGCAGACCGCGACCTACACCTTCGACGACACCGCGGATCTCGAGCGCTACATGCGCGGCGAAGATCAGGACCCGGCGCGGGAGGAGTACGGGCGCTACGGCAACCCTACGGTGCGTGAGCTGGAGCGCCGTCTGGCCGCCCTCGAGGGGACCGACGACGCGGTTGCGTTCGCTACCGGCATGGCAGCGGTCACCACGTCGATCTTGGCGCTGACGAAGGCCGGTGACCACGTCGTGCTGTTTCGCGATTGTTACCGGCGCACGCGCCAGTTCGTCACCCAGACCCTGACTCGATTTGGTGTGCGCCACACGCTGGTGGGACCGGGCGCGCTGGACGAGCTGGAGGCAGCCATCACCGCGGACACCCGCCTGTGCATCGGCGAGTCACCCACCAACCCCTACCTCTACTGTACGGATTTGAGCGCGCTCGCTCGCATTGCCAAGAGCAAGGGCCGAGTCCGCACCCTGGTCGACTCGACCTTTGCGACACCCGTCAACCTGCTGCCGGCAGAGCACGGGATCGACCTGATCGTTCATAGCGCCACGAAGTACCTCTCGGGTCACAACGACGTGCTGGGCGGATTCGTCGCCGGGCCGAGCCACCTCATCTCGCTGGTCCGGGAGTTGCGCAGTGTGCTCGGCGGCACGCTGGACCCCCACGCTGCCTTCCTGATCGGCCGCGGGCTCAAGACCCTGGCTGTGCGCGTGGAGAAACAGAACCAGACTGGGTTGGCGGTCGCACGGATGCTCGAGGCACACCCCAACGTCGAACGGGTCTACTACCCGCTCCTGCCCAGCCACCCGTCTCACTCGGTTGCCGCGGCGCAGATGAGAGGCGCCGGCGGGGTGGTCAGCTTCGTCGTCAAAGGCGGCCGGTCCGCGGCCGGACGTGTGGTCGACGCCTGCAAGTTGGCGACGATCGCGCCTTCTTTGGGCGGCGTGGAGACCTTGATCGAACAGCCAGCACTGATGAGCTACTTCGAGCTCTCGGACCAGGAGCTGGCTACGGTCGGCATCGACCCAGCACTGATCCGCCTTTCGGTGGGCATCGAAGAGACCCGCGATGTCGTGGCGGACGTCAGCGCTTCGCTGTCCGCGCTCTGAGCCGCTGTCATGAAAGAGCTCGGCTTGCAGCCCGAGAGGGTCACTCACCGCCCACTGACGGTGATGGCGTTGATGCTGGCGGTGTTCATGTCCGCCCTCGAGATCACGGTCGTCTCGACCGCCATGCCCACCGTGGTCGGCGAGCTGTCTGGCGTGTCGCTCTACGCCTGGGTGTTCACCGCCTACGTCGTCATCTCCACCGTGGGCATGCCCATCGCTGGCAAGCTCGCCGATCTGTACGGCCGGAAACCGGTGATGCTGACCGGCATCGTCGTGTTCTTGCTGGGCTCCGCCGCGTGCGGCCAGTCCAAGACGATGACTTTCTTGATCGCGGCGCGCGCCGTACAGGGCCTCGGCGGCGGGGCGATGCAGTCGATGGCGCTCACCATCGTCGGCGACATCTTCACGGTGCACGAGCGCGCTCGCATGCAAGGCGTGATTGGCGCGGTGTGGGGGCTTGCCGGCGTGGTCGGGCCGGTGCTCGGTGGGTTCATCGTCCACCACTTCGGCTGGCAATGGATCTTCTACTTGAACCTGCCGTTCGGGATCCTGTCGGCGTTGATCCTGTCGTCGGTGTTGCATGAACGCGTCGAGCCGCGCGACGCAAAGCTCGATCTGCTGGGGGCGACGCTGCTCGGCGCCACGATCGTGCTGGTCTTGCTCGGCGCACGCACGAGCTGGACGCTCGGGGTCGCCGCCGTGTTCGCCGGGCTATTCGTGTGGGTGGAACGCAGGGCCGCCGAGCCGGTGTTGTCGGTCGCGCTCCTGTCGCGACCGCTGATCGCCATCGCCACCGGTCTGGGCATGCTGATCGGCGCCTCGCTGATGAGCATGCTGAGCTTCGTGCCGCTCTACATCCAGGGTGTGCTCGGCGGCAGCCCGAGCGACGCGGGAGCCGCCATTGCTCCGATGGCGATCGGCTGGCCGCTGTCGAGCGCGATCGCGGGTCGCTTGGTAGGCCGAATCGGCTACCGGCCCCTGGTCCGCACGGGGCTCTCGGTCACGGCGCTCGCGGCGGTCGGCATGGCGCTCTTTCTGGGACCCGGTGCCAGCCTGCTGGTGCCGCGGGTTGCCAGCGGTTTTTTTGGTGTGGGACTCGGACTCGCCAACACCGTCACGCTGATCGCCGTGCAGGGCAGCGTGGAGTTCAAAGAGCGAGGAGTCGCCACGACCAGCACGATGCTGTTTCGAACCATCGGCGGCGCCTTGGCGGTCGGCCTGTTGGGCGAGGTCCTGGCGCGTGCTCTGCGACGCGATCCGTCGTTGGCGGCAGACGCTGCGACGCTCCTGGCCGGTGCCCGCTTTGGCACCGAGGTCAGCGCCACACATCGCGCGGAGCTGTCCGGTGCGCTGGCTCATGGGCTGACGCCGGTGTTCTGGGTCATCGCAGGGTTTTCAGTGACCGCGTTCCTGGTGGGGCTGAGGTTTCCCAAGCTCGCGCTGGGAAGTGAGCGCGAACGAAGCTAGTCATTGAGAACTCGCGCACGACACGGGTTCTGGACTTTGTCGGAGACGGCTTCGCAATCGGTCACACTCGACCTATACTTCCGCCATGCCAGGGGTGCGCAGTCGCTTCGTCCGCGACCTCGTCGAGGGGTTCGAGCGCGGTGCGCGCCCGGAGTCCGTCGTCGAGGTGATGCGGCGAATCGAGTCCCGCCTGACCACACCGAACGCGCTGGCGGGCCTGCGTGCGGCGAGCCACGCCGACGTGCTCGAGACCGCCGACGCCGAAGAGCTGCTGTTCGGCCTGGATTCTGCCCTCGGAGACGGCAGCGGCCAGTTGCTCGAGAGCGTCGCCACCGACGCACTCGCTCGCATTTTGCTCCAAGGCAACCTGTCGATCCCGGGTGACTTGGTCGCGACGGTCGCGCGCATGCGCGCGCCGCTGGAGCATCTGTTCGTTGCCTTGCCCGTCGGGTTCGATCTGAGCAAGAAGCGTGACGGCTTCGTGTTGTTCGTCGGTGTGGGGGGACGCCCGCGCACGGCTCGGTTGCTGCGGCATCTGGCCGTCGGCTCGGTGCGGGCGGCGCAACGCTTCGCCCGTGAGGGCATGAGTGAGACCGTGACCTTGACCTGTGAGGCGCTCGGGGAACGGGCGCGCATCGAAGCGCGCTTCGGGCCAGCGACGACCCCCGGCGCACTCGCGGCCCTCGCGCCGAAAAAACCGCCTCGCAAACCAACTCGGCGCCCATCGAGCCCACACCTGCCGACCACCAAACCCACGCTCGAAGCCGTGGACCGCATCATCACCCGCGCGACCATGCCTCCGCCCGTCGATCCGAACGAAATCGTGGCGCCCAGGAGTCGACGCGCCGCCATGGATCACGGTGTCTCCGGGCCGCCGCCCGTGCCGGCCCCGAGCGTCCAAGCAGGCGGCCAGCGCGCCGGGCCGAACCACGTCGCTTCGAGCGTGCCGCCGCGATCCGACACTCTGCGCAGCATGCCAGAGTCTGGCTTCGCCTGCCGAGGTGACGACGAAGAGGAGCCGAGCGAGTCCTCCGGCTGAGGCGGCGCTCGAGGCGCGGCTCAGAACTCCGCCGGGTCCGTGTAGGTCCCGAAGACCTCGCGCAGCACGTCGCAGATCTCCTGCTCGGTCACGTAGGCGCGCGCTGCCTCGATGATCGGCGGCATCAGGTTGCCCGCCCCTTTGGCCGCTTCTCTCACCGACGCGAGGGTTCGCTCGACCTCGGTGCGACTGCGACCGGCCTTGACCCTGGCCAGCGCCTCGATCTGCTTCTTTTGCACCGCCTCGTCGATCTTCAGGGTGGGGATGCGGTCGGGTTCCTCCTGGCGGAAGTCGTTGACGCCCACCATGACCCGCTCGCCATCGTTCAGCTTGCGCTCGAAGTCATAGGCGCTGCGGGCGATCTCCCGCTGTGGATAACCCTTCTCGACCGCCCGCACCATGCCACCCATCTCGTCGATGCGCCGGATGTAGTCGAGCGCCTCTTGTTCGAGCCGGTTCGTGAGCCACTCGACGTAGTAGCTGCCGCCGAGCGGGTCGATGGTGTTCGCGACCCCACTCTCGTGAGCGACAATCTGCTGGGTGCGGAGCGCGATTGTCACCGCGTCCTCCGTGGGCAGTGCGTAGGTCTCGTCGAGGGAGTTCGTGTGCAGTGACTGCGTACCGCCGAGCACCGCTGCCAGCGCTTGAAGCGCGACCCGCGCCACGTTGTTGTACGGCTGGGGTGCCGCCAGGGACACACCCGCGGTCTGGGCGTGGGTGCGGAGTTTCATGCTGTCCGCCCGCTTGGCCCCGTAGCGGTCCTTCATGAAGCGCGCCCACATGCGGCGTGCAGCACGGAATTTTGCGATTTCCTCGAAGAAATCGTTGTGTACATCGAAGAAGAACGAGAGCCGCGGCGCAAAGTCGTCCACCGACATGCCCCGCTCGAGACAGGTCTCGACGTAGGCAAGGCCATCGGCAAGCGTGAAGGCCAGCTCCTGGGCCGCCGTCGCTCCAGCCTCTCGGATGTGATAGCCGCTGATGCTGACCGTGTTCCAGCGCGGGACCTCGGTCGAACAGAACTCGATCATGTCGGTGACGATTCGCATGGCGGGACGAGGCGGGACCAGCCAGGCGTGCTGGGCGATGAACTCCTTGAGGCAGTCGTTCTGCACCGTGCCTCCGATACGGTCGCGCGAGATCCCACGCACGTCGGCCAGCGCCACGTAGAACGCCAAGAGCACGATGGCCGGACCGTTGATGGTCATGCTCGTCGTCACCTCGTCGAGCGGAATGTCCCCGCACAGGACCTCCATGTCTCGCAGGGTGTCGACAGCGACACCACACATGCCGACCTCACCCAAGGCACGCGGGGAGTCCGAGTCGTAGCCCATCAGAGTCGGAAAATCGAAGGCGGTCGAGAGCCCGGTCTGCCCCTCTCTCAGCAGGTACTTGAAGCGCTCGTTGGTCTGCTCCGGTGTGCCAAAGCCCGCGAACATGCGCATGGTCCAGAGGCGGCTCCGGTACATGGTGGGCTGCACACCACGGGTGAAGGGATACTCACCCGGCAAGCCCAGATCGCGCAGGTAGTCGAGGGACAACTCCGCAGGCGTCACCAGGTCCGGAACGTCCACGTCGCTCCAGGTGGTGAAGCGCGGTCTGCGCGCCGGGACCTTGGCGGCGCTCTTGGCAACGACCTCGCTGCGCCAGTCACGCACCGCCGCCCTGAGCTCAGCCAACCCGTCGGGGCTCTCGCCTTCCGCGGTGAAAGCCTGAGCGTCGTCGAAATCGGGCCGAACCTCGTGAGCCATGAACATGGACATAGCCAAGGCCTCGTGCCTTGGCCAGCGCGGGTGAAATCCGAGCGCGCCCGAGCCCTCAGCAGCCCGAGGGAAGCAGTGCCTTCCCACGCAGCGGTTTGGTCTCCCCGCCGTTCAGATTGTGCTTCACGGCGCCCACGAGCTGAACTTCGCCCGCGCACAGATTCGCCTTGTCGGCGCTCGGCAGGAGCGCGCTGTCATCCAGCAGGAAGGGCACCGCCTTCGACTGCCCCTTGCCGACCTTCAAAGGAAAGCTGACCCCTTGAGGCACCGCCTGAAGCGCACCCACCAGCGTGCCTTGGTCCGCGGCCCGCACGATCGAGAAACTTTCGAGCTCGACCGTGCCGTCACCATCGGCTTCCGCGCCGACCTCCAGGTTGAGATCGAAGCCACCGCTGAGCTGCGTACCGAGAGCCTGTTCGATCACGCTGAGCTGCACCTTGCTGACGGTTGCGCTGAGCGAGATGTTGTCCTTGCTACCGCAGCCGAAGAGCAGGACCGCCGAGGAGAGCACCAGAGAGAGCGCGCGAATCATCGGGCCGCAGCATAGCATCGGGCAACGGCTTGCGCTCCGGGGGCCCGGTGTCGGAGATTTCGGGCTCGATGCAGCTGACGACCGCTCGGGGCTCGCGCTTTGGGGTGCTCACGGCACTCGCCGTCGGCGCGTGCGGAGTGGCCGCGCTTCCGCCCCCGCCGGCGCCCGCGCCCATCAAACCGACCCCGAGTGCGTCCGCAGCCGCCGCATCGAGCGCGGTCGTCGTGCCCGCGCCGACGCCGCCCCCGAAGGCGCGCACGCCGAAGGGAGACGTTGGAACCGCGGGTCCGCTCAGTGTGGAGGCGGTTGCGCGGGACGGTGGCTGGGTTTGCCTGTGCCAGGCGCGCGGTGACACCAACGGCGACGGGGTCGTCGCCGCGTCGGTGGGCGAGGCCGGCCGCCTCGAAGGCGATCAGTTGCAGCGCTTCTTCATTCGAGGTGCGGGAGTCGGCGAGGCCATCGACGATCTGTTGAGCTACGACGACAGCGGCCGCTGGGTGGTGCTCTCTCGCGCAGGCAAGGTCGTGCTGGAGGACACTCTCGACGACAAAGAAATGGACCTCGGCGCGGCCGGGCTCGACACCAGAAACGACTCGCTGTCGTTCCGCCACCACCGCGCACTCGCGTTTGATCCAGCGGGCCAGCACCTGGCCTTCATTCGCGGCGAGGGTCGCGCCACGCGGGTGGTCGTGCGCACGCTCGCGACGGGGGCCGAGGTGCTGCTCGACCCGGGACCGGGTGATCTCTGGCGAATCGAGGTGGACCCGAGCGGGCGCTACGTGGTGATGCAGGTGCTGGTCGACGACACCAACAAGGACAAACGAATCAGCTGGCCAGCACCCCTGCGTAAATCGCCGCGGGCATGCCGCGGCCCGGTCGCAACCTACGACGCATGGGTCGGGCGCGGCGACGAGCCCGTCGTGCGCTTGGCACCACTCACTGGAGGCGCCACCGAGTCGGTGGCGGGATTCGTCACCGCGCTACCGAGCGGCGTGGTGCTCAGAGGCGCGGGGGGCAAGCTGACGCTTCGAGCCGCGACCGGCACGGCCGAGCTCTCGCCGGAACCGTGTGGTGCTCGAGTGGTCCTCGTCGACACCTCGAGGGATCAACTGCTCGTCGCCTGCACCAAAGCGAAGGGGCGCCCAAAGCTCGAGCTCGTCGCGCGGCGCGGGCGCGCCGAGCTCGACGCCGACGTCGCGCATCAGAGCCAAGATCTGATCCAGGCTGCGACGCAGCGCCTGTTCCCGCTCTATCCCGGCAGCGCGGTAAAACTGCTCGACCTGGTGGGAAAGACTCTGACGCCGCTCTCCCCAGGCGACATCGTGCTGGCGAGTGATGGCTCTCGTGCGCTCATTCGCCGCAAAGGGCAGCTGGTCGTCTTCGATGTCGACGGAGCAAAGACGGAGATCTTGGACGCAAAGGTCGATGCAAGCGCCGAGGCGGTGGTGTCTGCGCCGTTCGTGGCCGTCGCGCCGATCGTGGCGAACCTGGCCTCTGGCAGCGTGATCGGTTCGTTCGACGGCCGACCGCTCGGGCTCTCCCCCGACGGGCGAGTGCTCGTTGCCGCAGGCGGCGATGGCAATGCCCGAAAGCTGGCGGTCGGACCCCTGGTCTGGCGGACGCCGACTCGGGCGGCCGGCCATCACTGATAGGTGACGAGCAAGCGAGGCGGCTTGGCCCCCTTGGCGTTGTAGTAGTCGACGCCGTTGGTGCTGACCGGGTAGATGCCGAAACAAGCCGGCGCGCCTGCTGTAATGGCGCTCGGCGCAATCGCCCAGCTCACGGTCTGGTTCGGCAGCATTGGACCGAGGTTCCCACCCAGGCTCGCACCCTTGGTCGGGACTGCCGTGAACAGGCTGGGCCGGGTGAACGTGCTCACTGCGAACAGGTGGCCGGACTCGGGTCCTTCGGCGTCGGGATCTGCGTTCGTGCTGATCTCGACTCGGACTTCGGTCACGGTCTTACCCGAGAATGCGGTGTCGAGGTCGAAGCGCAGGAAGCCGCCGGATTCTGGAAACGGCCCGGCATCACTCGTGCTGAGCGCGCTGTTCGACTTGTCGACACTCATCGAGCCGTTCTGCGCTTCGCAGAAGTCGGGATCCGGCTTGTCGAGGTCCACACAATCCGCGACGTTCGCGATGTAGACCGCAGTCGTGGGCCCACCCCCGGTGCCGCCCGTCGCGCTGGTGCCACCGCCGCCGGTCGCCGTGGTTCCGCCACTGCCGCCCGTCGTGGCGCCGCCGCTGCCCCCGGCGCCGCCGCCGCCTCCACCTGGCGAACCGCCCGACCCCGCAGCGCCACCACCGCCCGGAGCTCCTCCGCCGCCCGTGCCGCCGCCGCCGCCCGTTGCGCCGCCACCGCCCGCAGCTCCTCCGCCGCCTGCTGCTCCACCCGTCGCGCCGCCGCTGCCGCCAGCGCCGCCGGTGGTCGCGCCCCCGCCGCCGCCTGCGCCCGCCACGCCACCGCCCGCACCACCGGTCGCGCTGCCGAGACGCGGGTCGAACGTGTCCCAGTCGTGGGAGCAAGCCAGCGCCCAAGTGAGCGCCAAGGCAACCGACAGCCCCAGCTCGATGCGCCGCATTCCCGTGCGAGTCTAGCATTTGTCCGCCCGAGCTGGCGATGTGGGCAAGTCTTCGGGCCTTCAGCTAACATCCGAACCATGGCGCTCCTCGCAGGCCGATACGAGGTCGTCCGCCCCATCGCACAGGGTGGGATGGCGACCGTGTACCTCGCGAAGATCCTGGGAGAAGGCGGGTTCGAGCGGCTGGTCGCGGTGAAGGTGATGCACCCGCACATCGCCAACGAGAGTGAGTTCGTGTCGATGTTCCTCGACGAGGCGCGGCTCGCGGCGCGCATTCGCCACCCGAACGTCGTGCCGACCCTGGCGGTGGAACGCAACGCCGACGGCCTGTTCCTCGTGATGGAGTACATCGAGGGGCACCCGCTGCACGCGATCTTGCGCGCCGCCCTGACCGCAAAGCGCTACCTCTCGATCCCCGTCGCGCTGCGCATCGTCGTCGACTTGCTCGAAGGACTGCACGCCGCGCACGAGCTCGAGGACGAGTCCGGGCACCACCTCGATCTCGTACATCGCGACGTCTCTCCTCAGAACGTCCTGGTGGGAAGCGACGGAGTCTCGCGCATCACCGATTTCGGGGTTGCCCACGCGCGCGCTCGCCTCGCCACCACGCAGGGCTCCGGTCTCAAAGGCAAGGTCGCGTATCTCTCGCCGGAGCAGCTCTTGACGGTGGCAAAGGTGGACCGGCGCTCGGACGTGTTCGCGGCTGGCATCGTGCTCTGGGAGTCGCTGACCGGGCGGCGGCTCTTCCGCGGCGAGACCGAGGGCCAGACCATTGCTCAGATCATGGGTGGCGCAAAACGCGCGCCACACCAGGTGCGCCCCGACATCCCCGAGCTCATCTCGCAAGCGTGCATGAAGGCGCTGGCTTCCGAACCGGAGAACCGCTTTCAGACCGCGGTCGAGCTCGCCGACGCGCTGGAGGCCGCGGCTAACGAGGTCGGGATCACGCTGGCCAAACCGCGAGAGGTCGCAGCGGAGATCACCGCGCTCGAGGTCCCGGATCAGAAGATCGACGCCACCAAGGTCCGCCTCGGACCCGGCAGCGCCGAGTCGAGTTCGGGGATCTCGCCGCCCGCCGCAGCGGGTACGGGACTCTCACAAGGCAGCACAACCGCCGCGGGCAGCGCGCTCTCGACAGTCCCCGGGGAACCGCCTCGGAATAGAGGTCGCTGGCTGGCCGTGGGCGTGGTCGGAGCCCTGCTCATCGGCGGGGGTTCGCTTGCCATCGCCATGCGCTCCGCGGTTTCCGCGACGTCGCCGACCTCGCGCCCGGAGACGGCCGCGACGGGGAGCCTGGCGGCGCGCGAGGAGCCCCCGAAGGAGCAACCCAAGCCGGAGGTCACCGCTCTGCCGAGCGCCGAGCCCGAGGAACAACCCGCACCGAGCGCGAGCGCTGCACCGAGCGCGAACGCAGCATCGGCCCCCACCCCGGCACCGGTCCCCAAGACGGGACCGAAGCCCGTGGCAAAACCAGCGGGTGCCGTTCGCTCCGGACCGGGCTATCGTCCCGAAGGACTGTGATGCGCGCGCTGACAGCAATCGTTCTCGCACTCGTGATGCTGTTGTGCCCGAACGTCAGCGTCGCTGAAACCGGAAGCGGAGACCCCAAGGTCGCGCTCGAGAAGTTCAAGCAAGCGCAGAAGGCCTTCGACTCGAAAGATTACGAGAGGTCCCTCGAGTTCGCGCGCGCGGCGCTCGAGGCGACCGGCAGCCCCAACGCGAGGCTCTACGTCGCGCGGGCACTGCGGGAGCTCGGCAAGCTCCCGGAGGCCTTCGTCGAAATGGAACGCACCCTGCGCGACGCCAGCGAGTCCGCCAAGACTGACACGAAATATCAAGCCACACGGGACTCGGCTGCAGCCGAGCTGGCACTGCTCGATCAGCGCGTGGCGAAGGTCGTGGTGGCGCTGGCGGAGCCTCCGCCCGGCGTGAAGGTCGAGCTGAACGGGCGGGTGCTGAGCGCACCCGAAGTGGGCCAACCCCTGCCGGTCGATGCCGGTGAGGTCGTCGTACGAGCAATGGCCGAGGGCGCTGCTCCGATCGAGAAGCGCGTCAAGATCGCCGCCGGCGCCACGCAGACCGTGACGCTGGTGTTCCGCGAGGAAGGGCAGGCCGCACCAGCGCCGACCGAGACCACGGACACCAAGCCGCTCGCACCCAAGAAAGAGGGCGGCAGCCTGCGGACCGCCGGCTACGTGTTGGCGGGAGTCGGCGTGGCGGGCTTGGCGGTGTTTGCCATCACGGGATCGATGGCCAACTCGAAGTTCAGCGAGCTCGAAGACGAGTGCGGAAGCAAACGCTGCACGGACCCAAAGTACGGCGACACGGTGGACAGCGGTAAGCGCCTCGAGACCATCGCCAACATCGGGCTCGTCGCCGGGGGCGTCGGGCTACTGGCCGGGGGCGCGCTGATCGTCTTCGGTGGCTCAAAGGAGCAGCCATCGAGCGCACGAGTCCAGGGGACTCCGGGCGGGGGCTTGTCGCTGTCTTACGCGCGGCGGTTCTGACGCCTGGCGACACGCCACTTCACGGCTTAAGGCTTGGGCCATGAGCGGCACGTGGAAACGCCGGGCCGTCACAATTCCGGCCGTGAGCTTCGCCTTTGTGCTCGTGACGTCGAGCCTGCCGCTGCTCCTGCTGCTCGCCGTTCTGATCGATGCCGTGCGCTCGCTCACACGTCGCCTGCCCTGGGTCGGGACACGGCTCGTGCTGTTCGGCTGGTTCTATCTAGCGGGGCAGGTGCTCGGCCTGGC
This sequence comes from Myxococcales bacterium, assembly GCA_016706225.1. Lineage (NCBI taxonomy): Bacteria > Pseudomonadati > Myxococcota > Myxococcia > Myxococcales > Myxococcales bacterium. The sequence continues at coordinate 532,765 of JADJKB010000003.1, forward strand.
CGCACTCTTCGCGGTCTGGCTCTCATCACTGGTCGGCGGCGCGGAGCGCCGGCAGCGGCTCATTCGTCGGACCTTCGCCGTGCAGGTCCGCTGGGCCGGTGCGCTCTTCCGCGCGGTACGGACCCTGTTCGGGCTGCAAGTCGCGGTCGAAGGCGAGGACTCGCTGCGCGGTGGACCGTATGTCGTCTTCATTCGCCACGCGAGTGTGATCGACACGCTTCTGCCCACGGTGCTGGTGACTGCCCGTCACGGTATCCGACTGCGTTTCGTGCTGAAACGGGAGTTGCTGTTGGATCCGTGCTTGGACGTGGCCGGCCTGCGTCTGCCCAACTACTTCGTCGATCGCACCGGGGATGACCCCACAGACATCGCCGGCGTGCGGCAGCTTGGTGAACACCTCGGTGAAGCGGAGGGAGTGCTGATCTATCCCGAGGGCACCCGCTTCACGCTCGACAAGCACCGACGTGCTCTGGAAAAGCTCGCTACCGAAGCACCAGACCTTTTCGAGTACGCCAAGGGCCTGACCCACGTTCTGCCTCCGCGTGTGGGCGGGGCGCTGGCGTTGCTCGAAGCAGCGAGCGAGGCCGACGTCGTGTTCTTCGCTCACGTCGGGCTCGACGGATTTGCAAGCGTCGGGGACATCTTCCGTCACGCGCTCGGCGCCCGGCGCATCGACGTGCGCATCTGGCGCATCCCGCGGGCGGAGATCCCGCGCGAGCGGGCAGAGCGAATTTCCTTCCTGTATCGGGAATGGCACAAGGTCGACGCCTGGGTCGCCAGCCACATGCGGCAGCACATTGGTGGCGGTGAGGGTGGGTCTGGGCCGGACTCGAATTCGCCCGAGTGAGCGCGCGCGCGTGCCTCGCAAGAACCGGCGCGCGAAAGCGGTCTCGCCCGCGCCGCACGCGGGCTGATGGTCAGCTCGCGCCGTGCTAGCTTCGCCGCATGCGTGGCGTAAGAACGGCGCTACTCGTGATTTTCGCCGCGGGCTTCGTGGCGTGCACCGATCACGAGCTCGATGACACGGGAAGCGGCGGCAGCACCGCCAGCGGCGGCACTGCGAGCGGCGGCGCCGGGGGCGGCGGCGCGAGCGGTGGTAGCGGCGGCGGCGCGAGCGGCAGCGGTGGGACGAGCGATGCCGGCCCCGACAGCGGCCTCCAGCTCACCTGCGACGACCTCGCAGTGACCACGCTCGCGGGAGCCGAAGCCGGCTTCGCAGAGGGCTCCGCCGGCCCCAACGGCATCGCGCGACTGAACGGCGTGCGCGGCATCGCTGCCTTCGGCACCGTGCTGGCGTTGGTGGCAGACATGAACAACCACCGCATTCGCAACCTGCTGTTCGACGCGGGAGACTGCGAGGTCTTCGCCGGCAGCGGCACTGCAGGCCTGTTCGACGCAGAGGGGGAGCAAGCGGAGCTTCGCGCACCCGAGGGGGTCGCGGTCGACGCCGTGGGCACGTTGTACATCTCGGACACGCAGAACCACGCAATTCGGCGCGTGCAGAGCGCGATGGTTTCGACTCTGGCGGGTGACGGCAAACCCGGCTTCGCCGACGGTCCAGCGCCGCGATTCCGCGAGCCGGCGGGACTCGCCGTCGATGCGCAGGGCAACGTGTTCGTAGCCGATCGCGGGAACCACGCAGTGCGCAAGCTCACGGCGGGCGCAGGCGCCGTCACGCTGGCGGGCAACGGTGTCGCCGGCTTCCAGGACGGGCCCGGTACCAGCGCGCGCTTCAGCGCTCCGTTTGGTGTCGCCATCGACGCCGCGGGTGTGCTCTGGGTCAGCGATACCGGCAACGACCGGATCCGAAAGGTCGACCCGACTGGCAACGTCACCACCTTCGTCGGGGGTGATGGCAGCCTCGACGCTCCGATGGGGATCGCCGTCGACGCGTACGGTACCGTCTACGTGGCCGATGCCGGGCACGGGCGGGTCGTGCGTGTGTCGCCGAGCGGCGTCCTCGAGACCCTCGCCGGCGCCGCGGGTACCGGCTTCTTCGATGGCCCAACGAACAGCGCGAAGTTCTCGGAGCTGACGGGGCTCGCGTTGTCTTCAGCCTATGCGGGCGGCGGACTCCTGGTCGGGGATGCCCACCGCGTACGACTCGTGTATTGCCCATGAGAGCGCCGAGTGCACCCGGGCTCTGGTTGGTGGTCGCGAGCGCCTGCGCCACGGCCTCGCCGCCGCCGACCAAGCGAGTCGTGATCGTCACGGCGCCCGGCGCGCCAGTGGAAGATCCCTCGCCGCCGTCACAGAGCACAGCGTGTATTCCGGCCCCGCGTAGGCCCACTGCGCGGAGCACACCGCGAAGCCTACCCCCGAACCCCGATGACCCTCGCCTGGGGCGCTTCGACATTCGGGACGCAATCCAAGGCCTGCGAGGTTCGTGGCCGCTGATCGCGCGCATCGAGACCTCCGAGGGTGATCTCTCCTGCACACTCTGGGACGAGGTCGCTCCGCTGACCGTCGCCAACTTCGTGGGCTTGGCCCGAGGACTTCGCCCATTTCGGGATCCCGCGACCGGCCTGTGGCTCACCCGACCCGCTTATGAAGGGACGACATTTCACCGCGTGATCCGTGGTTTCATGCTGCAGGGCGGAGATCCGAGCGGAAACGGCACCGGGGACCCCGGTTACAACCTGCCGGACGAGCTCGACGAGCGCATTCAGAGCGACCACCGCGGCGTGCTCTACATGGCCAATCGCGGGCCGGACACCAACGGCATGCAGTTCTTCATCCTGGACGCGCCAGCCCCGCACATCGCCGGGCGCTACTCGGCGTTCGGTGAGTGCGAACCCGACGAGGTGATCGAGAGCATTGCGAGCGTGCCGACAGGCGCCGGCGACCGACCGCGGACGCCCGTGGAGATCCGCCGTGTGCAGATCGCCTTCAAGGAGCCGTGTCGCAGCCCCTGAAGAGTCAGCGACGTGGCAAGTCGTCGATTGCGGTGGCCGGGTTCAAGTACTTCTCCAGCTTGTTGGCCAGGTAGTCCTTGGCCTTGCCGCGCCAGAGCATGCCCGGGTCCTTGCCGTCGAAGCGCACCCTTTTTTCCTCGACCGTGACCGTCCCCTCGATGGAAACGACCAGGTACTTGCCGGTGATGGTCGCCTGATTGTCGTTGGTCCAGGTCGCGCTGATGCCGTGTTTGTTGGACAGGTACTCACCCAGGGCGCGGATGCGGGCGCGCGCGTCTTCGATGGTGAAACTGTGGGCGTGGTCGACTCCAAAACTCATGCCGAGCAGCCTACCCCGAGCACCGCGCCGACGGAAAGTCAGTCGACGGAGACCCACTCCGAGCTTTGCTGCCACAACTTTCGGGCGAGCTCGGCATCGGACGCGAGCTTGCTGGGCCGCTTCTCCCGGCAACTGTCGTAGTACCGCCCGCTCACCTCGCCGAGCGCGGGATCGGTTGCGCAGTAGAGCGTCGTCTCCGCCCCCTCTTCGTTGCTCTTCATGAACAGTCGCGCAACGCGGCCCAGACCCAGGGGCACGCTGCGCCAGATGTCCGAGGCGATGGTACCCGGGTGGAGCGAGTAGGTCGTGACACCCGTGCCGTCGAGGCGGCGAGCAAGCTCCGCCGTGAAGAGCACATTGCAAAGCTTGGACACGGCATACTCCGGCAATCCAGAGAACGTCCGAGTGGGCCCGCGGAGCAAGCCGAAGTCCAGCTCTTTAGCCTGGTAGTGGGAGCCGCTCGCGACGTTGACGATGCGCGAGGGCGCGGATGCCCGAAGGCGATCGAGCAGCAGCTGCGTGAACAGGAAGTGTCCGAGGTGGTTCACCCCAAACGTGCGCTCGAAGCCGTTTTGGGTCTCCCCGGGCACTCGCGCCAAACCAGCGTTGTTGATCAGTACGTGGATGGCCGGCTCACTCTCGAGGATTTGTTCCGCCGCACGCCGCACCGAGCCGAGGTCGTCCAGGGCAAGCTCGACGAATACGAGCTCTTCGTTGCCCGTCGCCGCTCGGATCTCGTCGATTACGGGCTGAGTCTTGTCTTGCGAACGGCAGGCGAACACGACGCGGCCGCCGCGCCGCGCCAGCTCTTCGGCGGTGGCCCGGCCAATGCCGGTGTTGGCGCCGGTGATCACGAAGGTCTTTCCGGAGAGATTTCCGTCGGGCATGGCGCCCCCTGATAAGTCTGCCCGGCAGCGCTGCCAACCCCTGCCCCTTGCACTGCCTGCTTGGCGACTTACCCTGGACCGGTCTGCCTCGGGAGTGATCATGCAGAAGAAAGCCGGAGACCTCGCGACCAGCCTGCGTTTTTTCCTGAACCCTAAGGCCGGTTTCCTGGCCAAAGCGTTCATGCTCTTGACCGTCGTGTACGTGATCATGCCGGTCGACTTCGTGCCCGACGTGATCGTGATCGTCGGGTGGATCGACGATCTGATCGCGCTCCTGGCCGCCGGAACAGGCTTGCTCCTCGCTTTCCGCCGCTTTCAGCGCGAGCAAGGCGCCGCGCTCCAGACGCCTCAGGAGAGTTACATCACCCCGGGTGTGGTCGAGACCCAGGGCACCGAGGTGCGCTGAGACAGCAACGGAGCAGCGAATGGGGTGCGCTGAACGGCGCACCGCCTTTCAGAAGAACTGGTCGAATGCCGCGTCGAACGCCGCCTTGTCATCTCCGGGCTGGGTGTGTGCATAGAGGAATTGCAGCAGCACCTGGTCGAGCATGCTGAGCTCGCTGGCGTCCCCGCCGTCCGAGCCGTTCGCGTAGAAGATGCTGTCGGAGAAGATGTCCGAGTCCGTGGCGAGACCGAGGGACTGTGTGACCTCTTCGAAGGTGAAATGGCGCAGGTCGGCGCCCGACAGTTTGTCCGTCGCCAAGAGCACGACGGTCTTGGTCAGCGCGTGGTTCTTGTCCCAGAACATGTAGAAATAACCCCAGTTGCCCGGGACGACGGGGAAACCCTCCTGGGCACCGATTGCGCCGAACTCCGCGAGCGGCACGAAGTGAACCTGAATGTCCGCGCTCGCATCGGCGTCGCCGACGACCGTCACCGCGTGTGAGCCGAGCCTCGTGTTGAGCTTGGGAACGAGCTCGTCCAGGTCAGCACGATCCGCCATCGACCCGATCATGACCGAGAGCGTCGGCGCGCCGTCCCAGCGAGCGACGACCTTGTCCCCGCCGCCGAACTCGGTTCCGAGCGCAACCTGCTCGGCCCACTCCTTGACCAGTGCGGCGTCGGGGGCCCCGGCTGCGCCAGCCCAACCGCCGCCCCCCGCAGCGCCGCCCGCGCCGCCCGCGCCAGGGCCGGAGTCCGAGCCGCTACAGCCGAGGACAGTCAGGCTGAGGGCCAACCCCCAGGCGAACGAGTGACGCATCAGCGGATCATGGCTCGACCTTCGTGGGGTCGTCCACTCCGCTCGGCGGTCGCCTTCGGGCCTGGTACTTTTGCCAGAGCCCCGCGCCGACCAAGACCGGGGTTGCGACCACACAAACGGGGCAGGTTGCGCCGAGGAGAACTGCTCCCGCGACGCCGATGACACCGACCCCCGCGCCCGTGAGCAGGAGCTCGTCGCCTCGCGCCGATGCCTTCGACTTCGCCATGGTTCCTTCCTGACGGTTGGAGCATTCAGGGTGAAAAATGGATTCGAAGATGATGAAGATGGCGAACTCTCCGCTGCCCCAGGAAACCGCAGTTAGTTTGACATGCAATTAATTGCGACTAAGCTGTCAGGCTGAAGTGTCTTATCGCCACCTATTCTTGGGCCTGATCCTGCTCTTTGCCGCCATGACTCCGACCGGCTGCAGTCCGGAGCCGCAGTACGTCTCCTGTCGCATCGACTCGGAGTGCCACGAGCAGGGCGGAAAATTCAGATACTGCCTCATGCGCAAGTGTGTGGAGTGCGTCGGAGACTCTGGCTGCGGTCGGGGCAAGTCCTGCCACGAGGGCGCCTGCCGCGCAGACTGAGGCCGGCCGTAGTTCTCACTCCGCTGACTCTCCGGCCGAGCGGCGCCTATCGAGCGATCGGTTTCGCTGGCTCGTTGCCCTCGTGCTCGTACTCGACGACTTGTCCTCCCGACCCGGACTCTGACCCCGCCCCCCGTACCCGCCCTCGTCACTCGAGCACGTCGAGCACACCCTGCAGCGGCACGGCGACCCAGCCCGGGCGGTTGTCGAGCTCGTAGCTGACCTCGTACAGGGCCTTTTCGAGCACGAATACCCGGAGCAGCGCCAGTCGCTCCCCCTCGTCCTCGGGAACGATGCGGGCGGCAGCCACACCCTCGGCGTAGGCCTCGAGCAGCGCGTGCGAGGCGGTGTTGACCCAGAGCCGCGCCCACGGCTCGAGTCGCAGCGTGTCTTCGTGACGAGGGCCACTGAGCGGAACCTCTCCGCGCAAGACCCCGTAGACCGCGTACGAAAGCGACCTCAGCATGCCGGCGACATCGACCAATGGCGACCTCCGGCGGCGACGATCGGCCGGCGACCGTCCGGGCTCTCCCTCGAAGTCGATGATGGCAAAGTCGTTGCCGGTGTGGAGAATCTGACCGAGGTGCAGGTCACCATGCACTCGGATCAAGCGCCCGCCGAAATTCGTCTCGGTGAGTGAACGTGAAAGCTCCTCGATGGCGCGGCGCCGGCCAAGCACCGCTTGGGCGAGCTCTCGGGCAGAATCCGGCAAGTCGGGTTGTTTCTTCTTCAGCGACTCGAGACAACCTGCGCCCAAGGTCCTCAGCGCCTGGTAGGCCGAGCGGCGCGCCAACCCAGTAAATGGCGCCACGCCGAGTTCCGCGCCGGGCGCTTCCGCCAACGCGACGTGCAGCGCCGCGACACGCTGCCCGAGGCGCCGCGCGACCTCGACATAACCGCCGACGACGTCTGCCTGCGGATCCGTTGCGCTGCGCTCGCCACGCCGCCCGCGACGGCCTGGCCTCGAGGCAGGAGGTTCCGTGCCCTTCTGAGAGAGCACGCGATCGAAATAGCGGTGAACCTCGTCGACGGACAGCTGCCATGCGGTGCCATGGTTTGGGATGAACGTCGTGAACGTAGCGAGCGTCGAGGCGAGCCCTCCGTCGCGCAGCAGGTCCACGGTGCCGAGCAACTCCGGGATCCCCAGCCCCGCTGCCCGCGGGGCCAAGGCAGCCAACAGCTCGACCTCGACGCTGGGGGCCTCCTCGACCCGCCGCGAGACCTTGCACGTGACGCTGTCCCCCAGCACGAAGGTCGTATTGGTCTGATCGAGTGCGAGCGGACGAACCGCGAGCTCCGCCGGCAGTTTGCGCCCGAGTGCTGGCGCACGCGTACCAACCAGGGTTCCCCACGGGCTCTTCACGCGTTTTTTGGTCGAGCAGACCTCGAACAACCAGCTCGGCACCAGCGATTCCCCGCTGACGTCCACCACAACCTGAGCGCGCTGGCGCGACTGCCGGCGAACGCGCGCGATGGGGTCGGGGTGACCCTCGGGACGCAGCCCCAGCGCGGTGACATAGGTTTCCGGTTCGCCGCTCGAGAATCCCACTTCGACAAACGTCAACCGGGTGTCGCTGCCATTCGGGAGCTCGAACGAGTGAGCAATCCGGAGTTTGTCGAGCTCCCGTGACTTGCTGCGGAACCAGCGCTGACGCGCCAAGAAACGCCGGAGGCTCCGCTCCAACGGCGGAGTCAGTCGCTTGGCGTCCAGGATCTCGGTCCAGCTGGACCACACCCGAAGATCCGGCGCGATGTCTTCGGATTGAAGTTTGGCCGACTCGAGGCGGTTCTCCAGCGCGAACCAGAAGAACTCGTGCGGGCCGATGGACATGGGATACGGCGTGCTCCTGAGCGCCGGAAAACGATTGCGCCCGAAGAGCTCGACCGGCTCGAGGCCGGCAAGATCCGGCATGTCGAGCTCCGCGTACTGCGCAAAGCGGGACATGTTGGCCACGACCAGGATCGTCTCGTCGCCGAACTGCCGCGTGAAGGCCAGCACCGAACGATTGCCCGACGCAACGACTCGAAAAGTTCCGCGTCCGAACGCGGCGTGCTGCTTGCGCAGGGCGATGAGCCGCTTCGTCCACCAGAGCAACGAGCTGGGATTGCGCTGCTGGTTCTCGACATTGACCGACTCGTAGTGGTTCTCGGGGTCGATGATCGGCGGCAGGAACAAACGCTGCGGGTTAGCTCTGGAGAAACCAGCGTTCCGGTCGGGGCTCCACTGCATCGGCGTCCGTACACCGTTGCGATCACCGAGGTAGATGTTGTCACCCATCCCGATCTCGTCGCCGTAGTACAGAACCGGCGTGCCCGGCAGGGAGAACAAGAGCGCGTTCAGGAGCTCGATGCGCCGGCGATTGTTGCCGAGCAACGGCGCGAGACGACGCCGAATCCCGACGTTGACCCGCATCTCCGGTTCCTCCGCGTACGCCCGAAGCATCAGATCGCGCTCGTCGTCGGTGACCATCTCCAGCGTCAGCTCGTCGTGATTGCGCAGAAAGATGGCCCACTGCGCGGCCTCGGGGATTGGCGGTGTCTGCGCGAGTGTGTCGATGATGGGGAACGCTTCCTCGGTCCTGAGCGCCAAGAACAGGCGCGGCATGATCGGGAAGTGAAACGCCATGTGGCACTCGTCGTCGTCGCCGAAGTAGGCGACTGCGTCTTCTGGCCACTGGTTGGCCTCGGCCAGCAGCATTCGTCCCGGGTATTGGCGGTCCACGTGACGACGCAGCTCCCGCAAGTAGGCATGCGTCTCGGGGAGATTTTCGCAGCTCGAGCCCTCACGCTCGAACAGATAGGGCACCGCGTCGAGGCGCAGCCCGTCGACCCCGAGCTCCAGCCAGAAGTCGACGTTGTCGAACATCGCCTGACGGACCTCCGGGTTCTCGAAGTTCAGATCCGGCTGATGGAAGAAGAAGCGATGCCAGTAGTACGCCTTGGCTACTGGATCCCACGTCCAGTTGCTCGCCTCGTAGTCGGTGAAGATGATGCGAGCGTCCGCGTAGCGCTCTGGTGTGTCGCTCCAGACGTAGTAGTCGCGCTCTTTGCTGCCTGGCGGCGCGCGCCGCGCGCGTTGAAACCAGGCATGCTGATCAGACGTGTGGTTGAGAACGAGCTCGGTGACGATGCGCAGGCCGCGCTCGTGCGCCGCCCGGATCAGCGCGCGGAAGTCGCCGAGGTTCCCGACCGCCGGGTGCACGTCGCGGTAGTCCGCGATGTCGTAACCGTCGTCTCGCAACGGCGACGGGTAGAACGGCAAGAGCCAGAGAGTCGTGACGCCCAGATCGACCAGGTAGTCGAGCTTCTGAATGAGTCCGCGGATGTCGCCGACCCCATCGCCGTTGCTGTCGAAGAAAGTCCGGATCCTCAGCTCGTAGAAGACCGCATCTTTGTACCAAGAAGGGTCGGATTCTCGATTTCCCACTGTTTTCGTCGCCATCGGCTCTGGTCAGTTCTGCGGGTTCCAGCGCGCTTCAGATCACGGTCTTCTCGCCGCCGACGATGTAGTTGAGCTCGTAGAGATCGGGGCGTCGATCGTTCCAGTTGGTCGTGCTGCCCGTGTACCGGTGGCGCCGCACCGACTCCAGGTCCACGTCGCACATCACGATCGTCTCGACGTTGGGTTGGCACTCGTTGGCGACGCCGTCGCGAGCAAAGGCGATGTCGCACGGGGTCAGTACCGCCGACTGCGCGTAGTGGATGTCCGCGTTCTCCACGTTGGGCAGGTTTCCCGTCACCCCCGCGATGACCACGTAGAGATGGTTCTCGATGGCGCGAGCCTGCGCGCACAGCCGCACCCGCAGGTAGCCGTGCCGCTCGTCCGTGTTGAAGGGCACGAACAGGATCTGCGCGCCCTGCTTGGCCGCAATGCGCGCCAGCTCTGGAAACTCGACGTCGTAGCAGACGTTCATCGCAATGCGGCCACGGTCGGTCTCGAAGACCTCGACCTGAGTCCCGCCCTCGACGCCCCACCATTTCTTCTCGCTGGGCGTGATGTGGAGTTTGTACTGCTTGCCGATGGTGCCGTTGCGGCGGAAGAGGTAGCAGATGTTGTAGAGCTTGCCGCTCTCGACCGTGAACTGGCTGCCACCGATGATGTTCACGTCGTGTTTGATGGCGAGCGCGCTGAACAGCTCGAGGTAGCGCGGCGTGAACTCCGCCAGCTTGCGTGCGGCCAACCCCGGGCGCCGCGCCTTGGCCAAGCCAAGCAGCTGCAGCGTGAACAGCTCCGGGAACACGACGAAATCGCACTTGTAGTCACTGGCAACGTCCACGAAGAACGCGACCTGCTGCGCGAACTCTTCGAAGCTCGAGATGCTGCGCAGCTGATACTGAACGGCCCCGACCCGCACGTTCTGTACCGGGTGGAAATAACGACGCTCGTTCGGCTGATAGTCCAGATTCAGCCACTCCATGTGGGTCGCCCAACCGGCGGAGTCTTCGTCCGACGGGAGGTACTCGGGGATCAACCGCTGCAAGACGAAGCCGTTGGAGAGCTGTGCGGTCAGCACCGGATCGTGGAGCTCCTTGCTCTTGACGCGGTCGACGTACTGACGCGCCGTGAGCTTCTTGCTGTGCTCCTTGAAGCCGGGGATGCGGCCCCCGATCACCATACGCGCGAGGTTCATCGTCCGGCACAGCTGTTTGCGGGCATCGTACAAGCGCCGAGCAATGCGCAAACCCCGATACTTCGGGTGAACCATGATCTCGACACCGTATAGGGTGTCACCCTTCGGATCGTGGTTGCGGATGTAGCCGTTGTCCGAGAGTTTCTTCCAGTCGTGCCAGTCGCTGTAGATGTCGAAGTCGACACACAGGCTGGCTGACGACGCCACGATGACTCCGTCCACGGTCACGCACATCTGCCCTTGCGGAAAGATGGATAGCTGGCTCTCGAACTGCTCCTTCGCCCAGGGTTTCATGTTGGGGAAACAGGCGAGCTGCAGCTCCACGATGCGGGAGTAGTCCGCCTTCCGCAGCGGGCGAACGCGCAGCTTTTTCTCGAAACCCTTCAGGTCAATTTTCTTCGGCATGGTCCCTTTGTTGTCGAGGTGAGTCAGGCGGGGGTGGACTCGAAGCGGGACAGCGCCTCGCAGCCCCGACGACCACGTGGCGTCGGCAAGGCTGCCCGGACGCAGCGGCGAAATCCAGCGACCAGCAGCGTGCGGTGTCTCGTCGGGAGACGCGCTCAGCCCTGGCAGCCGAATGAACGAGAATACCCTATCATTTGCCAGACCGGATGTCACCGGTCGAACAGGCTGGGGCGGTGTTCGTTGCGCGCGCGCAGGCCTCCGCGCGGCGAACGCTCAGTGCGGCGAGCCAACTCGCGTACGGTTCGCCGTGCGGCACGAGCACTTCGATGGCGCGCTGATAGCTCTGCGCGGCCCACTCGGGCTGGGCGTTTTCGAGCCGCAGATCGCCGAGCTGGGTGAACGAATACGCGACCTCGGGGCAATCGTACCCGCAGGCTGCAATGCGCACGACCAGCGCCCGGGTCGCGAGGCCGAGCGCTTCTTGCCGGGCGCCAGCGCTGGCCGCGGCGCGGGCACGGCCCTCGTAAGCGAGGGCGCGCGACGCGGACGGCTCGCTGACGTGCGGGGTCGAGGCGCCGCAGCCGGCGATGCAGACCAAGGCAACAAGGGCGGGATCAATTCGCATGTCGCTCGGTCCAGCGTGCCACGCCCGCTGGACTGAGCTAGGGAAGAGCGACGGCAACATGCGGCTCGCTCCGATATTTCTGGCCCTGGCACTCGGCGCCGCCGCCTGCTCACCGGGCGGTGTGCGGAGGAATGCCGCCGCTGCGCGCTCCGCGCCGAGCCTCGGCGATGACGAGGAGCTCGGTCGGCTGGCGGATCAGCGAGTGCTGACCGACGTCCAGGTGTTCTCGAGCCCCGCACTGGACACCTACGTGGGCACCATTCTCCGCAGCGTCGGGAAGTTCGCCGAGCCCTCACCCTCGCGCTGGCATCTGAGGCTGCTCGACAGCTCTCACATCAGCATCCGTTCCGGTCCCGGTGGTTATGTCTATGTGACTCGCGGACTGCTGGCGTGCCTCAGCTCCGAGGCAGAGCTCGCGGCAGCATTGGCTCACGAGGTCGCTCACATTTCGCAACGGGACTGGCGGCGCCAAGCTGAATACCTCGTTGAGCACGGGGTCGAGGACGGCGACCTGGATAAACTCCGTTCCGACGAGCGCCTGAGGCTGCTGTCGCGCCTGCGCGCGGAGGAGCACGTGGCGGATACGCTCGCCCTCGACTACCTGAAACGCGCCGGATACGCCGGCGGCGGGCTGCTCGCGGTGGTGCGGTTGTTCGCGGAATTGGAGCGTCTGGCGGGCGGCAGTCGCGTACCGGCCGTGCTCCGAACTCACCCCGACACGGGCGCGCGGCTGAAGGCGATTGCTCAGCAAATCGGTTCGGGCGGAACGTGGCGTAAGCGAGAGTATCTGGCGAAGGTCAACGGGCTGCCGTTCGGCGAGAGTCCACGCACCGGGTACCTGTATGGAGACCGCTACGTCGTGCCCGATTCGGACTTCGAGCTGACACTGCCCGCAATCTGGCGCGCACGGTTGATCGGTCGCGATCTGATGGCTGCTCTGCCCGGCAAGGCGACGATTGTCATCGTGGCGCGCTCCGAGCACGGCTCACTGGAACAGACCCTGTCGGCGCTCGGCGAGCGGGAACGGTTTGCGGAGACGACGCTGGGAGCGCGGCGTGCCTTCGTGCTCAGCGAGAGCGCGGGCGCGCGGCTCGAGGCGCGGACCTACGTCTTCGACACACCGGGCGCCCCACTGGTCATGGCGATCGTCCTGCCGCAATCGACCACGGAGAACGTGCAGGTGAGAGACCTGCTCGAGGGCGCGAGCAAGATCTCCGATCCCGCCTTGCGGGAGCTCGGTCAGCTCCACGTTCGGTTGACGACGCTGAGCGAAGAGAGCTCACTGCGGGCACTCTTCGCGCGCTCTCCCCCGCATACCAACCTGGCGACCTTCGCGATGATCAACGGTGTCGGTCCGGACGAACCACTGCCGGCGGGAAGCATCGTGAAGCGCATCGACCCGTGAGCGACGGCGCGGACTCACCGCACCAGGCTGCCGAGCAGCAGCACCGCCAGGAAGAGCGCGACCAAGATCCCGAAGATCCAGAGCAAGACGCCCCGCCAGGCGCCGCCCAAGGCGCGTCCGCCTCGGTCCTCACACGCCAGACAGATCGCCCAGGTGCGCGCCCCACCCTCGGTGAGAACGCAGCAGTTTCCGCAGACCGGCAGGCCGCAGCGGGCGCAGGGACCCGCAGCCTCTGCTCCGCAGCGAACGCAGGGCTCGGCGCGGGGACCGTCGTCGTGCGAGATGAGGTCGGGCACAGGCCGTCAGTCTAACAACTCACCAGCGGGACATCGCGCCCAGGTTCTTCACCTTGGCGTAGCCCGCGCGGCGCAGCAGTGACTCGGCTGCGGCGCTGCGCACGCCGGAGGCGCAATAGACGACGATGGGCCGATCTTTCGGCGCGAGGCCCGCTTCCTTCGCGCCCAGCTCCCCGAGGGGAACGTTGACCGCGTTCGGCAGGTGCCCGCTCGAGTACTCACCCGGCGTGCGCACGTCCAAGAGCAGCGCACCGCCTTCGACCAGCGCCCGGGCATCCGAGGGCGAGACGTCACCAAAACGACGGCGCAGCATGATCGCGAACAGGAGCGCGATCAGCGCCAACAGGATCCATTGAAAGGGGCTCATGTGGAGGGAGGGGCAGCGTCACCCCAAGCGTGTCCGATGAGAGCCTGGCCCGCCGGAAACGATTCGGTGGCGCGGGGGGGGGTCGGGACGCGACCCAGCCCCCGGCGAACCCGGCGAGCTCACTCGACCGGGGGCGGCAGGACGCCCTTGGCCTTTGCCTTCTCGCAACCGCGCTCGACGTCGGTGGAGCCTTCCTCGGTCTTCACGACCTTGAACTCCACCCGGCGATTCTTCTCCCAGGCCGCTCCGTTGTGCCCTTCGTCGAGCGGGCAGTACTCGCCGTAGCCCTGTGAGACCAGCCGGGTCTTGGGAACCCCGCGGCCCACGATGGCATCCACGACACTCGCCGCGCGATCCCGCGTGAGCTTCAGGTTGTACTCGTCGCTCGAGCGTTCGTCGGCGTGCCCGGCGACCTCGATCACCTTGAACTCCGGGTGGCCCTTCAGGGTGGCCGCCACCGCGTCCAAGATGCCGTTCGACTCGGGCAGGATCTTGGCGCTGTTCGTCTCGAACATGACCTTGTCGAGGATGATGATGTCGGAGCCCTCGATCAGGACCTTGCCCTTGTCCGGGCAACCGTCTTCGTCCTCGAAGCCGTTGTAGGTCTCCGGGTCGTTCGGGCACTTGTCCTTCACGTCCGGGATCTGGTCCTTGTCGTTGTCTGGATCCGGGCAACCGTCCTTGTCCTCGAACCCATCCTTGTCCTCGGGATCGAGGGGGCAGCTGTCTTCCTTGTCGAGGATGCCGTCCTTGTCGTTATCGGGATCAGGACAGCCGTCCTTGTCCTCGAAGCCGTCGCGGTCCTCGGGGTCGTCGGGACACTTGTCACGTGAGTCCAAGATGCCATCGCCGTCGCGGTCGCCATCCTGACCTTCGGGGCAGCCGTCCTCGTCCTCGTCGCCGTCGCGGTCTTCGGGAATGTTCGGGCAACGATCGTCGACGTCCAAGATGCCGTCGTTGTCGTTGTCCGGCTCCGGGCAGCCGTCCTCGTCCCGGAAACCGTCGAAGTCCTCGGGCTCGTCGGGGCACTGGTCGACGTCGTCTTTGTAGCCGTCTCCATCGCGGTCGCCGATGCTCGGCTCGAACACGAATCCGAGCACCATGCGCACGTCGGCCGCCTCGAAGCCGGTCGTGTAGATCCGGCTGCCGCCGCCCATCATCAGGTAGCTGTTGCGCTCGACGAACAGCTTGATTCCGCCCAAATACTCCTGGCTGAGCTTCTGCTTCGAGTCGCTCTTGCCGCTGGCGAGGTAGGTTCCGTAGGACTCCACGACCAGGTCGAGCGGGTCGATGACACGATACGCGAGGCCAACACCGAACGTGCCCAGATTTCCGTTCTCGAACTCGCCTTCGGCGAGCTGAGTGCGGCCGGCGTTGTCGACGCCAAACTTCGGGTTCTTTCCCGTGTGTCCGCGGTAGCCGACGTCGATGCCGACTTTGAATCGGCCACTCGAGCCGAAACGATTTTCGAACACGATGTGGGGCCAATACCAGGCGCCCGGATCAGCTCCGAGGTCGCGCGGTGCATCCCCGACCGGCACGCCGCCCTGGACGATCAGCGCAAGCCCGGGACCTCGGTCGACGCGCGTCAGCCGCAGCTTGCCCTGCAGAGCCACAGTGCTGATCTTCTGGGCATCCAGCTTGCCGGCGCTGTACGTGGCGCCGGTCTCGCCGATCTCGTTGGCCTCGTTGCCGGCCATCAAGACGACAGGCACCGTGATGCCGATGCTGCCGATGTTCGCGATGCCGTAGTTGAAGCCGAAGGTGCCTTGGAACGAGTTGTTGACCAAGGCGTTCACCCCACGGTCGAGGCTGGGACCGCCGGCTGGGCAACCCGTCTCCCCGGGGCCGCCACAGGCGTCGCGATCGCGGTTGGTCCGCATCAGGTTTCGGCCGTAGTCGAGGACCAACCCGAAGCTGATGTCGTTGGCGCCGAGGATGTCGGAGCCGTTCACGAACATGAAGCCCTTCGAGTCGACCGCAGGTCGAAACAGGTGTGTGTCCATGCCGTCGCCGTTTGGCTCGGCCACGCGCGGCTCGTCCTGACCAAACGCCGCCCCCGAAATCAACAGCACTGTGCCGACGGTTGCCGCCGCGCGCACCCATCGCTGCGAGCGCTTGATGCCGCTATCCCAACGCATCGAATCCGTCTCCTCTTCAGTCGCCGGCCACCCGCGCGCTCCACGCGCCGGAAGCCTTCGAAAATCCTAGAGTTAGTCGGCCGGACCGTAGCAGAGGCGGATTTTCCCTGTCAACGCGGCGCGGCGGGCCCCGGCAAGGCGCGCTCGAGTCTGCTATGCTGCCTCTTCCCGTGAGGCTGACGGTCGCGGTAGCCGTTCTTGCAGCCGCTGCAACCCTTGGGGAGACGTCCATCCTCCACGCGCAGCCGACGGCCCCCGCAGCGCCGACCGCGCGCTCGGGGCATGAGCGCGCGCGGTCGGATGATCGTCGCCGGATCTTCGTAGGAGTCGTGGGATTCGCCGCAGTCTTGGCGGGGCTGTCGGGGCTCTGGCTCCTGCGGCGTTCGCGCAAATTGGCAGAGAGAGCCCGCTCCTCGGAGCCCCCGCCCCCGGCGCCTCGGGTCACTCGAATCGAGTCGCGGCCCGAGAGGCAGAGCTCACCGGCCCCGACCCACATGACATGCCCAAGCTGCCGAACCGAGTACGGCGCCGAGGAACGCTTCTGTAAGTTGGATGGCAGCCGGCTGGTGGCCGCCGGAGGGACGACTGAATCCCGGGAGCCCGCTGGAGGGGTCTGCCCAATCTGTGAGCAGGGGTATGATCCCGGGATTATCAGCTGCCCAGTTCACGACGAGGAGCTGGTGCCACCTGAACCGCCACACGCAGGCGCCCCTCCGAGCGGGCAATACCCCAAGATCTGTCCGACTTGTGGCGTCCTTTACCCCAATGGATCGGGGTTCTGCGGCGCCGACGGCTCCGCGCTGGTCACGGTGAACTGAGTGGCAGCGCGAGCGGAAAAATCTTGTCGCTTCGCGTGCGAAGCTAACTTGGTTTAGATTTTGACCTGTAGCCCCAGTTCGGGAGCCGAAGCACGATGAAGATCACCTGTCAGTCTTGTGGCGCGAAGTATGCGATCGCGGACGAAAAAGTCCGGGGCCGGCGCGTCAAGGTCCGCTGCAAAGGTTGCAACGAACCCATCATCGTCGATGGCTATAGCGAGCAGCAGCCCGAAGCAGCTGCAGATGAGCCTGCACAGGCCGCGGGCTCGCCGGAGGCGTGGTCGGTCAATCTGAGCGACACCGACCAGCGCTCGATGACGACTGAAGAGATCGTGCAAGCGTGGAACGCTGGGCAGATGCCCGCCGATGCTTTTGTCTGGAAGGAGGGCATGGGCGACTGGGTGCCGCTCGCATCAGCGCCAGAGCTCTCGGTCTACCTCTCTGCGCCCGCACACTCTGCGCCGGTTCAACCCGAACCAGCGCCGCAGTTTGCGTTCGCCGCGCCCGCCGGCGGCGCGGCACGCGTCGAACGCGGTCGCGGCGCGGCGGACATCTTCGGCGCCGCAGCGGCCGCCGGCTCCGAGGAAGAGGTCGTGTCGTCTGCCGCCCAGCCCGGTGAAGGCGAGTACGACGATCAGAAACCGACCGGTGCACGCAACGAGAACTCCGTCTTGTTCTCGCTCGATGCGCTCAAGGCCGGGGTAGGCCCAGCGGCGCCCAAGGCCGCGCCGGTAGCAAGACGCGGCAGCGTGGCGCCCGCGCCGAGCGACGAAAAGGCCGACCTCGACGACATCATGAACATGGGCGGTGGCGGCATGGCCGGCCCGCTCTTCGGTATGAACGCGAACCAGGCCCTCCTGGCCGCACCGCCGCCGCCGCCGGATCCGCCGCCGCGGCCGAGCATCCCGAGCGAGATGCCTGCGGCGTTCGGCAGCATGCCGCCGCCTGGTTACGGCCAGAAGAAGAGCAACACGTTGGTGCTCGCGGTCGGTGGCGGCGTGGCGTTCCTGGCCGTGATCGCCATCGTGATCGGAGTCTTGGCGCTGCGTAGCGGAAAGGGCGAAGAGGCCAAGGCGGAACGCCCGGACAAGAGCGGCGAGAATTCGGGCAAGAGTGGCAGCACCAGCCCGACCACCGAAAAGACCGAGACCAAGCCGGGCGAAGAGACCAAGCCGGAAGAGACCAAGCCGGCGGACACGAGCGCGGCGGCCCCGTCGGCGTCCGGTGAAAAGAAAGAGGTCAGCGAAGAGGACAAGAAACGCTTCGCCGAGGCGATGAAGAAGAAGGAAGAAGAGGACAAGACCAAGCCGCCCGAAGAGAAGAAGGAGGAAGTGGCGAAGAAAGCCGATCCTTCCAGCGGCGTCGCCTCTTTCAACAAGGGCGCGGCCATCGCGGCTCTCGGTGGTGCGGCGGCGCAAGCGTCCGGTTGCAAGCGCCCGGGTGGCCCGACTGGCGGCGGCCGGGCGGTGGTCACGTTTGCGTCTTCAGGTCGGGTCACGAGCGCGAACATCAGCGGCGGCGAGTTCCCCGGCACCTCGGTCGGCAGCTGTATCGCCGGCGTCTTCCGCCGAGCTCAGGTCCCGGCGTTCAGCGGGGATCCGGTGACGGTGAGCAAGGGCTTCTCAATCTCGCCCTGAGCGCGAGCTCACGGCGTCTCGCAGCCGCAACCGCACTCGTTGCCGAACATCGTCGCCGGCGGCGTGCAGTAGAATTTGATGAGCATGCACTTCGCGGTGCTCTGCGCCATCCAGACCTGTTTTGGATTCGTGTAGTCGCACGCAGGCTGGCAGGCTCCCGCCGTGTAGTAACCTTTGCTCTCGCCGGCGCTACCGGCATCGTTCATCACGGCGCCCTGGAACCCGCACTCGTTCGAGTAGGTGTGCTCGGCGCTGCTCTTGACCACACCACAGACGGGCTTGTAGAGGGTCAGGCAGGCCATCGGCTGGTCACAGTGGCCGTTGAGAATTTCCGAGCTCTGGAGGTTGGGCAGGCTGGAGGCGAGCCAGGACTCCGCCGCTCCCTTCGAGCCGAAGTTCTTGGCGTACACAGTGGGCGAATTCACGTCCGGCGGGGCAAGCCAGCCGATCGCGCAGTAACCAGCCGGGCAAGCGCCCTCCCAGTACTTGGTCTTGCTCTCGCCCGTGGCGCCGGCAGCGCCGCGCACGACCTTCTGAAGCTCACACAGGCTGGCGAACGTGGCCTCTTTGTCAGTCGCGATCGGCACACCACACACGGGTGGATCCGTGTCCGGACAGACCTTTGTGTTGAGAGACTCACAACTGCCGACGTTGACGCCGCTGCTCTCGACCTCGGGATCCGCGGCCACCCACTGCTTCGCGGCAGCCAGATCGCTGCCGGCGAAGTTCTTGGCGTAGTAACGGCCGTCGCTGGTCGTGTACTCCGCACACAGGGGCTGATCCACGCAGACTCCGCTCTTGCACGGAGCCTGTTTGCACTGCGGGAGCGCGCAAGCCTTGCCCGCTCCGCAGTCGGCGTCGGCAGCGCATTCCTTCGAACAGGCGGCCGTCAGGCTGTAGGAATACGCGCTATGGAGCTTTTCGTACCAGACCGGCGACACGAACAGCCAGTAGCTGCCGGCGCCCGCGAGCTCGACGTCGAGGGTCGTCTGATTGCCCGTGGAGTAGCTCCAGTCGACGAGCTTGCCGTTTGCATCGGCCAGCATGAGGAACGCACCAAGGCCCTTCGGCCAGCTGGCAGAGAGCTCGAAGGTCGTGTGCGTGCTGGTGGCCGCGTTGAAGTGGTAGACGTGGCGCCGGCTCTTGGGTTGAACGACGTTCTTCAGGCTGGGCGCCTGACATCCGAAGTCGGTCTGGAAGTAGCGCCAGCCTCCGGCGAAGCTCGAGGCGTCACCAAGCGCCGAGGTGGGCTCCGCGTCTTCGGGAGCTTCCGTCGAGGCGGCACAGCCGCAGACGAGGGCGGAGAGAGCAAACGCAAATGCGAAGGACTGCTTGAACATTGCGGGCGGAGCCTCCGGAGCCCAATCCGACAGGCTCCTACATGTAGGTGCCGCCGTGTACGCCTCGCCAAGGCCGTGGTCAAGCTGGCATGGCGCAGAGCGTCAATTTGACCGATTTGCTCAGATTTCCCGCAGACGGGCCATGAGCCCGGTGCTGCGCTCCTCGCGCCGTACCTCGGACAGGGCGAGGCGAAGCGCCCGCGGATCGGAGACCAAAACACACAGTCGGCGCGCGCGCGTCACCGCGGTGTAGAGCAGGTTGCGGCTCAGCATCACGAAGTGGGTCGAGAGCATGGGCACGACGACAGCCGGGTACTCGCTGCCCTGGCTCTTGTGGATGCTGGTCGCGTACGCAAGCGTCAACGACTCGAGATCTGCGTCCTCGAGCGTGACCTCGCGGCCATCGAAGAGCACTTGCAGGCTGCGCGCCGAGGCGTCGACCGCGGAGACCACACCGAGATCGCCGTTGAAGACATCGCGCTCGTAGTCGTTGCGGGTCTGCATGACCTTGTCACCCACGCGCAAGGTCTGGCCGCGGGACTCGAGAGACGGGCCGCTCGGGTTGAGGGCGGCTTGCAGCTGTTGGTTGAGCACCTGGGTACCGGCCGGCCCGCGGTGCATGGGTGTGAGAACCTGGATGTCGCGCACCGGATCGAAGCCGAACCGCTTGGGGATGCGCGAGGTCGCCAGCTCGACGACGACGGCGGCGGCCTCCTCCGGGTCCTTGCGGTTGACCACGAAGAAATCCGCGTTCGGCTCCTCGGCGTTGGCACTCTCCGGCATCTCCCCGCGCAAGATGCGGTGGGCGTTGCCGACGATCCGACTCTCGCCGGCCTGGCGGAAGATCTCGTTCAGGCGCACGACGGGCACCGAGCCGCTGTCGATGAGATCGCGAAGCAGCGCGCCCGGGCCCACACTCGGCAGCTGATCCGAGTCGCCGACGATCACCCAGCGGGCCTTGGTGGGCATGGCGGAGACCAGTGCGGCACCGAGCGGCAGGTCGATCATCGACGCCTCGTCGACGATCACAGCGTCGGCATCGAGAGGTGACTCCGCGTGGCGCTGAAACTGACCCGACCGAGGCTCGAACTCCAGCAGGCGGTGGAGCGTGCTCGCGTCGCGGCCGGTGGCTTCTGCCAGGCGTTTGGCAGCGCGACCGGTGGGTGCCGCGAGCCGGGTCCGGAGCTTCGCGGCTTCGAGCACACTGAGCACTGCGCGGACGATGGTGGTCTTGCCCACGCCGGGTCCACCGGTGATGACGAGCACTTTGCGGGCGGCGGCGGCTTCCACCGCGGCGCGCTGGGCCGGGGCCAGCGTGAGCTCGCGCCTCTTCTCGAAGGCCGTGATGGCAGCCTCGAGGCCGGGCAGCTTTGGGGCATCTGCGCGGAGCAAGCGCGCGACGCCGTCCGTCAGGTTCAGCTCGGCCGTGTGCAGTCGCCACAGGTAGACCCGATCGTCCTCGACCACCACCCGCTCGCTGGCCCGGAGTGCGTCCACCGCCGCCTCGACGTGAGCCTCGTCGATTTCGAGCATCGTCGCGGAGCGCTCGACGAGACTCTCGCGCGGCACGGCGACGTGTCCGATGTCCGCGAGGGAGCCGAGCTCGTGCATGACGCCGGCCTGAGCGCGCTCCGGGTGATCACCCGCGATCCCGAGGGAGCGCGCGATGCGATCCGCGGTCTTGAAACCAACGCCCGGCACTTCGAGCGCGAGCCGGTAGGGAGAGCGCTGCACGATGGCGGCGCTTCTGTCACCGTAGCGTTTGAAGATACGGGCGGCGAGCGACGGCGACGCACCGTGGGTCTGGAGCAAGACCATGACGTTCGCGACGGCACGTTGTTCGGACCACGCTTTCTTGATCTCTCGAGCGCGCCGCGCGCCAATACCCGACACCTCGCCCAGGCGCTCGGGCTCGCTGTCGAGCACCTTCAGGGATTCCATGCCGAAGGTCTCGACGATGCGGCGTGCGAAGCCGGGCCCGATGCCAGGGATCAGCCCGGAGCCGAGGTACTTTTCGAGACCGACGAGCGTGGCGGGTTCGATGGCAACGAGGGAGTCGGCGCGAAACTGCTCACCCCTGCGCGGATCCTTGACGAAGTCCCCGGTCACACGCACGCGCGTACCGGGACCGACCGCCTGAAACGTGCCCACGACCACGATGGGGCCGGTCGTTGTTGCGCCCTCGACGGTACCGACCCGGAGCACACGAAACCCGGTCTCGTCGTTCTCGAACGTCACGCGCTCGATCTGGCCGGTGAGCGTGGTCGGCACCGAGGAACGCTACACAAAGACGAGGGCGGCGCGCGGGGGATTTGGCGCGGGAAGCGGCGCCCTGCGGGGGTGCTGGGACAAAGAAGGACAGGGCGGAGGGCTCAGCCTGCGTCGCGTGGGGAGCCACGAGAGCGGGCAGTTGTGGCGCGGGCTCCGGGCTTCTCGGGTCACTTGATGGGACACGCGGCGGGCAGGCACTTGTTCGATTTGCCAGCGCCGCTGTCGCAGAAACCGCTGTAGCAGTCGAAATTCAAGGAGCAAGCCTCTCCGTTGTTGCGGAGCAGCCGGCAGGTCTTGCCGTCGCACACGTGATAGGCAGCGCAGCGGCCCTTGAGGGAGAGCGGTGCCGCGCAGTCCTCTCCGTTCGCCGGCATGGGAAGGCACGCGGTTGGCTTGATGGCGCTGGGCTTCTCACAGTACTGCCCGCTTGGGCACTGGTCCGGCAACGTCTTCTCACACGGCGCATTGACGATCGCAGCGGGAAGACACTTGTTGGGAGTCAGCCAAGCGTAGACGTCGCAGTAGGTCCCGGCCTTGCAGAGCTTGATCCCGCCGCCGTCTCCGAACACCGCGGTCCAGCTCGAGCAGAGGTCGTTCTCAGCCCCCGTGAACACACCTTTCGGATCCAGGCAGTGCCCAGCGACCGTCGGGCTCCCACCCCAGCACAAGAGCCCGATCTCACAATCGGGCTGACTTGCTCCCTTGCACTCGGCGTCCAACTTCGCCAGCGGGACGCACGTCCCAGCACCGGCGTCGACGCTTGCCTTCACACAACCGAGGCCGGCTGCGCACGGCTGCGCATCCGAACAAGGGTCAGTCGCCTTTCCAAATGGCTTGCAGGTTGCCGTCCCGCAACCTGCTTTCAGATCGCAATAGTTGCCGGGGGCGCACTCTAGCTTGTGAGCGCAGGGTGTCGTTCCCGATACCTTGCCTTCGAGCACCGTCCGACAGGCTTCCGGGAAATCGGCGCTCACTTTGCCGCACTCGAGCTTGGCGAAGTCGGCCAGACACTGGCCCACCTTCGCGGGGTCGACCTTGATCTTGCCGGCGGCCACGGAGTCGGCGGCCGGGGCAAAAGTGGCGTTGAGCAGCGTCGACTTCAAGAGCGTGGCGCAGTCCGCATCACCAAAGATCACCGGCATGGCCGGGGGCCCGTAGCAGCTGGAGAGCTTGGCGCAGATCGCCTGGGCAACCTGCTCGGGAAACTGATCCAACGGTCCCGCGTCCCCCGCGTCGGACCCGGCAACACCGCCGGTGCCCGCGGCCCCATCACCCCCAGCAGCCCCGCCGCTGCCACTCGCCCCGGCTACCCCTCCGGTTCCCGCAGCGCCGCCCGTCGAAGACGTCCCGCCGAGTGACGAGTCCGGGCCCGCATCCCCCGAACCGGACTTCAGCTCGTCGAAGTCGAGAAGGAATGCACACGACACCGGAGCAACGAATAGCCCCGCGAATAGCCACCGGCCGAGCGTTCGCATCGGGGATGAGCTTAGCCGGGCGGGTGCCAGGCCGCCAACCCCGCTGCGCGTACGCGCGAAAAGCGTACGGTCTGCCCTGCCTGCCTTCAGTTCTTTGCCCCGGCCTGCAGCCACGCGATCAACCGGTCGCGCTCGGCGTCCGTCGGCTTGGGGTTCGACTTGCTCGCGTTGTCGATGGGGAACTGTTTCGGCGGTGGGAATGAACCGCAGCCCGACAGCTTGGTGGTGGCCACGCCACACGCGATCTTGTCCTGGTCGTTGATCACGGATGCCAAGAGCGAGTAGTCGCGCGCGTCGCCGGCGCCGTGACACTCCCAGCAGTACTTCTCGAAGAAACCCTTGGCGAAGTTGTCCCAGGTGTCGGCCCCCGCGGCGCCGGCAACTCCTGCCGAACCCCCGCTGCCGGTCGAGCCTCCACTGCCGGCGGCAGCGCTGCCGCCCGCACCACCACCGGCGCTCGTCCCAGCGCCGCCGCCGCTGCCACCCGTGCCCGGTGTCGTGCCGTCGTCCGACGAGCAGGCGAGCAACGCCAGGGCGAAAAGCATCGAAAGCGGACGGCAGACCATGTGCGAGAGCTTAACCCAAGGCAGCTCGGCTTGCCGTCCCCGTTCACGCCGGGTTATTCGATCATCCCCCCATGACCCTCTCTCAGCGGCACCACGCCCGCTGCTCGTGTGCGGCGGCTCCAGCGGCGGCGTTTGCCATCGCCGGCACCGAGCGGAAATACGAGCGCGACCGACCGTTTCGGATCTTGCACCTCGGCCTGGACCTGCAGCTGCACATCAGCAAGAAGTCTGTGTCGGGCGCGGCGACCCTCGAGTTCGAGCGGGTTTCGCCCAAACACGACAGCCTCGTGCTCGACGCACTCGGCTTCGAGCTCAAGCGTGTGCGCATCGACACCGGCGGCGGTTGGTCTGACGTGCCCTACGAATACGACGGAGACCAGCTCCGCATCAGCATTCCGGTTCGAGTCGAGCGTGGGAAGATCGAGATCGACTATCGAGCGACCCCGAAGCGTGGACTCTACTTCCTTGCTCCCGACGCTGTGGTCAAAGACCGGCCGGAGCAGGTCTGGAGTCAGTGCCAGGACGAGGACGCGCGTCACTGGTTCCCGTGCCACGACAAACCCCACGTCAAGATGACGACCGAGATGCGCGTGCGTGTCTCGGAGGGGTTCTCGGTGCTGTCGAACGGCGAGCTGGTGTTCAAGGACACGCCGAAGGGTGCGAGCCCGTGGGTGTTCCACTTCAAGATGGACCGGCCGCACCCGAGCTACCTGATGACACTGGTAGCCGGACGCTTCGACGTGATCGAAGATCGCGACGCCGTCGTCGCGGACGGGCGCAGCGTCCCCGTCAGCTACTGGGTCCCCGAAGGCAAACGCGCCGACGGCGTGCGGGCGTTCTCCGAGACACCTCGCATGCTGGAGCTGTTCAGCAAGCTCACCGGAGTGGCCTACCCCTGGAGCCGTTACTCCCAGGTGGTGGTGAGTGACTTCATCTTCGGCGGCATGGAGAACACCACGGCCACCACGATGTACGAGCACATCTTGCTCGACGCCCGCGCCGCGCTCGACATCGTGAGCCACGACCTCGTAGCCCACGAGCTGGCCCATCAGTGGTTCGGTGACTTCGTCACCTGCCGAGACTGGTCCCACGGCTGGCTGAACGAGGGATTTGCCACCTTCTTCGAGCAGGTGGAGCGCGAAGATCGCCTGGGCCCGGACGAGTACCTGTACGGCATCGAGGGGGAGCGAGACTCGTACCTGTCCGAGGCGGCCGGGCGCTACCAGCGGCCCATCGTGTGCCGCGACTACTCGCTGCCTATCGATCTGTTCGACCGACACCTGTACGAGAAGGGCTGCCTGGTGCTGCACATGTTGCGGCTCGAGCTGGGCGACGCGCTGTTCTGGCGCGGCATCAACACGTACCTCACGCGCCACGCCCACGGTGTCGTCGAGACGAACGACTTGATGCGGGCCTTCGAGGAGGTGAGTGGTCGCTCGTTCGAACGCTTCTTCGATGCTTGGGTCTATCGTCCCGGACACCCCGCCGTGAAACTGAAGGTCGGGTACGACGACGGCCTGCTCACGGTCAGCGTAAAACAGACACAGAAGCCCGGAGAAACGGCCGTCTTTGCCTTCGAGCTCGAGATCGAGGTCGCGGACAAGGCGGGGCGTACTCAGCGCCACACGAAGTCCGTCACGAACGACAACGACGCACTGGTCGTGAGCTGCCACGAGCGACCCGCCTGGGTCGGCGTCGATCCGGAGCTGCGGATTGTCGGTGAGGTCACGCTGGAAGTGCCGGCAGACATGTTGCGGAACCAGCTCGAGAGCGGGAGCTCGGCACGCCTGCGCTGGGTCGCGGCGCAAGCGCTCGGCAAACGCTCGGATCTGCCGAGCGTGACCGCGCTGGCGACGGCGCTGGCCAAACCCGACGAGACCTGGATGGTTCGCGCCGAGGCCGCGGCTGCGTTGGGGAAGGTGCGAGGAGAGCAAGCCCTCGATGCGCTGCTCGAGAGCGTGAACGTCGACCACCCGAAGGTCCGGCGCGCGGTGGCGCGTGCTCTCGGTGTGTTCCGTGTGCCCGCGGCGGCCAAGGCGCTCGAAAAATTGGCGCGCCGCGACCCAAGTTATCTGGTCAGCGCCGACGCCCTGCGAAGCCTGGGGAAAACCCGGCAAAAACACGCACTCAAGGTGCTGCGCGAGCTGATCGACAAGAAGTCGTGGGCGGACGTCGGCCGGGCCGGCGCCCTCGACGGCATGGCGTGGCTGGGCGACGACGACGCCGTCGCCGACGTGATGAAGCGAACGCGTTACGGCTACCCGACGCGCGGACGCCGCGCGGCCATCTCTGCCCTCGCGCGCCTGTCGGACAGTCGCAAGGCCCGCGTCCACTTCGAGGAGTTGCTCGACGACCACGATCCGCACTTGCGCATCGACGCCGTCAACGCCCTGGTCTCGTTGGGCGATCTCAAGAGTCGCGGTCCGCTGCGGCGTGCGCTGGACCGCGACCTGGACGGACGCGTGGCCCGCCGCATCCGCGAAGCCCTGCGCGACATGGGCAACGCCGGATCGAGCGACCGAAAGCTGATCCGAGATGACGTGGAGGCGCTGAAGAACGAGCTGTCCGAGCTGCAGGTTCGCCTCGCCAAGCTGGAGCAGAAGAAGAAGGCGAAAGCCTCGGCGGAACCTCCCAACGACGAGCCGGCGGAGGAGAGCAAAGCGGCGGCGGATAGCGCGCCTGACAAACCCAAGCGCGGGGTCAAGCGCGTGGCCAAGCGCTCCGTGAAACCCCGGGCGGCGACGGCGACCAAGAAGAAGAAGACCACCCGGAGGAAGACGTGAACGACGAAGTTCCGGTCAAGCTCGAACGGCGCGAAGGCGTCGCGCTGTTGACGATCGATCGCCCCGAGCGTTTGAACACCCTCTCCCGCGCCACGCTCGCCGCTTTCGGCCGCATCGGCGAAGAGCTGAGCGGGGACCCGGAGCTGCGCGCCGTGATCGTGACGGCCACCGGGGAGAAAGCCTTCTGTGCCGGGGCGGATCTCAAAGAGCGACAGGGCATGAACCAGGACGCCGTACGCGATCAGGTGAAGGCGTATCGCAGTGAGCTCGGCTGGCTCGACCACTGCCGCGTGCCGGTCGTCGCGGCGATCAACGGCGTGGCCCTCGGCGGCGGCCTCGAGCTTGCCCTGCTGTGTGATCTCCGGGTCGCCGCTGCTCACGCGGTGCTCGGCCTGCCCGAGACCAGCATCGGGATCATCCCCGGCGCCGGCGGCACCCAGCGTTTACCGAGGGTCGTCGGCGAAGCGCGGGCGAAAGAGCTGATCCTGCTCGGCCGCCGGCTGACTGCCGACGAAGCGCTGGCATTCGGGCTGGTGAACCGCGTGACTCCGACGGGCACCTCGGTGGTCGAGGACACCTTCGAGTGGCTGAAGCCGATCCGCGAAGGTGCGCCAATCGCCCAGCGTGCAGCGCTCGGCGCCATCGATCTCTCCTTCGAGACCGCGCTCGAACACGGGCTGGAGCTCGAGCGTCTGCTCTACGACGAGTGCCTTCGCAGCGAGGATCGCAGCGAGGCGCTGCGCGCGTTCGCCGAGAAGCGAAGACCGGCTTTCAAGGGCATTTGAGCGAGCGGTTGCCGTGAAGGGCGGAAGCGGAAAGACCGATGGGAAGCGGTCGCTCGGCGCGCCACGACGGCGTGGGCGAGGCGTATGAGCCGCAAGCGCTGGCTTGCCGGTGTGCTCGTTGCGCTGGCAACGAGCGCCGTGCTCTGGCGCGCAAGCAGGCCGTCATCCAACGCGATGAACGGCGCGAAAGGACCGGCGCCGACTGCCGACGCCCCGGTCGACACACCGCCAGTCGACGCGGGGGTCGAGGCCTCGCCGACCAACCGCGCCCTCGGCGGCCCGGCGACGAGCTACCGCAGAATCTGAGCGCGCAGCGCGAGCGCATCTACCAACGCATGCTCGAAGAGCTCGGGGTCGACGACACTCAGCTCGCCAAGCTGCGCGAGATCATCGAAAAGACGCGCGTGATCAGCGAGGGCAACCCCGAGGTCACCCTCCACCCGATGACACGCAGCGCGTGTTTCGAGATCCGCGAGCGTGCCGGGCTGCACTCGGACAGGACGCTGGAAGTGGAGAGGCAGAACGCCGCCACCTGTGGCGCGAAGAACATGGTCCCCATGAGCAGCAAGGGGGACGCCGGCCCGCCGGAGGTCTGCGTCGACCAGTACGAGTTCCCGAACATCCCGTGTGAGTATCCGCTGGTCTATGCCTCTGCCCAGGAGGCCTCGCAGCTATGCCACGCGGTAGGCAAACGCCTGTGTGACGCCCACGAGTGGGAGGGGGCGTGCGCCGGTGAGCTCTTACCCGCCGAAGCGGAGTACCTCTGGGACCGGCCGCGGCGCATCGAAATGGAGTTCTTCAAGAACGAGAAGCGCCAGAAGCTCTGGGCGTATGGCCCCACGAAGGATCACAAGAAATGCGGCACGGGCTCGCGCAAGAGCTCGAAGTGCGAAGGGGGTGGCTGGGAGACCTGTGGTTCGAACACCTATCCGGCCGGCGCGTTCCCCGAGTGTGTGAGCCGCTTCGGTGTCTACGATCAACACGGTAACGCAGCCGAACACATGAACCTGCCGATGAACGCCAAGGAGCTGGGGCAAAACGGCGGGCTGGGCGAGACGGAGATGAAGGGCAGCTGGTTCATCTTCGAGCGCGGTGAAGCTCACGAGGACGACTGCCGCTGGCGCGCGCCCGCCTGGCACGCGACCCGCGTCGACTACTGGAACAGTCACCGCAACTACCACCTGGGATTTCGCTGCTGCAAAGCCCCGGGGCCGCCGCTGTGATAGCCTTTTTCTCGTGACGCACCCGCCCGAGTCGCGTCGCCTCTCGGACCCAGCGCTCTTTCCCGAGCGGCTCGGACGTTATGACGTCCTCCTCCCCATTGCCAGCGGTGGCATGGCGACGGTTTACCTCGCGCGGGCAGTCGGCCTCGGCGGCTTCGAGCGAGACGTCGCACTGAAGCTCACGCACTTCCACCTGCGGGAAGATCCAGACTTCGTCAGCTCGTTGATCGACGAGGCACGCTTGGCGGGGAAAATCCGCCACCCCAACGTCGTTGCCGTGCTCGACGTCGGCGACGACCCCCACGGCGTCTTCATCGTCATGGAGTACGTCGAGGGAGAATCACTGGCCAGCGTGCAGCGCCTGCTCAGGAAGGCGTCCGAGCGTATGCCGATCGCGGTGACACTCCGAGTGCTAGACGATCTGTTGCTGGGCCTGCACGCGGCCCACGAGCTGGTGGACGAACAGGGCCAGCCGCTCAACCTCGTGCATCGGGATGTGACACCGCACAACGTTCTGCTCGGCATCGACGGTGTGGCAAAGCTCGCAGATTTCGGCATCGCCAAGGCCACGTCGCGCCACGGGAACACGGCGACCGGGCTGATCAAGGGCAAGATCGCCTACATGGCGCCGGAGCAGGCGCAGGGTCACAGCATCGACCGGCGTGTGG
The DNA here is from genome assembly GCA_016706225.1 of Myxococcales bacterium. NCBI lineage: Bacteria > Pseudomonadati > Myxococcota > Myxococcia > Myxococcales > Myxococcales bacterium. The sequence goes on from JADJKB010000003.1 coordinate 562,113, forward strand.
ACGTGTGGGCCGCGGGCGTGCTGGCTTGGGAGTCACTCACCGGCTCACGACTGCACGATGGCCCGAACGACGCCGCCATCTTGCTCAAGATCGTGCGCGAGGCACCGATGCGGGTGCGCGCCGTGGAGAGCTCGATCCCGCCGGCGATCGACGACGTGATTGCCAAGGCGCTGTGCCTGGACGTCGAGGAACGTTTTGCCAGCGCCGACGCCTTCGCCGAAGCGCTGGTGCATGCGGCGCGGGAGGCTGGTATTGCCCGAGCCGAACGCCGCGAGGTCACGCAGTTCTTGACCCCACTGCTCGAAGGTCGCTTGGGGGTTCGCCGGGAGAAAGCCCGCGAGGTGCACACGCTTCGGCAACAGGTGGAGCAGCTGGTTTCGCGCGAGTCCCCCTCGCAACAGAGCGGACCGTCGGCCATTCGGTCCGTCGCAGAAGCCGCGGCCCCACGCGACGTATCCTTCGATGACCCCACGCTGCCGCTCGCAACCGTACCGACTCTGACGGCCCCCGAAGCGCGCGCCGCTACTGTCACGACGGCAGAGACCGTGGCGGATGCTCGCCTCGTTGACGCGCTACCGACGGAAGACCTGCACCTGGAACCGCTGGCTCAGCCGAACGACCAGACTCAGACAGGCACGGCCGGCATATCGACGATGGCGCGCTCCATCATGCCGCCCCGGCGCCCGCGCCTGCTGCTTTTCGGTGCGGCCCTGGGCGCGATGCTTCTGCTCGTCGCGCTCCTGTTCGCGGCCTTCGGCAGGGATGAGCCGAAGCCTGAGAGCACCCCCGCCAGCTCCCCAGCTAGCACCATGCCGGCGGCGCCTGCGCAGGCCCCCACCCCGACGGCGACGGCGCCCGTCGAGGCGCCCGAGCCGCAGCCGGTCGCCGTCACACCAGACGCCGCGGTCGGTAGCGGCGAGGCCGCGCACCAACCGCCCCCGAAGCGCAGGCCGCCTGCTCCACCGAGCAAGCCGGGAGTGGTCTCGACACCACCGAAGCTGCTGGGTAATCCTTACAAGCCGTGACCGCACGACATCGAAGCTCTCTCTTCGGCGCGCTCGCCGCCGCCGTATTGACGCTCTCGATTTGCGCGCCGAGCCACGCCCAGAGCGAGACCGCGCAGGAGCGCGCAGCGGCGCATTTCGACGCGGGCCTCAGCCTGTATCAGCAGGGGCGAATGCGGGACGCCGCGATCGAGTTCCTGATCGCTTACGGCCTCGCCCCGCATGGCGACTCGCTGTTCAACGCCGGCCTCGCGCTCGACGCTGCGGGCGATAGCGGCGGCGCCGCCACCACCTTTGCGTGGGCGCTCGAGCTCGGCATGCGCGCCGAGGCAGCAACCGAGGCAAAATCCCGCCTGGAGCGCCTCGGCTCACGACTGGGGACCCTGCGAGTCCAGGCGCCACCGGGGGCCGTCGTCGAGGTATCACCGCTGAAACACAAGGGGTCGCCGGTCGTCTTTCATGCGTTGCCCGGTGAGATCTTGGTGACAGTCACGATGGCCGACGGCGGCTTGATTTCGCGCCGGGTGCGCGTGCGCGCCAAACAGCAGACCCTCGTGGTGTTCGCTCCGCCTCCCACCAAACCCGACGCATCGCGTGGTGACCCACCAGAGAGTGAACCGACGCCAGCCGCAGACCAGCACGACGCTGGGACCTTTCCGTGGCGCACTGCAGCCTGGGTCAGCGTCGGTGCGGGTGCAGTCGCGGCGGTCGGAGCGGTCGCGCTCAGAAGCGCCACGCTCGGCGCCAAGGATGACTACGACGCTTCCGGCCATACCGATCGCGACGCGCGCGAACACGCGCTCAGCCTGAACCGCTGGACGAACGTGGCGCTCGTGAGCGCAGCGGTGCTGGGCGCCGCCGGAGCCGGCGTCTTGGTATTTTACAAGGAGCCCAAATCCGACCTGGCCATCGGCGCGGGGCCGAGCTCCCTGCAGCTCAGCGGGCGATTCTGAGAGTCATCGAGGACGGAAGGCCTTGGGGTCGATACGCAACCGCCGCAGCGTTTCGTACAACACCGATCGACTCATGCTCAGACGTTGAGCGGCATCCGGGACGCTGCCTCCCGTCTCGGTGAGCACCTGGCTGACTTTGGCCGAGAGCTCCGCTTCTTGATTGGGCTGCCCGACACGCGCAGAGGTTGCCCCAATCACGACCGAGATGTCGCTCGGTTCCACCTCGGCCCGCCCCTGTCGCTTGGCAACCTCACTCGCCGCGCGCACCACGTTGCGCAGCTCCCTGACGTTGCCGGGCCAGGCGTGCAGCATGAGTCTCTCCAACGACTGAATCGAAATGCCCACCGCGAGCTCCCGCAGAAAGTGCAACGACAGCGCCGGCAGATCCTCGATGCGCTCCCGAAGCGCTGGCAGGACCACTCTGAGCCCGGACAATCGATGCAGAAGGTCACCCCGGAAATCGCTGCCCTCGACCATCGCGTCGACGTCTCGATTCGTGGCCGCGACGATGCGAACGTCGACTCGAGTCATCTTGTCCTCACCGACGGCGCGGATCTCCTCGGTCTCCAGCACACGCAGCAACTTGGCCTGGACGGGCGCTGGCAGCTCACCGATCTCGTCGAGGAAGAGCGAGCCACCGTCGGCGGTCCGGAACAGTCCGGCGCGCGATCCCACCGCACCGGAGAACGCACCGCGGGTGTGGCCAAACAGCTCGGCGTCCACCAGCTCGTTCGGCACCGCAGCGCAGTTCAGGGCCACGAATTGACCTGAGCGGCCGCTGGCAAGGTGCAGCACGCGAGCGACGACCTCTTTGCCAGTCCCCGTGTCGCCCAAGATCAAGATCGGTGTCTTCGTCGTTGCGATGGTGTCGATGACGATCCGAGCGTCGTCGAGCGAAGCGCCCCCGATGAGGTCCGGGAAGAACGGTGCGTTGCGGCCCGTGTACGGCGACACGTCTGCAAGGGAGACCAGCAGGGTCTTTCCGACCCGGATGACGCTGCCGAGTGGTGCCAGCACTCCGGCCGAGTCGATCCGCTCGCCATTGACGAAGGTTCCGTTGCGGCTCCCGAGATCCGTGACGAACAGCGCCGCTCCGCGGTTTTCGAGCCGCACATGGATGCGAGACACACCCGGATCCTCGACCGTCAGATCGGCGGTCTGATCCCGGCCCACGGTCAGCGAAGGCGAGACAGCGGCCGCGAGCCACGGCAGCTCGCCGCGGCAAAAACCCACGACGACGCCGAGCTCCCGGCGGGCTCGCCCTACCGCACCTGCATAGTCGAAGGCGGCCTCGGTGACCGTGCGATCGGCCATACGCGGGGCATCTTACAGCTCTCCGTGCCACCCGCTACTTCCGGACCACGTCCGGTACTCCGTCCGGACGCGGGGCGAGGCTCGTCCAGAGTCCCGCGATAATTTCCCCGATCTCGCCGAAAAACACCGCAGGATTGCCTGGCGGCACCTGGTCCACGGCTTGCAAATCAAGGGGACATGCGTGCCCTCCCACCGCCCGAGGTCGAAATCGATCCCGAGCTGCTGCTCCCCGACGAGCCCTCTCTGGTGGAGCTGGACCCGTCGTTCCTCAGCGCCGAGGTCACAGGCTCGTTTACCTGCCCGTTTCTGTCGTCCCCGGGACCGAGCGGGGGTCGCGGGGTCGAGCGGGTGAGCTTCGCTCTGCCCCCGCCGCCCCAGCTGCCGGCCCTCGGCCTGCCGCCCCTGCCGGCGATCCCGGACTCGGCGCGATTGCTCCGCTCTCCGCTGCCACCCGCACCTCACTTGCCCAGCGCGCCGGCTCCCTCGAACCCGTACGGCTCTTCGCTCCCGATGGCGGCACTCGGTGCTCTACCGCCAGCGCCGAGCCTGCCCCGCGGTCTGCCCACACAGCCCCCCGCTCGCCCGGCATGGTTCGACACGTCGGCGCGGAAACACGAGCAACCAAGGAACAACGAGGCCGCGCCAACCCGGCCGGACGTCTGCGCACCGAGGTTTGGCGCACACGCCTCATCCAGCGCACGAACACGCCGGGCGCCCCGCCCGCTGCCCCACTTCGCACTGCGTCACTTCGAACCCGCGTCAGCGCGGGAGCCAGAGGCCCATTCCGTGCGTCCCACCTCCTGGTCGACGCCACCACCCCCACCGCGAGTCCGGAGGCCAGCCGCCCGCGCGGCGGGGGCTGGGATCGCACTGGGTGCGGTGCTCTTCACCTGCGCGTGGTTGTTCGCCAGTCCAAGCTCCGCGTCCGCGGGCGCGCAGGGGCTGGTCACCGTCACGGACTCGAAGGGCCTTGCGCTTCGGACGGTGCAGGTGAGTGTTGACGGCCTGCTCCGCTGCGACACCACACCCTGCAGCGTCGATCTCGAGCCGGGCTCGCATCAACTCGACGTGCGAAACCTGGTCACGGATCAGAGATCGGCTCGTAGCTTCAGCGTGGCCAAGGGCGAACGCGCCTCACTGCACTTCGCGCTCGCCGCGGAAGAGCCTGCCCTGCGAGCGGCCCGAACACCGGAGCCTGCGCTTGCTCCGCCGCCCAGGCCCGACGAGCCCATCGCGGTGACGGCGCTGCCCCTCGAAACCCCGGAGTCGACGCCCGAACCGAGCCCGCTGCCGCCCTCACCCGTGGCTTATCAGCCGAAACCAGCCGCCGGGGCCCTGCTCACCTTCAACTCGATCCCGATCTCGAACGTGATCCTCGATGGACGCCCGCTCGGCAGCACGCCGCTGGTCAACGTCTCGGTCAGCCCTGGCAACCACAACGTGACGTTCATTCACCCGGAGCTCGGGCGCCGCAGCGCGACCATCAACGCGGGCTTCGGCCAGCGGAAGGCAGTCGTCGTGCGCTTCACGCCTCGAGATCGAGCCGACGAGGAATAATCCGGACCGGATGTAACTTTGGTCCGGACGCACGTGGACCAGCTCATCTCGTTGCGCGCTTTCTGGGCCCTGACCTTCCGGCATGTCGTGTGCAAAGCCCACTACTGGAGGTCGAAATGGAAAAGCGAACGAGCCCCCGTACCAAGACCAACGTCGTCCTGAGCGCCCGTCAGGGCAAGGTCAGCTACACGCTCAAGTGCACCGAGCTGTCGCAGACCGGACTGCTCTTGTGTGTGCCGCGGGCGCTCAAGGTGACGCCTTGGCCCTATCTCCGAGCCACGCTGCTGCTCAACGATGGCCCGGTCCACCTGTTGGCCCGTCGCATCGGTGAACGCGGCAATCGTGTTGCCTACACCTACCTTGCGCTGGATGACGTCTCCGAGGCTCGGCTGACGGACTTCCTCTTCGACTGCATGTACCAAGAGCAGGTGACATCTCGCAGGCCTCCTCGCCGCCGCGCCGCATGAATCACTAACGGCCGGCGCACACTCACCGCTTCAGCCGTCTTCGAACTCCACGCGCCTGCCCTCACGTTGCATGATCTGATCGTACTCTTCGTACAGCGTCAGACCGCCCTGGGTCTTGGGCAGATCGATACCCAAGACCCGCGCGGTCAACAGACCCGCGAGCGCCAGGACCCGATCCCGCTCTGTGTAACGACCGACCGAGCGCAGGTCGTTCAGCTTGCGCTTGACGACCGACGTGACCCGCTCCGCGACCCGCTCCGGCAAGTGCGGCACCTCGAAGCTCTGCTCGATCTCGCTGACGAAGCGCGAAATGGGCGGCGCGAAATCGGGATCTTCTTGGCGGTTGCGCCGGGCACTGCGCACCAACGCCTCCGAGACCGCGTCGTCGAGCACGTCCTGAATTTGCCGCACCTCGAAGGGTTTTGCGATGAAGGTGATGGCCAGATCGCGCGCCACGCGTTCGATGCGCGGCTCGTCCTCCCCTGTGACCAGCGCGATGGTCATGTCCGGGTTGTTCTTCCGGAGAAACTCCCCGAGCACCAGGCCTTCCATGCCGGGCAGGCCCTGATCGAGGAACGCAACCTGGAAGGTCCAGATGGGCAAGAGGGCCATGCCCTCCTCCGCAGAGCCTGCGGGCAACGCCTGGTGCCCGCGACTCGTCACCAGGTCGACCAGCAGGCGGCGGACGTTCTCGTCGTCGTCGATTACGAGAACGTTCAGTTGCTCGGGATCGTGGTCCATGTCCGCCCCTTCGTGGCGGTTAGAGTACCACGCGGTCCCGACTACTTCACCGCCCAGCCACTCTCCGACCAGCGGAGGGTGACGGGCTTTCCAGTCGCCGGCAGCTCGACCTCCGAAGCGATGAGGCTGGGCGGCGCGCCGAACGAGGTCGACGGCACCAGGGTCTCCAGCCGGACCACGTACTTCTTGGCCGGCTGAAGCTCCTCGCCGCGCGTCATCGAGAGCTCGATTTCCGCCCCGTTGGGATCGAATGCCAGCGCATACAGACCCATCGCGGCGGCGGCGATCTCGACCGGGACGTCCTCTTTTTCGTTGCCCATGTGCCGCACGATCTTGGCCTCGATGGGCGGGAGCGCGGCCGGCGCCCTGAGCAGCACCACGTTCCGCTTCTCGGAGCGTGGCACTTCGAGCGCAGCAAAGGTCAGCGCGTCCGCCTCTCCCTTCGCTGCACCGGCGGAACCGCGCGCCTCGGACAAGAGCGCCGCCGCGACGTGCCCAGCGAGTGTGCTCGCCGAGGCCTGACCAGAGCGGCCTCCGGTCTCGATGACCCGTGTCAGCATGCGGCGAGCCAGATCCAGGCGGCCGGCCCCGGCTTGCGCCAGCGCCGTACGGATGACACTCGCTGGCTCGTCCGGAGCGAGCTCTGCCAGCGCCGCGTAGGCGCGACTGGCATCGTCGAAGAGCCCCTCGTTGCGCAGGCGGTCACCGAGGAACGCCCGGGCCCAAGGATCTGCCGGAGCGCGCTCGGCGAGCTCACCGAAGGTGCGGCGAGACTCGTCCTCGTTGCCGAGTCGCCGAAGCGCACTGGCGACGTCCGCCAGGACCTCCGCGGAAGCGAAGGGATCGAGCCGCACGCGTCGAGCCTCTTCGATCAGCTCTTCCTTCTTGCCGACCGCCTCGAGCAGCGCGACCAGCCGCGCCTTCAAGAAGCCATCGTGCGGTGCAATAGTCAGGAACCTGCGCACGACGGCCAAGCGGGCATCGTCGCTGTTCGCGGCGCGGTAACGCTTCTGCAATGCCGACATCGGGTAGCTCTCGCTGCCGACCAGCGCCTGTTTCACCTGCGCGAGCTCACTGGCGAAGCGTGCCCGGCGCACCGCCTCTCGTCGCAAGAACGCCGCCGCCTCTACCTCGCCAGCGGTGTCGAGCGCACGGGCGAGCTGCACACGCTGCACACCGTCGACCTGCACCAGCAATATGATCTCGAGCAGGGCGCGACGATCGGACCAGCCCCGGAGCTCACACTGACGCTTGGCGGACAGGTAGACGTCGAGCGGACCTTCGGTCCCGAGCCGTACACGCCACACTCCGCGCCTGAGCGGCATCGGCATCTGAGACAACGACGAACACTTCGTGCCCCGGAGCGCGGCCCGCGGCGGCGGCAGGAGAATGTCGCGGGTCACCCGCACCTTCGTGCCGAGCCCACTTTCCGGGTACGAGAGCCCCGCGAGCGCAACCTCCACGCAGCGGTTGAGCGCGGCGTCGTTGGCTTCGGGACCGACCCCTTGCACCTTGATGTCGCTCGGGCGCCCGTTGCCGTCGATGGCGAGCGATACCTGCAGCGTGCCGGCCAGCTCGGGCCGAAGCGCGGCCCGCGAGTCGCGGCACGCCCGCACCGAGGACATCGCGCCATCGATGGTGAAGGCGGCCGCCGCCGCCACCGCGTTCTCGAGCTCCTTGTCGTCCGCGCGGTCCTCCACTCTGCCCGGGTGTGGGATGCTTGCCAGGGCACCCAGCGCGAAGTCGCCGCTGCTGTTGAAGGCCGGGATGTCCTCCCAGGGGTGGATTAGATCCGACAGCGCCACGTCGAGCTGCCGCGCTTCGAGCGCCGTCGCGATGTAGCCGCCGGACGCGGAAAACCCGGTCCAAGGCGTCATCAGGTGGGCCTTGAGCGCCACGTCTGTCACCGCTTCACGCCCGCGCCGAGCGAGCAGCAGCTCATCGATGCGAGCGTTCGCCCAGCGGCGCCTCACGTCCTCGGGCCACTGTGCCACGCGGATCGAGACCAGGCGGGCGTCCTCGTGGACGCCGGCCTTGTCACGCCACTTGAGTGAAATCGAGCTCGGCGAACGCCCCCGGACCTTGCCGACCACCTCGAGGGTGGTGCCGGCGAAGGCCGCCCGCGCACTGCGCGGGTAGACCTGTTCGAACTCGGGGCCGAGCAACAGCTCGACGCCGGCGAACGCCGGTCGCAGTGCATCCGCAACCAGATCCGTCGCCGCCGCTGTCGCCTCGGACGAGTCGGAGACGAACAGCATGGGCCCTGATGTTCGAGTCAACGCCCTGAGCGCACGCACGTGCGCCGTCGGCCCGACGGCGACGGCACCAACCCGTGGTTTGCCGCCCGCGCGCCGAGACAGCCGCGCTTCGATGCTCTTCACGTCGGGATCGCCAACCGTTGCCCAGCCATCACCCACGTACACGACCACCCCCGCGGGTGCGTCGGCCGGCAGGGCGTCGGCTGCGGCTTCGAGCGCGCGGCCGAGATCCGTCGCGCCCCCGGGCACGAGCTTCCCGAGCGCGTCGAGGATTGCCGTCTTGCGCGCGGCGTCCAGCGGGCCGATGGCGGCCGGGCCGACTGAACGCACCGTCTGATCGGCGGCGAGCACCACGACTTGATCGCGATCACCCAGCGCGTCGAGCACGGCGCGGACGAAGGCTCTGGAGACGTCCAGCTCGGCGGCCTCGGCGCTGCCAGAGGTGTCGACGACGAGCGCGAGGGTCGCGCCGACATCCGGACCGACATCGGGGAGATCGGCGCGCACGAGCACCGTGCTCGCGTCCTCGTCGCCAGACTTCTGCGCGACGTACATCCGAGCATTCGAGTCCCAGGGCGGAAGCTCGAGGTCGACCACCACGTCCGCCGTGGGGCGAAAATCGGGGCGCCGCGTGCGAACGTCGGTCCCGCTCACGTTGGTGCCAGAGCTCGCCGCCACGGCCCGCGGTTTGGCTCCGGAAGCGTCGACGTGCAGCGAGAACTCGCCGATGAGCGGGGCCTCGCCCGGAGCCGCCAGCGGATACCGATACTGAGAAACGAGCTTGCCGCCCTCGTGCCGGACCGGCAGCCACTCGATGTATTCGATGATGACCGTGATCGCCGCACCGCTGGCGATGGAGGGCAGATAGCCGCGAACCCAACCTTCGCCGGCCCACTCGAGGAGCGCGCCGCCTTCCGGGCGAAGCACGGTGTTTTCGCGTGAAGCGATGGCGATGCTGCCCTCCTCGACGGCGTCGCCCCGAGACACGGCAAAACGCGAGACGATCGCGGTCGGCGGTATGGCCATTCGGAAGTCGCCCCGCACAGCCTGACTGCCACCGTTGAAATAGGTCGTGGTCACCCGGCTCTCGGCGACCTCGGCCTGCAGCTTGGCCTCGAGGTCGAGCGAACGAATGGTGAGAGGCGAGCCCGGATCCCCCGGACCCGAGGCCTCGTCCGCACCCCACAGCTCACCCACGGCGCGCCGCGGCGGACCGGCCGCGCCCCAGGGTGCAGCAAGCCCACCCGTCCAGTCGTCGAACACCTTCTCGGCCTTCACGCTGACGTTTGCGCCGTCGATCAGCGCGGACTCACCGGCGCGCACCTTGTGCTCGGTACTGCCGGCGACAACGACGATCTCTTCGTTCGCCGCGTACACCCGCGCTCCGCCGTCCCGTCGCTCGAACCCGACCCGTGCCGCCGCAGGGCGAACCTGAGCGTCGCCGACGACGATCTCGGCGCGCGCTGCCGCCGCGCCCTCGACGAACACCCGGCCCGCTTTGAGCTCGACCTTGCCGTCGCCAATACCAAGCTCCGTCGAGCGATCGACGAGAACGAGTGTGCCGTCATCGAGCCGCAGTCGGGCGCGACCTTGGGCATCCGTCACGAGCCGTTGCCCGGAGCGCAGCCGCACCAGACCACGGCGCTCGATCTCGTCGACCTTCACGCCGGGGTGAACGACCGACAGATCCGCAACGGTGATGGCACTGCGGGTGGCCTTCGGCCGCACCAAGAAGAAACCACCAGCGAGCACGAGCGCGACGACCGCGAATAGCGCCAGAGCGCGCAGTGCCTTAGCCACGGGTCACCTCACCGGCGCCGAGGTTGAAGCGCAACGTATTCGGTCCGCCGCTCTCGAAGCGCACGGGCAGACGCACGATCTTTTCACCTTTGCCCAGCTCATCGAACACGACGGTCAGCACGACCTCAGCTCCGAGCCGCGCCGCGGCTTCGACCTCGTCCTTCTCGATGCGGATCTCGACCCAGCGATCACCCTTCGACGGGAGCCGCGCCTGCGCGACACCGAGGGTCACGTCACCTTCCGCAGCGGGCATCGGAGAGCCGAGCGCGTTCGTGTAGAGCACCGGGTGGAGCTCCGGATGCGCCCAGGTGAGCGTGGCCCGGGCACCGCTGCCCGACTTGGCGCGCTCGGAGGTCAAGACCTGTTCAGCGCGGGCCAGGAGTTGCGCAACCTCCTCTTCCCGTTTGCCTTGGCGTGCGTCGAGTCGTCCCCAGGCCAGGAAGGTGGCCGCGAAAGCCCGTGCGGTCGCAGCAGGCCCGGAGTCGACATCCGGCGCCCCGGCGCCGCGACCCTTCTCCGTCCAGCGCACCGCCGCTTCCAGCTGCCCCTCACCTTGAGCGGCCAGCGCCTGCAACAGCGCCACGCTCGGATCGTCCGGGGTCAGCGTCGCAAGGGTCTCATACTGCCGGCGCGCGTCGGCGAACCAACCGTGAGCGCGTAACAGATCTCCCAATCGGCGGCGCGCCACCGGATCGTCAGGAGAGAACTCCACGATTTCACCAAAAGCGCGCCGGGCCAGCGCCTCGTGTTCGGCCTTCGCTTTGGCGTCCTTCTCGGCCAACGAACGTCGCAGGTAATACTCGCCGATTGCGGTGCGAACATGCGCGTCCACACCGGGCCGCGCTCGCAGCCGCTCGGCCAGGGCTCCCGCTCCTGAGAAGTCACCCGCATCTTCCTCGGCGTCGAGCAAGTCGAGGGCAAGCTTGAAATCGTCGGGCCACTCACTCGAGAGCGCCCGCAGCTTGGCGGCGCGATCCGCCGGGCTCTTGGCTTCGCGCAAGAGCTTCTCGAGCAGCCCCGGGTCCATGGATTTCAGCCCCAGCGCCGAGTGCAATTCCCGCATCTGCTGCGCCGTCTTGATGCGCGCCACGATGCCGCGATACAGCGTGTCGGCCGCAGTGACGTCACCCTTCATCAGCTTCCACAAACCCACTCGCAGCTGAACGTTGCCGAGCGCGTCGAGCATGATGGAGAGCAAGCGCCGGCGCTCGGTCCAGGTTGGCGCCTCACAGCCGGAGAGCGCACGCTGGTACACACCCAGCACACCGCCCGGACTGCCGGCGACGCGGGTGAGCCGCTCGCGCCAGAGTGTGACGCGCTCGGCGAGGGGCAGATCCGCGGCGTCACTGCAGCGCAAGATGAAGCGCGGCATCACGTCGATGCCGATCTGGATGAACGGCGCGGGCGCGGGGTCCGGCTCGGGTTTGGCAGGCCCATCCGGCGAGAAGATGATCGGGTAGACGACGGTCACGATGCCGCCTTCGGGTTGAGGGAACGACAGGCCGGTGTAGGAGCTCACCACGCAGGAGACGACGCTCGCGTCGGGCAGATCCGAACCACCGTTGGTTGCGTTCGCTACCGCGCCCTGTCGGTCGATGACGAACTTCACGGCGACGCGCCCCTGGAGGTTGGGGTTGTTCTTGAGCCCGTTCTCGTAACAGAGCCGAAAGCGCCCGAAATTCTGGCGGATGATGCGCTGCACGACCTCGGGCGGCAGTCGACCGCTGATCTGAGGTGCTCCCATGCGCAGCTTGGGTGCTTGGGCGGCGTGCGCCCCGCCGAGGCGACCGTGGCCACTGCCGAAACCTTGCCCCGTTCCCGTGCCCGCGCCGTGACCGAGGGCGCCGACGGAGCCGAGGCCAATGCCCTCGCCTCGACCGCCACCCCCTTCCCCGACGCCAGAGAGCCCAAGCCCACCAGCGCCGTAGGCGTCGCCGATTTCGTCACCCCAGGTGTTGCCGGCCTTGCCCGCCACCTTCTTCTCAGCAGGTTTCCCGTCGTCTCTGCCCGAAGGCGCAGCCGGCGCCGGGGCCTCCGCCGCGGGCAGGTCTTCGCCCGCTGCAGGCGTCGTCGCAGCGCTCGCAGCCGCTGTCGCGGCCGTGGTCGGTTTTGCCAGCGAGTCCGTCGCCGGCGGCGGGGCGCCACCGGCACCGGTGTTGAGGAGACCGATCATGCCGAACTCGGCAGCATCCTTCAGGGCGGCTTGTCGCGCGATGTGCGGGTCGCGATTGTCCGCGGGTCCGGCCACGCCGTAACGCCGGTTCGAGCCCCCCTTGGGGTTCCCCATCGAACCCTCCTCACCCTTGGCGCGAGTTCCGGTGCCGCCTTCTTTGTTGTCGGCCGAGGTTTCTTCGACCTGTTCTTCTTCGCGGTCCTCGATGCTGCGCGCCATTCGGCGCTCCTCAGCCAGCTCCTTCGCGGTTGGCACGTAATACGACGTGACCGGGGTGATGATTCCGAAGCGAGTCCCGACGTCGACCATCGCGGCGCGCCCCGAGTTCTCTTTCAAGAGCTCCTCGAGCCGGGCTTCGGCCCAGCGCCGCCGCAGATCACCCTGGTCGTCGAGCGCACGCGGCGACAGCGGCAGCTCACGTTTGCCGTCGCGGGTCGTCACGATGATGCGCCTCGGCGTCGCCGCCGACGTACGGCCGACGACCACCACGGTCTCGTCCGCGACCAGCGCGCTCGACCCGCGCGGATAAATCCGCTCCACGTCCCCGCCGAGATCCACCTCGGTGCCGAGCCAGGCTGGACGCTCCGCGTGCTCGAGCACGGCCAGCGCGTTCCGGGCGGCGCCGTGTGCATCGTCAACCCGCGCGGCAAAACCGCCGTTGGCGAGGCCCGAGAGCAGCGCCAGATCGACGTCGCGACCTACGCCGATGGTGAACACGCGCGGCGGCCGGGGTAGCTTGCCCATGCGTTCTTCGAGCTCTTTCAAGCTCAGCTCGCCGACGGTCGCGTGACCGTCGCCGATGTAGACGACGATCCCGCGCCGCGCAGGATCGAGACGACTTGCCGCCTCGGTCAGCATGCTGCCCAGATCCGTCGCGCCGCCCCGCTCGAGACTCGCGAGCGCCGCGGAGTAACGCTGTCGCAGCGTGGAGTCGATCTTCACCAGCCCGGTTGCATCGGGCAGGAGCGGGCGCAGAGCGTCGGCACCCGCCCAGACCACGGCTCGATCATCATCACCCAGGTGGCTGAGCAGCCCGAGCGCTGCGGCGCGTGCCAGCGCCATGCTCGACGTGTCGTTCGCCGCCGACGCATCCACCACAATCGCCAGATCGAGCCCACCCGCCTGGGTCGGGATGTCGGTCGCGCGCAGCGGAACCAAGACGTAGCCCGCCTCGGTGAGGGCCGCCTTGTTGGCTTCCGTGCGTCCGTCCGGCGCGAGCACGTTCAAGTCGGGTTGGTGTTTCGACTGATAGGCACCGAGCGCCGAGATGCCCTCGTCGAACAGCTCTACCGAGAGGTCGGCGCGCGGTGTGTAGTCTTGCCCGCGTACGATCAGCTCCGTGCCCTGGCGTGTGCCGGCCATGCCGACCCGCACGTCCTTCGCTCGCGCCTTGGCGAGGTCGACCTTGATGGTCAGCTCCTCGATGCTCGGCAGGGACGCCTCCGAACCCTCCGCCGCCATCGGGTAGACGTAGTGGCGGCGTTCACCCTTCTCGCCGTTGCGCGGGAGCCACTCGGTGTAACGCACCACCACGCGCCGGGCTTCGCCGGGGCCGATGGGGTAGAGGCGCGCCCGGTACGAACCGGGTCCCTCCCACTCGAGCAGCGCCGGATCTTCCGTCGAGCCGGCGTAGACGTTGGACTGGTACTGCGCGGCGGCGGCCGCGCTCTCCTTGACCCGCCCCCAGACCAGCTCGCCGCCGCGATCGACCCCGAAGCGGTGAATGGAAGCGCCCGTGGGGGCACGGAAGCGGTAGATCCCCTCGACGACCTTCGAGCTCGGATTGAAGAAGCGCTGGTCGACCTCGGTGACGGCGAAGTCGCCGTCGATGCTGACTCGGACGTCGAGCACCTGGATCGCGAGCGGAAAGCGCGGTGCGCCAAGCTCGCCGGGCGGACGCGCGCCGACGGTGCCCACACCGAACGGCGCCGGCGCGGCGACGGGATCGGTCGTTGCGAGACCGCCGGTCCAGTCTTCCCAGACCTTGACGGATTCGACCTTCGCAGCCGCCCCCTGGGCCGCGAGCAGTCGCTCGCCGGCTCGCGCCGGAGTTGCCCCACCGAGGCGAACCTCACCATCGAGCACGTAGGCCTCGGTGGTGCCATTCGTCACGTCGAGGCTTGCGCGCACCTTGGCCAGCTGGAGCTTGCCGCTCGGCGTCTCGATCTCGGTCGCGGGACCCGCCGGCGAGTCGATGAAGATGCGGCCTGACTCGAGCTTCAGACTGTCGGCGTAGAGCACCAGCTCGGCGGGGCCGCGAACGAGCAGCGTGGCCCCAGCGTCGCGCCGCAGCCAGGCAAGCCCACCCGCCTGAACCTTGACCCGCTCGCCGTCGACCAGGCGTTCGCGCGGGTAGGGCGCGCGCTCCTTTTCGTCGGGTGGTGTCACCAGCACCGAGCGCCGAACGGTGCGCAGCTCTGCCCACGTTTGACTACGCGGCGCCAGCGGCTTTTCACCGCGTCCGCAGCCGAACGCCGACAGAACCAGAACAAAAAACCCAAGCCAGACGCTGAAGCGCCTAGCGATATTCGGTCGCATGCAGCGTAGCCAGACCATATGGCGCCTCCGAAAGTTCCCCGGGGGCGGGACTATACGCCGGGGACTGTGAGCGGCGCGAGCGCTGCTATGCTGCCGGGGAATGTGGCATTTCGCGCGAATTCTGGCGCTCACGCTGCTGATTTTCTCGCCCAGCGCCGTGGTCGGCTCCTGCGCCGGGAGTGACTGCGAGCGAAACAGCGACTGCGCCTACGCCCAGTGTATCAGTGGCGAGTGTGTCGCCGAGTGCAAGTTGGACATCGACTGCCAGTTCGGGCTCGTGTGCAACACCCAGATCGGGCGCTGTGATCCCCCGTCCGATGGCAGCGCAGGGACGGGCGGCGGCTCACCCGATGGCTCCGCCGGGACCGGAGCTACAAACACCGGTGGCGCGGCTGGCACGACGGGAGGCGGCGCGCCGAAGCGGCGGTGCACCGAGCGGCGGTGCACCGAGCGGCGGCGGCGCGCCGAGCGGCGGCGGCGGTCCGAACGGCGGCGGCGCGCCGAGCGGCGGCGGCGGCGGCACGGCAGGAAACAAACTCGAGCTCGACCTGTGCGGTTCGGATACCGAGTGCGGCAGCGGGATGCTCTGTCGTCCCTTCGGCAAGGGTCTCGCGAAGCGCTGCACCCGCACGTGCGGCGCCATCGGACCGACCGCTCAGTGTCCAAGCGGCAGCCGCTGCGAGGCCATCGGCAGCGAGCAGTTCTGCATGCTCAGTGACATCGGCAAGGCATGCACGCAGGCCGCCGAGTGCCAGTATGCGTGTATCACCGCACCCAAGTACTGCACCTCGGTGTGCAGCTCGGGGGCCGACTGTCCCAACGGCTGGGGCTGCATGGCCGTGTCGGGGCAGAAGGTGTGTGTGAAGGCTGCAGAGCCTTGCGACACCAACAACACGACGGGCTGCATTGCCCCCGCTGCTTGTGACACCTCGGCGAACCTGGTCGTGGCCGGCTGCACTCTCGCGTGCAGCACTGCCGCCGACTGCCCGGTGCGCGCCGCCGGCATGGCGGCATGGACCTGTGACGGGCTGTGCCGGCGCCCAACGAGCGGCGCGACCGCCATCTACGGTCCCCTCGAAGGGGGCTCCGTTCCAGCACAATACGCCTGCAATCTGGCCAGCCAGGTCGTGAACGTGTGCGGTGACGGACAGCACATCGACTTCAACGCCTTCACCATCCCCAACCCGCCGTCGGTGAACTGCTCGTCGCTTGTCACGACGGACGGCGTGGCCGGCGACGCGTGCGTGGACTCGTGTCGATACAGTGGCGGCTGCCCGTCCGGGTTCCTGTGCAGCGCGCTGGGTTCAGTCAGCGCCTCGAGCCGCATCGGCCTGTGCCTGCCCGCGCTCGGCGCCGGAGCCGTCGGCGCCGCTTGTAACAAGGACGCCGACTGTTTCTTCGGATACTGCAACCGTACGGCGAAGAAGTGCTCGCGCGACTGCACCGAGGACGGACTCTGCACTTCGGGGTCGAGCTGCATCGCGGCCGGCGGACCGAGCATCGACGGATTGCCATTCCGTCGTTGTGAATGACGGTGCGCGGCGCGTTGCGGCAGCCCAATTTGCGCGTGCGTGCGTCAGGTGAGTTAGTCGGCAGGCCTGCGTGCCGCCGAACCGACGCAGCTTCCCCCGCGCAGCTCGCTTCCGAACGCACCGCGGGCGCCGGCCGCACCGCGTGGGTGCGAGCGACGCCCGTGTGCACTGGGCTGCGTCAGAGCGCTCAGCGCGTTACCTTCCCCGACCGCCGGCGGCGCATCACGAGCACACCGAGCAGGGCGCCAAGGGCAGCGAACAGGCCGCTCGAGCGGGACTGTCCGGGCACCGCGCAGCCACAACTGCCGTCGTCACCCGACTCCGGCTCCGCGGCGGGCGGGGGCGGTACGGGTCCGCAGAAGCCAGCCTCGGCGGTCGTGCTCGAACACTGCTCAGTCGTCGGGCAACCGTTGCCACCGGAGCCGCGGCAACCCTCCACACACTTGTCAGCTTCGCAGATGCGTCCACTGTTCGGTCCGCCGCAGTCATCGTCGGTATCACAACCGCAAACCGGCTCGGGATTCACCAGGCAGACCGGACCGTCCGGGTGGTTCACACACTCCGGCGCGTTCGGACCCGGCGTGCACGCCGAACACTTGCCACCGACACAGGCCGGAGCGCTGGACGGGCACATCGACGTGTTCGTCGCCGAGCACTCGCCACAGGTACCGTCGGACTGACAGGCGGGGAAGTTCGGATCCGTGCACTCGGAGTCCGTCTGACAGGGCTGGCAGGTGTGGGTCGCGAGATCGCAGAAGGGTTTGTTCGCGGGGCAGTCCATGTTGCTGCCGCACTCGTCGACCGTCACGGTGGTCGGCTGCGGTCCCGGCATCAGGGGGTCGCCGTCCGAGAGCCAGGTCTTCGGTAGACCGCCAGCCAGCCCCGATGCATCGATGCTCGCCTGATTGGGGATCGAGCCGGTCTCGGCCTTCACCTTGACCCGGAAGTGGATCTCGAAGCCCGCTCCGACGGCGATCTGGCCACCCTTGGTTGCACTGGCCCCGGTCCCCAGGCGCACACGCAGCGTGCCGGTTGCCGGGTCCCACTCGCCACGGTCATCACCCACAGCGTTGGTGAAGGGAACGGCTGCGCCGTTCTCGATGCTGGTCAGGCTACCGGGCACGAGCTCCAGGCGAGGGTCCAACACGTCCTGCCACACGCTGTTCACGGCGGCGTCGTTGCCGCTGTTGGTCGCCGTCAGCGTGTACTCGACCACGTCGTCCTCGAGCAGCACGCCACCGTCCAGATCGACGGCGACGTTGGCGAAATCGGGAAAATCCGGGGACTTGTTGGTGATGGCAGTCACGAATCCGCCGAGCAAGAACTTGTCCTTGGCGGACTCGGCGGAGAGCGCGGCGCTCTTGTCGCCGGCCTTCACCAGGTTGCTGACGTCGACGGTGTCGAGATCGTAACCGCCCATCGTGCCTGCCTGCCCACTGAGCTTCGGCACGTCGTTCGCGCCGCTGACCGGCTTGCCGAAGAACGTACGCGAGCTGTTGAAGAAGTTGTCCTTCGGGTTGCCCGAGCTGCTGAGCAGCTGTCCGTTGAAGAGCAGCTGGTCCCCCGTGTAGACCGTGTCGCCCTCGTAGGTGAACGCGGTCATGCGCGCCGTGAAGCCCGCTGGGACCAGGAATCCGGACAGGCTCACCGCGGCGTTGCCGAGGCCGAACTCCGGCGCTACGTGGGTGAAACCGTCGAACAGCGCGAGGTTGCGCAGCTCCTCACCCGTGCGCTGGTAGAACACCACCAGGGTCCAGGCCGAGAACGCCAGGTGAGCGTCGATGTTCGACATCTGGATCGCGTCGACGTCCGTCACGCGAAAATCGGAAGCTGCCCACGACGACACCAGCTGAGTAACGTCCGCGGTGGACTGGTAGTAGTACCAGTCCGGGTGCTCCGTGAACCCGTAGAACGTCGTCCACGAGTCGTCGGCGTTGATGATCGTCGGAACACCACCGACCGAGTCGACGGTCACGTTCTTGTCGGGCTGCGCCCCGGAGTGCAACGCCCCCCAGTAGAGCCGCGCGTACTGAACCTGAGCCCCGGCGGGCAGCGCGAGCGTCGCGCTCGTGCGAGCTTTGGTCGGCAAGATCGCCCCGCTCGCAACGTTGTCCCGCCAGTAGAGATCGGGTGCCGTGTCGTCGACGTTGGTTGCGCCCGAGCACGAGACCTTGCTGCCCGCGGGAGCCGCCGGCATGCCCGCGGCGCAGTCGAACGCCAGCGTCGAACCAATGACCACGGCGTCGCCCTGCATGTCCGCTTGGTGCCGGAGCTTCGGCGGGTGGGCGGACGCGGCGCTCGCCAGGGGGGCCGCCGTCAGGACTGCGAGAAGCGAAGTGAGATGGATGCGGGACATGGGGGGTTTCCTCCGTTCCCATGCCTTAGCAATGTGTGTGCCGATGTAGGTAAAGTCGGCACATGCGGAAATTCTCGGTATTTTCTACCAGTCTTGGGTGGCGGAGTGGCCCCCACAGCGCCGGCTGCCAACCCTCGGTTGGCGTTCCGGGGTGGCGCTTCCCGCGTTTCGAGCGGTCCGAGCGCGGCCTCGGGCCGTCACTCCGGCGGGGCGAGCAGCGGGCGCGGCTCACCTTTGCCGACCTGCATCGTGAGGCTCAGGAACTTCTTCAGCGGTCGACGCGATTTCGCGTCCGCGCCGATGCCCCAGAGCCCGACCTGGAGAGTGATCTTGTCGCCCGCTCCCAGGGGTTTGTCTCCGGCCTTGCTGGGCCACTTCGCCACGAGCTTCGTGATCGTCCCGGGAGTGACGAAGGCCTCATCCTCACCATCTCGTGTGTCGGCGAGTGATTCGACCTTGCCGGCCTTGCGGGTCAGCTGGCCCGCCAGCGCGAGTGCCCCGGACTTCGGTTGCAAGAGGGAGTGCATCTTGTCGTCCTCGGCCTCGGCTTCGACGTCGATCTGAACGCCCCAGCCGCCGCCGACGCGGACCGCCTTGGCGGTTGGGCGGAAGTGCACGCCTTCGGCGATGACCTCGAGCTTGCCGCTGGCCATCACGTACTTCACCTCACGGGGGCTCGTATCGGGCTCGGGCTCGGGAGGTTTGGCTGAAGCCTCGGCGCTCGGGCTCGGCGACGGCTCGACGGGCTCTGCCGGCGTGGTGGCCGTCGCGCTGGGCGCTGGGTCTGCTTTTGCAGCCGGCGCCGCGGGCTCGGGCGGGGTTCCACACCCCAGACCAATCACCCCGCACACGATCAGCACACTCGATTTCATGTTCGACTCTCCGTCCATTCACGCTTCACGGCCGCCACCAGCTCTGGGTCGTCCAAGAGATCGAGGGCCGTGCGCGCCATCGCTTTGGCGCCGACCAACATCGTCTCGAAACCTCGCTCACTCGCGGCGCACTCCAGGAATCGGTGCTCGTGACAGAGCGACTCGCCCTCGTCGCAGATCGCCAGATAGGGGTGAATGGCCGGCACGACCTGGCTCACGTCACCCATGTCCGTCGATCCGGCGCCCACACGGTCGTCGCTCTCCCGGCCCGGGCGACCCAGGCTCGAGAGCGCCGCGCCGAAGCGGCGCGCCAAGGTCAGGTTGTTCCTCATCTCGCGGTAGCCGGTACGAACCGACAGCTCGACCTCGACGCCGCAGGCGAGCGCCGCCCCGCGCGCGCAACGCTCGACGATGCCCTGCACCCGCTCGAGCTCTTCGTTGCTCGGGGCCCGCACCGAGAACTCCGCCGCGGCGTGCTCCGGGATGATGTTCACCGCCTGCCCACCGTTGGTGACGAAACCGTGCACGCGCACGCCATCGCGGAAATGCACGCGCTGTGAATCGATCAACCGAAATGTCTCGAGGCAGGCGGTCAGCGCACTCTTGCCTTCCCAGGGTGCGGCCGAGGCGTGCGACGGTGTCCCCTTGAAGCGCAGCTCCACCCATTTGCTGGCCAGGGCCGGGTGCGCCAAGAGGTCGCGGTCGAACGGGTGGAACATCATCGCCACGTCCACGCCGTCGAAGACGCCCTTCTCGATCAGACGGATCTTCCCGGCTCCGCCTTCCTCTCCGGGAGTGCCGATGATCTCCACCGCCCCAGGCAGCTCCGTGCCGAGACGCGCGAGCGCCAGGAACGCCCCCACGGCTCCGCCAGCGATCAGGTTGTGGCCACAGGCGTGCCCGATCTCCGGTAGTGCGTCGTACTCGGCCAAGATCGCGATCAGCGGCCGCTCCCCCGCCCCGACGCGCGCTCTGAACGCCGTCGGGTAGCCGCACAGCTCGCGCTCGACGCGCACCCCACCGTGGTTCTCGAGGGTCTCGGTGATCCAGGCGGTGGCGCGAAACTCCTCCCAGCGCAGCTCGGGGTTGTCATGCAGCTTCTGCGACAGCTCGACGAGCGGAGCCCGGAGCTCGTCGATGGACGCGTCGGTCGCTCTGCGGTCGATGGGCATCGACCCGAGGCATACCACAGGAGCAGCCGCGCCTCCGGCGCACCCGCGCCCGTGTGGGCAACGCCGCCCGAGTGCGGTAGGAAGGCCACGTGCCCCACCCGAGGCTCGCGCCGTTCATCGCACCGCTCGTGCTGGCGGCCGCCGGCGCGCTCAGCCTGGGCACCGCCTGCGAGCGCCCGGATGCACAACGCGCCGCGCCTTCGGTCGACGCTCCGACCCGCAGTGCTCCGCCGTCTACACTCGCGACCGCCCCAGCGTCTTCCGGCACCGCCGTCGTCGTTTCGGCGCCCACCCGGGTCGACGTCGTGAACACGGCCATGGGCACCGAGGTGCACATCATCGCTTACACGACGCCGGCCACCGATGAAGCTGCGGTCCGCACCGCAATCAAGAATGCCGTCGAGGAGATTCGGCGCCTCGAGGACGTGATGACGACCTGGCGCCCCAGCGAGCTCCAGAGTCTCAACGACAAGGCCGGCACCTGGGTGGAGCTCGGCAAAGACTCGCTGGACGTCCTTCAGAAGAGCATCTGGGCGGGCAAGACGTCGAAGGGCACGTTCGACATCACGTTCGCTTCCATGAGCGACGTCTGGAAATTTGGCGACGCTGCCGAAGCCGAGCCGAAACTGCCGAGCCGAGCGGAGATCGAAAGACGCCGCAAGCTGATCGACTACCGAAAGATCGAGCTAGACCCGAACGGCAAACGCGCTCGCATTGGCAAGGGCCAGCGCATCGACGTCGGCGGCATCGCCAAGGGGTACGCGGTCGACGCGGCAGCGCGTGTGCTCACAGCGGCAGAGGTCAAAGATTTCCTGGTCCAGGCCGGCGGCGATCTCTTCGGGTCCGGGAGAAAACCAGACGGCTCACCCTGGGTGAGCGGCATCCGTGATCCCCGCGGTCCCGCGACGCAGTTTTTTGCGACCATCGAGCTCGAGAACCATGCATTTTCCACGGCGGGCGACTACGCCCGCTCGTTCGTCAAGGACGGCAAGCGTTATCACCACATCATCGATCCGCGCACCGGCTGGCCCGCCACCGAGTGCCGCAGCGTGACGATCTGGGCGGGTGACGCCTTCACCGCCGACGCGGTCGACGACGCGGTCTTCATTCTGGGCCCGAAAGAGGGGCTGGAATTGATCGAGTCCCTGCCCGACGTCGGCGCCGTGATCGTGGACAAGAAGAACGAGGTTCACATCAGCCGCCGCCTCGAGGGCAAGGTGAAGGTCACGCGTCCGCCGACGGACGCGCTGTAAAGCGCCGCGGGTTTTGATAGGCGGCGTCGCTCAGCGGGTTGCACGCGCTGCTCTGTTTGCCGTCGATCGCAGCGGCGCTCGGCCCACCTCCAGCGCCCGCTCCCGCAATCCCGCTCGCGCCCCCGCTGCCGCTCATGCCGCCCAGCGCCCCGGTCCCGGCCGTGCCCCCCGGTTGCAGCGCCGCCGCTGCCCGCGACCCCGCCGCTCGCCCCGCTGCCGCTGGCGCCGGCGCTGCCCCGGCCGACGTCGGAACCGTCGCTCGAAGAACCACAAGCGACCAAGGGAGCCGATGCCGCGAGCAGAGCCAGCCGTGTGAGCCAGCTCCTCATCAGCGGCACGGTAGCAGAAGGGACACTCCGCCCTTCGATCGCACACCCGCAGATCCCTCGGACCGCGTTGGCGTATCGCCCATCAGCGGGTTAGCCTGCTTCGGTCGTGAAGTCGCAGCCCCGGAACCCCGCGCCGCGCATGCACAATGGCAACGGCCGCCGGGGCGCCGAGCCGCCGTGGGCCCGCTTGCCCGAACACGAGCTGCTCACGTGGCGGATCTGCGATCTCGGTCTCGAGATCGAAGGCACAGTTCTCGAAGAGCGGATCAACCGGCTCTACGAGGACCTCGAACACCGAGGCCTGCGCTTCCGTCCGCACTTCTGGCTGTCGGACGAGTGGTTCTCGCCGGACGGCGTACCGGGAGTGGCGATCCCTTTTTACCTGGCGCACCCGCGGCTTGCGGCTCTCGAACGCAAGAACATGCTGGAGGTGGAGGGTGGCACGGAGGACTGGTGTCTGAAGATCCTGCGCCACGAGACCGGCCACGCGTTCGACACCGCGTACCGCCTGCACCGCCGCGAGCAGTACCGAACCCTGTTCGGCAAATACTCGACACCGTATCCGGAGACCTATCGACCAAGACCCTACAGCAAGAACTACGTGCTGCACCTCGAGCCGTTCTACGCTCAAGCGCACCCGGCCGAGGACTTCGCCGAGACCTTTGCCGTATGGCTCAAACCGCGCTCCCAATGGCGCGCCACCTACGAAGGCTGGCCCGTCATCAAGAAGATCGAGTACGTCGCCGGCTTGATGCAGGAGGTGCGCGACGTCAGACCACTGATTGCCGTCCGCACCCAGGTCGAGCCGGTGCGCAAGCTGAGACAGACGCTGGGGGAGCACTACGCGAGCAAGTGTGAGATGTACGACATCAACTTGCCCAACCTGTACGACCAGACCTTGCGCAAGCTGTTCTCGGACTCGCCGGAGTA
Organism: Myxococcales bacterium; assembly: GCA_016706225.1. Classification (NCBI taxonomy): domain Bacteria; kingdom Pseudomonadati; phylum Myxococcota; class Myxococcia; order Myxococcales; species Myxococcales bacterium. The sequence continues at coordinate 585,362 of JADJKB010000003.1, forward strand.
CGCCACCCAGCCCTCCGCCGCGGGTTTCCTGCGACGAAATCGCACCGACCTGAGAAAACTGGTCGCGCGCTGGACGGGCGAATATCAGTACATCATCGACCAGGTGCTCGAAGAGATGATCGAGCGTTGCCACGACCTGAACCTGCGGCTCGATCGCCCGGTCGAACAGACACAGCGCGAGGCTGTTGCGCTCGTCACGGTCCAGACAATGAACTACCTACACGGCGGATTTCATCGGGTGGCCCTGTGACGAAACCCAAAGTCAAGAAACTCCGCGTGCTCGTGCTGGTCCACGAAGATCTGGTGCCGCCCGAGTCCATGGAAGGCTACACCGACAAGGAAATCCAGGAGTGGAAGTCCGAGTTCGACATCATCACCACGTTGCGCGACATGGGGCACGACGTGCGACCCGTGGGGGTGTCGGACGACCTGAGCAAGATCCGCAAAGAGATCGACCAGTGGAAGCCTCACATCGCCTTCAACCTGCTCGAGGAGTTCCACGGCGTCGCGCTCTACGACTCCCACGTCGTCAGCTATCTGGAGCTCCTGCGGCAGCCGTACACGGGTTGTAACCCGCGCGGCCTCTTGCTCGCGCACGACAAGGGTCTGTGCAAGCAGATCCTGTCCTACCACCGGATTCTGACCCCGAAGTTCGCGGTCTACCCGCTCAAGCGCGCGGTCAAACCCCCGCGGCGCATGGCCTACCCGATGGTGGTCAAGAGTGTCAGCGAAGAGGCGTCCCGGGGCATCTCCCAGGCGTCGATCGTCACCAACGACGAGAAGCTCAAAGAGCGCGTCGAGTTCGTGCACCACCACGTGCAGTCGGATGCCCTGGTCGAGGAGTACATCGAAGGCCGCGAGCTCTACGTCGGGATCGTGGGCAACACCCGGCTCCAGACCTTCCCGATCTGGGAGCTGCAATTCACCAAGAGCGGCGACCGGGTGCCGCTGATCGCGACGGCCAAGGTCAAGTGGGACTACGACTACCAGAAGAAGCTGGGCGTAGAGACGAACGCCGCAAAGGACCTGGGGGACGGGGTCGAAGCCCGCATCATCAAGCAGTGCATTCGCACCTACCGGGTGCTCGGTCTGACCGGCTACGCCCGAATGGATCTGCGTCTGGCCGAGGATGGGCGCGCCTACATTCTGGAGGCCAACCCCAACCCGAACCTCTCTTACGGTGAGGACTTTGCCGAGTCGGCGGAGGTTGGCGGGGTCAGCTACGAGGCGCTGATGCACAGGATCATCACGCTCGGTCGCAGCTACAAGGCGGCGTGGCGGGCGGATACCTGAGGCTGCCGACGGAAATGCCGGACGGCTAGTCCGAGCGCGGCACCCTGGAGCACCGCGCAGAAATAGAACGGTGTGCCGATGCGCCAGTCCCCCTTGGGGAAGTGCGAGACCATCGCCAAGAGCGGCGCGCCGAGAGCGGGGGCGAACACGGCCATCAGGCTGTTGAGTGAGCTGACGGCGCCCATGGACTGACCTTGACTGCGCGCGTCCGTCGCGCTCGAGATGATGCTCTGGATCGTCGCAGTGACGGTGGTGCCGAGCAGGTTCATGAGGATGATGACGAACATCATCCAGCTCTTGGTGGCCGCCCCATACGCAAGATAGGCGAGGGTGGACGATACCAGCCCGAGCACAGCCAGGCGCTCGGGAGTGAACACCTTCAGCAGGCGCCCCAGAAGAAACCCCTGTGTGATCACCGACACCAGTCCAGCCGCGGCCAGCGCCCAGCCGTTCTCGCGCGGGCCCCAGCCAAACTTGAAGCTCGAGTAGAGCACCCAGGTCCCGTAGAGCACGAACTGCGCGAGGCCCGAGCAGGCGATCACCGCGATCAGTCCGCCCGCCCCCTGGATTCGCGCGAGGCCCCGCAGCGAGGCGATCGGCGTCACGTTCTTCCAGGCGAACGCCCGCCGTTTGTCGCTCGCGAGCGACTCGGGCACCACGAGAAATCCGTAGAGCAGGTTGCAGAGGGCCAGGCCGCCGGCCACGAAGAACGGCAGCTGCAGGTTGATCGAGCCGAGCAGGCCGCCCACCACGGGACCCAGGATGAAACCCACGCCGAACATCGCGCCGAGCAGGCCGAAGCGGCGGGCGCGGTCCTCGGGCGGCGTGATGTCCGCCACGTAGGCGTTCGCCACCGAGACATTCGCCTGCATCGCGCCGCCCACCAGTCGCGCGGCGATCAACATCCAGAGCTCGGTCGCCAGAGCCGTGGCAAAAAAGGTGATCGCGAGGCCCAGGAACCCGATCAGCATCACCGGGCGGCGACCGAAAGCGTCCGACAGCGTGCCGAGGACCGGCGAGGCGAAGAAGTTGGCGATCCCGAACGCAAAGGCGACGGCGCCGTACCAGAAGGCTTGTTCGGCCTGGGAGTGGGTGAAGGCGCCGACCAAGATCGGCAGCACCGGGATGATGATCCCGATCGCCATCATGTCGATCAGCACCGCGATCATGATGAACGGCATCGCCGCGCTGCGACCCTTCAGCTCCGACGCGGCGCTCGCTCCGGTCGTCGAGTTGGGTTGCATGAGCTCCATCGCGTTCGGCCAAGAACGCGCTGACAAGGACGCGAGCCTAACCCAGCCGGTCCAGCTCCGCCAAGGACTGGGCCGGCGGGTCAAGCCGCAAATCCGACCGATTTAGTCAGCTCCCCCTTGCCCACCGCGCGCCGCGGCCCCATCAAGGGGGCCATGCCGCGCCCCATCCTCGACGAAGACAAGATCCACCCGAGCATCCGCCAGCAAGTCGCCACCCATCACAACGAGATCGTGAAGGAGGTGCAGGCCGCCGTCGCCAAACACGGCCGTCGTCGCGGGGACGGGCCAAACCCAAGAAGGCCAGGGCCGGGAGGCCCACAACGTGGCGTACGAGTACCTGAGCGAGCACTGGCGAATGGCGCCCGCGGCCGCGAAGATGTGGAGCGGCGGCCCCTTCCGTGGTGTTCGGGGCGGGCCCGCCCCGCCCAGGACGGGCGCGCGGGGCGGGATGGTGTCCTTCACGGGGGCGGCGTCAGCTGGCGTGGGGCCGGGGCCATTCCGACAACGCGCCCTGATGGTGCCCTGCGGGGGGGAGTCGCCGGAGAAACCCTCGAGAAGGCGTTGCTGCGCGCACCCCGCCGCCCCCCGGGGGGGGGAGGAAGGGTGACCCAGCAGGCGGACGACGCTCCGGTCCTTCTTCACCTCGTCCACGATGTTGAGCATGCTGGCCACGGTTCCGCCGCTGGCGCTGCCGCGCATCTTGCCCACACACAGCTTCACCTCGGTGCAGGGCGACCCGTAGCTGGCCAGGGCGTGCTCTTGCAGCATGAACGTGCCGATGTCGGACGGGATCGAATCAAATCCACAGCAGGTCACGATGCGGGCGCCGGTCTCTTCGGCCCGCGCGTGGTGCCGATCGATCATGCGGCGGATCCACTGGGTCTCGCCGGTCAGATCCGCGTAGTCCGTCCCAGGCTCGGCGCAGGCCGAAACCAGCTCGCTGCCGTAGCGGGCGTAGGGCCCGACCGTGCTGCAGATGACACTCGCCTCCGTGGCGAGGCGCGACAGGAACGCGGTGTCGTGGCTGTCACCGACGCGGAGCGGCAGCTCCGCCGCGCTCGGCACGATGGCAGCGAGCTCGGGGGGCACCCCCCGGGCGGGCCCCCCGCCGGCCCCCCCCGCGGGGGCCCGGCGGGCCGGCCGGCGCGGCGGGGCCGGGCCCGCGGGGGGGGGGGGCCGGGCCGCGGCACCCCCCGCCCCCAAAAGCCACCAGTTCGAGTGGGCGTGAGCGGTCGTGGCCGCGGACGAGATTCGGACTGCCGTTGCTGCGCTCAGACACGGAAGAAACCTAGTCCCCCGAGCTTCCCGCCGCCAAAGGCCACACGCGCGTGAGCGTTTGGGCCGCTCAACGGCTGCTTGTGGGACGGACTGAGCGCTGCCACCATGCGAGGACTCTTCTCCCATGGCGCTCAACGTCGCACTCGTCAATCCGATCCTCTCGCGGGATTCGGAGATGTCCCTCGGCCTCTTGTATGTGGCCGAGGCGACAGCGCGCGCGGGGCACCGGGTGCGGGTGCTCGACACGGGCTTTACCCGCTCTCCGGCTCACCTCTGGCCGGCGCTCGACAAGTTCGCCCCAGATGTCGTGGCCTTCACGGTCATGAGTGTCACCTATCCGCAGACCCTGCGGCTCGCGCAGGAAGTGAAACGACGCTTCGGTGCCAAGGTCGTGATGGGCGGGCCTCACGCCACGCTGTACCCGCTCGACGTCGCTGGCCAGGAATCGGTCGATGCGGCGGTGGTCGGTGACGGCGACCTCTCGTTCCCGCGCCTGCTCGACCACATCGAAAACGGGCACACCACTGCGTTGCCGGGTGTCGCGCATACTCTCGCTGGCGAGCTCCGTTTCGACCCGGAGGTGCCCCGCGTCGCGGACCTCGACAGCCTGGCGTTTCCCGATCGCTCCCGCTACGACGCCCTCGACGCGTACATCGCGGCCATGGGGCACTCGTACCTGTTCGGCCGCCGGGTGCTGACGATGATCACCTCGCGCGGTTGCCCGTGGGACTGCAGCTATTGCCAGCCCGTGCTCGATCACATCCACGGCAAGAAGGTGCGCATCCGCTCGACCGACAACGTGGTCAGCGAGCTTCTATGGCTGAAAAACCGCCACGGCATCAACGGCATCTGGTTCTGCGACGACACGTTCACCTTCGACTCGCGCTGGGTCACCGAGCTGTGTCAGAAGATGATCGACCGCCGCCTCGACCTCGGCTGGTCGTGCAACAGCCGGGTGGACACCGTCGATCCCACCCTGCTCGCGCTCATGGCCCGAGCCGGCTGTGAGCAGCTGCGTTTTGGCATGGAGTCGGGCTCGCAGATCCTGCTCGACCGCACCATGAACAAACGCACGACGGTGTCGGAGTGTGAAGCGGCGTTTGCTTGGGCCAAAGAAGCCGGCATCAAGACCTGGGCCTACACCATGGTGGGCGGCCTCGACGAGACGCGCGACACGGTGGCCGAGACTCGCCGTTTGCTCGAGAGGCTCGAGCCCCAGCACATTCAGATCACGATGCTGGCGCCGCTGCCAAAGACGTATTTCGCCGAGAAGATCCACGAGCACAAGAACCTGCGGGTCTTGCCCCACGGCTTCGACGACCTGCGGCTGTTCGACAAGTGTGTCGTGGACACCGACCTCTTGACCCACCACGAGGTGAAGCTCTTACAACAGGAGCTGTACGCCGATCACCCCGGCTTCGATCCAGCGCGAGTCACCCCGAAGGAACGCCGCGCGTGGGCGCTCCGCCACTACGACCACGTGCGCGCGCTGCTCGGTCTGAGGGCAGAGCACCCGGACATCGAGCTGCCGCCCACCTGGCGCCTGACCGCCGAAGTCGTGCGCGCGGCCCTCGGGGCCATTCCGGCCCTGGACCCGCTCAGGATCTGGGCGCGCCGCACGCTGATGCGCCAGCTGATCAAGCTGCGATATCGCGACGACGGCAGGCCGCGGTTCGAGCGCGCCGAGACACCCAACACCGACCCACTGCACGCCGCAGCCCGCCACGTCCCGGCGCCCAGCGCCTCGCGTGCATGCGGCGCCGCCTGAGGTAGGCTGCGTGCCGGAGCCCGGCATGACAGAGAAGGACCATTGGCAGTCCGTGTATGCCCGGAAGAGTCCGGATGAGGTCAGCTGGTATCGGCCCCATCTCGAACAGTCGCTGCGATTCATTCGCGAGAGCGGGCTGGGGCACGACGCGAGGATCGTGGACGTCGGCGGCGGAGCTTCGACATTGGTCGACGACCTGCTCGACGCGGGTCATCTCAACCTGGCGGTGATCGATCTCGCCGACGCGGCGCTGGCCGTCGCACGAGACCGCCTGGGCGCACGCGCGGCGCAGGTGGACTGGATCGTCGGCGACGTGACCACACCGCTGCTCGACGAGAGCAGCGTGGACTTCTGGCACGATCGCGCGGTGTTCCACTTCCTGACCGACGAGGGCGCGCGCTCCGCGTACCTGGCGCAGGTCACCCGCAGCGTGAAACCCGGCGGCCACGTGCTCGTCGCCACCTTCGGCCTCGACGGACCGGAGAAATGCAGCGGCCTGTCGGTGACTCGCTACGATGCCAATGGTGTTCACGCGGTGTTCGGTGACCTGTTCGAGAAGCGGGCGAGCGCCGCCGAGCTGCACGAGACCCCATCCGGAAGCGTGCAGTCCTTCGTGTACTGTTTCTGCCGCCGTAGCGGCTGACGGCGACCTGAAGCCGCGCGGGCCGTGTCTTCGTCAATCGACTCGCTAGAACACCGATCAGCTTGCGCTGCTCGTGTTCTAGGACACTTACGTTGGGGCTGCGCCCCAAACCCCCGGCCTTCGGCCGTGCGCGCTCCGCGCGCGAGCGCCGAACACCTTGCAAGTCCCGGAAAACAAACGACGTTCAACCGGTGCGGCGCTCTAGGCTCCGCCGCCGGGCTTCGGAGCCGCTCCGGCGAGCTGTTTTGGGTCCGGGCGCGGGAAGATCGGCGAGCGGACGAGCTCGTTCAGCAGTGTCATGGTCTCCTGCGGCGCGTCGTCCGCGGTGTTTTCGCCGTCTGGGTCGGCAGTCGTCAGCTTGTAGAGCTCCGGCAGCCCGCTCTCGAGCTGAATCAGGAGCTTCCAGTCGCCAGCCGGTTCGATCACTCCGATGCGTAACGTGGACTCTCGGTCGCCGCTGCGAATCAGCAGCGGCAGGCGCCGCTTCGGCCGCCCGCCCACCGCGTAACTCAGCAGATCTTCGCCGTGATAGCTGCTCGTCGGCACGTTCGGGTCGAACCAGCGGGCGAGCGTCGGGGCGAGATCCATCAGCGAGACCGGCTCCTCGATCACCTTGGGACGCATGCCCGGCACACGGATGGCCAAAGGGACCCGCAGCAGATCCTCCCACAAGAAGATCGAGTGAACCCAGAAGCCATCGCGCCCAACACCCTCGCCGTGGTCCGACAAGAACACGACGATCGTCTTGTCGCGCAGACCGAGGTCGTCCAGACCGCGCAGGAAGCGCCCGAACTCCGCGTCGATGCCGCGCGCCACGGCGGCGTAGCGTCGCATGCCCGGACCCTCTGGCATGCCGTGGCGCCGGGCGACGTCGGCGACATGAGTGTCGTTGAGCTCGCGCCAGTTGTGTTGGTCGAAGTGGAAACTCCACAACAGGAACTTGCCGTCCTTGTTCTGCTTCATCCACTCCAGCGAGCGGTCGACGACCTTGCCGGCGGACGGTTGATCCGCGCCATAACCCCAGACGTCGGTCCGCACCGAGGGGTAGTCGTCGACGCGGACCCGCTCGTCGAAGCCGAAGCCCGGCAGCTCCTTGTCGAGGAACTCATCGGCGGACTGCGGGATCACCAGCGTACGGTGCCAGCCACGGCGACGGGCCACCTCCAGGAAGTCGACGCTTCGATCCGGCTCCGCAGCCAGACTCCCGCCGGTGAGCGCAGGTACGGACCGAACCGTGTCAGAACCCGCCGCGTATGCCTTCTTGAAGTGCAAGCTCTGTCGGTTGAACTCGCTCAGATTCGGCATGCTCTGCGGGTCGGCCGCGACGTCGTAGCGCAGAGTGTCGACGTAGAAGATTGCGATGTTGTACGGGGCCGGGGAGCGGCGCGCGGCCTGGAGGCGCTGTTTGAGCGGGGCGGGCTCGTCGAAGGGCGCGCTCCAGGCCGGCTCGAGCGTCGTGTTCCGGATGTCGAAGCGCTCCTCGAGGCGGCTAATGCCCGCGAGCTTCTCGCCCTCCTCACCCGGCGGGCGCGACAGCTCCTCCAGAGATTGCGCTCGGGAGAGCATCCGGCCCGCATAGATCGGCTGCAGCCAGACCGGCCGCAGCGAGCGCTCGAGCCGCTCGCGCGCAGCCCCGTTCGTGGTCAGGAGCAGCAGCCACGCCAGAGAAGTCACGCCAACGGCGCGCAGGCCGATGAGGACCCTGCCGATCTTCCGAGAGTGTACGACCACGCCCGCGGTCGTGAACACGAGCACACACGCGATGGCCTCGAGCAGCGTATGGATGCGCGAGTAGAGCGCCACGTAGACGGTGAGATCGACGTAGACCAACGCGCCAGCGACCGCGATGGCGATCACGCCGACGAACAGCGGCCCCAATCGTCGGCCCGCTCGCAGCGCGCGGTTGGCCCACGCGGCGGTCGAGCCGAGCAGCATCGCTCCGAGACAGAACGCCGCGACCACGATGAAGGGCCCGTACTTTGCGAACGCCCCCGCGTGCATGCGTGAAATGGCAAACACCCGGAACGTCGTCGACCACACGAGGCCACCACCGGCGAGCGCAGCGAAGGCCAGCCGCGCAGCGAGCGCCAGGCGGGTACTGCGGGCGGCCAGGCGCAGGTGGATCTCCCGCTCGAGCGCCAAGCCCATGTGAATGACACACCCAAAGAGCGCGCCGGCCGCGACGTAGAGGCCGAAAACCGCGACGACCTGCCCGAGCTTCGGGTCGCGCTCCCCGGCGAAGCGCCACCACGAATCGACAGCGGCAACGACTGTGCCGGTGAGGACCGCCGCACTCGCGGTGTCGAGCAATGGGACCACGGCGGCGTGGGCAGCCCGGGTGGCTCGAGCGGTGATGCCCGAGCCGGCGTGAGAGGTCGAGCTCCACCTGCCGCCGAGCCGGCGGAGGTTTGCCACCAGCGCGGAGGCGCGGGGGGCCGGGAGCGATTCACGCCGATCGGTCATGTTCGGGTCGGGGCCGAAGCCGAGGCCGAGGATATGCCCGCACGCGGCGCAGTGCCATCGTCGGGTTCAGCGCAGCCCCGTCGCGACCCTCAGATCTCTTCTTCCGCGAACTCGTCGCTCTCGGGGATCTCGTCGACACCCTTGCCACCGCGCACGGGGATGGCCCGCGCGAGCGCGACCTTCTCCAGAGCCACCGCGAGGCCGTCCCTGTCGCTCACCTCGGGCAGGAACGCCTGGCTGCCGTCCCAGAGGTCGATCACGATACTGCGCGGCTGATCCAGGATGAAGCGGTCGATCTGGGGCCAACGATAGCGACGGATGCGGGGCCAGCCGAGCGTCACGTCTCGGTACTCGATTCCGTCGGGGCGGATGCGCACCCCGCGCATGCTCGCCCGCATGAGGACCGACAGCGCCGAGAGCGCGATCAGCGTGGCGAAGGTGCGCGAGCTGATCAGACGGCGGGGATCCTGCTCGACGATCCAGATGTGCAGATTGGTGTTGGTCGGACCCACGTGGGCCGCAACGACCACGCCGATCACGACCAGAGCCACGCTCAGGTAGATGACGGCAGGCAACATGAGCACGAACGGCGGAGCAAAGGACGTCTCCGCCGGTCGGTACGTCATGTCGAACCCAGGAGGACGCGACGGCCGAGCCACTGAGCATGAAACGTAGCGGCCTTGGGTTTCCTTGGAAAGCCGGTCGTCCCTTGCGTCAGCCCAGGCTTTTGGCTAGCTCAGAACACGCTCGAACGAAGCACGAGAGGCCAAGCATGAAGATCTTCATCGACAGCGGAGACATCGGCGAAATCAAAGAAGCCGCAGCAATGGGCGCCGTCGACGGCGTCACCACCAACCCTTCCCTGCTCTCGAAGGGCGGACTGCCCATCAAAAAGGCGATCGCGGCCATCTGTGAGGTCGTCGACGGCCCGATCTCCGCGGAGGTCCTGGCCACGGAGACCGCGCAGATCCTGGCCGAGGGCCGGGAGCTGGCGAAAATTCACAAAAACGTCGTCGTGAAGGTGCCCCTCATCCTCGACGGGCTGAAGGCTGTGCGGGTGTTCACGGCGGAAGGCATCAAGACCAACGTGACCCTGTGTTTTTCCGCGACGCAGGCGCTGCTCGCGGCGAAGGCCGGCGCCACGTACATCTCACCCTTCGTTGGGCGGCTCGACGACCTGGCCGAAGACGGCATGGATCTCATTCAGCAGATCGTCACCATTTACGACAACTACGACTTCGACACCGAGGTCCTCGTCGCCAGTGTTCGGCATCCGATCCACGTCGTGCAAGCCGCGCTGATGGGTGCCCACGTGTGCACCATCCCCTTCAAGGTGATCACTCAGCTCGCCAAACACCCGATGACGGATCAGGGCCTCGCCAAGTTCCTCGAGGACGCCAAGAAGATCCCGCGCGAGTGAAGCCGTGCCAGCTTTCGTTCGAAAGAGCGCTCGGCGCGCACCCGCGCTCGACGTGAAGCGCGTGCGCGCCGTCGCCACACTCATGCTCGGCGAGCTCGGCATCGCCGACGCGGAGCTGAGTGTGCTGCTCACGGACGACGCGCACATTCACCAGCTCAACCGCGAGTGGCGCCAGCAAGACAAACCCACTGACGTGCTGGCGTTCCCAATCGACGAGCGCGCCGGACGCGCGGCCCACGAAGCCTCGACCGGCGGACGCGACGTCGTGCTCGGAGACGTCGTGATTTCGTTGGACACGGCCGCACGACAAGCGCGCTCTCGAAAGCGGGAGCTGTTCGAGGAAGTGCGCTTCTTGCTCGCCCACGGGCTGCTGCACCTGATCGGTTTCGACCACGCCGCCCCGGAGGAAAAGCGAGCGATGGTAGCGCTCACGCGGCGCCTGGTGCGGCGAGTGAGCGCACCCGAACTTCGGCCGACACACGCTCGGGTGAGCACTCGGGGCACGAAGCGCGTGGGCCGTCGACCCCCAAAAACCCGGCGCGGCTAGGCTCCGCAACCTCAGCTCTCTTCCGCCGCGCGGGCCTCGATCCTGCTGGCTTTTTCGGCCGGACGACCGTGATCGAGCCCGGAGGCCGGAAAAAAAGCGCGTTTTTGTGTCTCGTGTGATCGAATTTCGCTTGAACGGCGTAAATTCCCTTGTTACCTGTCGCGTGCCTTGGACGGCTCTCACGGTGATCAAAAAGTCACGGGGTGGCCCAGAGGGCGGGACGCGGCGAAAAGCGTAGGTTTCATTAGGAGGCAGAAATGGCTGGCAAGAGGCTGACGAAGGCGCAGGTGGTTGGTGAGGTCGCGAATGTGACCGAGCTCGACAAGAAGAGTGTGAACCGTGTGTTCGAGGCGCTGCAGGAGATCATCCGCAAGCAGCTCTCGGCTCGCGGACCCGGAGAGTTCGTGGTTCCGGGCCTGGTTAAGCTCCGCGTGGTGAAGAAGCCCGCGACGAAAGAGCGCCAGGGCATCAACCCGTTCACCAAGGAGCCGATCACGATCCCGGCGAAGCCGGCGAGCAAGAAAGTTCGCGCGACCGCCCTCAAGGCGCTCAAGGATCTGGTTCAGTGATCGTCTGAGTTCGACGCTCGCGTGAGCGAGCTTCGAGCACGCGAACTGTCCCCGGCTCTCCACCGAGAGTCGGGGACAAGTCGTTTGTGGGTCACAAAACTCCGGCGCTCACTTCACGGTGACTTGTTGCTCACCGGAAGCGTGTTTCTGGCCGTTCGTGTCGACGAGCACCTTCACCGTGTAGTTCCCAGGTGCGAGGCGGACCGAGGTCGTCACGGTCGAGCTGCACATACAGCGGCAGGGAGTTCCGGACAGCACCTCGTTGAGAGTGACGACGTTGCCCTCGACCTTGGAGTCGATCTTCGATTTGAGGCAGCAGGCGTGGGAGAGCTCGTGCACCACCTGCACTCCACCGCTGACCGGAGCCACCGCCAACTCGGGTTTCTGCGCGGCCATCCCGCGCGAGCGCGGAGCCTGTTCGGTGCCGCCGGGGCTCGCCAGACAGCCGGCGACCTTGCTGCTCGAGGCGTTGAGGGCGCCCGGCAGCTCCGAAGAACCCTCGGTCGCAGCCTGGGGAGCCTCGCTGTTGGGTTCCGAAGCCGTGCCCTCGGCGGGGGCGGTCGGCGCTGGCGCACCGGTCGAGGCGGGAGCCGGATCGGGTGCGCCATCGTGCGCCGTCGGCGCCGGAGCGCGGGTGCAACCGATCACGAGAACCAGAGGAGCGAGCCACGCACACTTCATACGCTGCTCAATACCACGACCCATGGGCGCGGACCGAGGGCGCAGCGGCCCGGGGCGCGCTCAGGCGGAGGCGCCCCCAAGATGATTCGCGACGTGCATCGCGTGGAGCTGTTCGTACTCCGCGCGGCTGCAGGCTCCATAAGCCAGGTGGTCTTGCAGCTCCCCGGAGAAGGCATCGAACTTCGCCATCGCTTCGAGCAGGCGGGCTCGCGCGTCGGGCACCGGGAGGGCTGGGTCGAGCGCGGGGGCGCCCGGCACGGCGGCCCCGAGGTCGTGCCTCATGCGACCGGCGCTCAGGAACTTCGCCTTCGCCAGCCGGCCAAGGGTCGCTCGGAAGAATCCCGAGCGCAGCTCCGGATACCCGCTCAGCGAATACTCGATGCTCTGCGCACAGTGTTGCAGCACCTCGGAGTAGCTCCAGGCACCCGGCAGCGACGGCGTTTCCCCGAGCTGCTCGAGCAGCGCGCGGACTTCTCGGAAGGATCGGGTCGACACCGAAGGCACTATAGCCCGGCGCTCACTCCGGCGGGTAAGCTGCGCGTTCGGAGCATGGCGGGCAGGACGATTGCGATCGGAGACATCCACGGCGAGCTGAATCAGCTGCGCACGCTGATGGCCAAGCTGCCCAGACTCGACAAACAAGACACGCTCGTCTTTTTGGGCGATTACATCGACCGCGGACCCCACTCGAAGCAGGTCGTCGAGTACGTGCGTTACCTGCCGCGCATGCTGAGCGCGAAGATCGTGGCATTGCGAGGCAACCACGAGGACGCCTGGCTCAGGGTGCGCAAACACCGCTGGCCGGAGTTCGTGCGACCGCCTCACCATGGCTGCCTGCCCGCGTACCGCTCGTTCATCAACGCTCCCTTGGCGATGCACAACCAGGAGCCCATCGACGCGGAGCGGGATGCCTTCGAGAGTGGTCGCTTCTTTCCGCGGCGCATCGTCGAGTGGCTGGAGAACCTGCCGTACTGGTACGAGGATGAGCACGCGATCTACGTTCACGCGGGACTTCCCCGCGCGCCCCATGGGGGTTTCGCACACCCGAGTGAGCTGCCACATCCGCCGGTGCAGCTGCTCTGGCTCAGGGACGAAGACTTCTTCCGCAACTACCGCGGCAAGCGCGTGGTGGTCGGCCACACCAACACCGAGCTATTGCCGCCGGAGCTGTCTGCCTTCACGCCGGACGACCCCAAGGATCTCTGGTCGTACGAGAACGTCGTCGGCATCGACACGGGCTGCGGGCGCGGCGGGTTTCTGACGGCCGTCGAGCTGCCCTCGATGACCGTCCACGAATCACGCTGAGGCGCTGGCGTTCAACCGAAGCATCGAGCGCGCATGGAGCCTGTCAGCACGGAGGCAACGCTCGACGAGACGCTTCGGTCAGCCGCCGAGCTCGATCTGGCTCGGGCCCTCATTCTTCAAAACGCCAGGACTGCCAGGCGCTGGGACGTGCTCGGCGCCCACCGCACCGCCAAGAACGAACGTCGGCTCCGCGTGCTCGGACTCTCGCTCACCCTCGTCGGAGGGGCGCTTTCGCTGCTGCTGGCGCTGAGCTCGTCTCTGCGTCTCGGACAGCCGGCGCCAAGTCACTTGGCGCTGCTCGTCACGTTCGCCGTGTTGAGCATCGTGTTCTGGCGGCTGCCGCGCTTGCGCGCCGCAGGCGTGCGCCGCCTCGACGCGGTTCTGCGGGGTCGCGCCCGGCGAATCCTGGCCCGAGCTCGACCGGATGATCGCCTGCGTTATACCCTGAGCGATCATTCTCTGCGCTGCGAGAGCGTGGCGACTGAGACCCCAAAGCTGCGCTACGAACGCTCGACGTCACAGCTCCGCTACGCGCTGGCCGGCGAAACAAGCCTCATCCTGTTCGCCAGCAAGCAGTCGCAGAATCCGACGTCCGTGGTCCTGTGCAGCGCGTCCGAGCTCCAGCGCGCGCTCATCGCGCTCGGCGTCGAGCTCGAGCACTTGTCGAAGGACCTGCTCCCGCCGAGCACGCTGGAGCGCCCCTGGTGACGTGCAGCGTGTCTGACGGGCCCGGCCTCGCGGCTATCGCAGCATCGAGTCCGCAGCCGTTCGCTCGACGGGTCACGCGGAGCGCGCGGGCGGGGCGACCTTGCGCCGCCGGCGATACCAGCTGCTCGCCGAGACCCCACCAAACACGAGCCACAGGGGCAGGTCGCCAAACCGCACGAACGGCGTGGGTCCAGCCTCGCTGAGGGCGGGTGAGACGAACATGACACTCTCGGCGTCGGCAGAGCCCCGCTCGCGCACTGCACCGGTGGCGTCGATCCATGCCGGCACACCCAAGTTCACCGCCCGCACGAGGTCGCGGCGTGACTCGATGGCTCGCAGCACCGAGAGTCGAAGGTGAAGCTCCGGCTCCGCAGTGGGACCAAACCAGGCGTCATTCGTGACGTTCACCAGCAGATTTGGCCCAGCTTGCGCGACCTTGCGCCCCACCGCCGGCAGCGTGTCTTCGTAACAGTTCAAGACACCGATGCGTGCCGGCCCGCTCGTCAAGAGCACGACGTCCTTTCCCGGCACGAGCCCACCGGCGCGCGAGAACAGCTTGCGCAGAAACGGCAGGTGTTCTCCGAGCGGAACGGTCTCACCGAACCACAAGAGCTCCATCTTGGCCTGCGGCAGCTGGATGGTGCCGTCTGGGCTGACGACCGTGGTCGCGTTGTGTCCGGCTTCCCCGCCGGGTGCGTTGGTGATCAGGCCGAACAACACAGGGCCGTGGAGGTCGCGACCGAGAATTGCCCGCCGGCCACGCTGCATGCGGCCGGGAGCGTGATCGAGCACGAACGGATACGCGGCCTCGGGCCAGAGTGTCAGCACGGCGCCGCCGCGCTCGGACTCGCGGGTCAGGCGACGCAGCCGGCTGAGGATCAGCTCTCGGGCACCTTCTTCCCAGCGCAAGCGTGCCCCCACCGCCGCCTGCACGACGCCGAGTTTCAGCGTGGGGCGGAGCGCGTGTTCGGCGCGCACGCTCCGGATGCGAACCATGCCGTAGGCGAGCATCAGCCCGAACAGGGCCGCGCCCAGTACTGGCGAGACCCACAGCCGGCGAGGTCTGGCACGTTCCGGGTACAGCCAATGTTCGAGGGGCGACACGAACAACACGACGGCGACTCCGAGCAAGACCGAGACGCCCTTTTCACCCACCAGCTCTGCGACCTGAACCAGCGTCGTCCAGGGCGACAAGAGCCCGCCGGGGGTCCACGCGATCACGAACACCAGGCTCACCGCGACGAACACCCCGAGGCCGAATCCGAGCCGTGCGTCGAGCTCCGTCTCGTGTTCGACGTAACGCGCAAGCCCCATCCCGAGCGCCCAGGTGCCCGATTGGATGATGGCCAGAAGCACCAGGGCGACGACACCGAGAAAGAACCCGAGGTTGGTGAAGGTGACGATCACTCCGGGCACGAAGCGAAGCCCGACGAGCCCGGCGCTGGTCGCCCAGAGCGCCGCCATGAATGCCGCAGCGCGCGGGCGTTCCACACCACGAGTCGAGAGGAACAGACCCGCGAGTCCGACCAGCACTGCCGCGTAGAAATTGGTCGGTGGCGCCGAGAGCGCGAAGACGACGCCGCCCAGCACGGCGCACGCGGGCGGAATGAATCGCCGCGGAGACTTGGCGTCGCTCATGCGGGTTCTCAAGCTAACACGCCGTCAGCCCGGAGATTCCGCGCGCTAGAGCGCCGAACAGGTTGAACGTGGTTTGTTTTCCGGGACTTGCAAGGTGTTCGGCGCTCGCGCGCGGAGCGCGCACGGCCGAGGGCCGGGGGTTTGGGGCGCAGCCCCAACGTAAAGGTCCTAGAACACGAGCAGCGCAAGCTGATCGGTGTTCTAGGCCCGGACGCGACGAACGCGTGTCCCGGCAGTGGCTAGTCAGGGAGTGCTGGACGACTTCGGCGGAGGAGCTGCCCAGGCTCTTCGTGACCTGCTGCTCGAGTGCGACGTGCCGGCGTGGACGCCCCGCGACGCGCGGGAATGGTGGCGCGAGCACGGCACGAGCATCGCGACAAGCGGCACGCGGGTGAATCCCCAGGCGATGGCTGCTCTGGACGTGGACTTCGCGGGGCGGGGCTCCCGAGGAGCGTAGCTTCACGCGACACGGCCCCCCACGCTCAGCGACGGCTCACCGCCTCCAGCGTCCCAACGTGTTCGTAGGTCCCGAACTCCTGCTGTCCCCGGAACAGGAGCACCCGATAGACACCGTCGGCCGGGAAATCACAGTGCGCCTTGACGCGCGCCCGCGGGTTTGGCTCGTGAGCGCGAATGTAACGAGCGGCGGCTTCGAGGCTCGTCTCTTCGGCAGCGGGGATGTCCCGCACGACAAGGTGCAGCTCGACCGGGGCAGGCCAGCCCGGTGACACCGCTTCGGGTTGCTTCGGCGTCGGAACGCCCTCCCCGTCGGGGCCGCTCGATGGCACTGGCGACACCGCGTGGGTTCCAACCGGTGCGGGCTCGCTCGTGCTGCTGCCCGGAGCACCCGGCTTCGGCGTACCATCCGGGTTCGCGTCGGCGTCGTCCGCCAGCTTGGCGAACTGGTTCTCGTGGGTCATGCGGTGCAACGCCAAGAGTTGCTCGCGCTCGATCCGTACAATTCGGGACGGCGCAGAACCGCAACTACATCTGGCACAGCATCGTCGGCGTCCTCAAGAATCCCAGCTCGACGAACGGCGCCTACGAGCCGACCGAGCCCATCGTCGCCTCTTTGACGAAATGCTCGACTGCTGTCAACTCGGGCATGGGTTACCAGGCCCTCAGCATCCTGACGGGAGGTCTGCGTTTCCCGGTATGCGAGGGAACTGGCTTTGATGCGGTGTTCCAGAAGATCGCCGACGGCGTGGTCAAAGGAGCGAAGCTAGCGTGCGAGTTCCCCATGCCCGAGCCGCCCGTCGGCAAGGAGCTGGACTCGAAGACGATTCAAATCGAGTACACGCCCAGCAGCGGCGGCGGGACAATCAAGTTCGATCAGGTGGACAACGCAGCTGCCTGCAAGCCGGGCGCCTTCTACATCGTCGCGGGTTCGGACGCGGGCGGGGACGCCGGCAAGGGCGAAATCATACTCTGCCCGGACACCTGCAAGACGGTCCAGGGTGACGGCAAGGCCGACATCGAGATCCTCGCGCTGTGCAAGAGCGGCGGCCCGATTTGACTTGAAGTAGTCGCGTCAGCGTCGCTCCAATCGGCAACGTTCCACGGGCATCGACCGGCCGACGCTGGCCGCCGTGCCAGTTGTCACGTAACCTTGGGTCGTCCATGTGTCACCCACACACGGCGCCGAGGTGTGTTTGAGCGCCAAGGCGAGACGCGACGCCGAGACTCTACCCGCGGTGCCGAGGAGCGGCAGCGTGCGACCGCCAGAGAGCGGGCTCCTCGACGCACTGACCGGCGACTACCTCTCGCGTTATCAGGCCTCCGGCGAGACCAGCGTCGGCGGCATGGGGACCCTCACCCACCTGCACGACATCTGGCTCGACCGACGCGTCGTCGCCAAGGCGATCCGCTCGGATCACCGCCACTCTGACCGAGTTCGTCAGCGCTTCTTGCGCGAAGCCCGGGTGCAGGGCGCGCTGCAACACCCAGGCATCGTGCCCGTGTTCGACATCGGAGTCTCCCCGACCGGGGACGCCTATTTCACCATGCGGCGGGTCAGCGGCCTGACCTTGGCGCAGGTGTTCGATCGCTTGCGCGACAGCGACCCCGAGATGAACGAACGCTTCTCACCTCGACGCTTGGTTGGCGCGCTGAGCCAGGTCTGTCAGATCCTGCACTATGCCCACTGCCACGGCGTCATTCACCGTGACCTGAAGCCAGCAAACATCATGCTGGGCGACTTTGGTGAGGTCTACGTCCTCGACTGGGGAATTGCCAAGGTCGGCGCCGAGCCAGACCTCTTGCCCGACGAGGACTCGAGTCCGCACAACACCTCGGGAGTGCGCGGGACTCGCTTGACACACGACGGCTCGGTGCTCGGCACTCCGGAGTACATGCCACCCGAGCAGAAGACGCGCGCCGAGGCGGTCGACGCCCGCGCGGACGTGTTCGCGCTCGGCGCCATGCTGTTCGAAGCGCTGACGCTCGAGGCGCTGCGGCAGGGGGGTGACGTGGCACAAGCCCTGGCGCAGGTCGACGAAGACCCGCGCGTGCGAGAGCGCCTCGAACGGGTCGAGGAGCTCGACCCCGAGGTCGTGGACATTTGTGTCGCCGCCATGGAGCTGGACCCGGAAAGCCGCCTGCCGGGGGCCGACGCCCTGTATCGCGCGCTGGAGGCGTACCTGGACGGCGCCCAAGACTACGAGCGGCGACGCACCGAAGCCGCTCGCCTGGTCACCAAGGCTCGGACCGCGCTCGATGCGGTCGCGGACAAACCCGGGGAGCGAGACCAGGCTCGCGCCGCAGCGCTTGCCGATCTGGGTCGCGCCCTGACGCTAGACCCGGAGTGCGCGCCGGCGCTCGAGGTGGCGATGGACATCGTCCTGGCCGAGCCGGAGACGCTGCCCAGCGGCGCACGCGAGGAGCTCGACCGGGCGCTTCGAACGCAGGCTCACGGCACGGCTCGAGCTGCAGCGGGACTCGGGGCAATCTGGATCGCGCTGGTTGGATTGGCGACCCTGATGGGTGTGCGCGACTGGATGCCATTCGCGCTGATCAGCGCCTGCATCGCGACGCTGATCGGTTACAACGCCAGCGTCGCGATAACCGGCAAACACCAGCGTTTCATGCGCGGTGTCGTGATCGTTGCGACGTTCACTGCGGTGGCGACTGCCGGCGCGTTCGCCGGTCCATTCGTGGTCGTACCCGGCGTGGCGATCTTGGCGGGCAGCGCTTTCATCTTCGTCTTGAGGGCGGACCGAGCACTGCGCTGGCTCGCCATCGTCAGCAGCGTGGCAGCAGTTGCCATCCCCCCACTGCTTCAGCTCGCCGGTTTGCTCCCCGCTTCGTATGCGTTCGAACGTGGGGTGCTCCGCATCTTGCCCAATGCAGTGGGGTTCCCACCGAACGCAACGCTGGCGCTGATCTGGCTCGCGACCACGGCGGCAGTCGTCTTCTCCGGCTTGGTCGTGAGCTACGCGGTGAAGCGGCTCACCATCACTCAAGACGCCGCGCTACTGCAGGCCTGGAGGCTGCGCCACCTCCTGCCACCCGCGGCCGCGCGCACACTGGCCAGTGCCGCCCGGCGTGTGTCGGTGCCCGAGTCTCGAACGACGCAGGCACCGAGTCAGCGCAAGCCCTGAAGCAATCGCCGCAGCTGGGGCGCCACCGGGCCGGGAGCGCAATGCCCGCGCGTCACGGGCAGCCGGAGGCCGTGCGCAGAAGCTCGATCTCGGCCAACAGGTCCGGGTCTTTCACCAAGGCCTCGATGGCGGCGCCGTTGATGGTCAGGCTCGAGATGTCCTTCGTCGCCTCGAGGAACAGCCATGCGCGTCCCCAGACCGTCAGCGTCGTGCCGCGCCGGCACGCGTCCTCGCTGATGCGTGTACGCGCCAGGGTACTGGGTCCGCGCCATCTTCAGCGCCATCAGCGCGAGGCCGCTGAGCGCGTAGTTTGCGCGACTCCGGCGTACGCAGACCAAACCAGAGCGCCGGCACGTTCATCGCCGGAGCGTCGCGCGCCCACAAAACTGCGCAAGTCAGCCCGGTGAGGCGAATGGGTCGCGTGTTTCGGAGCGACCTCGCGGTCTCCGCGATTTGTCAAAAAACCGCGGCAAACTTTGCGGGCGCGCCGCACACTCCGCCCTTGTTTTCGGCTGCCGCGAGTGGCAATCCGGAGCCATGCGAACGTCCATCATTCTTTGCTCAGGCCTGCTGTGCGCATCAATCGCCTTCCCGGCGGGGGCTCAGGAGGCTGGCGCCTCGGGATCGCTGTCCCTCTCGGGCGCCGAGGGAAGCTCGAGCTCGAGCGGCGGCGGCGACTTCATGAGTCAGTACACGCCCGAAGCGGGCTTGATCGAACTCGGCGGTTTCTTCGGTCTGATCTGGATGAACAAGGAGCACAACCTGCGCGACGTGGGCGACACTCACCGCGAGTTCAAGCGCCCGGCGCTCGAACTCGGGCTTCGCGCCGCGTACTTCCCGCTGAGCTTCTTGGGTGCAGAGGTCGAAGGCGCGCTCGGACCGGGTGCCTCCGCGGGTGACGAGAAGGCGACACTCTGGGCAGCCCGCGGGCACGTCATCGGCCAGCTCCCGGGATCTCGCATCACCCCGTTCGTGCTGGCCGGCTTGGGGCGCCTCGGCGCGTCCACCGACGTCATGGGCAGTGACGGCGATCCGGAAGGGCACGTTGGCATCGGTGCCAAGATGGCCGTGAGCAGCATGCTCGACGTGCGCCTCGACCTGCGCGACAACATGACGGGCAAGAACCCGGAAACGCGCAGCGCGCGCCACGAAATCGCTCACCACCCAGAGGTCTTGTTGGGCCTGACGCTGACGCTCGGGCGCACGGTGAAAGAGGCGCCCGTGGCGGCGCCGGGGGATCGCGACAAGGATGGCTTCCTCGACCCCGACGACAAGTGCCCCGACGTGAAGGGCATCGCACCCGATGGCTGTCCCGACAAGGACCCCGACAAGGACGGCATCCTCGATCCGGACGACCAGTGCCCCGACGTGAAGGGCGTCGCACCCGACGGCTGTCCCGACAAGGATCCGGACAAGGACGGCATCCTCGACCCGGACGACAAGTGCCCCGACGTGAAGGGCATCCCGCCCGATGGGTGTCCCGACAGGGATCCGGACAAGGACGGCATCCTCGACCCGGACGACAAGTGCCCCACCGAGCCCGAGACGAAGAACGGCTTCGAGGACGAGGACGGCTGTCCCGACAAACTCCCCGACGCGGTGCAGAAGTTCTCTGGCGTGATTCAGGGCATCGAGTTCGACGTGAACAAGGCCAAGATCCGCGAGAAGTCCTTCAAGCTACTGGACGAGGCGGTCAAGGTCCTGACCGACTACCCGAAGCTGAAGATCGAAATCAGCGGGCACACCGACACCGACGGAAAACACGACCACAACGTGGACCTGTCCAAGCGTCGCGCTGACTCCGTGAAGGAGTACTTCACGAAGAAGGGCATCACCGAGGACCGCATTCAGACTCGCGGCGCAGGACCCGACGAGCCGATTGCCGACAACAAGACCAAAGCCGGCAAGCAAAAGAACCGCCGCATCGAGTTCAAGCTCATCCAGTGAGCACCGCCCGCGCGCGGAGCGACCGTACCCATCCGGTACACTTGGCGATCGCTCCGCGCATCTCGTGCACGCGAGCTCGGCGCAGACGAATGATCTGCAGCTGAGGCCAGCGCCCTGGGAGGCGCGTATTTTCTGGTTCTCCAGAGAGGTCGCGGTTGGGGCCGCAATGCGCCGACTGGCCTGGCAGTTGCACTGCCAAGGCGGGGGTCTACGGAGTGGGAGTGCGCGAGGGGCAGACCGAACAAGAGCACACGGCGCCGGAGCTCGACGTCTCCGCCGACATCCCCGTCTCGGCCACCCGCGACAGCCAGCGTCTGATGGAGCTCGAAGCGCGAGTGCGCGAGCTCACCCAAGCCCTCAGCGCGCTCGACGGACGCGTGCTCGGGCTCGAGGAGGCCAAGGTCCCCGTCAGCCTGAGCGCCGCCGCAAACGCCGAAGCCGCGGCGTCGGAAATCGAGCCTGAGGACGAGCCTTCCGAGCTCTCCCAGCCTGCGCAGCCGGAGCTGCGCGCCGGCGAGCTCTTGCCCCAGATCGCCAGCATCGGTGGACGCACGCTGTTGATCCTCGGCGGTGGGTACCTGCTTCGGGATCTGACCGAGCGTGGCACGCTCGGGCACGCATTGGGGACCGTGGCCGGACTCGCGTACGCGACGATTTGGCTGGTTCTGTCTGACCAACGCGCCAGGAAAGGTCCGTCGGCCGCCGCAGCGTTCTACGGCGTTGTCTACGCTTTGATCGCGCTGCCGCTGATGGGCGAGGTGACTGCGCGGTTCGAGCTGTTGTCACCTTGGCAATCCGCGTTCGGCTTCTGCGCGTCGGCAGCCGCAGGCATGTTCGTGGCGTGGCGGCGGCGTATGGCCTTGATCGCCTGGGCCGTCCTCGGGTTGTTGGTCTTCACCGTGGCGGGCACGGTTGCCGAGACCCACACACCCGTGCCGTTTCTCCTGCTGCTGGTCGCGACAGGGGTTGGTTTCGATCTGGGCGCCGAGCTGCGCGAATGGTGGGCCCTACGCATTGCTTCCGCCGCGGTTGTAGATCTCGCTGTGCTGGCGTTCACCGCGGTCGTTCTGACCCAAGGCGCCTACTCTTCGACGACCCTCGTCGTTCAACTGACGTTGTTCGCCGCGTACATGTTGTCGTTCAGCGTGCGGGCGCACGTCCAGCAGCGTTTCTTGACGGCGTACGAGCGCTTGCAGTCAGTCGCGGTATTGCTGGTCGGTTACCTCGGCGCCGTGCTGGTAACGCATGTCGCGCCAGAAGGTCCGAGGCTCGCGCTCGGCGCTGCGAGCTTGGTCGCAGGCGCCGGCGCTTACGCGATCGCCTACTTCCTGTTCGTCGTGCCGGCCAAGAACCGGGTCGAGGCTTGGTTCACCACGACCTACGCGCTCTCCGGTGTGCTGGTCGGGAGTTGGCTGCTCTTGACCGAACCGGGCTACGCCTGGACTCCCATCGGTGTGCTCTTGGCCCTGCTCGGCATGCGCGACAAACACGCGGCGCTGCCGCTTCACGCGGCGGTCTGCGCCTGCGTCGCGGCGCTCGGATCGCGCCTGTTGCCCGGGACGTGGGACGCTTTCTGGGCAAGCCCACACACGACTTGGACCACCTTGGACGCACCCTCGTTGGCGGCCTTGGCGCTGGCTTTGCTCGCCTACTTGCTGCCGCTCGAGAGCAGTCAGGCGCGCGGGCTCTGGCCGGGCAGAGCGGGCAAGGTCCTTGCGCTCGCTGTACTGGTCGCGGGTCTCGGCGGCGTGCTCTTGGCGCTGTTGGTCGACACCGTCGGCGGCGGTCTGGGCGAGGGTGCGGATCCAGGGCGCATTGCGGCGCTGCGCACCGCCGTCCTCGCGGCGTCAGCCCTCAGCTTGGCGGCGGCATCCCGCATCGAGCGCTTCCGGGAGGCAGGACTGCTCGTCTACCCGGTGCTCGGCATCGGAGCGGTGAAGCTCGTCGTTCAGGACTTCCCGACCGGCCGCGCAATCACGCTCTTCATCGGTTTCGCGCTGCTCGGCATGGCGTCGGTGATCGCCCCGCGGCTGCGTTTTCGCGGCCCAAAAACGCCGGCGTAGAGCGAAGCCGCGTTCGGGTCACCAATAAAAGGTGACGCCGCCGCGAAACAGCCCGCCGCCGGAGCTATTGGTCGTCTGACCCGTGTCGGGGTCGGTGAACTCGGGGTAGTAGCGCGCGTTGTCGTCCGTGCGCCCGCGCACGAAGCCGACCATGTCGATGTTCAACGAGACCCGCCGGGTCACGCGGAACTCGAGTCCGGCGCCGAGCTGGCCGCCGAAGTAAGAGTAGTGCTGCTCGTAGGCATTGATGAGATCGCCGTTCTTGTCCCGCGGGGTCACCGTGGCGCCGCTGAAGCCGAAACCACCGAGCATGTAGAACTGCACGGCGTCCCGCGGGTTCACGAACACCATCGCGTTCAGGAGCAGCGCCGTCTCACGTCGATCGTTGCCCTGCCAGTCGATGCCACCGAAGAAGTCGAGACCCGCTTCGAACGCAAAATGGGGGATGGGCCGATAGCGAAAGCCAAGACCAAGTCCCGCCATGCCCGAGTCGTCGTGTCGGTTTTCACCCGAGCCCATCATCACACCTTGAAGGTGCAGATTGATGCCGAACTTGCGCGTCCAGCGCCGCTTCTTCGCCGGCGGCGGCAAGCGATATGGCTCCGGCTCGTAAACCATCGGCGGCGGCGGACCGCGACGCTCGAGCGGCTCGTCGGGCGGAGCAGCCTCGATGTCCTCATCGGTTGCGGGGGGAGGCGGCGGCGATGTCTCTTCGCAGAACCAGCCTCCCGGCGGGCAGTTGGGAATGTCCTCGGCGGCCGCGAGCGCGGGTGCGAGCAAGACGAGGCAGGCGATTGCTGAGGGAAGGCCAGTCCGCATGGGGGCTCCTACGAGCGGAACGAGCAGAGGTTAGCAACCTGAGTGCCAGTTGCCAGACCCCTCCAATCTGCGAGGTTTGAAAGGGACGCGTGGAGAAGCGTTTACACCAGCGTGGCACGCTGAATACTCCCGGATGCGTGGCCACCGTCAGCCTGAAACCCGGACACGTACAGCCCGTCTGGGCCGGTCACCCGTGGGTCTACGCCCAGGCCGTCGCCCGGATCTCGGGCGGCGCGATGCCCGGCGACGAAGTCGAGGTCGTCGACGCCCAGGGCAACGTTCTGGGTCGAGGGCTCTACTCGCCAGGCTCGGCCATCGTGGTGCGCATGTACACGCGCGACAAGAGCACCCGCATCGACGGGGCTCTCTTCGAGCGCCGCCTGGCCGCAGCCAGCGAGCTGAGACGCATGCTCGGGCTGCCCGCCGAGGACACCAATGCCTATCGCGTCGTGCACGCCGAGGGCGACGATCTGCCGGGCCTCGTGGTCGACCGGTACGGGGACGTGGTGGTGTTTCAAGCGGCCACCATCGGTATCAAGAAGCGCGAAGTCGCGCTGCTCGACGCGCTCGAGACGGCGTTCCGCCCGCGGGCCATCATCGATCGAAGCTCGGAACGCGCGGCGAGCCTCGAAGGTTTCTCCGCAGCACGCGGCGTGGTGCGCGGCGACACGAGCGTTGGCGAGCTTGCCTTCCTGGAACGCGGATTGAAGTTCCGAATCCCGCTCGAGCTCGGACAGAAGACGGGGTTCTACGTCGACCAGCGCCCGCTCCGCGAGCGCGTCGAGACACTGGCACACGGCAAACGTGTGCTCGATACTTTCACCTACGTCGGAGCCATCGCCATGGCGGCGGCGCGCGGCGGCGCAAGCGAGGTGCACGCGGTGGATCAAAACGCCCTGGCACTGGAGGTGGCCGCGGAGTGTGCATGCGAGAACGGTCTCGCCGGCCGCATCCAGTTCGAGCGCGCTGACGCCCACGACGTGCTCTCTCTGGCCGGCAGAAAAGGCGGCTACGATCTGGTGGTGTGTGACCCGCCAAAGCTCGCGCCGACGCGCGCGGCCAAAAAGCGCGCGCTCGGCTCGATGCGCCGCCTCGCAGCCGCAGGAGCACGAGCCACGCGGCCCGGGGGATTGCTCGTGCTCTGCTCGTGCTCCGCCGCCATCGGCCTCGACGAGCTCACACGCGCCGCGGCCCTCGGCGGACGCGACGTGGGGGTTCGCCCCACCGTCCTGGAGCGCTGGTTTCAGGGGGCGGATCACCCAGTTCCGGCGGCCTTCCCGGAGGGTTTGTACTTGAGCTCACTGATCGTGGAGGTGCAGCCGCTGTGAAACGTCTGGGGGCATTCGCGCTGCTCGTGGGCGTGCTTGCGACGACGCCGCTCCGCGCGGCGGAGCCTCGGCGCGTCGTGGTCGTGGTCAGCGCGCGCGACGCGGCGCGCGCGGAGAGTGTGCTCGGGGCGATCAGGGCGCAGCTCGGCGATCTGCCCGTGGCGCTGGTGGTCGAGGCGCCGGGTCAGATCCCGAAGGAGCTCCGCGACCGGCTGGACTTCGCGGCGCGCGCTTGCAAAGAACACGACGCCGTCGGTGCATTCTTCGTCGAAGCCGAGCGCGAAGACGACCTGCTCCTTTACCTGATCGAACCCCAAGCCAAGCGCGCGCTGGTGCGACGGGTGAAGCGCTCGGTCGGGGCCGAACAGGCGGGTGTGGAAGAAGCGAGCCTCATCGTGCGCTCGACCGTCGGTGCGCTGCTCGAAGGGCGTGAGATCGGCATGGAAGCCGGACCCGAGTTGGCAGCGCCGCCAAAACCGCCACCACCGAAGCCGCCGCCGCCGGTGAAACCCTCCCCCGCACCAACACGACCCAAACCCGAAGCTCCCGTCGCCGGCACCGGACGCCTCGCCGCGCACTACGCGGGCGAGGCCTACGCGCCCGAAGCGACCTGGCAGAGCGGCTTGGGAGTCGAGCTGTCCGGGTCTCCGGACTCGCAGCTGTTCTTCGGGCTCGGTTATGTCGCGTACGCTCCGGTCGAGGTGGAGACGGAGTCCGCGCGAGTGCGGGTGGCGCGGCATCCGGTGCGCGTGTTCGTGGCCTACGAGATCCCGGCGGCGCGATTTCGTTTCGCTGGCCAGCTCGGTTTCATCGGAGAGCTCGATCGGCGCAGCACCACCAAGACCAGCGGCGGTGTGCTGCCCACGGAGTCCGCGGACGGCCTGACGTTCGCTCTCTCACCTAGGGTGACGGCGCACTACCAAGTGTGGCAGCGTACGCACGTCTGGGCGGGTGTGGGCCTCGACATTTTCCTCAAGAATTCTGAGTACGTTGCAGAGCTTCCCGGACGGACCGAGTCGCTCCTCTCTCCCTACCGCACCCGCGCCGAGGCCTCCGTTGGACTCTCGGTCGATCTATGGTGAGGAAAGTTCCACCCGGATCCCGTGCCCGAAACCACTGAGGGGAAAGACGCCGAGCGCCCGACCGAGAGCCGGGCCCTGGCTGATCATGCCGAGGATCTTCGCCTGATGTCGCTCGTTGCCGCCGCCGACCCCGCCGCCACCCGCACCATGGCCCATCGCCTGGTGCAGCGGGTGCATCGTGTCTCGAAGTCGATCTTGCGCGCGCCCGCGGACGCGGACGACGCCGCGCAGCAAAGCCTGATCGAGATCATCAGCAGCGCCAAGAACTACCGCGGTGACTCCAGCCTCGAGCGCTGGTCCGATCGAATCGTCGTGCGCACGAGCATTCGCTTCGCCAAGGGCCGACAAAAACACGGGGCACGCAACGAAGACGAATCCGAGCTCGACACCTTGCCCGCGGAAGGCGGGCTCGACGACTCCCTCGCCGACGCCGCACCACGACCGGTAAAGGCGTACCTGGCCGAGCTGCCCGAGGCACAACGCTCCGCGCTGGTCCTGCGGCACGTCATGGGCTACTCCATCAACGAGATCGCCGACCTGACCGAGGCATCGCCCAATACGGTGAAAGATCGATTGCTGCGGGGCACGAAGGAGATGCGGCGCCTGATCCGTCGTGACGTCGCCATTGGCGTCGGCGAAAGAGGAGGCTCGGCGTGAGCGGCGTCGACGATTCCGCCTGTCAGCGTTGGGGCGAGCTCAGCGATCGGAAGCTGATCGACGAGCAGCTCTCGGACGAGGACGCGGCGTTTCTCGATTCCCATCGGAAGTCGTGCCCGCTCTGCCGCGCCGAAGCCGAGGCTTGGTCGAGCCTCGGCGCGCTACCGGAGGAGCCCAGCCTCGCCGGAGATGCTGCGGACGCGCTCGTGACGCGTGCGCTCGCCTTGGCCGCGGCCGCGCGCGACGCGGACGAGACCGAGGCAAAAAAGCTCCCCCTGCGCCAGGACGATGCCGAGGCGAAAAAGCTCCCCCTGCGCCAGGATGATGCGGAGGCGAAAAAGCTCCCGCTGCGTCAGGATGATGCCGAGGCAAAAAAGCTCCCGCTGCGCGCGGTCCAAACCAAGGTCGCGCCGGAGACGGCGTCCGTCGCGTTGCTCGAGGCGCCACGCGTGCGCGGCAACGTGATCATCCTCGGGATCGCGGCGGCGCTGGCCGTGGCGGCGGCGGTCGCGCTGTTCCTCCGCGGCAGCGTGCTGTCCAGCGGTCCACAAGGCAGCAGAGGTCCGGCTGCAAAGCTGATCGAGCTGAGCGGCGACGTGCGCGTCGGAAAACGCGCGGCTCAGCTGGGGGACTCCGTGCCGGCGGGCGCTCACTTGAGCGTGGGCGCCGGCGGACACGCTTGCATCGCGTTCGACGGCGGCAGCATCAAGAGCTGCCTCGGGCCATCGACGGATCTCGCACTCACGACCACCACCCCCACCGATCGCCAGTTGTCACTCGCTCAGGGCAGCGTGGTCACGGCGCTCGACAAGTTGCCCGAGGGCCATCAGTTCACCGTCGCCGCCGAGAAAGGGCGCGCCACCGTGACCGGCACGGTGTTCTCGGTCACCGCCGCCATCGACTCGGGCAGCCTGGTGGTCCGAGTGCACGAGGGTTCCGTGAAGGTCCGCGGTGGGCCGAAGGACGGCAGCTCCGTCACCGAAGGCCACGAGCTCGACGTCGTTGCCGGAGTCGAGAGCGATGTGGCTGCCGGAGTGCGCACGGCGGAGCTCGAGCTCGTTGGCGTCAGCTTGCCTCGCCACGCCCAGCTCGCGCCGACGCCGAGCGCGAGCGTCGCGCTCTCGGAGCCCGACCTGCCCACCACTGCGCTCCCGAGCGCAGTGCCAGAAACACTGCCGAAGCCGCCGAGCGCGTCCGAAATGCTGGCCAGCGCCCGCACCTTCCGAGCCCAGGGCAATGCCAGCGGCGCCGCTGACGCTTACCGCCGGCTGATGGCGGTTCACCCGAAGAGCGCAGAAGCGCGAGCGGCACTGTTGTCCCTCGCCGAGCTTCAGCTCGGACCGCTCGGGGACCCGAGCGGCGCGCTCCGTTCGTACGACTCGTATCTGCGGTCCGGCGGGGGCGGTCTCAGCCAAGAGGCGAGCTACGGGCGAATTCAGGCCCTGCGCCGGCTTGGGCGCGCCGCCGAAGAGCGGGCGGCCGTGGATGCCTTCGTCAAGGCGTACCCGAACAGCGTTCAGGCCCGAGCGCTGAAGAATCGCGCCGACTCGGACAGCGGCGCACCCTGATCCCGGCTGGAGAACCGAGGGTCGGCAAACGACGGCTAGACTCCGCACAGGGTCGAAGCGACTGAGTTCAGACGTGCGCAACGATGAAGCTGCGGCGCAGCGGCATCAGAGTGCGACCGTCGGCACGCCTGGGGTAGGCCGCTCGAACACGCCGCGAGTAGGCCTCGAGAAACCCTGCGTGGTGCTCAAACAGCGTTCCGGGTGATGCCAGGTCGACCCGTGCGAGCAGGTCGACGGCCGGCCGCATCCGTTCACCGGCAAATGCCAGGAGCTGCACCGCCAACAGCCAGTGTCCCGGCGTCGACAACCTGTGCATCAAGCTCGGCGGCGGCTCGCAGCGTGTGTGCGCAGCGGCCTGCACCGACGACAGCGGTTGTCCGACCGACTACAAGTGCAGGAGCGTGGCCGCCCAGGGCAGCGGCGTGATCAGCGCCAGCCAATGCGTGAAGGCGAACGCACTCTGCCAGTGAGCAACGGCGGAGCTCAAAAGTAGCCCGGACCGGTATTCGGCGACCCTCCGCAGTTGTTACCGGTCCAAGTGTTCTTGTCGGTCGTCCATTGGCCCGGCTTGAAGTCGTCGGCGCAGCCAAACACGCTGCCGAACACGTCGTTGTTCTGGAAAGTGTTGTTGCGCGGCGCCCAGTACGGCTTCACCTCGTCCGCACCGACGCTCAAGATGCCGTAGTAGCTGCTGGTCTTGTTGCCCCGGATGGTGTTGCCGTTGACGACCAGGTTGTTGGTGTCGGTGTCCTGACACAGGAATATCCCCGCGGAATGCCCGCCCGCCGGCCCGGTGGCGCAATAGGGGTGGTAGGGCTGCGCCGGCTGATTGGCGGGGTGGCTGATCTGGTTGTTCTCCACGAGCCAGTTACTCGCGCCATACAGGCTGACCGCTGCCCACGCCGTGTTGTCCGAGACGATGTTGCCCTTGAAGGTCCCGCCCCAGGCGCCGTTGATGTCGAGCGCCGGGCCGAAGCTGTTCTTGATCGTGTTGCCCTCGATGAGTGTGCCCAGGTTGTCGGCCTTGGCCTCGGAATAGATGGCTGCGCCCTCGGCCACACCGCCGAACCCGCCGGTCGCACAGCTGACCTTGCCTTTGCCGGGCACGTTCGTGGGCTGCGCGCTGGACAACATCTGGTTGTTCTTGGCGGTGACCCCCGTGCCCGCCGCACCGATGGCGGAGCAGCGTGAGTTCTCGAGCACGGAGTCTTGGACGACGTAACCGCGGCAGCACACGTTGTAGGTCGCGACGCCGGCCGCATCGAGGGTCAGCTTCTCGACGTGGAACGGATTGGCAGCCGGATTCTGAGGTAGCTTGTCGCTGACCATCGAGTCGCAGCAGCCGAAGCTCCATGAGCTCTGGCTGGCCCGCAGCACCGATTTTGCGGCGCTCACGCCGCGCAAGGTGTGACCGGGCGACATCGCGACTCCCTTCGTGAGTGTGTAGGTTCCCGGCTGCACTTCGACACACGAGTACTGGTCGACCGCGGCCTGGAGCGACGCCTTGTCCGACCACTTGAAACAACCATCGGGAGTGAAGTTCGGATTGCCTCCGGTACCCGAACCGCCTGCGCCGCCTCCGCCACCGCTGCCGCCCGATGCGCCGGCGCTGCCACCGGAACCGCCACTGCCACCGGATGTCCCGGCGTTGCCACCGACGCCGGCATTCCCGCCAAATGCGCCCGCTGCACCAGCGAGCCCACCGCTACCGGTGGCACCGGAGCCAGCAGCACCCGTCCCGCCCGCCGCCGAGCCGCCGCTGCCACTCGTGGCGCCGACGCCAGCGGCGCCACCGCCCGACGCGTGCGTCCCAGACTCACCGCCATCCCCGCATGCAGTCGTGAGCGCGAGGAGGAACGAGCTCGCCGCACACACACCGCTGCGTGCTCCGAGCAAACCCCAAGCGGTCGTGTGTGCGGAGCCCATTCAGTGGAGACTATCCGCGACACGAAGTCCGCACAGTGCGCAGAGCCCCTCGCTGGCGAGAAAGGTGGGGGCATGTGCCTGGGGCTCCCACCCAGCCGGGGCTCCAGCATCGTGCGCGCAACGCGGGAACGCCGAGGGTGTGCCGGCGCTAATTGCGCATGGCCGCAAGTGCGCCCTCGCGTGGAGGCTGGACGCGCGGCGGGGTCGCTGCAAGGATTCGAGGACCATGGCGGTTGCCACTTCTTCCTCTTGGTCCCGTTGGTTGCGTCCGGTCGTGCTCGGCATTGTCGCGATGCTCACGACCGTCGTTGGTTGCAGCGACACCTCGTCGTCGAAGGGTGACGAAGCGTGGGACGATTATGGAATCCCGGGCCCCTTCGGGCTCGAAGGTCCCACCGGCAAGGCTGACAACGCCGGCATCCCCGGCATCGCCACTGACTGGGACAACTCCGAGACCCAGGTGTGGGCGGTGACCAACCAATGGGAGGACCGCAGCACACCGGCCGCGAAAAAAGCAGGCATGGCGTGGGGTGAAGATAGCGGGCTGAACTGGGACGAGAAGTACGTGGCGTGGGTCGCCGCCATGAAGAAGATCCCGGCGAAGAGCTACGGCCAGACGTTCGAGCTCCTGACGCCCTTTGGCAAGACCGTGCCGGCGCCGAGCCTGGAGTGCGCGGAGGTGGCCATCTTCTCGCGCTTCACGTTTGCGTCCTGGTACGGCCTGCCATTCTACATGACCACGACCGACGAGCAGGGAACCCGCGTTTACTTCGGACACTTTGGCGCGCGCACTGCGACCGCCCGCTACCGCAACACGCCGCTCTTCAAGAGTTACTACAAGGACTACTCGAACATGGCGCCGGCGGAGTACCAGGCCGCTTGGCCCAAGGACGACAAACTCCGCCAGCGCATCGTGCACGGCGGAACGGACTCGTCCGACGTCATCGTTCCGGGGGGCTCGACGGGGCTCTACTTCGACGAGATCTTCCTGAACAAGCGCGTCGGCTACCTGGGGCTGCTGTTGCTCGACTACTTCGGCTCGATGAACCTGGCGAACTCTCGCAACACCTACAACTTGAAGCCCGAAGCCCTCCGCACCGGGGACGTGCTGGTCGAGCGCTGGCAAGCCAACGGCATCGGGCACACGCTGCTCGTCAAGTCCGTGACCCCGCTCGAAGGTGGCCGCAAGGACGCGCAGCTCGCCTCCGGGTCGATGCCTCGCAGGCAGCCCAAATGGGAGGACGCCATCACGTCGAAGCAGACGTTCACCAACGAGTACACGGGCGGCGAAGGCTACGTGCAGTTTGGCGGCGGCCTGAAGCGCTGGCGCGTTGCGAAGGTCTGGAACGGCAAGTGGACCAACACTTGGATGAAGGCCGATGAGTCGTCCTGGATCAACGACACGGACACCGAGAAGCTGAAGATCCGGCCTACCCAGTTCCAGAGTCTGCTCGGTGAGGTTCCCCCCGAGCAGCTCCGCGATGCCTTGGTCGCCATCATTGCGGACGCCCGGACCCACCTCTCCAACTACCCCGCGTCGTGCTCGGCGCGCGAGAAGCGCGAGAATGCGTTCCGCTCTCTCTATCAGCTCAACCAGGACAAGTTCGGCATCTCGAACGCCCAGACGGACTCTCAGTATCGGAAGATCGAGGACTACGCGTTCGCCGAGCTGGTCTACGACAAGAGCAAGACCTGCTGCTGGAACAGCACGACGGCTGACATGTACAAGATCATCATGGACTACGAGGCCAGCCTGCAAACCAACGCGTGCGCGGCGCCCGTGGTCTTCATGTCCTCCGGCGGCGGCAACTACCAGGCGTTCGCCGACTTCGCGGCCTCCACTGGCCGCGCTGCGCAGTGGAAGGCCTGGAGCGAAGACGAACCGTGCGCGCAGAAGAACGTCGACGCTGACACCGAGGGCAACCACAGCTGGGTGCCGTTCTGTGAGCTCACCGGTACCGGTGGCGGTGGTGGCACCGGCGGAGCTGGCGGCGCGGCTGGCAGCGGTGGCAGCGGCAATGCCGGCAACACCGGCGGCAGCGGCAACACCGGCAACACCGGCGGGAGCAGCGGCAGCTGCGTCGGTCATTGTGGCAGCGGCACTCCGGTGCCGGGCTCGAGCCCGTCTTGTTACTGCGACAGCTACTGCACGCAGAACAACGACTGCTGTGCCGACAAGGTCGCTGCCTGCGGCTGAGGTTCGGAAAGAAGTCTCACAGGGAGCGCCATCCCGGCAGCGCTGAGCGCGGCTGACCGTCGGGCTCAGCCGCTACGCAAGCGCTTCACGGCCTCGGAGACGTCCTTCCCACCGACGCTGGCGCCAACCGACTTCAGGTGTTTCATCGCCACCCCAGTCGCTTGCCCGTCGTTACCCGCGGCCTTGACCGCGTCCAACACCGATGCAAGCAACGCCACGATTTCATCGACATCGAGACTCTTCGGCAGCAGCGTCTCGAGCACGGCAATCTCTTTGCCGAGTTGCTCCTTTTGCGCTGCGTCCTCGCTGACCGACGCCGTCTCTTGATTGCTCTTCACGAGCTTGCGCACGATTGCGCTGGCCTCTTCGTCGCTCATCGGTTTGTTGGCGCGCGCCTCCTGGGTCTGGATCTCCCCCAGCGCGACCTTGAGGATCTCCTTCTCCAGGCTGTTGCCGGCCTTCATCGCCGCTAGCACGCGCTTCTTGATTTCTTCGCTGAGCAAGCTGAGCCTCCTCTCGCAACCCTAGCGCGGCCGACCCCCGAGAGCCCTCTTCCGCGACGGACTCGCTGGACTGGGTGCCCCGTCTCGGGCAACGTTGTGCAGGATGTCACGGCGTTTCGAGCTTCTGGCGTTGCTCTGCCTCGCAGCGGCCTGTGCTTCGCCCGAAGAGATCGGGCGCGCTCAGGGTGGCCCCGACGAGCCGTGTTACCCGAACGGCACGTGTGATGTTCCCTTCGTCTGCGTGGCGGGACACTGCGCCTCCGTCGATGCGGGAACGGATGCCAGCGCGGGCGGCGCCGGCGGTGCCGGTGGCTCGACCGGCGGCGTCGGGGGCTCGGGCGGTGCGAGCGGCGCGGGCGGCGCGAGCGGCTCGGGCGGCGCGAGCGGCTCGGGTGGTGCGAGCGGTTCGGGTGCCACCGGCGCGACCTCCGGTGGCGGCAGCGGAGGCAGCGGCGGAACCACGGGCGGCGCTGGCGGCTCGGGAGGAATCGGCGCAACCGGCGGAGCGACCGGCGGCACCGGCGGCGTTGGTGCCACCGGCGGCGTTGGTGGCACCGCGGGAACTGGCGCAACCGGCGGAGCAACGGGCGGCCCTCAACCTCCCGGAAGCCCGTCGGGCTGCACGAGCTGTGGCTGCTGCGATCCCTGGCCCATCAAGTGGACCGCATCGACGGACGCGACCTACTACAACGTGCTGTGGAAGTGTTCGATCTTTCCCGCGCATGTCATCAACGTTGGGAACGTAGTCCAAGCAGACTTGTGTGCGACGAACGTCGGCATGTGTGCCTCCAGTGAATGCGCCAACGGCGTGGGAGCGCTGCAGGTGCAGGCCTGCAACACCAGCGGCTGCTCAGCCCCCGTCGCCATCCCGTCCGCCGGCGTCCCCATCGCCTGCGGCGGTGGCTGCTGCTGCTGAGCCGCGGCGGTCAGACCGCTCGAGCGCCGGAGTCGATCTGCGTCGGCGCTTCGGACTCGAGCGTGGCGCGTCGCTCCGGCAGCTTCAGAGCGGTCTGGACCTGGAGCGCAAGGTCATCACTGCCGCGTCGCCCGGAGGGCACCTGAATTTGCTCGAGTGCCCGGGCCATCTCACCCGCGGTGGCAAGTCGCTGGTCGACCTCCCGTGCAAGAACCCGTTCGAAAAACCCGGTCCAAGCGAGGTCGATGTCGGAACGCGCCGAGGTGATTGGCGGAATCGGCTCCGACACCACGGCAAATAGGGTCGCGCTCTCGTTGTCGCGAGCAAACAGGCGTCTGCCGGCCAGGAGCTCCCACAAGATGACCCCCAGGCCGAACAGATCACAGCGCGGATCGAGCGGCTGACCCAGCACGGCCTCCGGTGCCATGTATCCGACGTGACCCGCTACATGTTTGGTGCGCGCCGACTCTGCATCGTAGAGCGCACGCGCCAGACCAAAGTCGGAGATCTTCACCTCCCCGGTGCGGGACAGGAGCACGTTAGCGGGGCTCATGTCGCGATGAATGATGCGCAGCGCGGCGCCATCCCCTCCACGGGCCCCTTCGTGAGAGTGCAAGAGGCCCGCGAGCACCTCCTGCCCGATGTGCGCGACCGTAGCCGGAGAGAGTTGGTGGCCGGCCAGGGTCGAGCGCCGCATGAACGCCAACAAGGTCAGGCCGTCGACGTACTCCATCGCCAGAAAGTAGGTCTGCTCGACGCGCCCGAAGTCGAACACCTGCACGATGTTCGGGTGCACCAGGCGCGCAGACAACTCGGCCTCACGTCGAAAAGCATCCACGAACTCGGGTTGTTCGGCCAGGTGCGGATGAATGCGTTTGATGGCAACACGCCGTTCGAAGCCACCCTCTGGGCAGTAGAGGGCTTCGTGCACCGTCCCCATTCCGCCGGCCGCAATCTGACGAGTGACACGATACTTGCCGAACAGATCTTGTGCTCGGACATCGCTGTCCGCGCGGCCGATGGCGCGCCTCAGCCCGCGAGCCAGGAGCATGGCCAAAACTCCGGCAAAGCTCAGCGACGTCGCCCGTGTGATCTGGGTGCCAACGGAGAAGAGCGGTTGGCTCGCGATCGCGGCCGGTAGCTCGCCCCGCGCGACCCAGAAGTAGAGTGCCAGGAAGGCCACGCTGCTCGAGAGGCCCACGAGCAACGGTGTCAGCGGTCGTAGACGCGCGACGGCGGCGACGATCAGCGCGGAGAACAACATTGGCGGGAGCCACGAGCCGAGTGCGTACGCGGCGCCCTGCACGCGCACGAGCAACAAGAGCGTGATCCACGGCAGCGAGCTCTCGACCAAGATCGAGCAAAGTGCCACGACGGGGCCTGCCGCTCCGCGCTCGAGCGAGTACGCCGCCAGCGTGAACCAGGCAAAGAGCACGCCCGCCGTGAGGGCCGTCCACAAGCCCAGCGGTCGGGAGATCACCACCGCGACGACCAGGGCTCCGAGGGCACCGACCAAGGTCAGGACTTGCCAGACGCGAAGAACCGCCAGCTCGATTCGCCGGAGTTGCTCCCCAAGCGCCAGGTCCAGTGGTTCGCGCAGCGATGTGGACTCTTCCCCCGGCACGCCCCATCGTATCCGCAAATCGACGGGCCGGTCGCCTCCGTGGACCGCGCCTTCGGCTATGCTCAGAGCATGCGGGTGAGCGCCGCCGGCCTTCTTTTCCTATTACTCGTCGCCTGTTCGTCGTCCGAAGACGCGGGCTGCAAGAACGACAACGACTGCAAAGGCGATCGTGTGTGTGAAAGCGGTCAGTGTGTGAGCCCGGCCGCCGGGGGCAGCTCGGCCGGCGGCAGCGGGGGAAGCGGCGGATTCGGTGGGGGCGGGGGAACCAGCGTTGCGACCGGCGGCGTCGCGGGTTGCGGCGCCGAGTGCAAGACGTCGGCCGGTACGTGCTGCGCGGGACCCGGCGTGTGCGCGGCCGTCCCTCCGTGCCTCGGCAATCCGTGTTGCTCAGAGTGAAGCTCAAGCCGCCGCGTACCCGTTCGAGCTCGGATTGTCGCGGCTCTGCCAGAGACCGGCCGCTCGCGTCGCGAGCACCGTGCCCAAGCCGGTCGCGAGCAGCGCAAAGGTGATGAGATCACCGAGCCACGGGATGAGACCGACCACGAAAAAGGCCGCGATGCCGAAGGCCAGGTGCACGTAGCGGTTGGCGGTCCGGTGGCCGATCAAGGCCGCACCGAACGTCCGGAGCACGGCCACGACGCCGGCGTAGGCTCCAAACACGGCTGCAATCGCCAGAACCGCGGCAAACGGAATGCCAATGATGGTCACACACAGGGTGACCGCGAGCACACCGAGCGCGACGAAGCCCAAGAGCCCCAGCGCAAAGGCTCGCACGGGGCGCGCCGCAACCTCGAGCTCGAGTCGCTCCATACGGCTCTCCAAGAGCGCGATCAGCACGAGGCCGACGACGAACAGGAACACGCTCCCCGAGAATGCCGAGCTGACCTCCTCGGCGAACCTGGAAAAGAAGGACGAGACTCCGTCAGCTTGTTCGATAAAAATTCGCATGAACGCCTCCGCTCACGGCCTTTCGCCCGGGGGGCGCACTCTATTTCAAGCTTCGCAACCGCCAGGGGTCGGGGATGGACAAGTCCTCGACCTTTCGGGGACAATCGGCGGCCGCCACGTGGTGTGTTCGCTTGGTTCCGAGCTGGCTCCGATGAGCTAGTGCGCAGCGAGGTGAGCGCGCTCCAGCGTCTTGCCGAACACGACCCGTGCATCATCGAGGCGTGCCAGCGTGTAGGCGTATTGGCGTGCGCCCCCCTTTGCCAGAAGGCAGAGCACCGTCTGATCGAAGTGCGCCAACTTCTGCTCGACCGCGCGGTCCGTGACCACGGCCCTTCCCAGCTCGTCGAGTACCTGCTCCAAGGCAGAGCAGACTCCCCCGTTCGCCGGCAGGACCAACGGCGGCGCCCCCATGCAGCATCGGGCCCGAGCGACCGCAAATACGGCCAGCTCGTACCAGCTGAGGTGCGCCCACTCCTGCATGCTGACTGAAACACCCGCGCCCCGCCCCTTCACCACGGCGGCTTTCAACAGCTCCGCCCCCGCCCTTGGATCCACTTCCTTGCACAGGAAAGAGAGATCGGTGCCAACCACGAAGGTCGCGGGCGGAAACACCGGTGCCACACACGCCATGTCGAGCCCATCGCCTGGCTGAGCTCGGGCTGACCCGCCGGCCGACGACGCTGCCAGGGGAACCGGTTGCGCAACCGAGCTCGCCGGCTGCGCGGGATCTTTCGGAGGGATGACCGGGAGAGGAGCAGTCGGAGGAGCGGAGTCCCCGGGCCAAATCGCCGAGGCTGTGGGGGCGGCGCTCCGTCCGAGTTGTGCGGAGCGGCCCGACCACAGAGCCCCGGCCGCAACGATCACCACGACGCCGAGCCCAATGGCAAACCCGCGGAGCGGAGAGGCCTTGGCGACCGCTCGCTCCGGTTGGGTCTCGACGTCGTTGTGGTGCAAAGAAGGCGCAACCTCACCACGCTCTTCCAGATCGGCGATGCTCGGTGTCCTGAGCGCGGAGTTCGGGGCCTCCGACAGCGGCCGTCGCGCGGCGGTGAGCCAGCTCAGCGCCACGGATGCTCCGGTCACGTCGACGTCGACTCCGTTCTTCACGGCCCACTCCGCCAGCGCGGCCCCCAGCTCGCGCATGCTGCCCCAGCGTTCGTCGGCCTTCTTGGCCAGGCCCCGCTTCAAGATCCGCCAGAGCTCCTGATCCCCCGCGGCAAAGTTGAGCGTGGGCGCCGGTTCACCCTGCTGGATGGCCCAGAGGAGCGCGTTGTAGTTGTCCCCGACGAAGGGCAGCTGTCCGACGACGAGCTCGTACAAGATCACCGACACGGCCCAGACATCCGTGCGACCGTCGACATCACTGCGGCCCTGCGCTTGCTCGGGAGACATGTACTCCGGGCTGCCGAGCACCGACCCATCTTGGGTGAGGCCACGAGCCAGGTCGTCGCGGCGCACTTTTGCGATGCCAAAGTCGACGACCTTCGGGATCACCGCGCCGGACTCGTCGGTGACGAGCACGATGTTCTCTGGCTTCAAGTCGCGGTGAACGACCCCCTTCGAGTGAGCTTCGGCGAGTGCACTGGCCACCGGCAGCAAGGTGGCCACGGCATTTGCGGCCGGCAGCCGCGCCTTGCGCTCCATCAGACGCCGAAGCGAGTCACCTCGCAAGACCTCCATCACAATGAACGGATCGCGGTGCTCCGTCTCACCGAAATCGAACACTCGCACGATGGAAGGGTGGTTGAGCCTAGCCGCCGCGCGGGCCTCTTGGAGCAGGCGCGCGGAGGCCTTTGGTGTCGCGCTCTCTCTCCGTATCAACTTCACACAGACATCGGCGTCCAACGTCAGGTTGCGTGCGAGCCACACGGAGCCCATCCCGCCCTCACCCACGATGTTCGTCAGGCGATACTTGCCGCCAACGACATCGCCGGCGAAGTACTTTGGCGAGTCTTCTGTCACGGCAGACCCGCCGTCGCCAGAGTGGGCGGGCGGACTTCTGGGCGGCGGTTTTACCAATGGCTCGGCCGTCATGTTAGCGCAGGTGCGCGCATGCGGCCGAATGCGCTATGCGCCGCGACGCGACAGGAGCTCCGCCTGGATCCTGATGGCCTGGTGGGGGCTCTCGCGGGCGGAAACGATGGCTCGGCCCGCCGCCTCGGTGCCCATCTTGCTCAAGATATCGAGTAGAACCAGCGCGAACTCCGGCTCCGCCTCGAGCAACAGCTGAGCCATTGGCTCCTCGTAACCGCGCCCCGTTCGCGCGACGTAGGTCACCAGCAACTCCTTCAGTTTGCCTTCTGCGATGCCACCGAGGGCCTCGAGTGCCACCCCGGCGTGGGCATCCCCGAGCGCGTCGAGCACCAGTGTCAGGGCTTGGACCGCCGCGGCCGGGTCGACCCCCGGGCGTCCCGCGTTGGCGAGCAGTTGCCCGAGCGCTCGGGTCGACACCACCGCCGTCGCAAAAGCTCGCCTCGCCCCGGGATCTTCCCGCCCCACCGCCACGTCTAGCTCGTGAAAGAGCGAGAGGATGAGCGCGAGGGCCGCGTCCGGCGAGTTGGATGCCAGGCGCCGAAGACCAGCCCGCACCGCCTCGGTCACGCGGGATGGCTCGCCCTTGGCTTCGGCCCGCCGGTACGCACCAATCACGGACCGCGCAAAACTCTGGTCGACGATGGACTCGGCAGCCACGCGCGCCGTGAGGTCGGCGGGCGAGAGTGACCGCGGCATCGACGACGGAGGTGAATCCACCATTCTGCGCACCGATTCCGGCGGGGCCTCGGGCACGATCAACAGGCGCTGGACCGCCGCCCGCATCGCGCCGGCGTCGGCGAAACGTGCGCTCGAGTCGAACGCCAGCGCGGTGTCCACGATCTGGCACAGCTCGGGCACGGCGCTCATGACACTGGCAAGGGCCGGCGCCCGCTGGGTTGCCGCACGAATCAACATCTCGTTCCCGACGAAGTCCCCGTGCACCTGGCGGCCGGTGAGCAACGTGAACAGAATCGCCCCGACGGACCAGATGTCGACGCGGGCATCGACCTGTGACCAGCGCCCCAGCGCTTGCTCCGGAGCCATGAAGCTCGGGGTCCCCATGACCGTCCCCTCGTGGGTGTGCCCGGCATTGCGCCCGTGCTCGCGCAGCCGCGCGATGCCGAAGTCCAGCACTTTGACCACGCTGGCTTCCGTCAAGAAAATGTTCTCCGGCTTCAGGTCCCGGTGCACGATCCCGAGTGAGTGCGCGCGCTCGAGCACAGCCAGGATTCCGTCGGTGATCCAGAGTGCGTCAACGAGCGGCACTTTGCCGCGATGTTGTTCGATCAGCACGTCGAGGGACGCACCGATGAGCAGGTCCATCACCAGGTATTGCTCGTCTTGCTCGCTCACTCCGTCCTCGATCACCCGGACGATGCCCGGGTGATCGATGGTGTTCCCGATGTACGCCTCTTGCTCGAAGCGCGCCCGGATGGTCGGGTGTGACGCCCAGGCCGAGTGCAAGACCTTGGCGGCAGCGACCAACTCCCCTGCACGTGCCGAATAGACCGCGGCGGAGGCTCCAATACCGAGAAGCCGCCCGAGCTTCCATTTCCCGTTCAGCAACCTCCCCACGCGGGCTTCGCACTCGGCGATGATCTTGGCCTCGTCCATGGGGAAAATCAGCGTACTGACCTCCTGGCCCGCCGGGCAGTCTTTTCGGCCCTACACGCCATCGCCCGTCAGCTCCCGGTACAAGCGGGCGCCGGCACCGATCGTACCCGCGACACTCGGGAAGCCCGCGGTCGCGCCAACCATCCAGAGGTTGTCGAGGGAAGTCCGGTAGGGGCGTCGCTCGGGCCCCACGTGACGTGGAGTCAGCCGCGCGCCGTAGGCGTTCCCCTCGGGCGCGCCGCAGTAGCGCTCGTTGGTCGGCCCGGTACCGGTGAGCCTGAGCTCGAGGTGGCGCCGCAGGTTCGGGACGAACTCGGCCTCGAGAATGTCGAGGACGTCCTCCCGAATGCGATTCTTGGCCAGGTAATACGCCCGCCGGTCGTCGCGGCGGAGGCGTGCAAAATGTCCGTAGTCGCAGGCCGTAGCGACCTCCAAGATCTGGCGTCCGGGCGGACAGATCCCGGGCTCGTCGGAGTGAAGAGTCGGCGTGGAGAGGAAGAGCCAGGGATTGGTCAGGTCGTTGGCCAGCAGCTGATCGTCGTAGATGCGGTTCAAATCGGGGTGCGGGTAACGCCACACGTTGTACGAGCCGAAACCATATTCACGCAGATCGAGCCCAGAGAGCACGAGGTACATGCTGAACGTGCTCGCAGAGTACTCGTAGTCCAGGCGGCGCTGGTCCGCCCGGCTTGGCTGCCACCCCCCCGCGAGCGCAGCCGTGCGCCTGGGATCGATGTTGGAGATGAAGCGCTCAGCAGTGAAACTGGTGCCGTCTGTGGTGCTGACGGAGGTGACTCGCCCGTTCGAGACGTGGATGCGCTCGACCTTGCGGCCGAGCAGCAGCTCCGAACCCGGCGCACCCCGGATGACACCGGCGATGCTCTCGACGAACTGGTGGTAGTGGAAGCGCGGGTAGTACGCGCCGCGGTCGTATCCGCACACCAGTGCGACATGCAACAGCAGCGAGACGTCGCGTGGAGGCAGCAAGTAGTCGCCGCTCTGCCCAGCGAGAATCGCTCGCACCAGGTTGGGCATGCGCACCCGATCGAACAGCTGTTCGAGTGTTGCGTGTCGATACCGCAGCAGGTGACGGAACCGGTAGCCTGAGCCGAGCAGGGTCCAGGGAGTGATGCGGTCCGGCAGCTCGTCGCTGCGCGTCAGCTCCTCGTCGATGGCGGCGATCACCTGGAAGTAGCGCCGGATCGGCAGCTCCGCCCCGGGAAATCGCTGGAGCAGGCGCTCCCGAAACTTCGACAGCCCGTTCGGGATCCGGAAGCGCTCGCCGGCGACGACCACGTGATCGAAGCCTTCCGGATCCAGGCGCACGAACGGCACCTGCGCGACCAGGCCGAGCTTGGCCAAGACGGAGTGCACGCCCTCCCCCTCTCCGCAGCCGAAGATGTAATGAACCTGCGCGCAGAAACGCTGACCGCGAACCTCGAAGGTGTGCGCGTATCCTCCAGGGACGTCGTGAGCCTCGAGCACCAGCACGCGACGCCCGCTCCGCGCCAGGAGCGCCGCGACGCTCAGCCCGCCCATGCCCGCACCGAGCACGATGTCGTCGAAATGAGGCACGCTCACAGCCTCTGGACGCGCCGCTCGCGGGCCTCGCCCGCTTCGAGTCGACGAGCCGGACTCATGTTCAGCGAGGTCGCGGTCGAGCGCGTTTCTTGGCGCGGCGAGCGGGGGGCTTCACGCCTTGATTCTGAGAATCGAGCGCGGCGTGCACGGCAGTGAGCACCTCGCGAGCCGCGGCGATCTTCGCCGCGGGTAGGCCCGCAAGCGCGCCGCGCACCGCGTCCTCGACCGTCCCCGCGCGCATGCCGTCCACTGCGGCGCCCTTCGCCGACAAACGGAAGAGGGCACGGCGCCCGTCCGCGGGATCGTGACGACGCTGAAGCAGCCCGGCTCGCTCCAGGCGATGAAGCACGCCGGTGAGCGTGCTCGGGTGCACATGCAGCAACTCGGCGAGCGATCCGGCGGAGGTGTTGGGAAATCGGCCGACCATCCGCAGGACCAGCCGCTGTGGCCCGGTTACCCCCGCAACCGCCAACAGCCGCTTGGATGCCGAGCGGAGCGAGTGGTCGACCCCCCAGAGCACGCGCATGAAGGTGAGCACCTCACCCAGAGCGCCCGCCGACTTGTGGATGTCGAGTTTCCCTGAGGTTAGCTTTGATGCCGGCGGCAAGGTGCCCAGACGCTATCACAGCGTCGGACACGGAGCGATCCAGAGCAAGGACGTGCCCAGAGCCGCACTCGGGGATAGCATCCCGCCCAGATGCAATCCCCGAGGTCGAACCGACCATGAACGTCGCGCCCTTCCTGCTGGCGGTGGCCGGCATCTTCTTGATCGGCGCCGCGGGTGAAGCGGTGTTCCGGCGCACGAACGTGCCGGATGTCATCTGGCTGATCCTGGTGGGCATCTTGCTCGGGCCAATCTTGCACTTCGTCACCCGGGAGAACCTGACGCAGATCGCCCCGTACTTCGCCGCGGTCACCCTGGTCATCGTTTTGTTCGAGGGGGGCAGCAAGCTCGATCTCGCCGACGTGTCCAGGGCAGCCCCTCGCTCCGCGTTGCTGGCCCTTTGCACCTTCACACTTGCCGTCTCCCTCGTCGCTCTGGTGAGCATGGGTGCCAAATGGGTGGGCTGGTTGTCTCCCGAGTGGACGTGGACACACGGCCTCTTGCTCGGCGCAATTCTGGGCGGCTCCAGCTCGATCATCATCATGCCGGCCATGCAGCAGGCGAAGGTCGACGCGAAGATCGCTAGCTTGGTCGGCCTCGAGTCCGCCTTCACCGACGCCTTCTGTGTGGTCGCGGCCAGTGCTTTGATCGACATCCTGTCAATCAAAGCAACGCCTGGTCAGTCCCCGGCCGCAGCGCTCCTGACCTCGTTCGGCATCGGAGCCGGAATCGGAGCCGTTTCCGGCGGCACTTGGCTGCTGATCTTGCGCTTCATTCGTGACAGCGAGCACGCCTATCCGATCACACTCTCATCGTTGATCGTTCTCTACGTGGCGATCGACCATGCCGGCGGAAGCGCCGCTCTGGGCATCTTGACCTTTGCCGTCATCGTCGGAAACGCCAAGAGCATCAGCGAGAAGGTGGGGCTCGTGGGGCAGCGGGGGCTCGGTCGGGATGTGCGTGGTTTTCACACGCAGATGGCATTCATCATCAAGTCGTTCTTTTTCACGTTCATCGGCGCAATGCTGGGGCCGCCGTTCGGGCTGCTCGTCCTCGGCGTCCTGATCGGACTGTTGCTCTTTGCGATCCGAATTCCCGGTGTGGGACTGGCGACGCTCGGCACCGGCTTCACTCGGTCGGAGAAGCGACTGGTCGCCGTTTCGCTACCGCGTGGCATGGCCGCCGGTGTGCTGGCCACGTTGCCCGCCGCAGCCGGAGTGCCCGGGACCGAGAACCTCCCGACGCCGGTGTTCGCCGCGGTCTTCACCACTATTCTGACCTTCGCCGTGGGGTTCCCGCTGGCCCGGCGCGGGCTCCCCACGCCGGTTGCTGGCGAAGCCACACCCGAGAGTGCGGCACCGGAATGGCTGGCCGAATCCCTCCCCGCCCCGCCGGTTGCGCCGATCGCGCCGGCGTCCCCAAACCTCACGCTGCCGCTGCCCCAGCCGGCTCCCGACCCGAGCGGGGCTGGCGCAGAGCCGGCGCCGCTCGGCGAAGTCAGCGCTCCCGCTGGCCCGAAGGAGTCGCCGACCGAGTGACCGGTGCGCTGCCTCAGTTCTGAGAAATGATCGGCGCCTCGGCGCGGCGCTTCGCGGCCGCCGAGCTCTCGTTCACGTTCCGGTGCAAAATTGCCGGCGGCAAGATGCCGTGCTCGGCAAAGGCCCTGAGCACGCGGAAGTGTACGTCGGTCTCGAATGGCTTCTCGTAACGACAATCGAAGACGTACGGGCGGGCCTTGAGGTGCACGGCCACGTACTCCTGAACGATCACCTGCTTGGCCAGGACGGGGATGGGTTGGTCGAAATAGACGTAGGGGCTCGTGAGGCAGGCTTCCTTGATCAGGTCGGCTGC
Source organism: Myxococcales bacterium (assembly GCA_016706225.1). NCBI lineage: Bacteria > Pseudomonadati > Myxococcota > Myxococcia > Myxococcales > Myxococcales bacterium. The sequence continues at coordinate 629,789 of JADJKB010000003.1, forward strand.
GAGCTCTGCGTTTTGATCGACACCGACGTAGAAATCCATCGCCACCTGCATCTCGAGAGCGCCGTAGTTGCCGCTCGAGGTGACGTCGGTGAGGATCTTGTTGTTCGGGATCGTGACGATGTTGTGGTCCAGCGTGTTCATCTGAACACTGCGAAGCCCGATCTTCAGGATATCCCCGTACTCCCCGGCGTACGCCACGCGATCCCCGACCTGAAATGGTCGATCGAACATGATGGTGATGCCGGCGATGAAGGCTGCGACCAGGTCGCGCATTGCGAAACCGACGGCAAAGGCGAGGGCGCCACCGATGACGGTCAGCGCCGTGGAGTCCAGCCGCACGCTCAGGCTGATGCAAATTGCGGCCGCACCGATGTAGATGATGAACCGGAGCGCGGACTCGAACTTCTGGATCGTCGGCCGCCGGTTGGCGAAGCGCTTGCTCAACCGGGTGGCGATGTCGCCCGCGATGCGCACTACGACCGTGGAGCCGACGATGACGAGCACGGAGAGGAAGACCCCACCCCAGCGAATCAGACCCGCGAGCTTGCCGATGTCGGGGGCGTCCTGCGCGTAGGCCGGGCTCGTGGCGAGCATGACCCAAGCGGCGACCAAGAGCCTTGCTTTCCAGCTGTGTCGTTTCATCGCGAAACTCCTCTCGTGCTCAGCGTCGACTCGCAAGCAGATGACGCCGCTGCAGAAAGCGTGTGACTGCGCGGTACCACGCCCAGCTCACTCGGTATCGGTCGCCCACCATGGCAAAGTACCCACGGGCGAGCCCGTAGCGGAGCGCGTCCTCTACCTGTGAACCTCGAAGCATGGTGGCCCGCGCGACGTCCTCCGGCCGGGCGGGCTCGAGCTGAATGACCGCCCGCAGGACGAACACCGTCGGGTCGGGAAGTTGCTCCAGCTCGCGGGTGTCGGGGGCCTGGAACAGCTTCACGCAGACCTTGTCTTCGGCACCTAGCCCCAACGACCTGCGCCACATGTGCAGTGCAACCCCGGGGTTGCCCGCAGAGTAGTCCCAGAGGAGGCGATAATAACCCGCCGCGGCGCGGCTCAGCGCTTCCGCCCGATCCACCTCGTCCGCGTCGGCTGGCAAGCTCTCGAGCAGGTGTTCGAAGCTTGGCGCCACACCAGCCTGTTCGCAGCGGGCGGTGAGCAGCTGCACGATCTCCTCTTCGCGCCACGGGTCGAGGGCGATCACTTCGTCGAAGAGCGGACGAGCTCCGCGAGCGCGCTCGAAGAAGCGCCAGATGACGTCGTCGATCGCAAAGAACCATGCGCAGCTCGAGCTGTTGTGACGCGCCACGTCGATCAGGCGGTCGAACTCCGCAAGGCCTCCCATGATCGGCTGAATCAGGAGGTGCGCGTCGTCGATGAGCACGGCGGCATCACGATTTTCCACGTTGAGCGGCCGCAGCACGTCCTCGAAGCTCGCCGCGGGATCTGCGCCGACCGCCTTGGCGAGCGCCGCTCGGAGGCCTTCCAGCCCGGTCTCGGGACAGTTGACGAGCACGACGTCCGGATACGCCTCGCGCACCTGGCTGAGCACGCTGGTCTTGCCCCCACCCCGTTCGCCGACCACTGCGAAGACTCCACCACCTACCTGCTCGATGCGCGCGATGACATTCTTCACCTGCTCCGAGGCGCTTCCCGAAACGTTCTGGTTGGACGCGGTCGTCGGCCCCAGCGCCACGAACGCTTCGCTCGGTAGATCTTTGAACGCGAGGTCCGTCTTCTCCTCGGCAAGCCGGTCGAGTCCGCGCCGGAACAGGTAGGCGAGCGCTCGGCGAGTCAGATCGAAGCGGCCGACCCAGCCGCGCACGGCGCGGTAGGTCCCATTGCCAAACAGGAACGCGCCGGCCGCGCCCGCCGCCAGGAAGCTCTTCCAGCCCGTCTGGTTGGCGACGACCCACGTCTCGAACGCCTTCTTCTTCCGGGTCGCGTTGATCCGCGCAAAAATGATCGACCGCCACCAGCGAACCACGACCAGGGTCAGCGGAATCGCGGCGAACCAGCACAGCGAAAAGACCCACGAGTAGATCGTGCCCGGACCGACCAGCTTGGCGCTCAGCGCCAGGATCAAGCCGAACGCCACGACGGTGCGCCCGATCAGCCGCAGCGAACGCAGGCGAACGACGGCGGTCTGAGTCGGCGCGCGGTTTGCGCCCGCCAGCTCCGTTCCGCCCGCCAAGGTGTTGATCACGACGACGACGAGCGCCCCTCCAACGGTCCAGAGGAAGACCGTGGTCAGAAGCGTGACCTCCAGCTGTCCCTGCGCCGTGGAAGGCAGCAGCCAGTCGAGCGCGCCAACGAGGAGCAACCCTTCGACCGGCCCCCGCGTCGACTGCACGAAGCCCAGGGCTCCGTAGAGGCGGCTCGGCTCCACGATGCGCTCGCGCCGGTGCTCCTCCAAGATACGTTCGCGCCATTGTTCGAGCAACGGTCCGCCGCGGCGTCGCCACCACACAAACGCGATCAGCACGAACAACCACTTCACCGCCACCGCGCCGATGGTAACCGCGGAGGCACCTCGGCCGGAGCCCGGCTCGGCCATTCCCGCGATCCAGCGCCGCGTCGCCATCACGTGGTAACGCAGCACCAGCGTCACTTGTTTGAGCTCCGACCCAGCCTGATCGAAACCACCGGCTCCGAAACCGGTGACCGTCGCACGCTTGGCCGGGCTGAGTCGAGGCAGAAGAGTCAACCGGTCGGCGTTGAGATCCCTGACGTCGTCGTAGAGCTGCGCCGCGCGCTCCCGGCGGAGCCCAGCTTCAGTCTCCCGTAGACGTGCCGCGACTGCGTCGATTTCTTTACGAGAACCTTCGATTGCCGAGCGATCGACATTCGCCGCCAAGTCCCCCAGACGATCGGGCCCGCTGTCGTCGATTCCGCTCTCTGCCGTGCTAGCCACGATTGCAGCGTCGAGCTCGGTGCGCGCCGCCCTCAAGTAGACCCGGAGCTCGTCGTAGAGAGCGTCGGCACCTTCGACAGCAGTCCGATCGGCAACCAGCTCGCGGACCCTGCGGCGGAAGGTCAGGGTACGCTCGGCGCGGTCCTTCAGTGCCTGTTTTGCCTTGACGAGCTCACCCTCCGAGTTCGCCTGCGAACCCGAGATCCCGAGCAGGCGCGCGCGTTCCTCTGCAACGAGACGCTCCGCTTCCGTGCGAGCCCGCTGCGCCGCCGCAAGCGCACTCTTCTGGTCGCGCTCCGCCTTCTGCGCCTTACGCTGTGACTCGCTCAGCTCGGCGGAGACGTCATCGGGTGCCTCACGCTGCCGCTCCGCATGTCGGGTTGCGAGTGCCTTCTTGCGCGCCGCTGGCAGCAGGTAGAACTCGAGGCGAGCACGGTCGACCTCGACCCGTGCGGCAAACAGCTCCGGGTCCAGCTCTCGAAGCGGAACGCTCGCTTCAGCTCCGCCGTCGCCCGATTCCGCTGGCGGCGGGCCTTCGCTCGCCGGCTCGACCAGAACACCACCGTCCCAAACCTCTCGGTCGGCTCGCTCGATGACAGCGCGCAGGCGCTCTGCCTCGACTCGCAGTGCCGCCTCGTCGGTGAGCGGCAGATCGAAGAGGGTGGCGGGCTCCACGGCGAGATCGAGGGACTCCGCCAGGAAATCCCGAATGTCCTTGGCGGTCGCGCGCAGCGCAGCCACCTCTGCTCGCTCCCTGGGACCCGCGTCACCGGAAACCGCGTCACGTGCAGTGCCCGCATCGGAGATCTCCGACGCAACCGACGCGCTCGGTGCCGGACCGGCGTCGCCCGCTGCAAAACCCGGCCGCGGCACCGAGGATACGACCGCCGCCACTGCCGCACGGCCAAAGAGAGCCACCACCCGGGGCACCCGACCGCGCAGGCGCTTCGGCGTATTCATGCGATCTTCCCAGGTCAACATTCGGCCGCTCGTGCGGACCCCGAGCCACTCTGCCGCCCGAGAGCGCTCACCACCTGGTCATCCAAGTGAATGTCCAGCTGTGGAAACGCGATCACGATCTTGTTCGCCTGGAGGGCCCGCCAGATCGCCTCCCGCAGCTCCGACATCGCAGCGCGGGAGAGCCAAGGGTCCGTCATCCAGATTGCGACCTCCCAGACCACCGAGCTGTTTCCGAAGTCGAGCAGGATGACCTGCGGCTCGCGATCCTTGACCGCCCAATTCTTGCTGACTTCATGGGCCACGGTGGTGAGCGTTTCTTTCACCGCGGCCATGTCCGAACCGTACGCGACTCCGACGGTCGCCCGCACCCGGTGGCAGGCATCCTTGAGCGTGAAATTCTTCACCGTGGTCTGGATGAGCGTCGCGTTCGGGATGATCAAGTCTTCGCCGTCGCGAGTCTGCGCAATGCTGGAGCGGATGCCCATCTCCAGCACTTTCACCAGCTTGCCCTCGACCTCGAGCAAGTCGCCGGGTTTGATGCTGCGCTCTGCGAGCAGGATGATCCCCGCCACGAAGTTCTGGGCGATGCTCTGCATCGCGAACCCCAAACCCACTGCAAAGATGGCCCCCGCCGCGAACAAGGCCGTCAGGTCGATGCCCGCGGTGCTCAACGCGACACCGAAGCCCGTGACCAAAACGGAGTAGTGGAGCAGGCTCGTCACGGTGCCAATGTTGGCGGGCCGCTCGCCCTTCCAGGTCAACACACGCTCCACCGCGCGGCGCAGCGCCCGCGAGACCCAAAACGTGGCGACCACAACCGCGAGAACGCTCAGCAGAGTCGACACCGTGATCGGCGTCTTGGCGATGTGGAACAGCTCCTTGTTCAGGAGGGTCCGCGCATTGTGCAGGAAGTCCGCAGTCAAGTGGAGCCCAAGGCCGAGTTTGTCGGGCGGGGACGGATGTTTGGCAACTGCCCGCCCCCCACCCCACTTCGATAGTGTCGAGTAGGATTGGGTTCGGGCCGAAGCAATCGTTTTCCGCCAGCCGTCGGGCCGGCTCCCGAAAGACCCGGGGGTCAGTCGGCCAGTCGGAGATCGACCCGCCGATCGGCAGCCCAGGTCGTCTCGTCCTGGCCTCGTGCATCCATCTCACCCCGGGACGAGGTGATCACACGGTCACTTCCCAGTCCTCTCTCCAGGACGTACCCCTTCACGCTGTCGGCCCGCTGACCGCCCAACACCAGGTTGTACTCGAACTCGCCGCGCGGATCGGCGCGCCCTACCAGGGCCATCTTTTTGCCCTTCAGCGGCCCGGTCAGAAAACACTTCGCAACAGCGTCGAGCACCGGTGCGTCGCTCTTGCCGAGCCGCGCGGAGTTGTAGTCGAACCAGGTCTTCGACTCTTCGATGCCGCACGCCGCCCGAATCGACGGGTCGACCACGACCGCCGTGGCGGTGTCGGACGGCGGCGGCGCAGCTTGCCGAGCCGTGCCCTCCGTTCCGGCACCGGTTGCTACCGGCGGCCTGGTGGCCGAAGCACAAGCGGCGGCGGCGAGTGGAACAACGAGAAATGACATGAGTTTGAGCTTCACAGTAGTCCTCCATTGGGGTGCCTCGGGGCGTCCCGCTTTTCACGGACGCGCGCCGCCCATCCCAGATGGGCAGCCGAGGGCAGGTATGGCCGGTGCGAAGTGCACCTCCGCCAGCAGCTTGAACCGTAGTGGACTTATCGTTTGATGTCAAACCATAGGGCGTGTTCTGGGCTCGACGCCGAACGCAAGGGGGCAAGAGACGCTCCTGATCGTGACCACCGACCACGGGCGCGACCCGTCGTTCGTGCACGACGAGCTGAGCCGCGAAGCTACAGACTTCAGGCTGCAGACTTCAGTGGGTCCGCTCGACCGGTGGGGTTCAGTGCATGCTGCAGATGACGATCTGGGGGGGTCGAGGTTGTTGCAAGTTCTCGGAAAGGTTGAATGGAACCAGAACGTCGATGCCGTGGAGGGCACGACGGGCGGTACGGAGGATGTCGGCGAAGGAGAAGCCGATCGCTCGACGCGCGCTCCTAAGCCTGTAGCCTGGAGCCTGACCCCTGGAGTCAGAGCGGGGCAGGCACACACTCTCGACCGATGGCACACATCGTCTACCCCGACATCGGGCTCGAGGCCGAGATCGCCATCGGCCAGAGCATCCTGGAGGCGTCGACCTCGTGTGGTGCGCCCGAGGGCAGCCGCTGCGGTGGTGTCCGGGCCTGCTCGACCTGTCACGTCTACGTGCACAGCGGCGCCGAGCACCTGAACGAGGTCAGCGACGACGAGCAGGAATTGCTCGAGCTGTCGGCGCGCGAGCTCCGGCCGAGCTCCCGTCTGGGCTGCCAGGCCCGCGTCATCGCCGACGCACAGATCGAGATCGAGATCAGCGACGAGAGCTTTCGTGAGTACCTCGACCTGAACCCGGAAGACCGCGAGCGCGCGATGACTCTCTGGCGGCGACGCAAGCGCTGAGGTCTGGCGCGCGCCACGTGCAAGGCAAGCTGGTGCCAAGACGCCGCACCTCCCTCGAAGCCAGCGTCGCGCGCAACCTGGCGATGCGCTGGTACGAAGACGACCCGCGGGTCGGGATCGAGCCGGACGACGGGCGGCTCCCGTGTCCGGGAAGCTCAAACGCTCGTTCGGTCGGGACGCGCTCGAGGCGACCGAGCACCATGGTGAGCACAGAGGAGAGTCGCTGGCGAATGTGATCGAGCAACGATGCAAGGCAGGACATGAGCGCCGTCGTGCGGGGCGAGATGGCGGAGCAGCCCGGCATCACGCATTGGGCCGCGCAGGCCGCGTGCGCCTGAGAGGTCGAGGCGCCGCCCTTGGTCTGTTGCTTGAAGCAGGTATTCACGAAGACCGAGCTGCCCGCTGTGCTCCGCGCCCTGCGCCAGGAGACGGTCGCCAATGATCGCTTCACCGCCAGCGGCGCGAGGAAGCACTCCGCGTCTCGTACTAGGGCGCCGACCAGGTTGAACGTCGTTTGTTTTCCGGGACTTGCAAGGTGTTCGGCGCTCGCGCGCGGAGCGCGCACGGCCGAAGGCCGGGGGTTTGGGGCGCAGCCCCAACTTAAAGGTCCTAGAACACGAGCAGCGCAAGCTGATCGGTGTTCTAGGTGACTCACGACCGCGCCTTGCTCACGAGCAGCGGGCGGCGACGCACCACCGCACAGAGGACGAGCAGGGTGGCCGCCAGGTGGAAGCCCATCGAGCAGACCCGCTCCAGCACCACGAACACCGGCACCCACAATGGCGTCGCGTCGAATGCGCGCCGCGTAGCGTGAGCGCATCTCGCTCAGGATCATCTCGGCGACCCGCCAAAGAACAGGAGCGCGCCGCCCGGGAGGCCCTCGAGGCGCGGCTCGCCGAGCTGGAACGCCAGCTCGTTCGAAACGAAGACGACGTTTGAGCCCAGCGGCGGATAGCCGGACCGAAAAAGCCGGCGGCAATCGGCTCCGGGCCCGGCTTCGCCCCGCCGCGACCCCGCGAGAATCATGACTTCCCAGCTGATCCGGCTATGATCCGCGGGATGCGCTGGTCCTGGTCCCGATTCGTCGGCGCCGTCACGGTCGCCCTGGCGATGAGCGTCGCGGCCGCGTGCTCGGTCACGCAGTCCCTGGACGATTTGAAACAGAACGTGCACGTCGACGCCGGCTGTGTGAAGGCAACCTGCTCCAGCCTGAAGGCCAACTGCGGGCTATCGCTCGACAACTGCGGCGGCACCATCGACTGCGGCAGCTGCCCCGCGAAGAAGTATTGCTCGGCGAACGTCTGCAGTGACTTCCCCTGCGTCGCTCGGACCTGCAAGGACCTTGCGGCGACCTGCGGCACGCTGAGTGATGGCTGCGGCGCGCTGATCGAGTGCGGAACCTGTCTGTCACCCCAGACCTGTGGCGGCGGCGGGGTCGAACATCAGTGCGGCTGCGTCGCCAAGACCTGTGCGTCCCTCGACGCCCAGTGCGGTGAGCTAGCCGACGGCTGCGGCAACACTCTCTCGTGCGGGGACTGCACCGCGCCGGAGTCCTGCGGGGGCCTCGGTCAGCCCAACAAATGCGGCTGCAAGACCAAGACCTGCCCCGAGGTCGGAGCCAACTGCGGGCAAGCCCCGGACGGCTGCGAAGGGTTCATCTACTGCGGCGCTTGCGGCGGCGGCAAGACCTGCGGCGGCGACGCCGGCGCGAACTTGTGTCAGTGATGGCCACGGCCACCCTCATCGCCCTCATCGCAGCCTTGGTCTACGTCGTGGTCTCGCTCGTTGTGGGCGATCGTTTCGTTTTTTCGCGCTACAAGATGTACGCGGATCTGACCACGCGGGACGAGGGAGCCGTGTTCTACCTCAGGGCCGGTGAGCGATTCGTTGCAGCCGACGAGCTCGACGCAGTCTTTGGTCTCGACGTCGATGCCCTCGACCCACGCACGCGCCCCTGCTCGCAGCAGTGGCTGGTGTACGAAGCCCAGCGTTGGTTGCGCGACCACGGTGTTCCGTCCGCGCCCGAGGGCGGCGTTGCCATCGAAGCGGGCTGGCGCATGCTGCGCGTGGATCAGGCTGGCAACCTGGAGGAGCGGCTCGAGTCCGTCACGAGCGGGACCGGCCGACTGCGCGCTTGACGACGCTCGGTCACGCCCTGCTGGCGCTGGGCTTACTGCTGTCGTGGACGAACTCGTCGCTCCATGTGCTGCTCGCTGATCGCCCGCTCTACGCCGGCTCTACGCGCATGTTCCGGGGGCCGGTGCCGAGGCGCCGCCTGCTCGCGGTCTCGACGGCGTCGTTGGGGTTCGCGGGGCTCGTGGCTTTGTTCCTGAGCCAGGTGCAGCCGGAGTCCGCAGCCGGCGCAATTCTGCTCGCCCTCGCGCTGATTCGCCGGGTCGAGATCGCGCAGTGGCACGAGGACATCGTGGTGCGACTCGGCAAGTACCTGCCGGCGGGCGCGTGCCTTGCGGCCTGGCTGGTCGCCGATCTCACGCTGGCCGTGAGCGGGACCCCGTTCGGCGAGGCTCGACAGCTGGCGTGGAACGCGGCCTGCGGGGTGATGGCGGGCGCCCACGTGCTCGCGGCGTTCACCAAGCTGCGCCTGTCCGGGCTTGCCTGGATGCGCGCCGATCGCCAGGCGCTTCTGATCGCGGAGCGAGCGTTCGCTGGACCGCGCATCCTGCGCGCGCTGCGGCTAGCCGTCGTCCGCTCGCGGACCGTCAGCCTCGCCGCGGGGGTATTCGGCCTGGTGACGGAGGCGCTCGCCATCTTTTTCATCTTCCCCGGAGCGCGCCTGCCGGTCCTCACGGCGGTCATCGCGCTCCACCTCGGCTTCATGCTGCTGCTCGGTTACTTCGAGATCGAGTGGATCGTCGTGCTGGTGGCAGTCGTGCTCCTGGCAGCGTGACCACGATTTGACGGCACCCCGCTCTTCCGGGAAACTCGAGCGTGTGATCGAAGCCGCGAGAGCTCGGCCGCTCGGTGTGCCAACCAAGAAGCCGGGGCCGGACAAGGATCCGAGCCTCACTCGCACCCTCGGCATGCTCTTCGTCACGCGCCGCTGCAACATCGACTGCAGCTACTGCCACATGGCCCACGACGGCATCGAGGACACCCCGCTGCCGACCCTGAAGCGGGGCATCGATCTCCTGCTCGGCTGCTCGAACGGCACGCTATTTCACTGGTTCGGCGGCGAGCCGCTCTTGCGCATGGATCTCGTCAAGGCAGGCGTCGCGCACATCGAAGCAACCAAACCCGACGAGCATCGCGTCGAGCACCTGATCACCACGAACGGGATCCTGCTCCACAAACACCTCGATTGGCTCCGCGAGCACGGCTTTCGTTTCATGCTCTCCGTCGACGGGAGCTTCGAGTCCCAGCACACCTTTCGCAAATCCCTCGGGGACGAGCGCGCCATCTACGAGCGCATTTTTGCCACCATGGAGCTGCTCGGGCGGGAGGGCGTCGGATATTTCTGCAACATGGTCGTCAGTCCCGAGAGCGTCGACCGTGCCTTCGACAACGTCGCGTACCTGAAGAGCCGCGGCGTACCGCGAGTGCAACTCGCCTACGAGCTCGGCGCCAATTGGGAGCACGACACACGAGCGAGCTACATCCGCGGGCTCGAGGCGGCCATTCGAACCTTTCACGGCAAGGACGGTTTCCAGATCCAGAACAGCCCGTATTCGGAGCCGGTGCTCGGCAACCCGTTCTTCGTCATCGACTGCAACGGCGACATGTTTCAAGGCTGCGCCGTCGTGCTCGAGAAAACCTTGCCCACGTTCAATGACGTGGCCCGTCTGGGTCACATTTCGGCGGTCGACACGCTGGTGGGCCGACAGCGTGAGCGCCTGGCCCAGGTCACGTACTTCCTCAAACACACGCGCCCCAATGCCGCTGACTACGTGCGCCTCCGCAGCAACATGCAGCTCGGGTATCAGGTGCGGCGCTCGCTGCTGGCGCTCGGCCACAACGTCTAGGGCAAGCGCTCGTCGCGCGGGTTTCTCGAGCGCGGCGCGGGCTCTCACTTGCCGGACGGTTTGACCGTCGCCACCCGCGAGCAGATACTCGGAGCACAGGAAAAGGCGAATGCTCTCGAACGCAGGCGGGGCGCTGCTCGGCGCGCGCGGGCTGGCAAAGCCCGAAGATCTCTCTTGTGCCATCACGGTCAAAGAGATCTGCGTGATGCTGAACTTTGCCTGCAACATCCGCTGTCCGCTGTGTCCCTTCTGGGGCACGACGGGGGTGTCCCACGCCGGCGGGGACAAACGCTGGCACGCACCGTTCGACTCCGCGTCCATGCGCCGGTTCCTCGACGGGATGCGCGCTTTTGGCGCCCGGCGGGTGAACGTCTCGGGGGGTGAGCCGCTGGTCAGCCGGGAGTGGTCCAGCGTCGCGGCTCTGGCAAAAGAGCTCGACTACCGCGTCATGCTCACGACCAACGGCAGCTTCCTCGCCCGGGAGATGCCCGCCGTCATCGAGCACGTCGACGTCCTGCAGCTCTCGTTCACGGATCCAGAGGAGTGGCGGCGCGGCCTGCGTGCCCCGGATTGGGTCTCCGAGCTCAGTCGCCTGTTTGCGGAGCTCAAAGCGGCGGACATCGAGATCCAGGTCAACTTCGCCATCTCCGACGCCGCCTTCCCGGAGATCGAGACGATCGCCGACGCGGTCCTGGGGCTGGCCGTGCCCGTCGACACGTTTCGCTTCGTACACCCCATGTTCCTCGCACCCGAAGTGCTCGCAGCGCACCAGGCCGATCTGTCCGAGTTCGATACCGATGGCCACTTCTGGAGTGGCTTTGGCACCGTGCCCGTGCAAGTCGATCCTGAAGAGCTGCTCCGGATCTTTCACCGAGTGCTGGAGCGTCATCCGGGTCGGGTCGGGTTCTTCCCGGAGATCGACGCTGACGAAGTCGCCGCGTACTACCGCGATCCGACGTACCTGCCGGCGCCATTTCGCGACTTCTGCGCGGCGCCGTGGACGCAGGTGAACCTGATCCCGAACGGCGATGTCTGGGTTTGCTACGATCTTCGCCTGGGCAACATCCACACCGACGACGCCGCGAGCATCTGGAACGGCAGCGTGGCTCGCCGCCTCCGCGAGCGCATCCTCGCGCGTGGGCTGTTCGGCGGCTGTCGCGGGTGTTTCAACAAATACTCGGCGGTCGAAAAGGGCACCGCCCGGGGGCCGCGCCCGTGAAGATCGTGCTCGTCGCCCCGCCCACGCCGAACCCGTCGCCGAGTTATTTCGGTCCACCCATGGGCCTCGCGTTGCTCGGCGCCCTGCTCGAGCGGGAAGGCCACCAGGTCAAGGGTTACGATTGGGACCGCTCCACCCTGGAGGCCATGCTGGACGACGTGCCGCGCCTGCTCGAGGAAGACCGGCCGGAGCTGCTCGGGATCTCGTGTCTGTCCATCACCCGGGGTCAGAGTTTTGCGCTCGCTCGCCGCGTGAAAGAGCTCGCGCCAACGTTGCCCATCATCTTCGGCGGTCCCTACCCAACCATCGAACCGAACGAGATCCTCGAGCGCACACCGGCTGACTTCGTCTGCATCGGCGACGGAGAAGAGACCTTGCCTGAGCTCGTGCGCGCCCTCGCAGCCGGCGGCGACGTCGCCCAGGTTCCGGGACTGTGTCTGCGCAGCAAGACCGGCATCACCCGTACCGCGCCCCGCCCTGATTTCACCGAGCTCGATCAGCTCCCGTATCCGAACCTCGATCTGTTCGGCGTCGCGGAAGAGCTGAGGAAATATCGCCGGGGCGACGCCGCCGAGCGGGACGCGGGCTTGTTCGCCAAGGGCAAGGGCCCCTACCTCGCGCGCTCCGCGCTGATGGTGCTCGGCTCCCGCGGGTGTGTGTGGCGCTGCGATTTCTGCCCGATGTCGAAGTTCAAAGGGCGAACACGCATGCACTCGCCCGCGTACATCGCCAACTACATCGAGCACCTGGTCGAGCGCTACGGACACCGGGACTTCGTCTTCGGCGACAACACCCTGACCTGGCTGCGCCCGCACTCGGTCGAGCTGTTTGGGCTCATGATCGAGAAGCAGCTGGGCATCGAGTGGATCTGCATGACGCGGGCCGACCGTGTGGACCCCGAGCTCCTGGACCTGATGCATGCCGCCGGCTGCCGGGAGATCAGCTTCGGAATCGAGAGCGGCGCGGCGGCCGTGCACCAGGCGATGAAGAAGAAGCTCAAGCTGGGCAGCGTCGTGCAGGCCTTCCACGACACGCACGCCGCAGGCATCAACAGCACGTGTATGTTGATGATCGGCAACCGGGGTGAGACGCGAGACAGCCTGCGGGAGACGACCGGCCTGGTGCGGGACACCGACGCCGATCGGATCCTGATCTGGACGACCCGCCTGTATCCAGGGACCGTGCTCCACGATGTCGCGGTCGAGCAAGGTGTGCTGGGCGCCGACTACTACGCGGATGAAATGGCGCCGGCACCCTTCTACACCGGAGAGAACTCCGCGGCGGAGCTCACGCGCATGGAGAAGATGCTCCAGCACCGCACGCTCTGGGTCGACGTCGGGCCGGAGATCCCGCTCGAGACCCTCGATCGAAACCTGCGGCTCTCGACCTGGCGCGCCGAGGCCGGCACTGTGCTGGGCGGAGCGGCGGGCGAGCCCTTCGAACGCCCGGACTTCTTCGAGCTGCTCGAACGCTCGAAGCGCTGGGACACGAAGCGTGTCCTGGTGCAGACCCATGCCCGACGTCTGGCTGACCGGGCTTTTTTCCGGAAAGCCCAGCAAGCCAACGCGATCCGCGGCCTCGTGGTGCCGCTGTGGTCGCTCAGCGACGCACACCACGACGCCCGCGTCGCGTCCCCAGGCGCGTTACTCGAGACTCGCAAGGGCCTGTTGCGCTGGACCCGCGACGGCGGCATGGCGCTGGCCTTCGCACTGCTCGACAAGTTCAACGTCGCGACGGTTCGGGCCTGGATCCGCTGGCTCGCCGAACATCGCGTGACGGAGGTGTGCCTGGTCTACGGGCAAACTCCCGCCGGATGGCAGCGAGTCCCGGCGGGGGAGCTGCCGAGCCTGAGCGAAGCCAGCGACGCGATGTTCGCCGCTGCCGAGGAGGCTCGCGACGTTTCGCTCGAGCTCTCGGTGTCCGGTCTACCGCGGTGCCTGTTGCCGGCGGACCTCGAGCTCTTCGAGCAGTGTCGCCCGTTCGACGAATGGGTACACGCCGACGGAGAGCCCGAGAACCTCTCTCGCGCCCGCCGCAACGACGCGAAACGCTTCGTGCCCGCGTGCGCCGGCTGCGCGTTCGAGGGCCAGTGTGAGGGGATCTGGCGAGAGGTCGACGAGCGTGCCGCTGCCACGAGCGTGCGACCCAGCGCCAACCCGCTCGCCCCGGGAAAGAGTGGCAGCCAGCCCGTCGAGCTGCGACGCCGGACGGCGTGAGCTTCAGCGCGAGCCCGGTTCGGGCGTGACCCCGACGCGGCCCACCTCGACCGGCACTCCCGAGAACGCAGCCGCTCCCGTCAGCGCGTCGAGGCGCTCGGGATCGGTGAGATCGTTGATGCTCACCCCCGCGTGGCGTTCAGCCACTCCGAGGGCGGTTCCGGGATGATCGTGGCCGAAACCGTGGGGAATACTGACCACACCGAGCATCACCTCGTCCGATACTTCGACCGGCAGCTCGACAGCTCCGACCCGAGATTGAACGCGCACCGAGTCACCGGCCGCGATCCCACGCGTCCGAGCGTCCTCCGGGTGCATCAGCAGGGTGCATCGCTCCTTCCCGGTCATCAGGCTCGGCACGTTGTGCATCCACGAGTTGCAGCCGCGGAGCTGCCGGCGGCCAATCAACGAGAGGGTGGCGCCCTTCGCGGGCTCCGCCCGCGCCACTTCGCTGAGCGCCGTGAGGAAGATCCTGGGCGCAGCCTCGATCCGACGATCTTTCGTCTTGATGGCATCCGGGAAGCGCGGCACGAGCGGGCCGAGATCGACTCCGTGCGGCTCGGCCCGCAGCCGCGCGAGGCTCAGCCCGCCCAGGCCTTTCCGAAGCCCATAGGGTCCGGCGCGCAGCCCGAGATCGAGCAGGCCGGCCGGACCGAGTTTCTCCAGAGCCCGCGCCCCCAAGCTGCCGGCGAGGGACCTCCCGCGCAAGAGACGCTCAGTCAGGCCGGAGAGGATCTCGTGGTCGTGGCGCGAGTCGTCAGGTTTGGGAAATACCGGTGGTGAATACTTGGCGAAGTTGCGCACCGAGAGCGCGTAGAACGCCGCGTCGTAGTGCTCGTGCTCCAGTGGGCCCGTTGGCGGCAGGATCAGATCCGCGTGCCGGGTGGTCTCGTTTCGATACAGGTCGATGGCAACGAAGAAGTCCAGGTGCTCGAGGGCCCGCCCGAGGCGCCGTCCGTCCGGGGTCGAGAGCACGGGATTGCCCGCGTAGGTGACGAGCGCGCGGATCTGTCCGTCGCCGGGCGTCTCGATCTCCTCCGACAGCGCTGCGACCGGCAGCTCACCGGCAAACTCTGGCAAACCGCGGACGCGCGAGCGCCAGACTCCCAGATGCCCAGGGGTTCCCACGCGGAAGACATCGAGCGCCGGCGTCGTGAACATCGCGCCGCCCGCTCGGTCCAGGTTACCCGTCACCAGATTCAGGAGCTGCGTCAGCCACTGACACAGGCCTCCATGCTCCTGCGTCGACGCACCCATGCGTGAATGCACGGCCGCGCTCGGGGCCTCCGCGATAGACCGCGCCAGGGCACGAACGTCGTCGGCCTTTATTCCCGTGTGAAGCTCGGCGCGCTCCGGTGAGAAGTCGGCGACAGCCCGCATGGCCTCCGCGAGCCCATCCGTGTGCTGTCCGAGGCGCCCGATGCGCTCGAGCTTCTCCGAGAAGATCACCTGGAGCAGCGCCGCCAACAGATACACGTCGGTGCCGGGACGAATGAAATGATGCCGATCTGCCAGCGCCGCCGTTTCCGTGCGGCGCGGGTCGACCAAGACGAGCTTGCCGCCACGCGCCCGCAAGGCCAGCAAGCGATTCTTTACGTCCGGCACCGTCATCAACGAGCCGTTGGAAGCGAGGGGGTTGCTGCCGATCAGCACGAACAGGTCGGTGCGGTCGATGTCCGGCACCGGCAAAAGCAGCTGATGGCCAAACATGCCCCAGGCAGCGACGTGATGTGCGAGCTGATCCACCGACGTGGCGGAGAAGCGGTTCCGGGTCCCGAGTGCCTTCAGGAAGGGTGGGCCAAACAGCAGCGCACCGAGATTGTGAACGGTGGGGTTACCCAGGTAGACGGCGACTGCGCTCTTGCCGTGTTCGCGCTGCACTCGTTTCAGGCGCTCCGCTGCTTCGTCGAGCGCCTCGTCCCAACCCACCTCGTCCCAGCGGTCGCCGCTGCGGCGCAGCGGCCGGGTCAATCGATCCGGGTCGTGGTGCAGGTCACCGAGCGCGACCCCTTTCGGGCAGATGTACCCACGGCTGAAGGGATCGCGCTCGTCGCCGCGGATCTTGGTGACCCGAACGCCATCGGTTTCGATGCGGAGCCCGCAGGTGGCCTCGCACAGCGGACAGACCCTGAGGTGAACGTTGGACACGACCCGGAGCGAACACGGCCGGACAACCGCCGCAAGCGCAGCGCCCGGGCCCCCACCATTTTGCCAGTCCCGAGCGGACGCTGCTGGCTCACGGTTCCCTCGGCGCGCCGCGCGGTTATCCTGAGCGGAGCGCGCATGGCTGACGAGGAGTACTCCGAGAAGAACGCGCTGCTCGTCGCTCAGCTGGAGGCGGCCCGGCTGGAAGGGCAGCCGAAGGAAGAGCTCGTCGAGCTCGTGCGAGAGCTGCTCGAGCTGCGCCTGACCAAGGACGATGCCGACGAGACCACCGCAGCGCTGCGCGAGCTCGAAGACCTCATCGGGCGTGACGATCCTGGCGACGGGGTGTTGCTGGAGTACTACGCGGCTCGCGCGGCGCTGGCTCGAGACGATGCCGCCGCCGCACTGGAGCACGCGGAGCGGGCGACGAAGCTCGCCGAGGAGCACGAGCTCGACGAGGACTTACCCCACGCACTCGACGAGCTTGCGGAGTCGCTCGAGGCGCTCGGGCGAACTGAAGACGCCCAACGCGAGCGCCTCCGCGCAGCCGACTCGTTCGAGGCCGCCGGGCTGCCGACGCGGGCAGGTTTTTCTTACCTGCGTGCGGCTCGCTCTGCGGTCAAGCGTGCGGAGCCGCGCGAGGCTCGCTCGCTGTTTCGGCGCGCCGTTACCGCCGCCGAGCAGGGCGAGGATGATGGCGCGACCTCGATCATCCTCCACTCGGTTGGTCTCTGGCACGCCGAGCGCAACGAATACCTGCCCGCGCGTCACGCCTTCGAGCGAGCCCTCGAGCTGGCTCGGCGAGTCGAGCACGAGTTGGGTCAGGCGCTGTGTCTGGAACAGCTGGCGTGGCTGGAGGTCGAGGCGTTCCACCACCAGGCAGCGATCTCCATCGCCGACGAGGCGCTCGAGGCTGCGCTCGACGACTGGCAGCGCGCTCGGGCCCTCAATGCCCGCGCGAACGCCCGGCACCGCCTGCACGAACACCTGGCCGCGCGCGCCGATCTACTCGAGGCGGCCCGACTCTTCGAGCAAGCGGGCGAGCCCGAGTGGGGCAAAGACTGCCGCGACCGCGCCGCCGGCGACCGTTTGCTGCACTACCTGCACTACCTGCCGTCGTGGGTGTTCCGGCACAAGGACATGAGCTCCCGCGAAGCGTCGATGCGGCGGGAGTTCCAGCCCTTCTTGCTGTGGATTGTGGCGATGTCTTCCCTGTGGATGTTCGGATTCACGGCGCTCGCCTTCCGCTATCCACGAGGCACACTGCGGAAGGCAGTCGGATTCATCGCGACGTTACCAATCGGCTTCCTCGCATTCATCGCCGCCGTCGGAATCATCCAGCTGGCGCTCGGATATTGGCGCGCCAGGCGCGGCGAGTGATTCGGGCGGCGTTCGGAGTGGACCGCGCCGAACCGCGCCACGCGAAGAACAGCCGCCTTCGCCCCGACCGTTCCCCCCATTCTGGACGCACCCATCGGCTTGGTGGATCCTGCGCCAGGTGTACGTGTGCCCGCAGTGCGCGCGGGTTTACCCCAGGCCCGGGTGCTGCACCGACGACGGCGCGGCGCTGGAGTCGACCGCCGCGTCGCTTCGCGGCGAGAGCGGCTTCGGCGCTCTCGTTGGCCGGGTCGTCGGGAGCTACCGCGTCGAGCGCCTGATCGGACGCGGTGGGATGGGTGACGTGCATCTCGGAGTGCACCCCGAAATCGGCAGCCGTGTTGCGATCAAGGTGCTCGCTTCGACGCCATCGCGTACCTGTCGGCCGCGGAGCGCCAAGCTCGCGCGCAGTATCCGGACGCGCAGCTGATGACGCTGGTGGTGAAGAACGTCGGGCCGGATGGGTTGGCGGAGCTGTCGGCCGGCAACTCGGCTTCCTACATGTTTCGTTCCCCTGCTGCCTCGCCCAAAGTTCGAGATCCCAGCTCGTCCGTGTTCGCAGAAGCGCTCGTTCCGCCGCTCCCGGCGTCTTTCGTGTCGCTGCCGCCGTCACTGCTCGACCCGCAGGCCGCTACGCTCGCGAGTAGCAACACCCCCACTGCCAACGCTGAAGGAGTCCCCATGCGGAGCAGCATAGCTCACTCGGGCGACCCGAGCGCTACCAGGCGACGCCGAGCATCCGAGCTACGTCGACCGCGGACTTGACCGCGTCTTCGTGCAGGCCGTGTCCAAAGTGGCTGCCACAGAAGTAAGACCGCTGCTTTCCGTTTAGCTCGGGCAGGCGCTTCTGGGTGGCGAAGGCCTCGAAATCGAAGATCGGCGTGCGCAGCACGGTCTCGAGCTCCACGAGGCTGTCGTCGATGGGGAAGTTCGGGTGTTGTGACGACAGGTACGGGCACTTCGAATCGACACCCGGCAGCCGCCACATGGCGCCGGACACCGAGGTCTCGAAGTCGCCGTCTGCTTCCCGGTACAGGAACGTATAAGCCTGCGTCAGGGAGCGGGGAGGGAACGAGGAGTGATCTCGATGCAGCACGACCTTGCCGGCTTTGTAGCGCCAGGCACCGAGCAACGTCCGTTCGTCCGGCGTTGGCGCCTCGAGCAAGGCGAGCGCTTGGTCGGCGTTGCACGCGAACACGACCTGATCGAAGCGGCGCTGCTCCCCGGCGCCATCCACGAGCGTGACGCCGTGCTCGTCGCGCAGCACCCGCGCGACGTCGGCGCGAAGAACGACTCGGTCCCGGAACCCACGGGCAAGCGCATCCACGTAGCTCTTGGTCTGGTGTGACATGCACCGCACGGAGTACGGCGCGCGGGGCGAGAGCACGTCGTCGTGCGTGTGGAGTTTGCCCACGAAGAACTCGGCGGGCCCGGCCAGCACCTCCGCGCCGCTCATCGACGACATCAAACACAGCGCCGAGAGCAGCAGCCTCCGACCATCACCCCGTACCGTGGGCACGAGGCGGATCGCCTCCGCCATCGTCAGCCCCCGCAGCTCACCGCGCTCCCAGCGAGCGAGGAGCCCGCGCAGACCGACGTACAGTCCAACCAGATCCGCCGCGTGCCGCGGTCGAAGTAGCTCGAAACGCTGGGCCAAGAGCCCCTCGAGGCTCCACGGGGTGATGTAGAGCCCCTTGCCCGAGTCGAGATTATGCAGGCTGATGAACGCGCCGGGGGAGCGCTGCGTCGAGACTCTCAGCTCATCGAGCAGACGATAGAACTTCGGATAGCCGGCCCGCCCGAAGGCAGCCACCGCAATGTCCACCTGGTATCCATCCCGCGTGGTGTGAGTGTAGGCGTTGCCTCCAAGGCGATCCGTCTTCTCGAACAGCGTGATCTCGTGGAGCGGCGCGAGCAGATGAGCGGCCGTGAGCCCGGCAATCCCCCCGCCGATGATGGCAATTCGCTGCGGCATCTGCTCGCCGGGGTCAGGCTACCACGGGATCGAATCGGGGCCCGTGCTGGTTCGCTGTTCCAAAATCAGCCAGCGCTGCGCGGCGTGAGCCCAGATCCAGTCGCCCTCTCGAGCGCCGACGGGCTAAGATCGCACTGACACGGGTGGTCGTGCGGGTGTGCGACATGCGAGCGGCAATGACCAACACAACGTCACCGGCCTCGGCGCGACGCGCGCGGTGTTGGCTCATCGGCGGCGGGGGTGGGCGGACAAGTGCCGGACCCTGACAGCGATACGCTCGTAGCAGGCCCCCCGGACGAGGAACCCACCTCCGTCGCGGCGCCGTCACAATCTCACGCCAGCAGCTCGGGTTCCGGCTCGACCTCCGGGCAGAATCGCTCGGGCTCAGCCGGCACCACCAATCTGCGCACGCGCAGCAGCACGCTGATCCTCAAGCGCGAAGAGGCCGAACGCGTCATCGCCATCATGAAGGTCATGGCGATCGTGGCCGTCGGCGCCCTCATCACTCAGTGGATCCCCAAAGACCTGCCATACCGCCCAGTCTGCACCCTCATCTACGGCGGCACCCTCGTCATCACCGCGTGGCTCCTGCTCCGGTTTCGCGATCGCTCGCGCTACGACGCGCGGCTCGCCATGTTCCAGGCCCTCTGCGGCGTCGCGTGTGTGCTCGCCGCCGCGGCCTCGGTGGGAGTTTTTTCGGGCACCATCGTGGCCGCCGCCCTCGGGATTTTTTTCTACGGCTCGGGCGACGACAAGCCGCTCGGCTGGGTCGTCTTTCTGACGCTCGCGCTCGGTTATCTGCTCTTCTTCGTGCTCTCGATCGCGGGAGTAATGCCGCTCGATCGCGGCTTGGTCCGCTTCGTCGATCCCGACCTACCCGGGCTCGTTGTGCTGTCGGTCGAGCTCGAGACCTTCCTTGCCGTCACGTTCTGGAGCGCACGACGCGCCCGCTCGGCGACCCGCGACGCCTTCCTTCGGCTGGAAGGCGCAGCTCGCAGCATCGAGCAACGCGACGCGCTGCTCAACGAGGCCCGCGCGGACCTGGATCGCGAGCAGGCCGCACGGCTCGGTCGGTACACGGGGCAAACCGTGGACGGTTACATGGTGGACGCCTTGATCGGACGCGGCGCCATGGGTGAGGTCTACGCGGCGCAGGCCGCGGACGGCTCTCCCGCCGCGCTCAAGTTCCTCAACGCGGGCACCCTCTCCGAGCCGGGCGCGCTGACGCGGTTTTTCCGCGAGGCCGAGGTTGCAGCCACTCTGAGCTCACCCTACCTGACCCGGCTTCTGGGTACTGGGCGCACCGATGACGGGGCACCCTACCTGGCGATGGAGCTCCTGAGCGGGGAGGATCTAGGGAAGCGGCTGCGGCACGACAAACGCCTGGGCGCGAAGGAGACGCTCGAGTTGGTCGAGCACGTGGCCGAAGCCCTCGAGGTGGCACGCGCGAACGGCATCGTGCATCGCGACATCAAACCCCAGAATCTGTTTCACGCGGCCGAGGGCGGGCGCAAACGCTGGAAGGTCCTCGACTTCGGTGTGTCGAAGCTCCACGAGAGCCAGGCAACGCTGACGCAGGGCGCGACGGTCGGTACGCCGAGCTACATGTCGCCGGAGCAAGCGCGGGGTGGGGACGTCGATCACCGCAGCGACGTCTTTGCGTTGGGGGTGGTCACCTATCGTGTGCTCACGGGTCGCCCCGCGTTCACCGGCGCCGACAGCATGCAGACGCTCTACAACGTGGTGTACAAACAGCCGGCGCGTCCCTCTGGATTGGTGAAGCTCAACACCGACGTCGAGCGCGTGCTGGCCCTCGTGCTGGCCAAACGCCGTGAGCTCCGCCCCGCGACGGCGCGACACTTCGCCGCGCTGCTCGCCGACGCGTTCGCGGGCAAACTGTCGGTGGCCCAGCGCAGGGTCGCCGACGAGCTGATCACGCAGCAACCCTGGGGCAGCGAGCTCCGGGGTCTGAGCGACTGAGCAGCAGGCTCATCACACCGCGTGCACGCTCCCGCGTGAGCAACAGGCTTTGTCCAAGACCCAACGGTCACGCCGTCCTGAATACGCAGGAGCCCGCCCAGTGCTAGAATCCCCGCCGTGGGCCTCGACGTCATCTTCGTGCACGAGTCGAAGCACATCGAGCCTTCGTGCCCGATCCACCTGATGCCGATGGGCTTCGTGTCCATGGCCAACTGGCTCGACGAGCACGGGGTTCGGGTCGAGATCGTTCACCACGCGATCGAAAAGCGGCTCGATCCCGAGTTCGACGTCGTCGACGCCGTGCGGCGGTCCGGCGCCAAGCTGGTCGCGATGGATCTGCACTGGCACGCTACCAGCCGCGCGGTGATCGAGCTGGCCCGCCGCATCAAGGCGGCCTTGCCTGAGGTCAAGACGGTCATCGGAGGCTACACCGCCTCGTCGTTCACGCCGGAGATCCTCCAGACCTTTCCCGAAATAGACTTCGTGATCCGCGGCGACGGAGAGATGGCGCTCCTCAACCTCGCGCGGCATTTCACCGAAGGCGCGTCCCTCGACGAGGTGCCGAACCTGTGTCGCCTGGTGAATGGCGCCTACACGGTCAGCCAGATCCACCACGTCAACTCCGACGAAGATCTCGGCCGTTACACCTACTGCCGCTTCGATCTCTTGCGCCACGCCGAGTACTACAACCAGCGCGGCGTGATGGAAGGCGAAATCCGTCTCGATCGGCGCGATGCGGGGATCTTCTATTGCAACGCCGGCCGTGGCTGCCCATACAACTGCACGTTCTGCGGTGGAGGCGCCAAGGCGCAGCAGTTCATCTCCGGACGCAAGAGTGTCTCGTGGCGCCCCATCCCCGCCATGATGCGGGATCTGCTGCGCATGCCCGAGTACGGGCTGGACACCTGGTACAACACCTTCCAGCCGACGAAGACCGAAGACTGGTTTCTGGAGCTCTTCGCCGAGATCCGCCGCGCGGGCCTGCGCATCAAGATGGTGCAGGAGTGTCTGCACATCCCGAGCAAGCGCTGGGTCGACGCATTTGCCGAGACCTTCCAGCCGGGCAGCCGCATCGACTTCGTTGTCTACACGGGCAGTGACGAGCTGCGAAAACGCAACAAGAGCAACTATTTCTCGGCTCAGCAGGTGATGGACGCCATCGACCTGCTCGAGCCCCACGGCATCCGCACCGATCTCTGCATGCTCACGGGCCTCCCCTTCGAAGAGCTCGAGCATTTCGGGGAACATTTCGCCTTCATCGAGACGGTTCGCAAGAAGTACCAATACGTCCAGGTCAACGCCGAGATCCTCGCCATCGAGCCGCGGGCGGTGATGAACCTCGATCCCGAGGGCAACGCCGTCACCTCGCACGCGACCCGTTTCATCGATTTCTACGAGCAGCACCAGCACCCGGTTTTCATCGGTTTCACCCCCGGAAAATACAGCGCGCGCATCGCCCAGGGCCTGGCCGCGTACTCGCGAGCTGCTCACGCCTGCCGCAAGGACGTTTGCCTCTTCACCCAGGCGCTCACCGAGGATGCAACGCGCCTCACCAGTGTGCCGGTGAAGGACTGGAAACACTTCTGCGCGGGCTGCGACCGCTGGAAGAACTGCTTCGAGAGACCCATCTTCCAGGAGCTCGATCTGTACCCGGCTGACGCACCCGCGGAACCCCGAGCCCCACGCTCCCTGCCCCTGGTCGGGACCGCGAAATGAGCTCCGGCTCGAGGCGCGTGCAGCTGCACCACATGAACATGTGGGACGACGGCATGCGCTACGGGCTGGGGGTCCCGTTCTTGATCTCGTACGCCAAGACCTTCCCGGAGCTCAGCGAGAGCTGGGAGTTCGAGGCCGTCGACTGGGAGGGCGGCGGACCGGTGTCGGCCTCGGGTTTGGTTTCGTCGCGTACCCCAAAAGCCGAAGAAGTGGCCGCGAGAGTGCTCGCCGACCAACCCGACCTGGTCGGTTTCACCGTGGTGGCGTGGTCCGAGAAGGTGTTTCTGGACGCCATTCAGATCATCAAGGAAGAACGCCCGGAGATCCGCGTCGTGGTTGGCGGGCCGATGGCGACGGACTGCGGCACCGAGCTCGTTCGAGACCTGCCGGTCGACTTCCTGGTGCGCGGTTACGGCGAGCTCGCGTTCGTCGAGTTGCTCCGTGCCCTGGGTGCGGGGGATCCGAGTCGGGCCCTGGGCACGGCCGGGTTGTACGTGAACCGCCCGGCCGGCTGGGAGGGGACAGCTTCGGATGGCGCGTCCGCTGCGATCCTCGACCAGGTCCCGTCCGTGTTTCGCGCGGGGCTGGTGGACGTGAGTCGCGCTCGCAAGGTGCACGTCGAGTGGTCCCGCGGCTGCCCCATCGGCTGCACGTACTGCAGCTGGGGCAAGGGCAACCTGAAGCTCAACCTGGCCGGACACGACCGCATGGTCGACGACATTCACTGGGCGAAGGAGCGCGGCTTTCACGAGCTCGTCCTCAACTGCTCCGCCATCAATTTCACGACGGACAAACTGGGTCGATACGTCGACGCCATCGTCGCCGGTGATCCCCAGCAAGAGCTCGAGCTGACCGCATTTCTCATGTACGAAACCTTGAAACCCGAGCAAGTGGAGTTGCTCCGTCGGGTGCGTTTCAAGAGTTTGTGCATGGGGCTGCAGACCGACGAGGCCCTTGGCCGCGAAGTGGTCGGGCGTCCTCCGTTCGATCGCGAGCGCTTCGAGTGGGCTGTGGGCGAGATCGCCTCGTTTTCACGGCCCGGGATCTCGATCATCAGCGGCGTGCCCGGCGACACCTACGCCAAATTCGCCTCACGCCTGGACTACCTGCTCGACACGCTCGACGGTGACATCACGGTCTTTCCCCTGCAGTGCTCCCCGGGCACGCAGATGTGGAACGACCGCAAGAAGCTCGGTATCGAGCCCGACACACGACGGCAATACTGGGTCTACGAGACGCCGGCGCTCTCGGCCAGCGAGCACCTGCGCTGTCTCGAGCTCGCGGCGCGTCGCCTCTCCGAGACCCGACATCACGTCCGGGGCTTCGAGCGTGACAGTCACGGGATCTCGACCACCAGTGACTTCTTCGAAGGTCTCCGCAGCCGCATCCGCGCCGACAAGGCGTTGGTCCAGCTGCACCACACCAACGTGTTCGACGGCGGCGTGAACGTGGGGCTCGGCGCACCCTTCTTGATCTCCCATGCCCAGCGCAGCCCCGAGCTCGCTCGGCGCTACGCGTTCGATCAGAGTGTGTGGCCAATGCACTACCCCGGCCGGCCCGACACCACGGCGTCGGAGGTCCTGAAGTCGATCCTGGATGATCCACCGCGCATCGTCGGTTTCACGCTGCAAGCCTGGACCATCGAGCTGTTTTCCGAGGTCATGCGCGAGCTCAAGACCCGCGCGCCCGACATCATCACGGTCGTCGGCGGCCCCAGCGCCACCGACATCGGCGAAGACCTGCTCCGAGACGAGCCGGCGATCGATTTCGTGTTTCTCGGTCACGCCGAGCGGGCCTTCGGCGCCTGGCTCGAGGCGCTCGCCGACCCGACACCCCGCCTCGCGAGCGCTCGCTTCGGGGAGATCCCGCGCCTGGTCTACCGAGACGAAGCCGGCGCCGTGGTGGCCACCACCACCACGCCGTCCGTCCTCGAAGTGCTCGACGAAGTGGGAGCGCCGCTGCAAGACGGTCTGGTGCCGGAGGTCGCCTCGGTCGACGTGCTGAACGTCGAGTGGACCCGCGGCTGCCCCGTCGCTTGTTCGTTCTGCGCCTGGCCCATGGGTGAGCGCAAGCTGACGCGATTTTCTCGCGAGTACGTGGCGCGCGACGTCGAGTGGGCGCAGCAGAACGGGTTTCGCGAGATCTTGATCTGCGACGCGGCCATCAACTTTTCGACGCCGCACCTCACCCACCTGGTCGAGACCCTCGAGGAGGCCGATCCGGCGCGCCGGATCACCTGGAACGCCTTCCTCCAGTACTACTGCCTCGACGCCGAACAGTCGGCGCTGCTCGCGCGGCTGCCGTGGCGCCGGCTCATGCTGGGGCTCCAGACCGATGACGATCCGGGCCTCGCTGCGCTCAACCGCCCTCGCTTCGACCGCGCCGAGTTCGAGGCGGCGCTCGACTTCGTGCGACCCATCCAGCAGCCCATCGTCGATGTCATCACAGGGGTGCCCTTCGACACGGCCGACAAGATCAAGCATCGCATCGAGTACCTGCTCGGGCTCGGCGTTCGCATCACGACGTTTCCGCTGCTCGCGCTCCCCGGCACCCCCATCGCGAAGGCCAAAGCGCGCTACGGGCTGGAGATCGATGCCAAAGAGCTGTACGCGGTGCGCTCTCTCCCGGGTCTGACTGCGCGCGACTACCAGGTGGTCATCGACTGGATGGCAAGCCTGCGTAAGGGCGGGGCCGCCATCGAAATGGTGGGGTACGAGGCCTTCGGCCACGGCCGCTCGTGGAACCACGACGCGCGCGGACCGGCGCTCGCCACCGCGCCGAACACGGCCGAAGCGGCCCTCGAAGCCTGGGTCCGCGAGGTGCTCGAGCGCTTCTCTCGCGTGCCCGAGCAGCTGAAACGCCGGTTGGGCGTCTCCGGTTGGACGCCGTATACTGAGCTGTCTCGCGTACCGCACTCGGATTTGGTCGGGGTGCGCATGCGGTTTGGGCTCGGGACCGACAGCATGACCATCGACGCCTTCGACAAACGAGCCATGACGTCCCCCATCGGACGGGGTGCCCGGCTGGCGTTCGTGACCCCGGAAGACGACGGTCCGGAAGCCGTCCGCATCGTGTGTCAGATGCTGGCGCGCCTGGACCGCGCCCCTGCCGCCGCAGAGGTGAGCTCGTGAGCGCTGACTCCCCGACGACCATGCGGCACGAGACGCCGGAGTTCAGCATCGAGAAGGGCGCCAACGTCTTCATCCATCAGGCCTTTGCCTGTTGTCCTTACGCGGGCCTCATCACCTCGAAGATCCACGACTTCGTCGAGCTGAACGGGTACACGGTGGTCGACGAGCCGGAGAACGCCGCCGTCCAGGTGATCAACACCTGCGGCTACAACGACACGCGTTCGCAGCTCGCTTACGACGCGATTCAGACGGTCCGCGATCGCAACCCCGAGGCCGCCGTGGTCGTCACCGGCTGCCTGACCCGCATCGAACACCACAAGGTGAAGGACTCACTCCAGGGGGTCTCCCGGCACGCGATGCTGGGCCCAAAACACCTGGAAGATCTCGATCTGATCTTCGATCACACGCTGACCAGCTTCGAGTCGACGCCGACCGCGTTCCACAAGGACCGGTATTCCAGCGCGGACCCCCGAGACGGGCTGTTCCAGATCACCGTCAGCACCGGTTGCCTTGGCCGCTGTAGTTTTTGTGCAATTCGTCGCGCTACGGGCCGCCCAAAGAGCATGACGCTCGACGAGATCTTGGCGGAGGTCCGGCGCGGCCTAGCCGAGGGACACCGGGATTTCTTCCTCGCGTCCACAGATCTCTCGACCTGGGGGCACGACCACGGCCAGACCGTCGTCGATCTGCTGCGGGCGCTGGTCGAGCTGCCCGAGGACTTCTTCATCCACGGGGAGGCGTTCGAGCCGACCAACTTCTTCTCCCACATCGACGAGATCGAACCGCTCTTCCACAGTGGCAAGTTCGCGTGGCTGGTGTTCCCGGTTCAGTCCGGCTCCCAGCGCATCCTGGATGGAATGCGCCGTACCTACTCGATTGACGAGGTCATGCGGGGCATCGAGCGACTGAAGACCGCCGATCCGACCCTGGTGACCTGCACCGACATCATCTACGGCTTCGGTGACGAGAGCTGGGAAGAGTTCCTGCGGTCCGTCGAGGTCGGACGCAAGTTCGACTACGCCAAGTACAACAACTACGAGCCCCGCCCCGGAACGCCGCCGTTGGTGTTGTCCGCCGCCGACATGGTGCGGCGGCGCGAGTTCGTGATGGAGGAGCTCGGCCGTCAGGGGCTCGAGGTCGACATTCTGACCCGCAAGCGCAAGAGCCCCTACCTCGGCAAACGCGACCGGCACGTGTCCGACGAGCTCGGCGCCTGGCTCGACGAGTACGAACGGCGGTTCCGCAAGCTGATCGCACGCAAGGGTGGAATTCAACTCGCGGGGGGTTATGTCATCGACCACGCCGCGGCCGACAAGATCGAGCTCCGAAGTTTGGTGCTCAGCGCACGACGAACGGACGGCGCCGGTCTGCGCTTCGGTCTGGTTCCAGCCGGAACCGCGGCTCCGTTCCTGGCATCATCGCCGCGCTTCCAGCTGAGTGTGCTGCGCGACGACGAAGGGGCGGAGCTGACCTCCGACGAAACCTACGCAACCTCCGCACTCTCCGCCATGCTCGACTTGACGGCTAGCCAACCGGGCGCCGCCGCCGAGGCCGGGCCCGGCACGGAGGTCGCGGAGCTCGGCCTGCGCGCGTCAGGCAAAGACCTGTGGTCGTCCGCCCCGGACCGTGAGCGGGTGCGGCTCAGAGTGACATGACCGGCGAAAAGACCGCTTCATCCGAGGACGCACGCGCATGGCTGGAACGCGTGCTCAAGCTGTTTGCGCGTCATGCACCGCTGACCTCGTCGCGGCTGGAGGACGGCGCCGGTGAGATCATCGTCTGGCTCAACCTCGACGGCGTGGAGGTCTCGCTCGGTGTGAGGCCGCGCGACGCTGAAGCATCGTGGGCGCACACCCAGACCCTCTCGCTCTCGATCACGTCGAACACCGAACAGGAGCTGCCGCGCGAGACCGAGCACCACTTGATTGTGCTCAAGTCCTTGATGGATCGGGCCGATCCAGTCGAGCTCGCCTTCCCAGCAAAGAGCCACTTGCCAGTGAGATTCCGTGGTCGTGAGACTGACGCAGCGGCCGGTGAGCATCAGCGCTCGGCAGGTGAGCTCAGATTTGCGGCCTACGTGGCCTGGCGTGCGTTGACGTCGGAGGACCTGTACCCCCACGTGCGTCCGCTCGGCGATCTGGTCTCGGAGCGGGACGTGCTCGACGGCTGGGAGCGAACCCTCGGCCGAGTCCGCGACGGCTCGGCGCCGAGCAAGGTGGGGCTCTACGTGCACATCCCTTTCTGCGCCGTGGCGTGTACGTTTTGTTACTGCGGCAAGACCGATCGCTTCGACCGCGCCGGATTCGACGCCTACGTGGACGGGCTCTCCGACGACATGCGGCGCTTCGCTCCGGTCTTCTCGGGCACCGAGCTGACCAGCATCTACTTCGGTGGGGGCACACCCTCCCTCTTGCCGGCGACTGCGCTGGAGAACCTGCTCGGCACGTTGCGGAGCTCGTTTGCCATCGCCGAGGGCACGCAGATCATCTTCGAGGGCAACCCGGACTCGCTGTCGGAGAAGAAGATCGAGGTCCTGGCCAAGATCGGGGGTGTCACCCGCTTGACCGTTGGCGTGCAGACCTTGGACGCCGAGGCGCAGCGACGCGCTCGTCGTTTCAACAAACCCGAGCAGGTGGCGGCGGCGGTCGAGGCCGCCAAACGCTTCGGCATCAACCACGTCAACGTGGACCTGATGGCCGGGCTCGACGGCCAGTCGGTCCAGTCGTTCAAGGACGACATGGAGTTCATCCTCGGCCTCGCGCCGGATTCGATCCACATCAACGCGTTCCGACCGCAGCCCTGGACCAAGTACTCGCTCAGCGGACAGAGCATGAGCGACGAGCAAGTGCGCCTGCGGGACGAGATGCTCGCCTGGGGCACCGACCGCCTCCAGGGCGGCGGCTACTCCCACATGGATCAGGGCCAGGGCAAGACCCAGGACGCAGCCAACATTCAGGACTACGACCTGCGAAAACTGAATGGGTCGCTGCTCGGCCTCGGCAACCCAGCGCGCTCCCACTCGTTCGGGGCCCACTACTACGAACCCGACGTGCCGAACGGCGACATCGACGCAGCGCTGCTGGCCGACCGCGAGAAGCGCCGGCGCATGCGCGCCGTGCCGGTGGACGACTCGGGAGAGCGCCACCGGTTCCTCGTGCACAACCTCCACACCGGTTTTTCGTTGTCCGAGTTTCGAACCCTCTGGGGTGTCGATCCCTGGGACGTCTCACCGCATGGCTGGGACAAACTCGGGCGACTCGGCGTCGTGAACGTGAACGGCGACCGCATCGAGAGCGACTGCGGGGATCACGCCGACATGCTGATCTACCGGGTGTTTTTGTACAGCCCGGAGGTCGCGGAGCGGGTGAAACGCGTGTGGGGCCCCGAGTTCGACACGAGCAAGGACTACGCGGCACTGCTCAGGCGAATGTGTGAGCGGCAGGCGGATGCGTCGCCCGGCGCGGGCTGACGCCGTCAGTCGCGGGCGCGCATGAAGCGCACGAAGCTCATCAACACCGAGCCGACCGAGCGGTTGTTGTCCGCCATGCCCTCGCGGTACCAGTGGGCGAGCAGGTGCTCCATCGGAAAACCGTCGTGAACGTAGCGGCGGAACGAGGCGCCGTCGTCCAGGTGCCCGAGCCGGAACTGCTCCCGGTACTTGGGGATGTACAGAAACGCCGAGGTCCCGAAGATCGAACCGTCCCAATCCACGCTGACCTCCAGGTTGCCTCGAACGGTCAAGAGCGTCTCGCCGAGGTTCACGAGCTCGACGGGATCGCCGGACGCACGGTGTTTGTCGAGCTCCTTTCCGATTGCCATCAGGCCCTCGGCGAAGGTGACGAGGGCTGGTTCCTCCCAGCGTGTGCCGAGCGCGTAGTTGAGCTGCAGCTTGCGGTACCCGAGCCCGACGATGTGGCGGAAGTTCTCCGCCATGCGCTCGGCGTTTCTCGGATGCACGACCTGGATCACCTCGTGCTCCACACCCGAAGCCAAGATCATCGCCACCTTGCCACCCGGAGACTCGGGGTACGAGTCGCCGCCCGCGTGTTTGAGCCGAAATGCGTTCTGTGTCTCCGGCGCGCCGTCCAGTGAGAGCTGAAAGCGCACGGGAAACCTCGACAAGAAGGCCAGGCGCTCGGGATTCAGGCCGAAACCGTCCGTCGTGATCATGAACGAGATGCGCCGGCCTTCTTCGTTCGCACGAGCAGTTCCCCACTCCACCGCATGCCGAACGAGCTCCCACTCACTCATGGGCTCGCCGCCGAAGAAGTGCACCTCGGCCTCTTCCGAGCCGCCAGACAGCAAGAGGTCAATGGCCCGTTCGACGGTCCGTATGGGCATCACACGCCCGTCTTGTTTCGGGATCGTGCAGTACTTGCAGCGGAGCTCACATTGCCAGGTCGGGATCAAAGTCAGGCGCGGGCGGCGGTCCATCGACGCACGACGGAAGGCGCGGATCCAGCGACTGGCGCTGCCAAGGCGCTCCTCGGCGCGACCGACAGCGCGGCCCTCGGCGGCGGTGTCCCCTGAGCGCCGCGCGCGCTCGAGCGCATCGAAGAACACCACCCGCTCGCCGTCATCCACCCGACGTCGCAGCGTCTCGTCGTCCCGCCACACATCGGAGAGGCGCGCGAGCACGTCGACGTCGAGCGGATCGAGCCGTTCGGCCACGCGCACCAGCTCCGGGCTTGCGTCCTCTGGTAGGCGGAGCTGCACCTGCTCTTCAGTCGGTCCGCGGACCCATCCTGAGAGCACCGCACGCACCGCGCTCACCAGGAGGGCTGCGTCGGCCGCGCCGGTGAAATCCACGGCTCGAAGCCAGAGGGGCCCTCGCGCAATGTGCTCGGTCAGGGCATCGACGCGGCGCCGGTCGCGGAAGAAGCCGGCTCCCGAGAGCGCAATGGCGCGGCCCTTGGTTGGCAGCTCCGCGCGCGCAGCCCAATCAGCGAGCGCACGGCTGAGCTCGACCGGTGAGAGCTCGCCCCAGACGATGATGCCGGGGCGTTTCAAGAGACCCGGTCGGCGCTCGAGGATGAACAGCCCGTTTTGCAGGATTTCCTGGCTCAGATCCGCGTAGTCGTCGATCTCGACGAGCTCACGACCGAGCGCGAGGCCGCGCGCATGAACCTGCGGGCCCAGTGGAGAGTCCGGATGGACCAAGGCTTCGGTGGCACCAGCGATTGCTCCTTCGAGCTCGGCCAGAGCCCAGCCGCCGGAGCGGAATGCCTGGAGGGCAATGTCGTGATCGAACACCACGACCTCGAGCTCCGAAGCCCCGCGCCTGCCTCGAGTGGTGAGACTCGCGCGGCACGGCGCACGATCGCCGGCGCTCGGAGGGACGAGGGGCTCGAAGGCGACGACCCGAGCCATGCGATAGAAACTACCACAGAGTGTCGCACGTGGCGCGCCGGCGCGGCGCCCCAGAAGCGGCTCACGCTCGGGCCGCGACGCGTGATAAGTTCCCCCCTCGGAGGTGGTCATGTCAATTGCGAAGATCTGCGCGGCGTCCTCAGTTCTGGCGGTTCTTGGCCTGGTTTCCTGCTCCAGCGACGACGGCGGCTCGAAGAGCAGTGGCACCGGCGGTAGCGCTGGTAGCGGTTCAGCTTCCAGTGGAGGGGCCTCGACCGGCGGCGCCTCGACCGGCGGCGCTTCCACCGGCGGCGCATCGGGCGGGGGCAATGGCGGCACGGGCGGCGACATCCCCTTCGACGGCGGCGATGACGCGCCGAAATGCGCGACGAGCACCTCTGGGAGCGGTGACAGCGTGGACAAAACGGCGATCTGTCAGAAGGTCGTCGCAGCAGGCTGTCCCAACGTCACCCAAACGGATTGTGAGGGCGTCTTCGGAGGCTTTCCGACCAGCTGCGCGGGCGCGTGGAATGCGTTCATCGACTGCGCCGGCGCAACCCCCGATTGGGTGTGTGAAGCCGGCGAGCCGTTGCCGAAGACGTGCCTCGAGATCTGGAGCGCGTGCATGAAGCCGTGTTTGCCCACGAACTGACGGGGTTCGTGGCCGATCAGTCGCGCGCGCGCCTCAGCCAGGCCCCGCACCCCGGGAAGGTTTTCTGCCGAGCTCCCGTGAAAGCGCCAGGATCATCAGATCGACGCGCGCGCCGAAGTTGATGTTGTGCAGGATGATCTCCCGCTCGACGCTGCCCTCTGGATAGGTCGAGACCATCGTGTCGTAGATGGTGCGCAGATCCCAGCGTAACGGGTCGAACGCTTCGAGCTCGTTCACGTGGCCCCGCTGGTAAGTGTCCTTCAAGCGAGCGAATGCCCGCTCGAGGAAGATCGCTCCGTCGTGGAGAACACTGCCGTCGACGTCCACGATCAGGTCGTCACTCAGCATCACCGGCTCGCAGTCGCTCCGCCAGTTGAAGAGCACCACCCCGCGGGCATCACGATGATGACTCGTGAGCAGTTCTCGGAGGCCGGAGAGATACGCCAGGCTCTGCGCCTCGGACCACTGCATGCCGACGGCGTAGTTGAGCTGTAGGCGTGAGATACCTCGCTCCACGGCCCACTCGAAGCGCGCGACCACATCGTCGGCGGCAGCGGGAGGCAACACCGCGTTCATGAACCAGTTGAGCTTGCTGGGTTGGAGCAAATCGATGCCGCGATCGATCGCGCGGTAGGCTTCGTCGTCCGTGAGCAGGTGGGCATTGCGAAAGCGCCGGTGCGCGCTCGCGTCCCCGTCCAGGCTGAAGAGCACCACCACCGGCCATCGCTCGAGCGCCCGCACGCGCGCTGCATCCAGCCCCAGGCCGTTGGTCGTCAGGATCAGCTCCAGGCGTCGTGTTCCGAGGCCCGGGTGGCCGAAGGCGTAGTCGAGCAGGGTCTCGAGCGAGTCCCAGGAGCGGGTCGGCTCGCCTCCGAAGAGCTGGAGCTCGAGCCGCGAGCGCTGGCTGCTCATCAAGAGATCGACGGCACGTTTGGCCGTCGCGAGCGGCATGGTCGGCGCGGTCTCGGATTTTTCGACGAAACAATAACCGCAGCGCAGCTCGCAGGAGCGCGTGAGCATCAGCATCAGGCGCTCCGTGTCGGCCCGCGCGCCCAAATTCACCGTCCCGCGCTCCAGGATCTCCTGCAGCCGCTCGTGGGCCTCTGCCCGGGTCGGGATCACGAGCGGTACTCCAGCACGCCGGCGTCGACGCCCGCGCGTTCGTACGTGCCACGCTCGTCGGACTGCGAAGGCAGGAGCGACAGCGCCCGCTGCGCCTTCTCGATGTCCGCGCGGCTACAGTGCGTGAGCCGGATCATGGGTTCGTCGGCACCAAACGGGTGGTCGATGTATTCGTCGATCAGGAGCCCGTGCTGCTCCACCAGCGAGAACAGCCGTGTGCCGCGCTCCGGCGTGTAGTACTTCCACGACAGGACGGTCGGACCAACCCGCTGCGCGAGCCGCACCGTCTCGGCCAGCATCTTCGGTGTCTCGAACGGCAACCCGAGCATGAAGGAAGCAAAACACGTGATGCCGGCGTTGCGCAGCAACTCGAGGGCAGCCACGGCCTGTGCGTTGGTGAAACGTTTGTCCAGGAACTTCGCGCGGTACGCCTCGTCGCCGGTCTCGAGCCCGATCACCAGGTAGTCACACCCGCCGGCAGCAAGCTGATCGACGACGGACGGGGTGAGCTGCTCGATGCGCGCGTGCGCCGCCAGGGGCAGCCCAATGCGCGCGCGGTACGCCGGCAAGAACTCCGCGAGCCACTCCTTTTTTGGCGGCAAGATCTCGTCCCAGGCGGCGAACCCGTTGGGCACCGGCCCGGCACGTTTCACCGCTTCGAGCTCCGTGAGCACACGCTCCACGCTGCGCATGCGCATGGCGCCCTTGCTGGGCTGCTGATTCGCGCGGCGGTAACCATCCACGCCACAGAAGGTGCAGGTGTAGGGGCAGAAGCCGCGGGCGAACGCCACCCCTACCGCGACCTCGTACCGGTTGCCCTCGTTCTCCACGGCGCCGAACAGCCGCCGATTCCAGTCGGGCAGCGCGTCGACCTCCGGTGCCCACCAGCGCTCGAGGGAGTCCAGCTTCGCGCGCCGCAAGATCCCCGGGTTGTGCCGCGAGGCATCCTCCAACCAAAGGCGCAGCGGCTCTTCCCCCTCACCGACACCCACGGCATCGACGTCGAGCTCCGCCAGCGTCTCGTGGGGATACATCGTCGGATGCGCGCCACCCGCGATCACCCGCGCCCGCGGCAAGACACGGCGTGCGCTCGCGGCCACCCGCTGCGCCAGCGTCAAGCGACAGGTCATGAAGGAAAGCGCGACCGCCTCCGCGCCGGTCTGACTGAGCGCGTCATCAATTTCTGCATCCGTCGCGCGCTCGGGAACCGTGAGCAACCCGGTTTGATGCCCATGCTGTTCGAGCCACGCCGACAGCGCAGCAATCGAGCTGTTGAAGCGCACCCCAGGGAGCGCCGTGTGAACGAAGACAACGCGCATGGCGAGGGCAGTCGCAGCAAGCGTAGTGCATTTTGCGGGCGGCGGGCGCACTGCCGCCGCGCCGGCCTCCCAACCCCACGCGGACGCATCGAATGGCAGTCGGCATGCACTCCGGGTCGGAGCTGTTTCATCCGCCAGAGAGTCGCTCTACTCTGCGATGCGTGGCTGGCACGATTCACGAGGATCCCAGCGTGCTCGGTTTCCTCGGCGCGCCGCTCTCGGAGCAGCTGAAACGACTCGCCGAGTGGCAGCTGCCGCCGGCCGGACTCCTGCTCCTGATGAACGCCTGCGAGAGCCGCTGTTTCTTCTGCGCCAACACCGGGGTGACGAACCCGCCACCGGAGAGCATCACGCGCTTCGAGCGAGTCGCCGCCTGGCTCGAGGCGAACCGCGCACTTTCCGTGCGTCGGCTCTGCATCGTCGGCACCGAGCCGGCGCGCCACGCGAGCTTCGATCCAACCTTGGCGCTCGCCCGAGCCGTCGGCTTCAGCGAGATCGAAGTGATGACCTCGGGTCTACGCCTGGCGGAGCCGGGCGTGGTCGCACAGTGGGCGGCTCACGGCGTCACGACCGTGGCGGCTCCGCTCTATTCACCCGAAGCCGCGCTGCACGACGGCGTGGTCGGGCGCGCGGCGTTCGAGCAGACCCTCCGCGGGCTGGACGCGGCGCATCGCGCCGGCATGGCCGTACGCATCCACACACTCGCGCTCGTGCGAACCTTGGCCTCTCTGGCAGGCCTCGCGCGCCTCGTTCGCGAACGGTACGGCACGCAGCTTTCAATCGCACCCGTGCGACCGAAGGAGACCCTCTTCGACTACGCGACCGAGTCGCCGAGCTACGAGGCCCTCGATGCCGCACTCGGGCGAAGCCGCGACGTCGCGTTGGTCGGATTCCCTCGCTGTGTCGCGCGGGACCTCCCGCGGGACGCCGCGCTCTGCATCACCCTCTACTTTCGCGGCCAGGCCACGGCGTTCCCACCGGCATGCGAGCCGTGCCTCGACCGCGGCGAGTGCCCCGGCGTCGTGGTCGCGGCTCTGAGCCGCGCGCGCGTCGAGCCGCGGACGGCAGCCGATGCCAAGGGCTGAGCAAGCGACGAGCTCACCCTGCCTCCGCTCCCGGGTCGCTCGGCGGGCCGCGTCCGTGACAGACTGCGGCGCATGCCGCTCGCCGCGCTCGAGATCCCGCACGCCGACATGCAGGCGATGACCGAGGCAGTCGTCGCCCGCTGCCTGCACCACATCGCGACCCTGTCCACTCAACCCATCTCCGGTGACGTGCACGCCGAGGACCTGTGCCGCCGGCTGCGTGAGTCCGCACCGGAGCACGGTACCGACCTCGCACCGCTGCTCGACCTCTATTTCGACGAGTGCCTGCCCCGCACGTTCAACACCCCCGCACCTGGCTACCTCGCGTACATCCCCGGTGGCGGTCTCTACAGCGCGGCGCTGGCCGACTACATCGCCAACACGACCAACCGTTACACCGGCGTCTGGATGGCCGCCCCCGCACTCGTGCAGCTCGAGGCCAACGCGCTCGACTGGCTCCGAGACTGGATGGGGTTTCCGGCGAGCACCCGTGGGCTGTTCACCACGGGCGGCTCAATGGCCACGTTCAACGCGATCGTGTGCGCGCGCGAACGGCACCTCGGCCCGGAGCTCCGACGCGGCGTGCTCTACACGTCCGA
This sequence comes from Myxococcales bacterium, assembly GCA_016706225.1. Classification (NCBI taxonomy): domain Bacteria; kingdom Pseudomonadati; phylum Myxococcota; class Myxococcia; order Myxococcales; species Myxococcales bacterium. Next base: position 666,031 of record JADJKB010000003.1, read on the forward strand.
CCAGGCGCACCACTCGGTGGTGAAGGCAGCCAAGCTCGCGGGCATCATGCCGGACCGCGTGCATGCCATCGCCTGTGACGCGAAGTTCCGACTTCCCGTGGACGCGCTCGCCGAGGCGATCGCGCAGGATCGCCGCGCCGGACTCGAGCCCTTCGCGGTGGTGTCGAGCGCGGGCACGACCAACACGGGTGCGGTGGATCCACTCGACGCCATCGCCGACCTCGCGGCGGCCGAGGGCCTCTGGCACCACGTCGACGGCGCCTACGGCGCGTTCTTCCATTTGTGCGACGAGCTTCGCGGAACCTTGCGAGGACTCTCTCGCGCCGACTCACTCACCCTCGACCCGCACAAGGGCATGTTCTTGCCGTATGGCACCGGCGCCCTGCTCGTGAGGGACGGCAGCGCGCTCAGGGCTGCCCACGAGGCAACCGCCGACTATCTTCCGGCCGCACCGCACCCCGACGACTTTTACGATCCGAGCCAGCACGGGCCCGAGCTGTCGCGAGCATTCCCGGGCTTGCGCGTCTGGCTGTCCGTGAAACTCTTCGGCGCGCGCCTCTTCCGCGAGGCCATCGCGGAGAAACGCGCTCTCGCGCTCGAGGCCGCGCGCCAGATCGCCGAGCTGCCGGGCGTCGTCATCGACGCGCCGCCCGAGCTCTCTCTGTTCGCGTTTCACCTGTCGTGGCCTGGAGCATCGGCTCAGGAGGAGGACGCGGCGACTCGCTCGCTGATGCAGCGCACCACAGCCCGGGGGCGGGTCATGGTGACCGGCGCGGTGGTCGGAGGTCGCTACGTTGGCCGAGTCTGCGTGCTCAGCTTCCGCACCCATCGGGAACAGATCCAGATGCTGATCGATGACCTGCGCGCAGCGATCGGTGAGCTGTTGCCGACCCAACCGAGGCCTGCCTTGCCATCCCGCGCCTGAGCTTCAACCCCGCAGGCTGACGAAACCAATCGTGAGCTCGAGCCCGGTCGGCGTGATTTCGATGGCGTCCGGATACGCGCAAAACCCGCGGCTCTTCGCCGCTTGTTTGAGCCGCTCCCACTCGGGCCCGGCGTCGAGCCGATCCACGATCTTCGCGCTATCGTCAGCGTTCTTCCGGTAGCGGCTCTCGGAGATCCAGACCACACCCACCGGCACGTCGCCCTGCGTGCGCACTGCCCAGAATCCGCCGCCCACGCCGCACGCGATCATCCGCCCGAGCTCGGGCTCGCTCTCCTCAGGCAACCTGACACCGGTCAGCGACGTGTGGCGCGTGAGCAGCGTGCGCTCACCGCTCGTCGACAGCGTTCGGCTCATCACGACGCGTCCGTCAGGGGCACGCTCTCCTCGCTCCTGAAGATCGTCCAAATAGAACACGGCGTGCTCGCCGTCCGTATCCACCATGCGGCGTGCCGCGTCCGGTGTCCCGCTGAAGAACTCGTCGAGCCCGGCGTCCGGCCACGCTCGATCCAGGCGGCTGACCCAGTCGGCAGTGTTCTCGCCGAGGTCACTCGCGGCAATGCGATGCCGCCCCGTCTTCGGGCAGAGCACGGGATTCAGCTTGAAGCTCTCGAGCTCCCCGGCGACGCGGGCGAGCTCGATCACCCCTTCCAGACGCGAGGGCAACCCGCTCGGAAAGACCGTCGCGGTCAGCTCCTCGACCAGGGCACGGCGCGCCAGCGCGTCGGCCCGTTTACGCGCCGCTCGCAGCGCGCCCTTGTCCACGCCGAGCGAGTGGAAGATCTGTCGTTCCTGTGCGTCCTGGAAGATCCGATAGTGCTGGTCCGCTGCGTATTGACCGCTGGTGAGATAGACGAACGCGCGCAGCGGTGTGGAGACCGAGTCGGCAAGGATCTCCTGGTGGGCTTCCCAGAAGAAGCCGTTCACCGAGCGGTTGTTGCCGTACCAGTAGCGCGCGAGCCGCAGGTAGGCTCGGTACTCTTCCCGCAGTCGCGCCTCGTAGCGCTCGAACGCACCACCGGCGTCGCCCGGGTCGCGCAGAGCGGTCAGCACGGCGAGAGCTGCGCTCGCCGCCCCGCGCACCGCAAAGTCGACCCCACCGGACAGGATCGGGTCCACGAAACACGCGGCGTCACCGACCATGATGAAACCCTCGCCGGTCAGCTTCTTGTGCGCGAAAGACCAATCCTTTGCGAAGAAGTAGTCGTTGCCATCGGCCTGGTTGACGAGGCGGCTCCCGGCGAGAGGCAGCTCCGCTTCGGCGACGAGCTCGCGGAAGCGCGCCGGATCGATGCGCGCGCGCTCGCGAACCACCACGCCCACGCTCGTGCGCTCGGCGCTGACGGGAATGAACCACACCCAGCCTTCGCGGATGGCAACGACCAGCTGCACGTGGCGCGAGAGCGGTCCGGGTACACCGCCGGCGCCGTCGTAATAGGCGTAGGTTGCGGTCGCACGCATGTCGGGCACGTCGGTGGTAAGCCCGAACGCGCGACCCAGAAAGCAGCGTTGCCCGCTGGCGTCGACCACAAAGCGCGCGCGCAGGCTCTCACCACTCGCAAGCTTCACACCGACCGTGCGTCCGTCTTCCACGAGCGGTGCATCGACGCTGACGCCTTGTCGAACATCGACACCCCGCCGAATCGCTTCGCCGAGCAGGAGCTCGTCGAAGACCGAACGCTCGACCTGCCAGGCGTGTTCGTAGTCACCCGCCAGCAGCTTCTCTTCGCTCAGCGTCGGCAAGTCGTGGGACAGGCGCTCGTCGAACAGGATGCTCCAGGGCTCCCGCGATTGTCCCCAGACGTACGTGGCGCCGTACTTGCGAGCGAATCCCGCGGCCGCGATGGCGGGACCGAGGCCGAGGTAGTCGTCGAGCAGATCGGTCACGGCCGGCTGCAGCGATTCGCCCACGTGATGCCTGGGGAAATGCTCCTGCTCGAGCAGCACGACGCGCAGTCCTTCCCGCGCGAGGATCGCCGCCGCAGTCGCGCCCGCGGGTCCCCCACCGACGACGATGACCTCGGGCGTCATGAAGGGGGATCATGCCACGAAGCGCGGACTTCGGGGCCGGGCTGGACGTTGCGCGTCTCCGCGAGGAAATCGAGGTCTGCGAGGGCGAGCCGGACCGGCAAGCCGTCCCTGCCGCCCTGGGCGACGTTGAGGCCGCTGGCCTCACAGTATCTCATCGCGCTGCCGGCAAGGCATCTACGGAAGATTCGGCGCGCCGGGCCCCATCCAACAGGTCGAGATGAGAGCGCGGGGCCTACTCTCGATGGGCACCCAATAGCCGAGAGCCGGGGGCGGCACCGCCGACCGATCTCACACCGGCGGTGGAAGTGCGTTCGGTGGCAGAGGCAGCGCTGCTCGAAACGGGCCGCGTTCGACGCCGATCAGGGTTCGCAGCATGAGTCCGCGGAGTACCGGCATGCGGCACAGCGGCCCCATGAAGACGTCGCGCAAGACCGCGAGGGTTCGAGAGCCGGACTGGAAGAACGGTGTGAGAAAACGCGTCGCCCACTGGTAGTACGCGAGGTGGGTGCGTCGCTCGCGAGAGTACGCAGCCAACCCTTCATCGAGCGTGTCGTGGCTGGCCACACACTCGGAAAGGACCAGGGCATCGACCAACGCCAGGTTCGCCCCCTGACCCAGTTGCGGGCTCGTTGCGTGGGCGGCATCACCCAGAAACACCACGCCGCGGTCGTGCCAGGGCCGCATGGCGATGTCGTGGTAGCGCGCGTAGAGCAGCTGCTCGATGTGCTCGATCTGAGCGAGCACGGGTTCGGCGCGGGGCTCGAGCTCGGCGACGCGGGTCTTCCACGCACCGAGCCCCGCGGCGCGCAAGGTCTCGACCTCCTGCGCGCGCACACTCCAGAACAAACTCACGCGCGGCACCCTGCCTTCGGGTCCGAAGCCCGACGGCAGAAACCCCAGCATGGTCGTCGCGCGCTCGACGACCTGAAACAGCACGCCGCGAAAGCTCTCGTCGGGATCCTCGGCGATGAACCACAGCGCGCCCCATGGATACTCCTTCGCGTGCCGAAGCCCGACGTGGCCGGAGCGCAGTCGCGAGCGGGCGCCGTCCGCGACCACGACCAAATCGAAGGGCCCATGCGTGCCGCCCTCCCCGTCGGTCAACGTGCATCCGTCACCGTCGCGGCGTTGGGCCTCGATAGTGACCCCGCACCGCACGGAGATACGAGGCTCCGTCCGCGCGGCAGCCAAGAGCTCGGTGAACAGCACCCCGCGATGCAGTCCCAAGCCGAAACGATCCGCTCCGGCTCGTCCGTAGGACAGATCGAGCACGGTTCGCCTCGAGTGTGTGACGGCGTGAAGCCGATCGACCCGCGCGCCACGGGCCAGGATCGCGTTCGCGAGTCCGAGGCGTGCGAGCACCGAGAGCCCGGTGGGCTGCAGCAAGATGCCGGCGCCAATTGCGGCGGGCGCGGGGACTGCCTCGAACAGCGTCACCTCGTGACCCGCACGGGCCAAGAACAGCGCGGCCGCCGTGCCCGCGGTTCCGGCCCCCACCACCCCAACACGAAGAGTCGAGTGCAAGCCGTCGATCCTAGAACACCGATCAGCTTGCGCTGCTCGTGTTCTAGGATCTTTACGTTGGGGCTGCGCCCCAAACCCCCGGCCTTCGGCCGTGCGCGCTCCGCGCGCGAGCGCCGAACACCTTGCAAGTCCCGGAAAACAAACGACGTTCAACCTGTTCGGCGCTCTAGGCGAAGTCGTCGGCGCTCCGCGGGCAATTGCCGACAGGCCCGCAACGCATTGCCGAGACGCTTGACACGCGCCGGGCCTTACTATAACCATATGGTTATATACAGCGGCCCCCAATGAACGCCTCGGAACGGCTCGATCACACCTTCGCCGCGCTGGCGGACCCGACGCGGCGCGCGATCCTGGCGCGGCTGGCCCGGGGCGAAGCCTCGGTGAACGAGCTGTTGGAGCCGTTCGACATGAGCCAGCCAGCGATCTCCAAGCACCTGAAGATGCTCGAGCGCGCGGGCTTGGTCTCGGTCGGGCGCGACGCGCAACGTCGCCCGCGACGCATCGAGGCCAAGCCTCTTGCAGACGCGAGCGCGTGGCTCGAGCGCTACCGGGACATCTGGGAGGCGAACTTCGAGCGACTGGACACGCTGCTTGCCGAGCTGCAGGCCAAACCAGTCGGACGCAACCGAAAGAAGAAGTGAGGCAGAGGTAGATGCAAAAGATCACACCGTTCCTGTGGTTCGACCACGGCAAGCTGAAAGAGGCGCTCGAGCACTACGTGTCGGTGTTCAAGGACGGACGGATCACCGCGCTGACGCCCATGTTCGGCAGCTTCGAGATCATGGGCCAGCGCTTCATGGCGCTGAGCGGAGGGCCGGAGTTCAAGTTCAACGAGGCGGTGTCGTTCTTCATCTCCTGCGACGACCAGGCGGAGGTCGACTACTACTGGGAGCGGCTGACTGCCGACGGTGGGGCGGAGAGTCAGTGCGGTTGGCTGCGGGACAAGTACGGCCTCTCGTGGCAGGTGGTGCCCAAACAGCTGATGACGCTCATGAGCGACGCGGATCAAAGCAAGTCGGCGCGGGTGATGCAGGCGCTGCGCAAGATGAAGAAGATCGTGATCGCGGAGCTCGAAGCCGCGCACGCAGGTTGATGCGGTCAAGCTCCGAAGGACGAGGTCAGCGACATGGACAAGGCAAAAGTCACGCTCCCGAGTGATCACGAAGTGAAGGTGACGCGGTCCTTCAAGGCGCCCCGGCAGCTGGTGTATCGGGCCTGGACCACTCCGGCTCTCGTGCAGCGCTGGTTGCTCGGTCCGCCGGGCTGGACCATGCCGGTGTGTGAGATGGACGTGCGGGTTGGCGGCAAGTTCCGCTGGCGTTGGCGCAGCGACTCCGACGGCAGCGAATTCGGCTTCACCGGTGAGTTCCTCGAGGTCGAGGCACCCGCGCGGCTCGTCCACACCGAGGCCTATGACCCGGGCAGTGTCGGAGGAAACATGGGCGGTGAGGCGCGCGTCGAGGTGGAGTTCACCGAACAAGGCGGCATCACGACCCACACGACGCTCATCGTCTACCAGTCGAAAGCGGACCGCGATGCGGCGGTCGGGACGGGCATGACCGATGGCATGGAAATGAGCTACGCCGGCCTCGACGCGCTGCTCGTCGAGCTCTCGTGAACGGGTGACGCCACCGAGCGCGAGCAGCGACCCGGGAGCAGCGGATCTCGGTAGTGGAGGCCCGGACGCTTGGCGCGCCACGTGCGCCGCGGTCGCGACCAGTGGTGCCTGCCTGCACTCGCCGCCGTGCACCGCACCGGGCCGGAGCGGCCGCGTTCTCCAGCTGACGGTCCCTCAGCGCACGTACCCGACCAAGCTCTCCTCTTTCACGTTTGGCAACGCCGGACACGTAACGTCGAGCCAGTGGAAGTGGCGCTGCGCAGAGGTGTTGTAACAGCGTCGCAGGGGGCGGGCCGCGTGGCTGCTCGGGCTTTTGGCCACGTAGCCGAGCGGACCGACGACCGTCGTGCCTTCGCAGCTGGGGTCGAGGGAAAAGAAGTTGGACACACCGGTGAAACACCGCGTGAGCAGCGCGCGCTCGGGACCCGCGCTGGCAAAGAGCTCGAAGGGAACGTCGGCGTTTGTCATCGGGCCACCGCCGCAGAGCTGTGGGTTGCCGAGCAAGGGAGTGCAGACCTCTTCCCACGCCCCGGTCGCGACCAGAGTATCCCGCTCGTTCGTGCCGGTGCTGAGCACATGCTGAGTCGTCATGCCGTTGGACGGATCTTTCTCGCGCAAGCTCCGGATCAACACCAGCTCGGGGTCCATGGCGCAGCAACTCTCGCCGCTGGTTCCGGCCACGCTGCAGCTTCCTTGCCGATAGACTCGGAGGCAGGAGCGCATCAGCTGATAGTAGAAGTCCCCGTATTCGACGCTGGGCTCGATGTCGCGGACGTACTCCGCGCCGTACGGATCGACCCAGAGTGAGACGCCGCTCGAGTCGTACACGCCCATGCTCTTGCGCAGGTTTCCCATCGTGGCGGGGTGAGGGTTGGGTTGCGGCTGGGCGATCAGCTCGTTCCAGCTGTTGATGAGCAGGTAGTCGGGGGCGGCCTGAAACGCGTGGGCGAACTGCCGCTTCAGGGTCACGCCCCCGCGCTTGCCGGCGGCGTGAAATGGCAGACTCGCGTACGAGAGCTGGTAGCTCGAGCTCACCGACAGCACGGAGCCGATGGGGGTCTGTTTGGCGAAACCCTGATCGCACGCCGCTTGAGGCTCCACGATGGTGGTCCAGCTCCCGGCTACCTCGCAGGGCTGCATCCAGGACGCGACCCCAGAGTCCAGCTTCTGTTTGAGAGCAACCCCCACATCCGCACTGCAACCACGTCGTTCGCGCCGCCAGCGCCTTCGCTGTCTTGTTTGCCGGAGTCCGTCGTCAGCGTGTCCACCAAGAACACGACCTTCTTGCCGGTCTTCTGGTCGCGGAGCACGAGCTCGGCGTTCTGAGCCTCGTGATAGATGCGAGACACCTCCTCGTAGACCATGGGCCCGCTCTTGTCCGGCGCCGGCACCCAGGCGGCGATCTGCGGCGTCATGATGCCGGCAGCGCGCGCCGCCGCCCACTCCTCGAACAAGACCTCCAACGGGCGTACCCCGAGCACGTCGGCAAACGGAGACATGCCCTGCAAGTTGGTGAGGTCTACGTAGACGAAGTCGACGCCAGCCTGCCACAGCTGGGTGGCGTGGGTGCGCAAGACCTTCTCGAGGTTGGTGCCGTCAGCGACGTAGTTCGGCTCGGGGTAGGCGGCGTCACCGGGCCGTTTGCGGTAGATGTGATAGAAGCCGAGCTCGGGCTGAATGTGATAGCGAAACCCCGCCGCTTGTTCGGCGAGGGCCGGCGTCGGCAGGAGCACGTCGAAGCTCGGGTTGGGGCTCTTGATCACGTCCTCGACCGTGAGGCGCTGTGCGGCCGGGAGTTGCGCGATGGTGTCGGCGGCGAAGGCGTGCCAGGCCAGGTAGAAGATGCCAACCCGCCGCGCGGGGTAGGTGTGACAGATGTTACCGACACAAACGCCCGCGCAGCTCGCGTCGCAGGGCGGCCCATCGGTGGTGTCGACGCTCGCGTCGCTGACCGCGTCCGCACCGGCGTCTGCTGCGGACGTCCCACCGGTCGCCGATTGGTCGGCCTGAGCATCCGCGCCGGCGGACCCTCCGGTCCCGTGCGCGGGCGCACTGGAATCGGACTCGCCGCACGCGACGAACGCGCCAACGACGAGGCTCAAGGGGAACGCCCAACACCACGGGATGGAAGGGGCCACTGCCGTGAGCATATCCCGTGCTTACCTGAACCTGAACAAGGCCGGAGCAGTGAGCGACCCCTCCGCTCTACCGACCAAACTTTACTCGCGCAAGATCGAGTTGGCGCTCGAGTCCCAAGGATTTGACCCACTTTCCCACATACGCGTCATCGAGGGCGTCCCCTTGCACACGGAGGATACCGGCTGCGTCCTCGAGCTGCCGCTCCGACTCGGTGAGCTTCGCCCACTCGAGCTTGGCGATCAGAACGTCCTCCGCTGTAGCCACGGCAATCTCGGAGTCTCCGAGCCTGGCGACGGTCCTTCGCTCGAATTCCTCCCTACTGAACGGCCGCGACTTTCTGATGATGAAGTCGATCTTCCAGGCGCTGGCGAAGTCCACCACGTTGAAGAGCGACTCGGTGGAATACGCTTGAAGGGCGGCGTCGCGACTGACGTAGTACTCCTCCGCCGGCAAGAGATTCAGGAATCGCTGGAGCGTCCCGAGCACCGGGGCGATGACGAAATCCACGTCCTGGCTCGCGCGGGGGGCCCCGTGAAACCCGCTCGCAAACGAGCCAGTCAGCATGTACGGAATGCCCGCCGTCTCGAGCAACTCCACCACTCTCGCGATGATCTGCTCAGGGCCGTCGTTCGAAGCCATACAGCTCCCGGAGCAGCTCGGCGGACAACTCCGGCTCGTCGAGGTCGGTGTGCTTGGATGCGATGCGTCGTCGAGCCATGTCACGGAGAGCCTGGCTCATGCGACATGCAAGGCGAAATCGCCCGACGCCGCCCAGCTTCCGCTGAGCGAGCGTCTGAACGCGAAGCGCTTCGGGTGAGGTGTCGCGCACCGAGCAAGGAATCTAGCCCCCAACCGGTTCTGGTCCAAGGGGACTCGTTGAACCAGTCTGACCGCTCTCTGCCGTCGGTGCTGCGCACTGGCTGAAACACGGGGCCCGCCGCCGCCGCGGCGAGCGGCCTGCTCGCCGTTTCGGACCCGTTCGCACCCCACCCCCGACCATTGTAGACTTCGCCTCTGATGGTCGTCCGCGTAGTGGAAGACGGCGCGTACTTCTACGTGCACGAGCCCGACGGCGGAAGCTTCTGCCCGGAGCGGGCGCGCATCGTCACCCCCTCCGGCAAGGTCGTCAGTCGACGCCGCCACGGCTACGCCGCCCGCGTCGAGGTGATCGACGAGACGGCTTCGGAGCTCCCGGTCGCGACCTTGCTCCGAGCGGCAGCTGCGGTCGGACGCGCCGTCGAACGCCGCGACGATGCACTCACCCGCACGTTCCGAGCGCATCTCGTCGGCGCCGGCCCGGAACGAATCGAGCTCGATGCCGACGGCGCTGTCTCGGTGCGGCTCGACGGGCCGAGCATCGCAGCCGCCCCCGTCCACCACCCAATCGACGCGCGGGTCGCCGCGCTCATGTTGGGTGAGCAGCCGGCAAGTCCCACGCGGCTCCAGCCTCCCCTCCCCGCACACCCCGCCCGCCGAGTGTTGTTCTTCGAGTCGCTGATGAACTCGGACATGCCGCACAACGACTGCGAGCTGTCCCAGGGTGTGCTGCACATGGCCAGCACCCTCGCCGGCACCGCCACCGAAGTCGCGCTCGCCAACGTGAAGATGTCCATCGTCGGCGCCGAGCGACCGGTGGTCGGCCTCGACGGCCTGACCCGGGTGCTCGGCGAAGGGCCGATCGATCTGGTGTGCATCACGCTGCTCGAGGGCTACTTCGAGGGCGTCGTCGGTTTGATCGCGGAGCTTCGCCGGCTCGGCTGTCGCGCCCATGTGGCCGTCGGTGGGGTCATGCCGACGCTCACCCCGGAGCACGTGGCCTGTCACCTCCCAGACGTGACCTTCGTCTGCCGCGGTGCCGGGGAGTACTTCGTGCCACGGCTCGCGGCCATCGTTGGTGCCGAAAGCCACATCGACGTTCCGCTGACACCCGGCCAGCGTGCCGCGCTCCTCAGCATGGACGGCATGCTCGTCGTCGATCGCGCTGGCCGCTCACTGCTCGCCGGCAACCCCGACAAGACCGTGGAGGTCGACTCGCTCGATCGGGTGTCCGTCAATCTCGGGCTGCTCGAGCGCCGGCACCTGGAGCAGGGCGTCGAGCTCTCTACCTCCCGGGGCTGCATCCACAAGTGCAGCTTCTGTTCGATCATCGGTCGCCAGAGCTACCAAGCGCGCAGTTCCGGCGGCACCCTGGAGCTGCTCGGGCGCTACGCGGAACACTACGCGGAGCTGTTTGGGCCCGACGTGCCGGGCAACGCCTTCCGCATCCACATCAGCGACGACGACTTCGCGTGTGATCGCGAGCGAGCCCGGGAGTTCTTGCAAGGCATCCTCGCCACACGCTTTCGGCTCTCGTCGGTTCAGGTTTCCGTCGCCGATCTCTGCAAACGCGTCGGCAAACAGCTGATGCCGGAGCCCGACCTGCGTTTGGTCGACGCCATCCGGCCCGAGTGTTTCGCCGATTCGACCGCGAACATTCCGGAGCGAGACTGGGTTCTGGATCACAAGACCCGCGCCTGGAGTGCGTTCCTGCAGATCGGGGTCGAGACCTTCAGCGACCGCGAGCTCGACCGGCTGGGCAAGGGCTACGGCCGCGAGCACATCCGCGCCATCGTCGACGCCCTCGCGGCGCGGCGCATTCACGTCGATGCGTATCTGATCATGGCCAACTCGAGCACCACGGCCACCGACCTCGTCGACTCGCTGGAAGAGCTGTGCCGGCTGAAGCTCCTCCACCCGAAGTTCTTCCACGTGCGCTTCCCCGTCGTGCCCCGCCTCGTCTCGTATTTCCCGTCGGCCAGCCATCGCCGCTTGGTGCGCCGAGGGGATGACGACGCTTTCGCGGTGCGTCGGCTCGCCAGTGTTCCGCACCACCCGGAGCTCGACTACCCCTTCGTGGACGCCGACGTACCGGCCGATGACTGGGTGCGCGCGGTGGCTCCCGGCGTGCTCTCCGACGGCTCCCTCTACACGAAGTCCCTCGAGGTGCTTCGCGAGCGTTTCTCCGAGCTCGCGGCCGAGAGCGCCGCGCTCCCGCCGGAACGCGAACGCCTGTTGCGCCGCCTCGATGACATGCCTCGGCGCCTCGCCTTCGAGACGTTGAGTCGCAACATCGAGGCCGGGAACCGTGCCTCCGTGGAGACGGCATCCGAGGTGCTGGGCCCCAAGAAAGAATGGGTGAAGGCCTACCGACGCTACGCCTCCGAGACGCCGGCGCGACTCGTGGTGATCCCGACCTGGCAGTGTGAGCTGCGCTGCGTCTACTGCTACATCCCCAAGCAGGACGGCCGCGTCATGAGCCGAGAGACGCTCACACGCTCGATCGAGTTTCTGCTGAGCAGCGAGCGGCAGGAGGTCATGCTCCAGTTCTTCGGCGGCGAAGCGCTGGTCGAGTGGGATCTGGTCCGCCAGGGCATCGAGTACGGCG